>PLDK01000049.1 GCA_003135135.1 Deltaproteobacteria bacterium
CCCAGGAGGGCGAAAAAACCGGCGGACTCTACTTATGATTGGCTGGAAATTGGTGAGCAGGCCACCCTCACCTACCGGCCGCCTCTCCCGTAAACATAACGGGCGAGGTATCTCAGAGGCAGAACACTCGCTTCTCCCCCTTAACCTGTTCTAACAGGGCGCAGCCCGCATCTTCTCTTTTCCCTTCACTGGGTGCAGGGGTCACCCCTGCCCAGGGAAGCGTGAAACCCACGGCGGGTTTCACATTCAATAATTTGTGGCGCAGCGTCAAACGTAATACACTCAAAGGGGCCATGAGCTTCTTCAAGACGACGATGCTGCTGGGTCTGATGACGGGTCTGCTGATGGTAATCGGCGGGCTGCTCGGAGGCTCGCGCGGCGTGGTGATCTTTTTCGTTATCGCCGCGGTGATGAACTTCTTCAGCTACTGGTTCTCCGACAAGATCGTGCTGCGCGCGTATGGGGCGCAGGAACTCGACGCGGCTTCGGCGCCGGAACTCTACTCGATCGTCAACGAGCTGGCGCATTCGGCCGGAATTCCGATGCCGCGCCTGTACCTTATCGATTCCGACACGCCCAACGCGTTTGCGACCGGCCGCAACGTGCATCATGCCGCGGTCGCCGTGACGCGCGGGATCATGCGAATCTGCACGCGCGAGGAGTTGAAGGGCGTCATCGGCCATGAACTCTCGCACGTGACCAATCACGACATATTGACCAGCTCGATCGCGGCCACGATGGCCGGCGCCGTGATGATGATCGGCACGATGGTTCGATGGGGTGCGATCTTCGGGCTTGGCGGTCGCGACGACGAGGAAGGCGGGCTGGCGGGGCTGCTGGTCGCGGGCATCCTGGCGCCGATCGCGGCGACCCTGATTCAGCTCGCGATTTCGCGCACGCGCGAGTACCAGGCCGATGCGAGCGGGGCCGCGCTGACGCATAATCCGCTGTACCTGGCCAGCGCGCTGCGCAAGCTCGAGGCCGCCAACGAGCGGCTGCCGATGGAAGCCAGCCCTGCGACGGCTCATCTGTTTATCGTCAATCCGCTGAGCGCAAAGGGAATGTCGCGGCTGTTCTCGACGCATCCGCCGATCGAGGAGCGAATCCATCGGCTCGAGCAAATGTCCAGCGGACAGATTGGACAAGGGTGAGGGCGCGATCGATGGAAGAATCAGAGGACAAGCGGGGATTCAAGGTTCAGGATCGCCGGCGTTTCTCCGCCGAAGGCGAGGCCAAGGCAGGCGACGAGGCGCCATCTGAGCGGGTCGAAGCGCTGGAAATAAAATCCAAACCCGACGCATCCGGGCCAGAGTCGATCTCCAAGCCGCAAGCCGCCGCCTCACAGCCCGCGCCGAATCGCCATTCGAACCAAGCGCCCCCCGAGCTGACATTCGCGGCGTTTCTATGGAGCCTGTCAGAGCAGGCGCTGGCGGCGCTGGGCGAAATACCCGACCCGGCGAGCGGTCAGGTGATGCACGACCTGGTTATGGCGCAGCAGATGATCGATATCATCATAATGTTGCGCGACAAGACGCGGGGAAATCTCGATCCCCACGAACAAGCCTTGCTTAAAGAGATTCTTTCCAGTCTGCAAATGAAGTACGTTGAATTAGCGAGACCGCCGAGCCGTTGATTGGCCGTCTGCGCTTAATCACACATGACGCATAAGTTTTCCCGACCCATCGTTTTTCTTGGCGTCGCGATTTTTACCGCGACATTCGCTTTGATTGCCTCTGGCACGGCGGCACGGGCGGCGGATTCCGCGCCGCCCACGCACTTCTGGACCGAGCTGGCCGACCCCGCTCACGTGGCGAAGGCCCAGTCGATGCCGGACTTTGTCGATCTCGCAGCCAAGCTCAGCCCCGCCGTCGTGAACATCTCGACCGACGAACCCGCCGAAGGCGGCGAAGGCGGCGAGTCATCGCCCGAAGAGTCTCCGCACGGCCCTCTCATGCCACCGCACTCGCATCCTTTCGAGGACTTCGGCGGCTCGCCACACTCCAAGGCGCTTGGCTCCGGCTTCATCATCACCAAGGACGGCTACATCCTGACCAACGAGCACGTCGTGGAGAATCCGGGCACGGTTACCGTGACCACGCAGGACGGCCACAATTACGTAGCCAAGATTGTCGGGCGTGACGAGAAGAGCGACATCGCGCTGCTGAAGATCGATACGAAGCACGACCTGGCAGTGGCGCCGCTGGGCGACTCCGACGACTTGAAGGTCGGAGAATGGGTGATGGCGATCGGAAATCCGTTCGGCTTCGATCATTCGGTGACGGCCGGAATCGTCAGCGCCAAGGGACGCTTCATCCCGGGCAGCTACGAGGACTTCATCCAGACCGACGCGTCGATAAATCCCGGCAACTCGGGCGGTCCGCTGATCGATCTGCGCGGCGACGTGGTCGGGGTCAATTGCGCAATCTACACGCACACCGGCGCCAGCATGGGAATCGGCTTTGCGGTACCCATCGAACTGGTCAAGGAAGAGCTGCCGCAACTCAAGAGCTCGGGCAAAGTCGTGCGCGGATGGCTCGGCGTTTACATCCAGAAGGTGACGCCCGAGCTGGCCGAGTCGTTGGGGCTGGCGGATTCACGCGGCGCGCTGGTTGCCAAGGTGCTCGACGGCGGACCAGCCAAAGCGGCCGGGGTCAAGCGCGGCGACGTAATCGTCGCGTTCGACAATCAACCGGTGAGCGACTCGCGCGAATTGCCGCTGCTTATAGGCCGCACCGACCTGGGGCACAAAGGGATTCTCAAGGTGATTCGCGACAAGCAGACGATCGATCTGCCGGTGACGATTACGCAATCGCACGAGCCCGAAATCGTGGCGTCTGAAGGAAAATCGCAAAAGCCGGACCTCGGCGCGGTCTCGCCCTTCGGCCTTCACGTCAAGGAACTGAGTCCCGATCTCGCCAAAGAACTGGGGCTCAATTCGCCCGGCGGCGTCGTGATTTCGTCGGTCCTGCCCGGCAGCCGCGCCGACGAGGCGGGCCTTCGCGCTCGCGACGTGATCCTCGAGGTCAATCGCGCGGCCGTCAAGAACGTGGACTCGTATCAAAATGCGCTGAAGACCAGCGCCAAGGGCAAGATAGTCCTGCTGCTCGTCAGGCGCGGCGACGCCACCATCTACGTGACCGTCAAACCGGAGGCCTGAGCCGGGGACGCATTCCCGATGTCCCCGAAACGAATCCTCAAGTTCGCGCTGATCGGCGCCGGCGTGCTCATCTTGTTCGCCGTCCCGCCGACCTTGTGGCTGTTCTTCAGCTACTACAATCAGCTCCAGGATGAGGTCGTCGCGCGGTTTTCGGGCAAGCGATGGAACATCCCGTCGCGCATTTATTCCGACTCGGTGCTCATTTACCCCGGCCAGGATCTGAAGGACCTCGGTTTCTTCGAGCGTCTCGCGCGCCTGAATTACCATCCCGTCGATCCGGGCCACGTCACCTCTCGCGGCGAGTACAGCTTCGATCGCAAGCGCGGCAAGCTCGACATCTTTCTGCATAGCTTCGCGTATCCGTACGGCAACTTCGGCGGCGAATTCGTCGACCTGACGCTTAAGGGAGATACGATCGCGTCGATGGGGGATCCCGTGATCCATAAGCCGATCTTCTCGATCGAGCTGGAACCCGAACTCATCAGCGGCATCTTCGAAGGCGAATGGGAGCAGCGCCGGCTCGTGCGCCTGAGCCAGATTCCGCCCACGATGATCAATGCCATCCTGGCCGCCGAAGACCATCGCTTTTACGAGCATCATGGCGTTGACCTGGTCCGCACCGTCAAGGCCGCGTATATCGATTTTACCTCGGGGCACGTGCGCCAGGGCGGCTCGACGCTCACCCAGCAGTTGATGAAGAACTTCTTCCTGACCCGCGAGCGAAGTTACAAGCGCAAGCTCAAGGAAGCGATGATGGCGTACATCGCGGAGCGCCAATACTCCAAGGATGAAATCCTGGAGAACTACATTAACGATATCTACCTGGGCCAGCGCGGACAGGAAGGCATATACGGCGTCTGGGAAGCGTCTGAGTACTACTTCTCCAAGGAGCCGCGCGATCTGACTATTGGCGAAATGGCTACTATTGCCGGCTTGATCAGTTCGCCCAACCGGCTCAATCCGCTGCATCATCCCGACGCCGCGCGGCCGCGACGCGACGAGGTCCTGGCTGCGATGCTCGGGGACGGGTACATCGGCAAGACCGCTTACGATTCGGCAGTCAGCGAGCCGCTGCATCCGCGGGAAGTTTATGCCGAGGGCAACGACGCGCCCTACTTCGTCGATTACGTCAAGAAGGAACTGGCCGAGCGTTATCCGCCGCAGGTGCTCAGCGGCGAGGGTTTGCGCATCTTCACCTCGCTCGACGTGCACATGGAAAAGCTCGCCGAGAATGCGATCGCGCACAATCTCGGCGATCTGGAAGCCAAGCATCCCAAGCTGGCGCGCCGCGAAACCAAAGAGCGCCTCGAGTCGTGCCTCGTCGCACTCGAGCCGCAGAGCGGAAAGATTCGCGCGATGGCCGGTGGACGCGATTACCGCTCGAGCCAGTTCAATCGGGTTACTCAGTCCAAACGTCAGCCCGGTTCGGTCTTCAAGCCGGTTACCTACCTGGCGGCCTTCGACGAGACCCTGTCGGGAGGAGCGGAGAAGTTCCTGCCGACTACCTATATCGAGGACGCGCCCTTCACCTGGCAGTACGGCGACATGAGCTGGACGCCGAATAACTATCGCGACCGCTTCTTCGGCCACGTCACGCTGGAGTTCGCGCTCGGCGAGTCGCTCAACTCCGCGACCGCGCGGCTGGCCAATAGCGTCGGACTGGATCGAATCCGCGCGATGGCGTCGAAGCTCGGCTTTGGCGACTTGCCGGCCTACCCGTCGATAGTGCTCGGCGGAATCGAAGTCTCACCGATGCAGGTCGCGCGCGCGTACGCCATAATTGCCAACGACGGAATGGAAATCCAACCCTACGCGGTTACCGCCGTGGTCGATGAAAACAACAAGGTAATCGAAGGTCACGAACTCGCCGCCGAACAGGTGATTTCGCCGCAGCTCGCTTACATGATGCAGTTCATGCTCGAAAACGTGATCAATCACGGCACCGGCGCGGGCGCGCGCTCGATGGGTTTCACGCGGCCGGCGGCGGGCAAGACCGGCACCACCAACGACGCCAAGGACGCATGGTTCGCAGGCTTTACGCCCAACCTGCTGACAGTGGTCTGGACCGGTTTCGATCAAAAGGAAGTGCTTGGGTTGACGGGCGCACAGGCTTCGCTGCCGGCGTGGACCGCTTTTATGAAAGCGGCGACCGCGGCACGCCCGGCGCTCGATTTCACCGCTCCGCCGGGAATCGTCGAGGTAAAAATCGATCCGACTACCGGCTATAAGGCGACACCCTATTGCCCGGTGACGATGATGGGCGTGTACCCGCAAGGGATGGCGCCGACTGAGTACTGCCCGTATCATACTGCGGCGACGGCGTTATCGGCTGACCACGAGATGCACGAGGCGCCCAATCCCGTTGCCGATCCCAATGACTAGTTCGCGATGATGCGACTCGGCCCATTCGCTTTTGCAGTATTTCTGTCGATGCTGCCGATTCCCGCGATCGCATCGCAGCGCCAACCAACGCTCGTCGCGAGGCTCGAAGAGGAATCGATTCCGGCGCAGGATCTCGTAGCGCCGAGTCCGGCCGCGGCGCCATCTCCCGGCGCGGCACCGTCCCCCGACGCCGACACAAATCCCGACTCCGGCGAGTGGATCGCCGCGCCGGCTGGGGAGCCGACGACCGCCGAAAGCCAGGCGCCGATCCCCAATCCATCGCCCGGTGCGCAGCCTCCCGCAGCAGCGCCCACCGATATCGCGCCGGCGATCGACGTCGGTTCGATCGTGACAACGCCCCAAATCAGCGACTCGTCGCTGGCGCCGTTGATCGATGCAGCGCCAACTCCCGCTCGCGCCGCATCCTTGAGAATCACCGAGCAGCAGCGCGTCGAACTCGAGCAGGGGCACACCGACGGCGCGATTCGCGAACTGGCGCATGCGATTTCGATCGATCCGAGCAACTCGTACGCATACTTCTACCTGGGGCGCGCGTACGTCACGCGCAAGGACTACACGCAGGCGCAGACCTTCTTCAAGCGCGCGGAAATCGGGCTCGCATCGGATTCCGCGTGGCTCGGCGAAATCTACGCGTTCGAAGGGCTCAGTCTCGAGGAGTCGGGGAAATCCGCCGAGGCCGCCGCCGCCTATCAGAAGGCTCTCGCCGCGGCTCCGGGCAACCTGACTGCGCGCGTCGGCGTCACGCGCCTGTCCGTGCCTGCCGATGCCAACCCGGCACCGGCCCCGGATCTCGACCAGCCCGCGCCCGCGGAGCCCGGCGTTGCGCCGCCACCCGACGAGGCGCCCGCTCCGCCGCCGCCGCCTGCTCCAGCAGACTGAACGCGATGCTGATACTCGGAATTGAATCTTCGTGCGACGACGCTGCCGCCGCGGTGCTCGAAACCACCGCCCCGGGCATCGCCGACATTCGCTCGAGCACCGTCGCCAATCAGGACGACGTCCATCGCGCTTACGGCGGTATCGTTCCCGAACTCGCGTCGCGCAGTCACGTCGTCACGATCGGACCGGTCATCGAGCGCACGCTGGACGGGGCGGGATGCCGGCTCGCGGACATCGAGGGAATCGCAGTCACGCGCGGCCCGGGCTTGGTCGGCTCGTTGCTGGTCGGCTTGATGTTCGCCAAGGGGCTGGCGCAGGCGAGCGGCGTTGCGATGGTCGGCGTGAATCATATCGAGGGCCATCTGCTGGCGCCGCTGCTCGAAAATCGTATCGCGATGCCGTACCTGGCGCTGGTCGTATCCGGCGGTCACACTGCGCTGTTCGCGGTCGAGGATTTCGGGCGCTACCGCCGGATCGGACGCACTCGCGACGACGCCGCCGGCGAGGCGTTCGACAAAGTCGCCAAGCTGATGGGACTGGGCTATCCGGGCGGCCGGGCAATCGACGAGATGTCGCGCCGGGGAAATCGAAAGCGCGTGCGAATCCCGCGCGCCCACGTCAGGGGGGCGCCGATGGATTTCAGTTTCAGCGGGGTGAAGACCGCGGTCGCAACTATCCTGGCCAGTGAGGATGGCCGCGCCGAGCGGCCCGAGGATCTCGCCGCGAGCTTTCAGGAAGCTGTCGTCGATATGCTGGTGAAGCCGACCATCGCCGCCGCGCGCGAGCTGGGCGCGGATACGATCGCACTGACCGGCGGCGTCGCGGCAAATTCGAGATTGCGCGACAGGCTGGCCGAGGCGGCGGCGGCAGATGGGCGCCGGCTGGTCGCACCCGCGCTCAAATATTGCACCGACAATGCGGCGATGATCGCGCTCGCGGGCAGCTACCGTCTGATCCGCGGCGAGCGCGACCCGCTCAGCATCGACGCGGAGGCTAATCTCGCGCTTTGAATCCGGAGCAGATGACGATTGCACGAAAATCGCACGCGCGCCGCAAACTTAAGGCAGCCAACAGCACTGGCGGCGGAATTGAAACGCCGTCGCGTCCCGCACCGGCACTGGCGAAAGCCGGTGTGCGGCCGGCAAAATCGCGCGGCCAGAATTTCCTGACCAGCGGCGCCGTCGCCGATCGAATCGTCGCCGCGGCGGAGCTGTCCGAATCGGACCCGGTAGTCGAGATAGGCCCCGGGCTGGGCATCCTGACCGAGAAAATAGCGGCGCGGCCGCTACGCTCGCTGACGCTCGTGGAACTCGACCCGCGCCTCGCGGTTCGGCTCCGGGAGCACTTCGCAGACAGCAGTGGCGCGAACGTTCACATCATCAACGCCGACTTTCTTGCGATCGATTTCGCGGCGCTCGTCACCGATTCACCGGTCAAGGTAATCGGCAATCTTCCGTTCAACGTCGCGGCGGCCATCCTGCGCCGGCTCAGCGACAACGCGCGCATGATTTCGAGAATGGTCCTGATGTTTCAACGCGAGGTTGCCGCGCGGATTCGCGCGATCCCCGGCGACGAAGCGTATGGCGCGTTGAGCGTCTTCAATGCGCTGTACTGGAAGATCGATCTGCATTTCGGCGTCGCCGCCGGCAGCTTCCATCCGCGTCCCAAAATCGACGCCGAAGTTCTCGCCTTCACGCCCCGGGCGACCTCGTCGTTTACCGCTGAAAACGAACGCGACGTGCTCGAAACCGTGCGCGCCTCGTTCTCCGCGCCGCGCAAGACGATTCGCAACGCGCTCAGCCATGCACTTGGAATCGACAGCCAGCGGATCGCGCGCGCGCTCGAACGCGCGGCGATCGATCCGGGCACGCGCGCCGAGAAGCTCGGCGTACCCAATTTTCTAAGACTCGCGCACGCGCTGCGGGTTGAACTGTCCGGCAGGATCGTCACCCGCGATGCCTGAACTGCCGGAAGTCGAATCGCTGCGCCGGATACTTGTTCGCACCGCCGTCGGCAGAACGATCGTGAGTGTTCGAATCGGCGAGAAACGGCTGCGCCGCGGCGTCACCGTGGATTTTGCCGCGGCGATCGCCGGCCGGCAAATTGTGAAACTATCGCGCCGCGCCAAGTATTTGATCGTCGAGCTCGACGGCGACGACGTGATGATTGTGCACCTCGGGATGTCCGGCAGTTTGACTCATCGCCACGACGGCTTTTGCGCCGACGACTTCGATCCGCGCCACGACCATCTCGAATTCTCGCTCGACGACGCCTCGCGCCTGGTTTACAACGATCCGCGGCGCTTCGGCATGGTCCGTCTCGTCCAGCGCGCCGCGCTGGCTTCCACGGCGGAACTGAAGGATCTCGGCCCCGAGCCGTTGTCGCGCGAATTCAACGCCGGCTACCTCGCCGCGAAGGCCCGCGGCCGGAGGGTGGCGATCAAGAGCCTGATAATGGATCAACGAATCATCGCCGGTATCGGCAATATCTACGCATCCGAGATTCTATTTCGCGCCGGCGTGCGTCCCGCGCGACGGGCCGGCCGCGTGACGCGAATCGAGATCGAAAAAATCGCGGCGGCCGCGCCGGTCATCCTGCGCGCCGCGATCGGCAGTAACGGCACCACCTTTCGCAGCTACCGCGATTCACGCGGACAACCCGGGCGATTCGCCGCGCGCTTGCGAGTGTACGGCCGCGAGGGGAAACCGTGCTACAGATGCTCGACGCCGATCAAAAATGTGATCGTGGGCCAGCGCGCCAGCTTCTATTGTCCCAAATGCCAGCACTGACCTCGAGTCAATCCCCGGCGCTCGAAGGTGTATCAGGACTCATGATGCAGCGACTCATCAAGGCCACTTACGATTTGACGATCGATCTGTGTGCCGCTCAACGTTGACGCCGCGTATGTTATGCTGACGCCATGACACTCGACATGCCCACCGGAATCGGCGCCGCAATTGCGTTCCTCTTCGGCGCGAGCGTCGGCAGCTTCGTTTGCGTGGTTGCGTATCGGCTCCCCCGCGATCTTTCGATCGTAACGCCCCGCTCATTTTGCGAGAGTTGCGAGCGCGCGATTCCATGGTGGGCGAACATCCCGATTCTCGCTTACATTGGATTGCGCGGGCGATGCGTGATGTGCAGCGCGTCGATTCCGTTCCGCCATTTTCTCGCCGAATTCGGACTCGCCATCATCGCCCTTTATCTCTACTTCGCCTTCCCGATCCCCGACGCGTTCGCGCGCTTGGTACTATGCGCCGCGCTGTGGGTCGTCGCGATCGTCGACTACGACTGGCGGCTGATTCCGAACCTCATTACCTGGCCCGGGACGCTGGTTGGATTCATCGCCGCGGCGCTGATGATGCCGGAGGTCGGCTGGAAGAGTTCGTTGATCGGAATCGCGCTGGGCGGCGGCGTCCTGTGGGGCACCGGCTATTTCTACCAACTCGTGCGCGGGCGCGAGGGTGTGGGCCTGGGCGACGTGTGGCTGCTGGGGATGGTTGGTGGATTTCTCGGCTGGCCGGGAGTTTTCTTCACTTTGTTTTTCGGTTCGGTGATAGGCGCAATCGGCGGAATCGCGTTCGCGCTCAGCGGCGGCGCCGCGACTTCACCCGCTCCGCTGGGCGACCCCGTGACCGATCCGGAGGAAGCAGACGTCTCGATTCTGCGCACCGAAGTTCCGTTCGGTCCGTATCTGGCGCTGGCCGCCGGCGTCTTCGCTCTCTTTCAGCCGCAACTGACGCGCTGGTATCTTGGCGGATAAGGACGCGCAACGTTCCAATCCAGCTAACTGATGGCAGCCGGTGTATTCATCACGCTCGAAGGCGTCGAAGGAAGTGGCAAGACCACCCAGGCCGCAATCCTGGGCGACGCGCTGCGCAAGGGCGGCCGCCGCGTAACGGTCACCCATGAGCCGGGCGGCACCCGCGCCGGCGAAACGATTCGCGCGATTTTTCTCGATCCCGCTGTTTCGCTCGACGTAGCAGCGGAACTGCTGCTGGTCCTTGCCGATCGCGCGCAGCACGTCCGCGAAAAACTCCGGCCCGCGCTCGCTGCCGGCGAAACCGTGATTTCCGATCGCTATTCGGATTCGACCACCGCCTACCAGGGCCACGGCCGCGGCTTCGATCTCAAACTGCTCGGCGAGCTGAACCGGCTCGCCAGCGACAACGTGACGCCCGACCTGACTATCGTCCTGGACCTGCCCGTCGAGACCGGTCTCGAGCGCACCCGCGCGCGGGCAAAGGGCACCGGCCGCGGCTCCGACCGCTTCGAGGGCGAGCGCGCCGACTTCCATCGCAGAGTGCGCGACGGTTTTCTCGCGATCGCGAAGGCCGAGCCCGCGCGGGTCGTCGTGATCGACGCCGACCGTCCGGTTGCCGCCGTCACCGCCGACATCCGCCACGCCGTGGACGAGCTGCTCGCCCGCCGATGACTCAATCGCCATGCCCATAACTTCGATCCGCGGGCATCGCGAAGTCGCAAGCCGGCTGCTCGCCGAATTGCGCAGCCGCCCCTCGCACGCCTACCTCTTCGCGGGCCCGCGCGGCGTCGGTAAAGCGTTGGTCGCAACCAGCCTCGTCCACGCCATGATGTGCGAGCGATCGCCCGGCGAGAATTTCTGCTGCACTACCGCGCGATGCGCCGTCCGCATCGCGCCGCAGACCGAGCGCACGCGCGCGCGTGCCGCCGATGCGGACGCTGCGCGATGCGACTGCTGCTCGGCGTGCGTGCAAATCGCGACCGGCGTGCATCCGGACTTCACCTACCTGTCGCGGCCCGTTGGCCGCACCGAAGTTATGATCGACCAGGTACGCGAACTGATTGCGCGGTTGGGAATCCGGCCGTCGCGCTCACCGGTTCGCATGGCAATTGTCGACGACGCCGAGTCCCTCAATATCCCCGCGCAGAACGCGCTGCTGAAGACGCTCGAAGAGCCGCCCGGCCACGCAATCATCATCATGGTATCGGCCAGCGAGCGCGCCCTGCTCGACACCGTCCGCTCGCGCACGCGCACGGTCAGATTTCCCGCGCTCCAGACCGCCGATCTCGAGGCTATCCTTGCCGCGCATGGCGTCGACGATAAAGCTCGCGCCAGTGCGCTTGCGTTGCTGGCTCGCGGCAGCGCTGCAAATGCGATCGCACTCGCCGACGGTGACGAACCGCCGATGAAGGAGCTGCTCGATGCGCTGAGTACCGCAAAATCGATCGATTTCGCCCGCGCGCAGTCTCTCGCCCAGGAGTTCTTCGCCAACCGCGACGCCGCCGCCGGCAATTTCGAGCTGCTCGCAAGACTGCTCGAAGAAATACTATGCTACAAACTGCTGAAGGCCGATTTCGTGGCGTTTCCGCCCGAGTCCAGGCCGAAATTGGCGAGCCTGGCGGATAGTCTCGATGTCGATGCGGTGGTGAAATGTATCGACGCGGCAGTACGCGCCGGCGAAGCGGTCGAAGCGAACGCTAATCCTCGGCTGCAGGCTGAGAATTGGTGGACTATCGCCGGTCATGCGATGCGGGGTGAGTAGAAGATAGTGGCTGACATCGATCCGTTTGAAGGCTCGCAACCGACTGCGAAAATCGTCGCCGTCAGCCTCCAGCAGGCCGGCCATCTGTATAATTTTCTGGCCGGCGACCGGCCGCTGCGCCGCGGCGAACGCGTGCTGGTCGAAAGCGAGGACGGCGCCCGGATCGGCACCGTCGAGATCGAGCCGCACGAACCCGCGCAGACGATCGACCTTTCCGGGCTGCGTCCGATCGTCCGCATTGCTTCCGAGAGCGACTTCCACGCCGAACGGGAAACCCTCTCGCGTGAGGCGCACGCGCGCCGCTTGTGCGTCGAGCGCATTCGCGAGGCCCGCATCCAGATGAAGCTCGTCAGCGCCGACTACACCCTCGACGGGCGCAAGGTCGTCTTCTATTTTGTCGCCGAGGGCCGCGTCGATTTCCGCGAGCTGGTCCACGATCTCGCCAACACGCTGCGGGTTCGCGTCGAGATGAAACAGATCGGCGCCCGCGATGAAACCAAAGTCACGGGCGGGATAGGTCCCTGCGGACGCGAGCTATGCTGCTCGAGCTGGCTGCGCGACTTCGAGGCGGTCACGGTCAAGATGGCGCGCGAGCAGGGCCTCGCTCTGAACCCCTCGCGGCTGGCCGGGATGTGCGGGCGGCTGAAATGCTGCCTGCGCTACGAATACGCCAGCTACGTCGAACTCAAGCGCGCGCTGCCCAACGTCGGCAAGCGCGTGCAATGCGTCAAGGGCGACGGCCGAGTGGTTCGCCAGAACACCCTCAAGCAGACAGTGCTGGTTCAGCGCGATGAAGACGGCGGCGTCGTCGAAGTGACCCTCGAAGACCTGGTCACCTCACGCCCGCAGTAGCAAACACCCTTACCGCCTCACGTCCTGGCGCGCCGGCGCGTCTTCAGTTCCCAAAGCTATACGCGCCACCGCGTTCCAGCGCTTTCTTGTAGGCAGGCCGCTCGTGCAAGCGCTTGATCCACGCGTCGAGGTTGGGATACGGCGCGCGCTTGCCGAACGCGCCGGCTATCTCGCCTACGAAGCTCATCTGGATGTCAGCGCCGGTCAGGGTGTCTCCCACAATGAACTGCCGGCCCTTCAAGGCGCCGTCGATGTAACCGAGGTGATTGGCAATCTCGCTCTCGATGCGCGGCGTCAGCGGCGCCCCCGCTTCACCCAGGCGCGTGACATAAAGGTTGAGCATCAGCGGCAGCATCGCCGAGCCCTCGGCATAGTGCATCCACTGCACGTACTCGTCATACGCCGGACTCTCGGGCGCGGGCTGCAGGCGGCCGCCGCCGTGGCGGCGAATCACGTAGTCGATTATCGCGCCTGATTCGATGATGGTCCGATTGCCATCAGTGATTACCGGTGACTTGCCCAGCGGATGAACCTTCTTCAATTCCGGTGGCGCAAGCCGGGTTTGCGCGTCGCGCTGGTAGCGCTTGATCTCGTAGGGCAGGCCGAGTTCTTCCAGCAGCCAGAGGATATGTTGTGAGCGTGAATCGTTGAGGTGATGGACGACAATCATGCGGCTATTCCTCCGTGCGGACCATTATCTACGCAGTCGCATCTTAACTCCAGGGAATAAGAATGAGAGGGCATAGAACCACCATCGTGCACGCTACCTACCCCCTCACCCCTTCTAACAGGGCGAAGCCCGCATCTTCTCTTCCTGGCTCGGGTGCAGGGGCTGGCCCCTGCCCAAGGAAGCGTGAAACCCACGATGGGTTTCGCATACAATTAAGTCGATGGCAAACCGCATCCACATCACGACCGCGATTATCTACAGCAACGGCCCGCCCCATGTCGGCCATGCCTACGAAATGCTGGCGACCGACGCGTTCGCGCGTTTTCAGCGCCGCAAGCTCGGCCCCGCCAACGTCACCTTCCTCACCGGCACCGACGAGCACGGCGACAAAAACAAGCGCGCCGCCGACGCGATCGGACTGCATCCGAAGGCGTTCGCCGACAAAATCAGCGCGCTGTTCCGGCAAGGATGGGCCGGTCTGGACATCAGCTACGATATCTTTGTCCGCACCACCGACCCGGTGCATGAGGCGTTCGTGCAGAAGATGCTCGCTCGCACTTACCAATCCGGCGACATCTACTTCAAGGACTACGAAGGCCTCTACTGCGTCGGATGCGAGCGCTTTTACACGGAGAAGGAACTGCTGCCCGGCAACATCTGTCCGGTGCACAATCGGGCCGCCGAGCCTATCAAGGAAGGCAACTATTTCCTGAAGCTCGAGAAATACCGCGAGGCTATCCGCCGGAACATCGAGAAAAATCCCGATTTCATCCGCCCCGAGCGCTATCGCAACGAGGCGCTCCGGATGCTCGACGAGCCGCTCGATGATCTTTGCATCTCGCGTCCCAAGGCGCGCCTCGATTGGGGCATCGCGCTGCCGTTTGACGACAAGTACGTCACCTACGTCTGGTACGACGCGCTGTGGGCGTACATGAGCGAGCTGCCTGACACGGACGACGCGTCGCTGACCGCAATCCTGCCCGCCACCGAACATTTCATCGGCAAGGACATCCTCAAGACGCACGCGGTGTACTGGCCCGCGATGCTGATGGCGGTCGGCTTGCCGACTTATCGTCATCTGAACGTTCACGGATTTATGAATTTCGGCGGCGCGCGGCTCTCGAAGAGCTCGGGCAACGTCGAGGATCCCGTCGCCTACCAGCAAACTGTCGGCCCCGACGCTTTGCGGTTCTTCATCTTGCGCGAATTCACTTACGGCCTCGACGGCGACTTCTCCGAGGAGCGCGTGATCGATCGCTACAATTCGGATCTGGCCAACGACCTCGGCAATCTGACCAGCCGCGTGCTCTCGATGGCGGCGCGATACTCCCAGGGCGCGATCACGGCAGTGCCGGTCGGCGCCGCCGCGGGCGCAGGCGGCGACCCGCTCGACGTTGCGCTCGCCCAGACGTTCGCCTCGATACCGGCGCGGGTCGCGCCGCTGGTCGAGGAACTCGCGTTCAATCGCGCTCTGGAAGCCATCTGGCAGGCGCTCGACGCGGCCAACAAGTATATTGTCGCGACCTCGCCGTTCACGCTCGCCAAGGATCCCGCCAATGGGCCGCGCGTCGCGCAAATCCTGGCCAACCTGGTCGAGGGATTGCGCGTCGTCGCCGACACGCTCGAGCCGTTCATGCCGGTAGCGTCGAAAAAGATTCTCGGCCTGCTCAATGTCGATGAGAAACTCGCGCGCGCGCCGTATGGAGACGGCATCAAGCCGGGGCATCGCGTAAATCCGACCACGCCGCTGTTCCCGCGCATCGACAAGAAAGCCCGCACCTGATGATCGTCGATACGCATTGCCATCTCGCCGACGCAAAGTTCCGCGACGACGTCGAAGCCGTGATCGCGCGCGCATCCGGCGCCGGCGTGGCGCAGATCATCTCGGTCGGCGCGATCGGACCGATCGACAACGATCGATTGACCGTCGAGATCGCCGAGCATCACCAAAATGTCTTCGCCGTTGTCGGCGTGCATCCCCACGACGCCCGGGATTGCACGCCCGAGCGAATCGCACAGTTGCGCGCGCTCGCCGCGTCGAAAAAGGTTGTCGCGATCGGCGAGAGCGGACTCGATTTCCACTACATGCACTCGCCGCCGCAAGCGCAGGAAGCGTCGTTGCGTGCGCAGCTTGCGCTCGCCGCCGAACTCGACCTGCCAATCGTGATTCATTGCCGCGACGCCGAGCGCCGGATTGTCGAGATCGCGCGCGAGGCGGGGATTCCACCGCGCGGCGGCGTGATTCATTGCTTCACCGGCGACACCAGCGCGGCGCGCGAGTTCCTCGCGCTCGGACTGTGCATCTCGTTCTCGGGGATCATCACGTTCAAGAATTCCGCATCGGTTCGCGAGGCCGCGTCGATCGTTCCCGATGACCGCCTGATGGTGGAGACGGACGCACCTTATCTCGCGCCCGAGCCGTATCGCGGCAAACGCAACGAGCCGGCCTACATCACTCGCACGCTCGAAATGCTCGCGAAGCTTAGACGCGTTGAGGCCGCTGCACTCGGCGCGCAGGTGATCGCGAACGCCGCGCGCTTGTTCAGGCTTCCGCCGCCGGCAAACACGCCGGTGCGACCCGTCTAACCAAGCGGATGGCCGCCGAAGATCATCGGATGCAGTGCGACGATTGCAACGGCCAGCACTATGCCCACGCCAATCGCCGCCCACGGCATGTCACCGCGGTCCCATCGAACCCGCCCGCCGATTAGCGCCGCGAACGGCACGAACGAGGTCTTCGCGACGAACTTGCGATAGCGATCTCCAAGTTCGCGAATCTTGCGCCGGTCCTGATGCATCCCGCCGATGATTCCGAGCACGGGGAACATCCCGAAGAAAATCACGTCGCCGGCCCGTCCGTTCATCAGCATGTGCGCAATTCCAAACAGGCTGAATCCAACAAAAGACGGATGCCGCGTGATCTTCAGGAGGCCGCGCGGTTCACTGCCGCCCGCCGTCGCGGCCATTGCGCCCGGATTCGGAGTGATGAAACTCCCGACCAACAGGATCAGCGCTGTCAGCATCAGCAACCACGCAAGCTCTCGAAACGGGTGCACCGCGCGCAGAGCCCAAAGTAAGGGGCCGGCGTGCTTATGGCGCGCGAATTCGTAGATCAACGGTCCCAGCGTGGCGAACGCGATTAGCGAATAGATGCCGCGATAGGGCTGCTCGCCGACCGCACTTATCAACCAGGGCCGGACGGCAGACGACGATATGATCAGATGACTGGCCAGGAACAAAACTGCCCACAGCGCGATCCAGACGGTCGCATCCATAGAGACCTCCGCGCGATCGCCCGGTAGTCGAGACTCCGCGCCGAGCACGATGATCGCAGGATCGCGGCCCGCGTCAAATGCAGCGCGCCGGCTGCGGACCAGCGGCATCGGCGCGATCCGGCTCGATTCACGAATCGGCTCGAGCGGGGTTATAGATATCGTAATGGGCAGGGCACACGGACTAGGGATTCCGCCGCCGTTCGAAGCGGCGGTAAAAAGCATGGAACGCGAGATCATGCGCTTCCTGATGCGCTCGACCGGCGACCGCGAGGATGCGATGGACCTGTTCCAGGAGACGTGGCTGCGCGCCTATCGCGCCTACCCCACGCTGCAATCGGAAGACGGACTGCGGCCGTGGATTTTTCGAATCGCATCGAACCTGTGCCGCAATCGCGCGCGGGACAGGATGCGCCGCGGGCGCGTGATCGCCAACCAGACCGCGGACGGCGCAGCGCCGGCCGATGGCGCGTCGAATCAGCTCGGCGGCGGACCCGAAGGCGCGCTTCATTTGAAGAGGGCCATCTCGCGGCTGCCCGGCAAGCAGGGCCAGGCATTGATGATGCGCAAGTTCGCGGGGCTCGAATATACGGAGATCGGCACGGCGCTGGATTGCTCGGCCGAGAGCGCGCGGGCAAGCGTCTATCAGGCGCTGAAGAAACTCAGGCTCGAAGAGTAGTCAATTAGACGAGTAATCAAGATGAAGACCAATCCAACGGCGACGCAAGTGAAGCGCAGTGCGCCGACCGACGACCGGGTGATCGACGCAATGATCCGGCAGACGCGGCCGCGCATCGAGCGCGCGATGAAGATTCTGCGGCGGCCGCAAGCGCGGGTCGGAGTGATTTCGTCGCCACTTGGGCGTCTGCTGATCGCGCAGAGCGACCGCGGCCTCGCGGCGATTCACTTTCTTTTCATAAGTGGGGGCGAGCGAACGCTCGAGATGCTGCGCAAGAAGTTCGATCTGATCGAGAATGAGCCGAGTGCCCGCCGGATCGGCGCGGAAATCGATCGCGTGTTCGAGGGCGACTTCAATGCGACGGCGCATCCGGTGGATTTGAGCCTGGTCGAGAGCGACTTCCAGCGCCGCGCGTACATCTCGCTTCGAAAAGTCCCGCCCGGCGCGGTGATCACCTATCACGGGCTGGCCGCAACGGTTGGACAGCCCGACAGCCAGCGCGCGATCGGCAACACGATGGCGTCGAATCCGATCCCGATCTTCGTGCCGTGTCATCGCGTGATTCGCTCCGACGGAACGATCGGCAATTACGGCGGCGGCGTGGACAACAAGATCAAGCTGCTGCGCGCGGAGGGATTCGAAGTCGGGCGCGATCTGCGACTGCCGGCGCTCGCCGTGATGGGGCATCGACGCACCGGAATCTTCTGCCGGCCCGACTGCTCGGCGGCGCGGCGCGCGGATCCGGCCAGGATGCTGATCTTTGCGGATGCCAAGTGCGCGGGACACGCCGGGCTGAGAGCATGCAAGCTGTGCAAGCCTGCGTGAATCGGGCCGGCTGACAAAGAAAAAGAGCGGCGCCGAACGCGGCACCGCCCTTTTAAGCCAATCTCGCTGTCCGATTACTCGGTTTCCGACTGCGATTTGAGCTGTTGAATCTGCTGACGTTGATTCTCGATTTCTTGCTGTTGCTGCTGCACCTGCTGCTGGGTCTGTGCGTTGGCATTTTCCTGATTCTGCATCGAATTGCCGACTACGTAGCCGGTACCACCGCCCAGAACACCGCCGATCAGGGCCCCCGCGAGAGGATGGCCTACGGCCATCCCGATCAGTGCCCCGCCACCTGCGCCCACCGCCGTGCCGCCGAGGGTGCCTTCCTCACGAGTCGAAAGTGGCTGCCCCGAGCATCCTGCAAGAACGAGCGTTCCCGCCAGCGCCAGAGTCATGATTAGTGCAATGCTTTTGCGCATACTGAGAACCTCCATCGATCAATAATTGATACGTCAGCCGAGCTATTCGGTTTCCTGTTGTTGCTTCAATTGCTGAATCTGCTGTTGCTGACCTTCGATCTGCTTTTGCTGCGATTGAATCTGCGTCTGAGTTTGCTTGGTGGCGTTTTCCTGATTCTGCATCTCGTTGCCGACCGCGTATCCGCCTAGAGCGCCGATGCCGCCGCCGATTGCCGCGCCTGCCAGCGGTGCGCCGACCGCGGCGCCAATGATTGCACCGGTTGCGGCTCCGACTCCCGTGCCGATGAACGTGCCCTTCTCACGTGTCGAAAGTGGCTGTCCCGAGCATCCCACAACCGCCACGATCGCAATCGCCACGAGCAGACCTTTAATCAATGACGCCACGTTTGTCCGCACGAGCTTCCTCCTTCCAAGGGAGCAGTTTTCATGCCTGCCAACGGCTGGGACATTCCTCCAGCCAACGGCAGGCGAGTTCATTTGGCTGCCGCCAGTTTTCTACCTTCTGCGCATGCGATCAACCATTTCGGACATGGAGCGTACCACGGAATTCTTACCTACGTCCAAAATTGTCGTGCATCATAAACGAATATTCATCTTCCGCAGTTGCCGCAAGCGTCCCGGCATCATGGCGAAGATCCGGGTCGGGCCGCCGGTACCGCTGCCGATTTTCATCGGGATGCAGAATATCGTCGCGCCGCTGGCCGGCAATTTTTCCGCGTTGGCCAGGTTTTCGAAGCCGGGCTTGTTCGCGCCGAGCCAGAGCCGATGCACCGGGAAATCCTTCGAGTTGCCGGGATCGATGCTCGCGGTATCGATCGCGATTGCCGCGACCTGCCGATTCTTCAAAATGAAACCCACCGCCTCGGCCGAATAGCCCGGAAAGCGCAGCCCCGCAACGTCGCCGGGCTTGTCGGTGCCCATGTAGCGTTTTTTGTCAGGCCAGTATTTGCCCCATCCCGAGCGCGCGACGACGATCGCACCGGCGGGAATCCGGCGGTTGGCGGTTTCGTACGCCTTGATGTCTTCGACGCCGAGCATCGCGTCGGGATCCATGGCGGCGCGCGCGGAAAAATCGATCACCGCGGCAGGCCCGATGCAATCGGTGAGCGGAACCTGGTCGAGCGTAATCCCATTGCGGTTGAAATGGCGCGGCGCATCGATATGCGTGCCGCCGTGTTCGGGAGCCGCGTAATTTGCCGACGCGTAAAAGTAGTGCTTGGGGGCGCGCGTATCGCCGTCCTTCTCGACCTGATGGACGAAGCCCTTTTCGGCCGGCCAGTAGATCGTCTGGTCGTCGAAGCTGTAGGTGAGATCGACGATTTTTGCGGTTTCGATTTTCACCGGGAAATCATAGGTAAGAGGACTCCGCATTGGAATGTGAGATCGGATCTTGCCCCTCTCTATACGTTGTGGTGCACTGGCGGCCCATACACTAGGGCTAGCTTTGTTCCGCCAAAATTATTTTCTGGGTTTGCGACGCTAGGCGCAAAGAGACCATGCTTGCGCGCGTCGACACGCGCTACGGCGTTGGGCGAGTCCGGCAAGTTTGGAGCATCCTGAGTGTTGTCCACTTGGTACACGTAGCACGGCGGGCGCGCCGGCGTCAGGCTGAATAGATCATCCCTGAACCTGGACTTGGTGTTGCGACCGGCTTCACGAAAGCACACGCGCACAAGAGCATCTTGGAATTTGGACCCTCACCCGCGCCGGAGGCACGGCCTCTCCCTGTCAGGGCGAGGCTAGGATCCGGGATTCTTCGCTCCGCTCTAGAATGACACAAAGGCGGAACCACGCAAAAATGTGCAGGGGCTGGCGCCGGCGGCGGTGGCCCTCTGCCTACCAGCCGATCACTTGCGCGGGCATTACGGGCGCGGCCTGACCGCGCGGATCGGCGCCGCCTGAGAGCACGCCGGTTTTCGTGTCGATCTGCACCGCGAGCACGTGACCCTCGGACCACGGCGGCCGGACTTCGATCTCATGGCCACGCGCGGCGAGCGCGTCGCGCACGCCGGCGGGGACTCGATCCTCGATGCGCACGACGCCGGGGCGACTGTCGTGGGGAAAGAACGTCGAGGGAAAATGCGGCGTCGAAAACTTGGGCGCCTCGATGGCGGCCTGCAGGTCCATTCCGAAATCGACCACGTTGAGAAAAAATTGCAGCGTCCATTGATCCTGCTGATCGCCGCCTTCCGTGCCGAATGCCAGGTACGGCTCCCCTTTCAGCATCGCGAGCGACGGCGACAGCGTGGTGCGGGGGCGCTTGCCGGGTTCGAGCGCGTTGGGATGGCGTGCGTCGAGATAAAAAGTCTGCATCCGCGTTCCCAGCGGAAAGCCAAGCGCGTCGATCACCGGTGAGCTGGGAATCCATCCGCCACTGGCGGTGACGGCGATCAGGTTGCCCGCGCGGTCGGCAGCAGCGACGTGAATCGTGCCCGCACCCCACGGGCGCGCGCCGGCGGCGGGACCGTCGCGCAACGCACGCATCGCAACCGGATCGCCCGGCCGCTGATCCATCGAGGCGCGCCCGGAATCGATAAGCTCGCGACGAATCGCCGCATAACGACCGCTCAGCAATCCGGCAAGAGGAACGCCGATAAATTCCGGATCTCCGTAGTAAGCCTCGCGATCGGCGAACGAGAGCTTGGCGGCCTCGATGACAGCGTGGATATAGCCGGCGGAATTGTGGCCCATCGCGGCCAGCTCGAAGCCTTCGAGCAACTTGAGCTGCTGAAGGAAGACCGGACCCTGCGACCATGGCCCGCACTTGAAGACCGTGACGCCGCGATAGTCCGCGCTCACGGGCGATTCGGTTCGCGTGGTGAAGCGCGCGAGGTCGGAGGCACCGAGCAAGCCGCCGTTGGCGTCGGACCAGGCGACGATTTCGCGCGCAATGTCGCCCCGATAGAAGCGCTCGCGCGCGGCGTCGAGGCCTGCGTCGCGCCCACGATTCCTTGCGCCTGACTCGGCATCGAGCACACGCTTGAAAAAGTCGGCAAGCGCGGGATTCTTGAGCACGCTTGCGGGCTGCGGGACCTTGCCATCGGGCAGATAAACGCGCCCTGAAGACGGCCATTTGGCAAGGAACCGCCTGGCGTTGCTCCGGATCGACGCGCCCGCCCCAGCGATGGCATCGTCATGGCCGCCATCCTCACCAGACAGTCCCACGTGCATCGGGAAGCCGTCGCCCGCAAGTTCCAGTGCCGGCTCGAGAACGTCGGCCAGAGATTTGGTCCCGAAATCTCTTAGCGCAGTCACCAGCGCGTCGAAGGCTGCGGGGACACCGGCGGCAAGCAGCCCGGCCGCGGGGATCAGTTCGAGGCCGAGAGACAGGTAATGGGCTATTGTCGCGCGCTGCGGCGCCATCGTATTGCCGTTAATTGCGACCACGCGGCGGGCAGATGCCGAATAAATCAGCATTGGCGCCTCGCCGCCGATGGTATGCATGTGCGGGTTGACGACACCCTCGACGAAGGTTGCAGCGACGGCAGCGTCGATGGCATTTCCGCCACAAGCGAAGATTCGCGCACCGGCAGAGGCGGACAGATAGTGCTCCGTCGCAAGCATCGTGCGCCGTCCCATTATGAGCGGGTATATTGTGGGCATCTGGGTGATTTTTCCCTGTGAAATTTCTCCGCTGAGCCGGGTTTCGTCACGGGATCGCTCCGGAATGCGGTTTTTCGCGATTTATTTCCCCGGTGCTTATTTGAACATCCAGTCCCCCAACTTAGCAAAAAGGTGCCTCTATTGGGTCAGTGCGGTGGCGCGAATCGGTAACGCAGACAAGGGCCTCGATGCTCAAGTTTCGTCGAAAAAGCATGAAACCCATTGATTTGCGGGGCTTTCCAGAGCTCTGGATAAATGTAACGCGGACACCTCCCAGACGTCTAAATATTAGGCCCAAAGATTGCTAGTATTAGAGTCAGGATGAGGGCGGTGGTCGATGGCCAGGAGGGAGTGGAGGAGGTAGAAATATGATGAGCAGCATAAACACAGAAAAACTAGTCGGAAGGCATTGCAAGCTGCAGAAACCGGTGCGCGACCACGATGGGCGCAGTCGATTCAGCGAACAACCACGCATCCTGCGCGAGGTAAATAATCTGGACCGGCACATGTATCTGGTGCAATTCGATGACGGCGCCACCACGTTCCTCTTTCCGGACGAAGTAGTAATCCAGTAGCCGGTGTGCGGCGCACAGCGCCGTTCACCTCTCACTGTTCACGCGCAATGGATGCGCCGGTCAGCGAGTCTTAGCCGCGGCGCTCCAGTTCGAGAAAGTCGCGGGCGCGATAAAGCGCGACGATTGATTTCGCATCGACGATATCGCCGCGACGAATCATCGCAAACGTTTCCTCGAACGGCACGCGGCTGACGGAGATCACCTCGTCGTGATCGAGCGTGCCCTCTCCCGTTGACAACTCGCGCGCCAGGTACATCTCGATTCGCTCGTCGCAGAAACTTGGAATCGTGATAATCGACCCAAGATGGTCCCATCGCTGGGCCGCGACGCTGGCCTCTTCGCCGAGTTCGCGCCGCGCGCATTCGAGCGCATCCTCACCGGCGTTGCGGCATCCCGCGGGAATCTCCCACAGCCAGCCGCCGATCGCGTGCCGATACTGGCGCAGCATCGCAATGTTCAGGTCGGGATCAGAATCGAGCGCGACGATCGCGCTGGCTCCGGGATGCCTGATGACCGGGAGATCGACTTGCACGCCTCCGGGCAGCGTCGCACTCTCGACGCCGAAGTCAACGACACCCAATTTGAGAACTGGCCGGCGATTTGAAGACATTGTGCATCAAGAATGTGCGAGCCGCGTGAGCCGCGCAAGCGCCGCGCCGGGCTGCCGAGCCAATTGCAGGCGATGCTTGAACGGGAGATTATCGGAGTCAGCGCGAACGGACGGCGTCGCGAAAATATGAGCCGGATTCGCATTCCAATCTACTTCGATTACGCCTCGACGCTTTGCTACATCGCGTGGCGAATCGTCGCCGAGCTCGAGGACGAACTCGGCTTCGAGGCGCTGTGGAAGGGCGTGCCTATCGCGACGCGCGATTTTCGCTTCAAGCCCGGCCGCGTGCTGGGCGAGCGCGAGCGGCAAAAAGTCCTGCTGGTCGCGGCGGAGACGGGCATTGCGGTCGCGCCGCCGCCGAGCTGGATTGATTCGATGCCCGCGCTGCAGGGATCGGAAATCGCGCGTGACGCGGGCGTTTTTCCGGCGTATCACGACGGGGTCTTTCGCGCGGCATTCGAGCAAGGCGCCGACATCGCGGATCGCGGGGTGCTCGACGCGATTGCACAGCGCGCCGGCATCGATCGCTCGAAGTTTCGCGCGGCGCTCGACAGCGGAGCGATGTCAGCGCGGATTGCCGGGCACAAGCGCGAGGCCGACGAGTTTTCCGCGCTCGGCTTCCCGACGTTTATCCTGGGCGACTTTCCGATGATCGGGATACAGCCGATCGAATCGATGCGCCTGTTGCTCGGCCGCTTCATCCGTCAGCGCGCCGAGGAACCGCAAGCCTAGCGCGCCAGGAACACCGGGCACGGCGCGTTGCGCAGCACGAACTCGGTGGTCGAGCCGAGCACCATCTCGATAATCCTGCTGTGCCCGTATGCCCCGATGAAGAGCAGGTCGGCATCGTGCTCCTTGAGGAACTTCACAATTTCCTCGTTGGCGTGCCCCTGCAGCAGCTTGAACTCGGCCTTCGGCGTATAGTTCTCGAAGTAGGTGCGCGCTTCGGCCAGAGTGCGCTCACCCAGCTTGGGATCGCGCGCGCAGGTAATGACGGTTATCGGAACGCCGAGGCCGTGGGCGACTTCCGCCGCCGAGCGCATCGCGCGCGACGCCCGTTCGCTGCCGTCATACGCCAGCACGGGACGTTTGACCTCGCGAAATTGTCTCGGCGAGATGAACAACTGGCGTGGAGATTTGCGCGCCACGCTTTCCGCCGTCGAACCCAAAAGCCCGCTCGAGAACTTTTCGTTGACGCCGCGATGCCCGATCATCACCAGATCGGCGCTGCGCGCCCGCTCGCAAATCTGGTTGGCGACGATTCCCATGTCGATCACGGTCTCGACCGCAATATTCTCGCGGCCTGCCGCGGCGGCAAACTCGTCGAGCGCGGCGCGGCCCCGGGCGGTCAGCACCTCGCGCATCTTGGACGAGAAATCCAGATATGGTTCCAGCCCGAGCGAACCTGATATATCATGAAAAAACGATCCTTCGATCGACACGATATCGACGACATGCAATCCGATCAGCGACGCATTGAAGATTCGGGCAAAATAGAAGGCGTACGCCTGTGCGTTGTGGGAGTGCTCGGAGTTGTCGATGCCGACGAGGATTTTCTTGATCAAGTGTATGGCCTCCGAGTCAATTACCGCGATAACATGCCGCGCGGTGCTGCCTCAAGAGGGGGCGCGGCCGCAGCCACAATCGATTGCGCAAGCAGGCGGGTGAAATGAGCGAACTTAGCGAGGCGCGGATGATGAGAATCGTCGATGAGCTCAGCGAGGTTGCCCAGCGCGTCGGGCTCGAGGTCCGGCGCGAAAAGATCATGCGCGAAATCGGCTACCGCACCCGCGGCGGCGCCTGCCGGTTGCGCGACAAGAACCTGGTCATTATCGATCGCGATCAGCCTGCCGCCGAGCAGCTCGAAGTGATTGCCGAAGCGTTGCGCTTGCGCGATCTCGAATCCTTGTATCTGTCGCCCGCGGCACGGCGCGTCGTTCACCTCGGAGACGCCCCGGCCTGAGCACCGAGATGCCGCGTTCCGGCGAAATCGCGTCGGCTGGTCACACCGTAATCGATCGCAAAGGGGCGATCAGCACGGAAGAGCGGATGCGCGCCTTCCACGTCCGGCTCAAGGAGCGCGGGCTCAAGTCCACCGGCCAGCGCGACGACATCGCACGCGTATTTTTCGAGCTCGGACATCATATCAGCGCCGAAGAACTGCATGCGAAGGTCAAGGAGATCAACCCGCACGTCGGCTATGCGACGATTTACCGGACGCTGCGCCTGCTCAAGGAATGCGCGCTGTTGTACGAACGCCATTTTGACGAGGGGCAGGCGCGTTACGAAGCCGTCGGTGAGCGCCATCACGATCATTTCATCTGCGAGCAATGCGGCCGGATCATCGAGTTTGAGAACGCCGCGATCGAGCGCATGCAAAACATCGTCGCCCACGATCTCGGCGTGACGCTGACCCGGCACAAGATGGAACTGTACGGACTCTGCTCCGACTGCAACGCCCAGCCGGCCATCTAGCCGCGATTTTCGAGCAATCCGCCGGTCGCGCCGCGCCCGAGTTGCCCTCAACGCCGTGAAGAGCGGCCGCCGGAAGGCCGTCGCCTGGCCGGCCGCAGGTCCGCCGCGGCCCTGGGAACCGCCTCGGGACCGGCGCGATGGCGATGCTTCATGTCGTTGCCGCAGTGTGGACAGTTGAGGTCGTCATACCTGACGACGCGTCCGCACAACGGGCACTTGTAGCGGTGCCTTCCCACGAGATAGAAAAACGCCGCCGTCAACGCCACCATCAGCAGACCGATGATTGTTTGCCGCACCAGACTTGCTCCGAACGTATCGCAGCCGCCAACCCCGTGACCGGCAAGCCGCGCGCTCCGGTTAGACGACCCCTTCCTTCAGCGCCGTTTCGAGCGCGCCGATATTGACCCGATGCCCATCGGCCATCACGACCAGAAATGCCTTGAGCGGCGCATCGCCGGCGGTCGCTACGTTTTCCTCGATCTTGCGAATCACCCATCGCTGGCCGCGATTGAGCAGCTCGAGCTTGCCGCGAAAATCTCCGACCGCGCGCACCTTCTCGACAAAGTCTCCGGTCTTGGTCGATGGGCTGGCGCCCAGGCGGCGCACGTGCGCCGCCAGCTCTCCGGCATAGTAGCCTTCGTCGTGGCCGACCTTCTTGAGCATCTCGCGCAGCTCGAGCGAATGGGCCAGCTCGGCGAGATCGTGCAGGACGCGGCCACCGGCGCGCTCGGCTTCACCCAACAAATTGAGAAATCCTTCGAGTTGCGAATCCACTGGCTTGCCTCCGGCCATGGCCGGCGATCAGAGCATCGGCGCCACCGGGCAATACGCGGCGCTGAAAATCGCGTGACCGCTGAGCGCCAGGCGAATCAGCTCGATGACCGGCTCGACGATTCGCGCCGCCGGGCGCTGCGTGATCGACGCGACCATCTTGCCGCTGGTCAGCGATTGTAGCAGTCCCGGCAGCTCGGGAAGCTCGATGATTCCGACCGGCTGATCGGGAGCGAGGCGCGCCAATCCTTTCGCGGCCGCCATCGCGTCATCGAGTCCGCCAAGCGAATCGACCAGCTTGAGCTTGAGCGCCTGCTCTCCCGTCCAGACCCGTCCCTGCGCGACCGCATCGGTCTGCTCCACCGTGATATGGCGGCCGGCCGCGACCAGTTTCAGGAAGTACTGGTAGTCGCGCATTATCTCATCCTGGAACTGTTTGGATTGCGCGGGGGTGAAGTCGGTCCACATGTCGAACATCCCGACGTTTGCGCCGCGGCTCACCGCGTCGGTGTTCGCGTAAATCTTTTGCACCGCGGGCGAGACGTTGAACTTGCCGCCGAGCACGCCGATCGAGCCGGTGATCGTGCCTGGCTCGGCGATAATCTTCGCGGCCGGAACCGATATCAAGTATCCGCCCGAAGCGGCGTATCCCGACATGCTGACGACCACGGGTTTTTTCTTCGCCGTGAGCTCGACCTCGCGGTCGATGAGTTCCGACGCGAGCATCGAGCCTCCGGGTGAATCGACCCGCAAAATAACGGCGCGAACGTCGTCATCCTCGCGCGCGGACTTGAACGCTTTGGTCATGTCGTCGGCGGTCATCGCTTCGGTCTCGGGACCTGAAAACGGATCGAAGCCTTCGCCGCCGCGCTGGATCTCTCCATCCCCGTAAATCACCGCGATTTGATCTCCGCCGCCAAAGCTGGAGAACAGGCTCGCACGCGCATAATTGGTGTAGTCAATCACCTTGTGAAGCGAGCCGCCGTGATGCTTAGCGCGATCGGTGAATTCGTCCTCGTACTCGAGTCGATCCACCAGCCGCGCCTTCAGGCCCGCCTCCGCATTCAACGGCGCTTGATCGATCAAGCTCTTGATCGCGTCGGGACTGAGCTTGCGCTCGGCCCCGATCGCCGCGACGATCTGCTCGAACAGGCTCCCGGCCAGTCCTTCGTCCTCTTCCTTTTGCGCCGGCGTGAAGTCCTTGTTGGTGAACATGTTGGCCGCGCTCTTGTACTGCCCCGCCGAGGCGAAGTTCGGCGTGATCCCCAGCCAGTCGAGCGTGCCGCGCATGAACAGTTCGCGCAGTTGCACTCCCATCAGGTTGAGGTCTCCCCGCGGCATCAGCGAGACTTCATCGGCGGCGCCGGCAACGATGTAGGGCAGATTGCCCGCGCCCGATTCGCCGGCGGTCTCGATATACGCGGTCGTCCATTTGCCGTGGCTCTTGAACGACTGGATCAGTGCGACGATCTCCTGCGCCTGCGCCAGTTCCATCTCGGGGTCGATAACCTTGATTTCCAGGCCGACGATCTTCGGATCCTTCGCAGCCTGGTCGATCGCATTGCGCAGCTCGTTGAGCGCCGTCTGATGGGTACTGAGAAGGCCAAGCAGGCCGCTGCCGCCGCGCTCGACTACCGGTCCGTGAAGTTCAACTGCCAGAACCGAGTTGGGCTGCACCCGATGCGAGATGTAATCCGAGATGGCGACGATCGCGAACAGCACCGCGAATGTGATCACCGTTCGAACAACCCATCGAAAAAATCTTCTGAACATTCACTCCTCCGAACTGCCAGTGCGCGCCGCTGCGCCTTGGCGGAGTCAAAATGACGCGCCGCCGGGCCCGTTCCCTTGACAGTCGCAACTGCCTATGGATAGCCAACCATACCCGATTCCATGGAGCCAGTCGCCGATATACAGCCGCCCCAGCCCGGCGTCCCGGGCAATCCGCGCGAACTGCTGATGAACCAGCGCGCGGCCGGCGCGATTCATCTGAGGATCATCGCGCTCGCCTTCGCCGCCTGGATTTTCGACTTCTATGACCTGGTTCTCTACTCGTTCCTGCTGGTCCCCGTTGCGCGCGAACTCCATCTGACGCCGGAGCAGTCGTCGATTGCGCTGGGTACGTCGCTGCTGATGACGGCGCTCGGCGGAGTCATTTTCGGCTTCCTCGGCGATCGCTTCGGGCGCAAACCAACGATCGCAGCTACGGTCGCGATCTACGGCGTCGGCACCGCGCTGTGCGGACTGAGCCAAACTCTCCCCCAACTGATCGTGTTTCGATCGATAACCGGGCTCGGGATGGGCGGTGGATGGGCCCCCGGACAAAGTCTGGTTGCCGAAAGCGTGCCGGCCGAGCGCCGCGCGCGATACGCAGCATACGTGCAGACGGGATCGCCGCTCGGGGTCTTGTTGGCGGCGGCGGCGGGAGGTTATCTCGCACCAGCGATCGGATGGCGTCTGACGTTCATGGTTTCCGCCATCCCCGCCGTATTTGTCGTCGCCGCGGTGCTGAAGTGGATGCCGGAGAGCGACGTCTGGCAGCGCACGCGCGCGAGTCTTGACCGCGGCGTCGACTTGCGCGCGATTCTCGTTCACCGGCGAATCTTCGCGCTGCTGTTCGTAGTCGTCCTGCTGAACTCCGAGGCGTTTTGGTTCATCTACACCTGGATGCCGGGATACCTGGAACTCAAGCGCGGGCTCACCGCCGCCGGCGCCAGCCGCCTGATGATCACCATGCAGGCGGGCGGCGTGCTCGGCTACCTGACGTTTGGGCGCGTCGCGGACCGATTCGGCCGCCGGCCCGCGTTTTGCGCATACGGGATGCTGATGGCGGCCGGCACCATCCCGCCGACGATACTATGGAGTTCAGCGCGGGCGGTGCCCGGACTCATCGCGGCTGCGATGTTCACGGCGGGATTCGGCACCGGTATCTGGGCCGGCATCGCGCCGATGATCGCCGAGCTGTTGCCGACGCGGATTCGCAATACGTCTCTGGGACTGCTGCTCAACGTCACGCGCGGATTTCAGTTCTTCACGCCGATCCTGATTGCGGCGCTCGGCGCGCGGCTTGGTTTCGGCGCGACGCTTTCGCTCGGCGCAGTCTTCTCGACGCTGGGCGCCATGATGGTCTGGATACTGCCCGAGACCCGCGCCCGCTCAATCACCGCCCTCGATTGATCCGAACTTACCTCGCCCGTTATTTCACGGGAGAGGAGGCCGAGCGTAGCGAGGTAGGTGAGGGTTCTGCGCCACTCTCACGGCGAACTGCCCATCAACCAACTCGCGATTTTACGAGAGATAATGGAAGGGCATCGGGCAACGGCTGGCGCGGTTTGGGCCGAATGAGATCAAATGAGATCAAGGGCGGCTCGTGGCGGTTTCGACTTATTTAACACATGCCGTGAAATCGAGGGCGGCCCGCCGATTTGCCGTGGAAGTCTGCCATTATTAGCTGGCCGGAGCCTTGACGGCGTATTCCTTTTCGACAAAGCCGAATGCGGGATTGCCCCGCACATGCGCCGACCACCAAAATGTCCCGAGGATTTTCCCGAAGAGCGGGTGATCTTCATCGTAGGTTTTGAAGTGCCCCCGGCAGATATGCATGGCACGTTGCAAATCTCCGCTGCCCTCACGTCCGTCGCCCTTTAGGAGCTGCCGCATGGGATCGATCTGAAGGACCCGCCATCTGTCATCCGGCATGGCGGTCCCCCGGTCTTTGCGGACTCGAGTTGAATTACCAACTCGGTCAACAATTTTCACGTTCTTGCAATGAGCAAAGGTGATGGCGAGTAGCAACGGCTGAAGCATCTCCCATCCGCTGCGCGATAGCATTTGCTGGACCAAATCAGCTTCCGCCTCCTGTCCGGCAGCCTTTAATCTCCTTGCGAAATCTGAACTGACGGCTGAGCGGACTAATTCATTTCGCGGGCTGCCGTCGCTTTCTGCCGCGCGCTCGATGGCGATCATATCGATGTTGCCGCGAAGGGCTGGAGGGGCGGCCCGGCTCTGACTGCGGAAAATTAGGAAATTGATGGCAAAATCGCGATCTGCCAATCGTTCGGTGAGCGCAAGCACGCCGCAATTCGCTGTCAATACCTCTTCCGGGTCGCGAAAGCGATGCATCCATTCCGCGTACATCACCGGCCACGGCGGCACTATCAGAGGGAAATCTCGTTTGAGGTCGACCGTCTCGTGCTGCTTATCAAAATCACGAGACCAATAGTCGCTCACGTTCTGAATCCGCAGCTTGACCGCTTCGGTCATCATTCTGGCCATCTGTTCGCCCGGATATTGCTTCAGTATCTGTTCAATGAACCGCATCTCGAATTGCTCCTCGTGACGGCAATTCTATCCGAGGCCGAGGCATCGCGCGCCATATCTCGCCAATTGCGCCAGCCCTGCCCGACCGCGACAGCCCGAGACTTCGCACACGTCGCCTAACGCTGCGTTTTCAGTCGCGATGTCGGGCAGTCGGTTGCCCTGCGCGACCGGCGCGACACGCGGGCTGTGTGCGCTCGTTGGCGAGGAAGTCGCGCTCTGATAAAACCACTCTCTGTGAAGCCGAGCATATTGATGGAAGCCGAAGACCTCTTGCGGCGCGGCGGCTTTGAATGGAGCGACGATGACGACGCCTATCGACCCAGAAAGCGCGATGATGAATCGGCACAAGAATACGAACGTCACCGACGATTCCTGATCACCCGCAAGGAATTGGCAGATTCTGGCCTACTCGACAGCACGCGACCCCCACTCCTAACACGTCAGAAGAAGGAAGCTCTGAGCGGGCTCGAAATGCGTATCTCGCTTTTGAACCAGCAGAGATAAGGTGGCTTCGGTGCATGTCCTCCTAGATCTCCCGTACTATAATATACATCCGCTGGATCTTCTTTCTCAGTGGTCGCCTACCAGTGAGAAGCGCGCCCTTCCGCGCGCGGGGAGTCGCTATCTGCAACGATCTAATTGGGAGGGACGGTGATGAGGTTTGACGTTTACGGGGGATTCGAGATGTATCGAAAATCGAATCGTCATGGTGTTTTCGACAGGGCTTTTTGGGATCGCGTCAGAGACATGGAGGCCGCCCTACCCGAGGCATGCGGCTGTTATGTCTTCGCCCTCAAGAATGGCGATAACATCGTAACGTGGTATGTTGGAAAAACCGAAAGGCGAACCTTTCAGACAGAATGTTTCCAACCTACGAAGATAAATTACTATAATGAGATTTTAATCGACCATAATGGTAAGCCATTGTTGTTCTTCTTGCCGCGCTTGACAGCATCAGAAAGGAAATTCTCGAAATCAACCACGCGCGGTTACAAAGATATAGATTATTTGGAGACTATGTTGATCGGAATTGCCATAGACAGAAATCCTGATATTTACAATGTAAAGAAAACAAAATTACTTCGAGAAATGAAGGTCCCGGGGGTCATCAATAGCCCGCAAGCTCCGCCTACCCTGTCGCAGCGCGACTTGAAGAACGCCCTAGGCCTCTGAAGAGCCAAGGCCGCTAGGGAGGCCAATTGTTGGCCGAATCGCGTCGGTAGGTGCGGCACGGTGTCCCGACGCCGCCTTTTCGCCCGCCATAACTCCGTGATCGCGCCACAATCGGGCAGGACAAAGGATTCTCCCTGCTATGCTCCCGGATTAGCCGCGCCAACGGACAAGATCCGGGGTCCCTCGGCTTCGCTCGGGATGACAAAAAGTTAAGAAGCGGCAGAGAAGGCAACTTGGAATTTGGACCCTCACCCGCGCCGGAGGCGCGGCCGTGTGTCTGTGACACCTCCCTGACAGAGAGAGGCTAGGAAGGAACCGGGATTCTTCGCTTCGCTTTAGAATGACAACATAAGAGAATCGACCGTCTTCGCTAACCTGTTCTAACAGGGCGAAGCCCGCATCTTCACTTTTCACTTTTCACTTTTCACTGGGTGCAGGGGTCACCCCTGGCCGTGGCGACGGCAGCGCAGTATTAAGCCGTTGGCAGGGGCCGCGCGCGCCAACGGAGCGCGGCCTTAACACTGGGTGCAGGGGTCACCCCTGCGCTTCACGGTGAGCTGCCCAGGGGCTTATGCTCGACCGTCTAGCTGTCATTTTTGCGCAGTGCCGGCCGACTATTGCGAGCCGTGAGTTACGTGAGCTCTCACCTTCAGCTGACGCCGGTTCGCCACGGCAATTTCGGGGCGGCCCGAACCCGCGGGCGCGACTACCCCGATCGCGTACCCGTGGTTGAGAGCCGCCGCGATCGAATTGAGCTCGTCCGTCAGCGTCACGCCAGCGTTTTGCATCGGTTGCGCCACGATAAGCAACTGGCCACCGTTCGGCGCTGTCAGCTTCTCGAGCGTTTCTGCATCCACGCGTTCGACGTCTCCGGTCTTGATGGGAATCGGAATGGGGAGCGGAACCGGGATGATCACGACCCGAGGAATATGGGAGGTGTGGGGTTCGCCAAGTCCGATCGCGTAAACCGGCACTCCGCTCTTTTCGACGCTGGCGATCAAGTCCTCCTTCTTGAGCGCGCTGCTGTTGTCCACTCCATCGGTAATCACGATCAGCGCGCGATTCTGATAATGCGCCGACTCCAGCAGGTTCAGTCCTTGTTGGATCGCGTCGTAAAGCGGCGCAAGCCCGTATGCTCTCCGATCCGCCAGACGCATCAGCGCCAGCCGATGGTCGGTTGTAAAGGGTTGTAACAGCCTGATCGGTGTCTCATGAAGGTCCGGGTAAGGGCCGGGACCCGGCGTTTGGCCGATGGCATGCTCGTCCGCAAACTCGTTGCCTCCAAACGCCAATATCGCGATTTCGTCGCACCCGTTCAGCCTGTCCACCGCGTCAGGCAGCGCTTTTTGAACCGCTTCGACTTTGCTCAGGTGAGGAATCAGTTCGCCCCTCATGATTCCCGATAAGTCCATGACGATCACGATCGACGTCGGTGCGCCGTCCGGCTCTTCCTGAAAGTACTGAATCGGCAGAATTTGGCCACCGGCATGAGCTGCAAAATCCGATCGCTTCAGCCCCTTGACCGGCCTGCCCAACGAGTCCCTCACCGAGACCGCGAATTGTATGAAGCCGGGGTTAGCGAAAAGGTCCTTTGGTGGCACGGCCACCGGGGTACAGAGCTTGAGCGGCGCCGCAATCTGCGCCGACGGGAGAATCGCATGCCGATTCTGCACGCCAGCGCAGCCGCCGAGCGCGATCGCAGTTATTACGACAAAAGTCCAACGTCCCCGCGTTGCTTTTCCCGTTACTTCCCCTTTCGACCCCCATCCGCCGCCACTCCCGCTGAGCACAGTCTCCTCTCCTGCCGTTATCTCAACCGGGATTTGCATTTTGAAGCGCGATTCTGACTAACACCAAGCCCGCGCGGTTTACAAACACAAAGTTTACGCCCGGATTTGAGTCCTAAGGCTTTCCAGGGTGCCACAACCGTGCTGGATTGATTATCACGGTGAGCTGCCCAGCGGCTTGTGCACGACCGTTGAGCCGTCGAGATACGGCTCGTCACCGATCCAGCTCACGTGAATCGTCGTCACGGCCTCGACACCTTGCAGCATCAGGTCGGTCGTCATCGTTTGCGTATGCGATCCTCCAGCGCCGTGGCGGCCATCGGTCAACGCCTCGGCCATCGCGCGTCCCGAGGGCACCGCACCGCCGGGGCCGATATTCGGCAGCATACCCAGTATCTGCGTGATCGTCGGCGCAACGTCGGTGTTGGCGGTGGGATTGAAATCGACGAACCCGCGCCGGAAGTCCGGGCCAATCGCGGCGCAAAAATTATGAATCTCGCGCTCGCCTGCCGCGCCATGCATCCCCATCCCGGTCGTGAACGTTTGGCTGGTCCCGGTATCCCCGTAAACGAGTCCCTTTACCGGATGCACCAGTTCGGCGGACTTGTTGCGGGTCGAGACCTGTCCGATTTCGCCGATCAGGAACGCGGGATTGGCCGGCCCGGTAAGGCCCTTGTTGTCGGCGTCGGGCTCCTCGCGAAATGAAATCACCAGATCCGGTGAGCGCGCGGGATTGTAGAGACCCACGACGCGCTGGCTGAAGGTGCCGTCGATCCATCCGAGGTACGGTTTCGGCGCGCGCCGGCCACGGCCACGACGGCTGCGCTCATCGGGAGGCGGGGCGGCCTCGCGCGAGAAGATCGGTCCGCACCATTCCTGCGCCTCGGCGAAGTTGACGATCTTCTGCAGCACGGCGTGGCGCGACTGCGGCGTGGGAAATTCCGTCGGCGACAGGTACACGAGGTCCGTGCCGCCGTTGGGGGCGACGATAACGTCGGTGCTGTCGTGCGATTTCTTGATTCCTGCCGACACCAGCATTTCCGACAGAACGATTCGGAACTTAATCGTCGCGAAGCCGTGGTCCGAGACCACTATCAGGTCGGTTTTGTCCGCGATGCCAAACGCTTCGATCGCCGCGCGAAGACGCATCAGGTTGTCATCGCAAAGGCTCAACGCCTGCATCGCGGGCAACGTGCCCAACCCGGCGATGTGCTGCGTGAGATCGGGATTATGCTGCCAGAAGACGACCAACGCAGGCCGGCCCGCATCCGCCGCGCGCTTGGCGGCAGGCAGGGCGTCTTCCACGGCCAGCCGCGCGAAGTACATATCGCGCTGCCCATCGGCGATCGCGGTTTTCGAATCGGGCGGCATCGCGGCGCTAATTTTCTGACTCTCCGACCTGGGCTCGACCAGATCGTCCGAGGCGAACAGGTAATCCTGGTGCGGCTCGCCGAGAATATCCTTGCCGCCGACGACCGTTTCAACGCGATTGTCAAACACGGAGGTCGGTCCCTGCTTGCCGATCACGGCAACGTAGCCGCCCTCGCGCGCGACCTCCTGCGTGATTGTGTCCAACCCGATCAATCGCCCCTTGAATCCATCGGCCCCGTTTAAGTCAACTATCGCCCTGGCGCCCTCCGTCCAGACCATCCGACCCTGCGCGTCTTTCGCAATCGTCGGCGCCCCCGGCTTGGCCTCACCTGGAGCAATGTTGCTGACGGACGCCGGCGTACCTGCCGATGGCGGCAAGTAGAACACGTTGCCCTCGAGTCCGTTGACGCCGGGCGGCGCTCCGGTGGCGAGCGCGGTTGCGTTTACCATCGTAAGTGTCGGGAAGATCGAATGATGCTTGTCGAAGCGCACGCCCTCGCGCGCCATCCGGTACAGATTCGGCGTGTCGCGTTGGGTGACGAAGTCGGGCCGCAGCCCATCCCATACCATCAGCACCACGATACGGCCGCGGCCACGATGCGCATCAAAATGGTCTTGCGCCAGGCAGGGCGCGCCTGCAAACGCAGCTGCCGCAACCAAAAAAAAGAGACGAAAAACGAGAATTTCAGGCGAACGTCGAGTGGAGAACATCCGATCGATCATCAAAGCGGCCCGCGACCGACCGTGTCAATCGTTCTTCGAGGAAATTCAGGGAGGCGTTGGCGCCGCAACCGCCTGTGTCCGCGGATGCATCTTGAAGAATTCCCAGATGACGTCGGTCGCGTTCAGATTGTCGCTCGGCTTGCCGACCCACTTTTCCGGCAGCCGATTCTGCCCGCCGGGCCACACATGGCCCAATCCCCTGACCCTGTAGTACTCGACCTCTCCGCCCTTGGCACAGCGATCGTAAGTGATTTCCAGCACGCCGTTGCCGCGAGCCGTCTGCACTTCCGGTCCGCAGCCGAGCATCCGTTCCCACTCCCTTAGCGAATCCTCGACGGGCGGGCGATCTTGAATCGTCTCCCAAGGCAGTTTCACTTTGCCGCCGTCGATCGGGTTGAGCGGGTCTTTGGTTCCGATGATGAAGAGCAGCGGAACGGGATAGGCGAGCTGTTTTTCGCGCTGCCAGAGATGGCCGGAGACGGGCGCGATCGCCGCGATTCGATTCGACAGGTTGAGCCCCACGCTGAACGTCATCGACGCGCCGTTGGAAAAGCCCGTGCAATAGATTCGGGCCGGGTCGGCGGCGTAACGCGCCTCCAGGAAATCGATCATCGCGGAGATGAACCCGAGGTCGTCCACTTTTTCCACGCCAATCGCGCCGCGGCCGGAGCCGGCGTTCCACAGCCGCGGATTAGTCAGGAATCGGGGCGGAAGCGCAGCGCGCGGCGGAGTGCCGTCGGGGAAAACCGCGATGAAGCCCTCGCGATCGGACTTCGCGGCCCATCCCGTCTGAGCGATCGCGCCCGCACCGCTGCCGCCCGCTCCGTGAAGCATGATCACCACCGGAAGTTTCGATTTGCCGTCGAATCCGGGAGGTACGTGCACGATGAACGTGCGCGCCGTCTTGCTGGCGCCGGCGCCGAGCTCGAGCGACTCGTCATGATTCCCCGGCGCCGGGATCGGCTGGTACGTCGGCGCGCCCGCCGTCGCGGAAAATACCACGGCCATCAATATCGCCACGGCGACGGCCAGTGAAAAAAGTGAAAAAGTTGAAATACCTGAACTGCGCATGACTTGAGTTGCCCTGAAGCCCCGGTTCGATCCCCAGTTCAATGTACGCAGCGGCTGACCCGTCGTTTCAAGGTGCAACTCCAATTTTGATTTGGTAGCGTGAGCGCAGAAATTTGGAGGATCACCACTTTGCGTATCGCGTTGCTCGGCCAGGCTGCATTCGCGGAAAAAGCGCTCGAGGCGCTCGTCAATCACGGCGACGAAATCGTTCACGTCTTCGCACCGCCCGATCCACCCGCCGGCAAGGCGGATCCGCTGGCCGCCAAGGCGCGCGTCATGGGCATCCCGCTGAGCCAGCCCAAGTCGTTCAAGAACGACGCCGCCTGCGAGCAGTTCAAAGCGCTGGACGCCGAGCTGGCCATCCTCGCGTTCGTCACCCTGATTGTTCCGGAGCGAATTCTCTACGCGCCGCGCTACAAGGCAATCTGCTTTCACCCTTCCATCCTCCCGCGCCATCGCGGCGCCAGCGGGATCAACTGGGCAATAATCCAGGGCGACGGGGAAACGGGAGTCACGTGGTTCTGGCCGGATAAGGGTATAGACACCGGACCGATCCTCGTTCAGAAGCGCGTGCCGATTGCGGAGAACGACACCGTCGGCTCGATTTACTTCAACACGCTCTTCCCGATGGGAATCGACGCGATGATCGAAGCGGTCGATCTGATCAAATCCGGCAACGCGCCCGCGATCGTGCAGGACGAGAGCAACGCGACCTACGAGCCGCCGTGCCGCGACGAGCACGCGAAGATCGATTTTGCAAAACCGGGGCGCGAAGTCTTCAACCTGATTCGCGGATGCGACCCGCAGCCCGGCGCGTTCGCGAGCATCGGCGACAAACGGGTGCGGCTCTACGAAGCCGGCTTCGAAGCCAGCCGCTCAGACAACGAAAGCGCACGGGGAACGTTAATGGCGATCGATGCGGACGGAATGAAGATCGCGCTCGCGGGCGGGACGATCACGGTCAAGCGAGCGCGAATCGATCCAAATCCAAAGAAAGTAGCACCCGCCCAGCTCGCAGCTTCAGGCGATCTCCGCGTCGGCGCCAAGCTTACGTAAGCTGTCCGCGCCGCCTTTATTTTGCCTTTGATTTGAGGCGGGGATCGGCGGCCGAGACGCATACGGATTCCTGCATCCGTCTCGTCATTTCCGACTCACTAAGGGGATGCATTTTGGCCTTCAGCGTGGCCTGCGCGGCTGCCTGATATTCGGATGGTGTCATTGGGTTTTTGATTGCGTCTTTTAGAGACGCCTCGCATTCCTGCGCGGAGTCAAAGCTCACGCTCCTTCTCCAATCCGACAAGGGCGCACCTGCGTCAACCCGATTGTCGGCATTGATCGGTGGAACCATCAGATACCAGGCAACGATCGCGAGCGCGGCGCTGTGGTGGGACTTCATACGCGTCTCTTTATCAAGCCGCGCCGGAAAGCAGAAGATCGCGAGCCGCTCGTGCCGCCCGCTGTTGCGTCTGAGTCCTTTGCGCTACGATCTGTCGCGTTCACGAGAGGTTTACCGGGATGCGTCTGTGCATCGGGACGGCCAAGGGCATTGTGATTCTGGATCCCTCGCGTGGGGGAACTCCGCTGATGGTGCTTGCCGATCCGTCAGCCGTCTGGTGCATGGCGCAGGACGCCGTCGATCCCACGCTCATCTATGCCGGCTCGACCGAGAACATCCGCGGCAAGGGGACGCTCGCGCGCTCGACGGACGGCGGCAGAACCTGGACCGACATCACTCCCCCGCTCGCGCGCGAAGAAGAGGTCTGGTCGATTGCCGCCTCTCCCGCCGTGAAGGATCGCGTGTTCGTCGGGACGTCGCACGCCCGCTTGTTCCGCAGCGACGATCGCGGGCGCATCTTCAAGGAATCCGACGGCTTCCTGAAAATTCCGGGGCGCGACCGCTGGACGTTTCCGCCAGCGCCGCATATCCCGCACGTGCGCTCCATCGCCTTCGATCCGCATGAGCCTTCCACGATGTACGTCGGCGTCGAGGAGGGCGGCGTGTTCCGCTCGCGCAACGACGGCGCGACCTTCGAGCCGCTCAACGACGGTCTCCATTGGGATGTTCATACCGTCGCGGTGGACTCGCTTGATTCGCGCCGGCTCTACGCCACTACCGGCAATGGGTTCTACTTGTCCGGCAACGCCGGTAAATCGTGGCATCACGTAACGCACGGGCTCAACCGCAGCTACACTGTCCCGCTGCTGGTAAGCCGGCCAGACAGCGAAAACGTTTTCACCGCGGCCGCGATGGGCCCGCCGCCCACCTGGCGGGTCGGACCGGCCGGCGCCGACGCGATGCTGTTCCGCAGCGGCGATCGCGGCGAAAGTTTTACGCCGATCTCCACCGAACAGACTTTCGGGCGGGGCATGGTGATGCGGCTGAAGGCCGATCCGGAGAGCGGCGGCTTCTTCGCGGTCTGCAACGACGGCGCCGTCGTTCGCGCCACCGCTGACGGGTCGTCACTCGCGACGATCGCGGAAAAACTGCCGCCCGCCTACGACCTCGCGACAATTCCATGAGCCAGCGACCGGCGGCTCGAGCAAGCTGACTATCTCCTCTACCGCAGTTCTATCGGAGCTCCGCCGGGGTCGACCCTTCAGTCACCTTCTTCGCGATTATCACCGCCGTCGATCGAGGCACCAGCCGCGTCGCATTGGCGCGCACCCAGTTGAACCATCCCGAGATAACGCTCGGCTGCTTGCCGAGCGCGTCGAGCGCGACCCGCACCACGTTTGCCGCCGGCTCGCCGTGGTCAGGCCCCACGCTCTCTCCCGCCACCGCCTGGAACTCGGTCTTCGTGGGCCCGGGCTCTATCACGAGCGCATCGATACCCGTCCCGCGCAGCTCGCCCCACAACCCCTCGCCAAACAGCAGATCGAATCCCTTGGTTGCGCTGTAAACCGCGTGCAGCGGCAGCGGCTGGCGTCCCGCCACCGATCCCACAACGATAACCGCGCCGCGGCCGCGCTTGACCATCCCGGGCATGATGCGGGCGGTCAGCACCACCGGCACGACGCAGTTTACGACCACCATCGCGCGCAGCCGGTCGATTGCCAGCTTGTCGAAACGGCCCGCGTAGCCGAAGCCCGCGTTGTTGACCAGAAATGCGATCGGCAAATCCGCGACTGCATCGGCCAGACGATCCGCGCCGTCCGGCGCCGCGAGATCGACGGCGACCACCCGCGTCTCGACATGAAAATTCTGACGAAGTTCCGCGGCGAGCGCGTTCAGCCGTTCCTCGCGCCTGGCCGTCAGCACTATCGACATGCCCTCGCGCGCGAGCGCCCGCGCAAACTCAAGGCCGATTCCCGCCGACGCGCCCGTCACGAGAGCCCATTGCCCGTACTTCTCACGATATTTGCGCCCATTATCTGCCATCGCGATTTCCTCCTGATGCGATCGAGAACCTATCAGCTTTGCCCCATCAGATACTCCTGCATAGCCCCGGATGACGCCGCAATCCCGGCCACTTGACACTGGAGCGAAGAAAAAGCGAAGATAGCCAGACCGTCAGATGAATGCCGTCGCCAGATTGCCGCTTTATTCGCCACCGCCCGAGGAGCTCGACGCCACTCGCGGCGTCGAGTTTATCGAGATGCCGGTGCGGCAGATTCTCAATCGATGCGACAGCCCGCGTGTGCCGTTTCGATGGACGATCAACCCGTATCGCGGCTGCGAGTTCGGATGCGTGTACTGCTACGCGCGCTACACGCACGATTTTCTCGAACTGCGCGACCCGATGGACTTCGAGCGCAAAATATTCGTCAAGCGGATGGCGGCCGAGGTCCTGGCGCGCACGCTCTCACGCACGCCAATCGGCACCGACGCGATCGCAATCGGCACGGCGACCGACCCCTATCAGCCGGCCGAGCGAAAGTATGGGCTGACGCGCTCGATGCTCGAAGTTTTCGCGCAACTATCGGGGCTGGACCTGTCGATCACGACCAAATCCAGCTTGATCGTTCGCGACCTAGAGTGGCTCAAAAAGATTAATCGGCGCTCGAAGCTGTCGGTGAACTTCTCGCTGATAACGCTCGATCGAAAACTGCAACGAATCCTCGAGCCGCGAGCGCCACGCCCGGGCCTGCGGCTGCGCGCGCTGCTGGAGCTGGCGCGGGCGGGAATCCGGTGCAACGTGCTCATGATGCCGATGATTCCGGGACTGACGGACGATCCCGCGGCGATCGAGAGCGTGGTTCGCGGGGCGCGTCGCGCGGGCGCGTCGGGAGTGTGGTGGCGTTCGCTGTTTCTGAAACCCGCGGCGGCGCGCCGATTCATTCCATTCGTCAAGGAGCGATTCCCGCATCTGGCGGAGCGTATCGACATGTTTTACGCGCGCGCCGAGTACGTTCCGCATGCGTATGACGATCGGATGCGGGTGATTTTCGATCGCATCCGCGCGCGCTACGGCTTCCCTATCGAGCACGAACGATGCATGGCGGCCCAGGCGACCGCCGCGCCGCAGCCACCCCGACAGCGCTCGTTGTTTTCCTAGTACCGGGTGCAAGGGTGAGGTGGAAATTAACTTGATTGAATGTGAAACCCTCGGTGGGTTTCACACTTCCTTCGGCAGGGGCTGCGGCCCCTGCACCCGCAGTGAGAAGACGCGAAAATCTGCGCAACGCATCTTTTCGCGACTACGCTATGGAACAGCCCGCGGACAGAGCTTTCTTAATGCTGGCCTCCCGTGCCAAGGGGTCTTAATACTGGCCAGCCGCGGCGACGGCGGCACAGCATTAAGCGGTTGGCAGGGGCCGCGCCCGCCAACGGCGGGCGGCCTTAACATTGGGTCCAGGGGTCACCCCTGGTGGTGCGCGGAGCGGGACTTGAACCCGCACGGTATTGCTACCACCAGCCCCTCAAACTGGCGTGTCTGCCATTCCACCACCCGCGCATCATGCGTGACGGCCGGAGCCAAGTTGAGGGTCTGAGCGCTCCGGCGCAAATCCGAAAGTACAGCTACTGCTTCTATTACTTCGCCGACGACGGCGTCGCGGGTCCGGCGGGACCTTGAGCGGCCGGGGCCGGCGCCGCGGGAAGCGCGTTCTTGGGCGCCTGCTTCGACGCCGGCATCACGCTCGACGGCGCCGACGAGAACGGCCGATCGAAGATACTGCCGGTCACGCGCCGCGCCGAAGCCAGTGCCAGAAAGATCGAACTCGCGAAAAAAATAATCGCCAGCGTCCACGTCGCCTTGGTCAGCGCGTTGCCCGCTCCGCTGGCGCCGAAGACGGTCTGGCTCGAACCGCCGAAAACGGCGCCGACCTCCGCACCCTTGCCCTGCTGCAGCAGGATAATGATGCACATAGCCACGCAAACGATCACGTGAATCGAAACAACGATTGAAACCATTTTGTCTTCTTCAGCGAGTCCGCGCCCTGACGATGCGCGCGAACGAGTCAGCTTTTAAGCTTGCCCCGCCGACCAGAGCCCCGTCAATATCGGGCTTGGAGACGAGCGAGTCAACATTGTCGGCGTTTACGCTGCCGCCGTAAATTATCCGCACCGCTGACGCGCGCTCGGGTCCGTATCGTTCGAGGAGCGCGCCGCGGATCGCGCCGTGTACCGATTCGGCCTGTTCGGGCGTCGCGTTGCGCCCGGTGCCAATCGCCCACACCGGCTCGTACGCAATCGCCACTGCGGTCACATGATCGTCGCCAACGTTCTCGAGCCCGCGCTGGAGTTGGTGCAGGACGACATCCAGCGCACGGCCGCTGTCGTGCTCGTCCTGGGTTTCGCCGACGCACAGAATCGGCGCCATCCGGTGCTTGAGCGCGGCAAGCACTTTCTTGTTGATCAGTTCGTCGGTTTCATGGAAAACGTGGCGGCGCTCCGAATGGCCGGCGATGACGTGGGTCACGCCATAGGCCTTCAGCATCGGCGGCGACACTTCGCCGGTAAACGCCCCTTTGTCCTCGTAGTGCATATTTTGCGCGCCCAGCAGGATCGACGAGCCTGCCAGCGCCTGCGCCACGGCCGGGATAAGAATAGCGGGCGGCGCGACCATCACGTCGCGATCTTTGGCCAGCGTCGCGGCGTCGCGATCTATCTCGGCGCGGATTGCGGCGATGAGCGCGCGGGCCTCGGCCGGCCCAAGATGCATCTTCCAGTTTCCGGCGATTAGTTTCCTGCGCACGCGCGTCCTTGCCTCTCGGTACGATGTCAAACTTCGAGCGCCTTCACGCCCGGCAGCTCGCGGCCTTCCAGATATTCGAGCGTGGCTCCACCGCCTGTCGAGATATGCGTGAACTTTTTCGCCCACGGCGCATGCGCGAAGGCCGAAGCCGTGTCGCCGCCGCCGATTATCGAAATGACGCCCGCTTGATTGGCGAGCGCTTCACCGACTCGCATCGTGCCGCCCGCGAACGCCGGGATTTCGAAGAGTCCGAGCGGGCCATTCCATATAACGGTTTTGGCACGCGCGATTTCCGCGATAAACGCCGCCGCGGTATCCGGTCCGATGTCGAGCCCCATCATCTCGGAGGGAATTTCGGTGACGGTATGAGGCGTCGCGCCGGCTTCCGGAGCGGATGCGACAATATGATCCGACGGCAGCACGATTTTGACGCCTTTGCGCGCGGCCTCGGCGAGCAATTCCTTTGCCAGCTCGAGCTTGTCGTCTTCGACGCGCGAGCGGCCGACGGCGACGCCCTGAGCCTTGAGAAACGTGTACGCCATCGCGCCGCCAATCAGGATCGCATCGACCTTGGTCAGCAGATTTCTGATGAGGGCGATCTTGTCGGAGACTTTTGCGCCGCCCAGGATCGCGACCGACGGGTGCTGCGGATTCTCGGTGACCGCGCGCAACGCCTCGAGCTCGCGCATCATCAGGAATCCAGCCGCGCGCTCCGCGATGAATCGTGTGACTCCGACCGTCGAGGCGTGGGCGCGATGTGCGGAGCCGAAGCCGTCGTTCACATAGACCTGTTTGTGGCGCGCTAGTTCATGCGAGAAGTCGCGATCGTTGGCTTCCTCTTCTTTGTGGAAGCGCAGATTTTCGAGCAGAATCGCTTCGCCCGGCTTGAGCGCCTCGATCATTTTGCCGGTGTGATCGCCAATGCAGTCGGGCGCAAGCGCGACCTTCTGCCCGAGCGCCTTAGATAGATACTCGGCCACGGGCTTGAGGCTGAGCTCGGCGCTGCGCTCTTTGGGACGCCCCAGATGCGAGCAGAGCACGGCCGACCCGCCATGCTCGAGGATGTAGCGAATGGTGTCGAGGCTCGCGTCGATTCGCGCCGGGTCCTGGATCTTGCCCTCGTGGATCGGCACGTTGAAATCGCACCGCACGAGCACCTTCTTGTCTTTAAACTCAAGACGCGTGATCGGTAAAACAGGCATCGCGGCCACTCACTCCCGGGTCAGCTCGGTTGCCCGCGGCTAAAGCTTGGCCGCGACGAACGCAGCGAGATCCGCGAGCCGGTTCGAGTAGCCCCATTCGTTGTCGTACCACGAAAATACTTTCACCAGCCTGTTTCCAATCACCTTGGTCAACGGCGCGTCGAAGATCGACGAATGCGGATCGCCGTTGAGATCGACCGAGACGATCGGCGCCTCGCTGTAGGCGAGAATCCCCTTGAGCGGCCCATCGGCCGCCGCTTTCATCGCGGCGTTGACGGATTTTACGTCGGCGTCTTTTTCGACCATCACGGTCAGGTCCACGAGCGAGACGTTCGCCGTCGGCACTCGAATCGCAAGTCCGTCGAGCTTGCCCTTGAGCGCGGGCAGCACCAGGCCGATCGCTTTGGCGGCGCCGGTCGAGGTCGGGATCATGGAGACCGCCGCGGCCCGCGCGCGCCGCAGATCCTTGTGCGGCCCGTCCTGCAGGTTCTGATCCGAGGTGTAACTATGCACGGTGGTCATCAGGCCGTGGACGATTCCGAAACTGTCATGCAGGACCTTGCCAACCGGCGCGAGGCAGTTGGTCGTGCATGATGCGTTGGATATCACGTCGTGCTTTTTCGAGTCGTAAGCATTCTGGTTGACGCCCAGGCATAGCGTAACGTCGGCGCCGTCGGCGGGCGCGCTGATGACGACTTTTTTCGCGCCGGCCGCAAGATGCATCGCGGCCTTGTCGCGCGCGGTGAACAGGCCGGTGGATTCGACGACCACCTGCACGCCGAGTTTGCTCCACGGCAATTTGCCGGGATCGCGTTCCGCCAGCACCTGGAGCGGCTTGCCGTCGAGGAAAATAACCCCGCCTTCGGCCCTGACCTCATGACGCAGCGTGCCGTGGATGGAATCGTATTTGAGCAGATGCGCGAGCGTAGGCGCGTCGGTGATGTCGTTGACGGCCACGATCTCGAGTTCCTTTTTGGCCAGGGCCGCGCGCAGGAACATTCTGCCGATCCGGCCGAATCCGTTTATCCCGACTTTTATCGCCACCGATCAATCCTCCCGAGAGTGCGTTGCGTACAATTGAAACCGTGAACCCGTGAAATACAACGACCCGAACCTTAAATAAGTCCGGGTCCGATGTGCAAGGGCGCCTTCAACGGTCAATTCTACGCCGAGGCGCGTCGCGAATGCAGTGGCAGGGGGCAGGGCTTGAGCCCTGCACCCACCGCTAAGGCCGCGCTCCGTTGTGCGCGCGGCCCCTGCCAACGGCTTAATACTGCGCTGCCGTCGTCACGGCCAGGGTCATCCCTGCCACCTTAGTATTGAGAAAAGATGCGGCCTGACGGCCTGTTAGAAGGGGTGAAGGGGAGAATTCACGGCGCCTGCGCCGGCAGCCGGGTAATCGAGCGCAAATACACGAACAGCGCACCCGAGAACAACGCAATGTCCACCGCCAGCTCTATCCACATTCTCGATCGCGATGGCGCGCCGACCCCGAAGCATCCGCAGTCGAGCGTGAGACCTCGAAGCAGTGCGGACGCCAATGCCGTGAAAAACATTAGAGAAACGACGGCGACCGCGAGCGCTCCGACCCGCCTGGTCGGCGGCACGAGCAGCAGGCCGCCGCATGCGAACTCGAATGGCGGCAACCCCATCACGAACAGGTTGATGAACACCGCCGGCAGGATCGCGAACGCAGCAGTGCTATCCGCGAACTGCAGCGGTTCGCGGATCTTGCCGATGCCCGCATAAATGAATACGGCCGCCACGGCAATGCTGACCGCGAGCACCGCATAGTTCCGACGCGAATTATCGTTAGGCATCATCGTACGCTCCCTTTAGATGCCGGCAGCCCCGCCGCCGACCACGCATCCCACCCTCCCGTGAAGACGCTGACGTTGCCGAAGCCGAGACTCAGCAACGCGTTCGCTACGAGCCGGCTGTCATGACACTCACCGCCGGAGCAGTACACGATGATCGGCTTGTCAGTGGCGGCCTGCAGCACGCCGGCCAGGTCCCGATAGTCGTGCGCGAAGTCGTCTCGCGCGAGATTAAGCGCTCCCGGTACGTGCCCCTGTTCGAAGAACAGGGACGGCCGGGCATCAAGGATGAGCGCGCTTTTGCTCTCGACGGCTGAACGGAACCGGTCAAGCCCGACAGTTGCTGCCGGCGCGATCTTAAAGGGCGGCGCCGCAACCAGAGTCGTCAACTCGGCATCGAACCGCTGCTCCGGCGATTGATAGACGATAGGAAGTGGATGGACCGAAGACCGGTTAATCACGAGTCCAGCCGCCAGAGACACGATCGCGAGGATCGCAACTCGGCCGAGATCGCGCACGATCTGCCATGCGAGACTCCTCGCTTGAGGCCGGGCCGCCGGATCAGGGGTGACGATCGACACTGCTGAAGTCTGCCAGTTGCGTGAGTTCAAGTCGGGGTTGGGCACTGGTTCAATTTAGCAGGCTGTTGTGTCGGTCTGGAGACGGCGGCGGTGGCGGATATTGGCTCTTTGCAAATCGTCGCGCGGAGATCCCAATGAGAAAGTAAAAGACCGTCAACAGACTTAATGGAACGATCCCGAGAACGTAAGGCCATTGGCGCATCAGGGGTAGATAAGCGTTCGGGAAAAAAACCTGGACTAAGATTGTGATTAGTCCAACCGCTGCAAGCTCAAAACAGACCCGATGAAGCGGCACGTTTTTGAGAGGATCGAACTTGACCACGTCCGCTCTTATAGCACGGATTTCCGCGAGTAGGTCATCTGCCGGCGTAGCGCGATGCAGGCGCATCACGGGAAACTTGCCGTGCTGGTTTTGGGCGCGCCGATAGCGTTATAGTCAGTCGATCTTCAGCCGAATGATTCCGGCGAGTAGGCTCACCTGCTCGCGAGGGGCGACGCGGGTACAGCACGGACTCGGAGCGTTGTCGGCGACCAGAGGTGGCCATGCTGGTATTTCTAATCCATGTTCGCGACCCGCAATTTTACGCCGTACCGGCGGACGGCCGCGCGAAAAACGGCAACCTGCGCATCATGGGGTTCCCGCCGATCGGGATCATGTCGCTCTCCGCGGTGCTCAAGCGCGCCGGCCATGAATGCGTGATGTTCGACCAGGCCAACGGCGAGACACCAAACCAGGTCATCGTCGAGCAGATTCGCACGCGGCGGCCGCAACTGGTCGGGTTGAGTTTTCTGAGCACGACCAGTTATCCCTACGCCAAGATTCTCGCCCGCCAGATCCGCGCCGTCGATTCCAAGGTCAGAGTCGCCATCGGCGGCGTCTTCGCGACGCTGAATGCGCCCCTGGTGAAACTGCAATGCAGCGAAGTGGATTTTGTCTGCCGCGGTGACGGTGAGCAGTTAATTCTCGACCTGGTTGATCAGCTCGACAATCCGGCGGCTGTCGCCGGGCTGACCTGGGCGCGAGACGGCCAGGTGGTAAACAATCCGGACCGTGCGGTCGAGCGCGACCTCGACCAGTGGCCTTTTCCGGACCGCGAAAGCCTCGCGCTGGACTTCATCGAGTCGATGCCGCTGGATGTGCCCACGGTTCTGTCAATGGACCGCTTCACCACGATGCAGACGTCGCGCGGATGCCCGTGGCCCTGCGTTTTCTGCGACATTCCGGTCTTCAACCAGAGCAAGTGGCGCTCGCGCAGCCCTGAGCACGTGCTCGCGGAATTCAATCATCTGAAGGAACACGGCTACGGTGCGGTGTACTTTGTCGACGATCATTTCCTGCTGCAACCCAAGCGGATCGAAGCCATCTGCAAAGGGCTAATCGAGAGCGGTCCGAGCATCCACTGGGGATGCGAGGGCAGGGTCGATTCGGTTGCCCAACATCTGTTTCCGGCGATGGCAAAGGCCAATTGCCGCACTCTGATGTTCGGGATCGAGAGCGGCAGCCAGAAGATCCTGGACCGGCTCAAGAAGGAGCAGACGCTTAAGGAAGTTGAGACCGCGGTCACCAACGCCAAGCGGGCGGGAATCGAAATCGTGCACGGCTTCTTCACGGTCGGCAACCCCGACGAGACCGTGGCCGACCTGAGGGCGACATTTGATTTTGCCGCACGGCTGCCGCTCGACACGTTCAACTTCAACCGCCTATGCGTCTATCGCGGCACCCCGTTGTGGCAGGAATATGTCCGCCGCAACCTGGTTGACGAGGCCCGAGACTGGTTCAAGTATTTCAAGTGTTCCGAGATCGATCCGACCTGCCTGCCGGGCGAGGTGATCAACCGCGAGCGCAGCGCGGGTTTCCGCAGAATATTCCGTTACAAGCTGCTTCATTATCCGCTGCAGACGGTTCGGCTACTGCGCCGTTTCACGCGCTTCATGCCGATGCGCGACGTGGTTTACCTGATACTCAAGCCCTTCTTCGGCAAACCGCGCGGACCCACGGCGGCTGAGACCCTGTCGCGCACCGTCGAGCATGCGGAACTTAAGGACTCGGCCGCCGCCCTCACCCAGGTCAGCGACGCGATGTTCGAGCAGGCACTGGCCGAGTCCGAGGCCGCACGGGCCCTGATTCGGCCCGGGCCATGAAGTCCGGATAAATCGCGGGCGCGCAAGCGGCCAGACGACCGTGCTGGTTTTGGGCGCGTTGATACCCTTATAATAAACGGATTATTCGGCCGAATGGCGGTATTATGCTCCATCAGGTGAGTGGTGCAGGCGGGTTGGGGGTGGTGGAACTGGTGCTGGGCACGGGCCCGGTGGTGGCAGTCGTGTTGTGGCTGCTGGTGGCCTTTTCGGTCGGCAGTTGGGGGATCATCCTTTACAAGCTGATTGAGATTTCGCGAGCGCGGCGCCAGTCCGAACGCTTCATCGCGATCTTCTGGGAATCGAAGAACCTCGCCGCGATTCACACCGCCAGCGTCGGGCTCAAGCGCAGCCCGGTCGCGCAGGTTTTCCGCGCCGGCTACCAGGAGCTCCTGCAACTCACCCGCGCCAAGCGCCAGGCGGTCGGAGCGGAAAGCGGCTTCTCGACCGATCTCGGCGGAATCGCCAACGTGATGCGCGCGATGAAGCGCCAGGAAAACGTCGAGCTGACCAAGCTCGAATCCGGCATCACGTTCCTGGCCACCACTGGTTCGTCGTGCCCGTTCATCGGACTGTTCGGCACGGTGTGGGGAATAATGACGGCGTTCCTGGGCCTGTCGGCGTCTCATACGTCGAGTATCCAGGCGGTCGCGCCCGGAATCGCCGAGGCGCTGATCACGACCGCGGTCGGCCTGGTCGCCGCGATCCCGGCGCAGATGTTCTACAACTACTTCATCGCGCGGGTGCGCGTGCTGGCGACCGAGATGGATAATTTCACCTCCGAATTTTTAAACATCGCCGAGCGTCATTTCCTTTCGTAGGCGGTATCGCAATGGCATTCGATCCAGGACAGCGCGGGCAGATGGTTTCCCAGATCAACGTCACGCCGCTGGTGGACGTGATGCTGGTGCTGCTGGTCATCTTCATGGTCACGGCGCCGATTATTCAGCAGGGCGTCGAGGTCACGCTGCCCAGCGTCAAGGCCGAGGCACTGCCCGGCAAGGAAGAGCAGTTCGTCGTGTCGATCACGCGCGACAGCCAGATTTATCTCAACGACGCGAAGCTCTCGGCCGATGACTTGACCGGCAAACTCAAGGCGATTGCCAATGAGCGTCCCGACCGGCAGGTCTTCATCCGCGCCGACGACCGGGTGCCGTACGGCGAGGTGATCCGCACGATGGCGGCGATTAAGGCCGCGGGAATCGAAAACGTCGGGATGGTGACGGAGATGCCGGCGGCCAGCGGCACCGACGCGGGCGCGAAGTGAGCGCTGAGCGTGGCATCGCGGCACCATAACGGTGACGAGCAGCCGTCGCGAATCGAATATTTCGCGGCGATCTTCGTCTCCGCGCTCGGGCACGCTGCGCTGTTCGCGACGGTGTTCTTCATCGCGCCGCGCTTTTTGCATCCCGAAGAAGCCCCACCGCCCGCATACACGGTGAAAATCGTCGATAACATTCCGGCCGGCGACCTCGGAACGCATCTGCCGCGCATCAATCGGCACCCGGCGGATGAAGCGAAGGAGACGGCGCCCAAGCCCGAAGAATCGAAGGTTAAGGTCGAGCCGCCCAAAACAGAACTCGCGCTCAACGACGATAAGAACGCGCTCAAAATAAATGTGAAGCCGACCGACGCTCCAACCGCGACTCCCACGCCCGAGCCAACTGTTGAAGCGACGGTAGCGCCCACTATCGCGCCGACTATCGCGCCGACGATTGCGCCGACGATTGCGCCAACGCCGCAGCCCACTGCGGCGCCGGCGAAACACGCGAAGCCAAAGCCCACACCCGACAAGGCGTCGCGCAATCCGCCCAAGTCTGAATCGACGGTAGCCAAGGCAAAGATCGCATCGACGCCGAGCGTCGAGCAGCGGTTCGCGATGCTGAAGCGCCGGTTGCTCGCGGAGCACGTCAAGGACCTGGCGAAGAACCCGCCGCCTGAAGATGAAGATGACGACGATTCCGACTCGGCCGACCGCGATGCCACCGGTCCGGCAGGGGGAGGACCCGTCGTCGCAAGCAAAGCGAGTGAAGGTTCGGGCTACGGAGTCGGCGCCGGCAAGGGCAGTGTCGGGATTCTACAGGACCCGCAATTTATCCTGTACTATAAAACCGTGCAGGAACAGATTAAAAAGTCGTGGACGTTTACCGGCGGATCGAACGATCTGACCGCGACCGTCAATTTCGCGATCGGCCCCGACGGTGCGCTGACCGCCGTGAAGATAGGAACAAGCTCGAACGACTCGGCGTTCGATGATTCCGTGATTCGCGCGATTCGTCGGGCGGCGCCGTTTCCCGCGCCGCCGGAAAACTTTCGCGACCAGTTTTCTTCCGGGATCAAAGCGTTGTTTCAGCTCGGCGAACTAAAGTCCTGAGATTGTGATGCTGCAGGAGGTGCGGATGAACTTTTTCTTTTTCAGTTTTTTCAGTGTCAAAGCATGAAGCGGGGAATTCAAGCTTGCGCGCTTCTGTGCGCGATTGTTCTGGCGTCGATACCAGGCCGGGCCGTCGCGCAGCCCGCTGGTGGGGGGCCGATCACCATCACGATCGCGGGACCCGGCTCGCAGCTCTCGACGATCGCGGTGTCGGGGCTGAAAGATCTCGGGGGCGACGACGAGCATCGCGTTGGCAGCACGTTTGTCGGCACGCTGCGGCGCGACCTCGAGCTTTCGGGCTACTTCAGAATTATCGATCCGCACGCGTACATCGAGGATCCGCAATCGTCGGGCTTCGAGCTCGGCCAGTTCAATTTCGCCGATTGGCGATCGATCAACGCCGACTTTGTGGTCAAGGGTTCGGTCTCCGCCGGCGGCGCGGGCGTGAAGCTGACGGCTTTTCTCTACGATGTGGCGCAGCAGCGGCGCATGATGGGCAAGAATTACAGCGGCGACGCGGGTGACGTGGCGCGGATGGCGCGCCGATTCGCCGACGCGATCCTTGAAGCTGCGACCGGGCAGCGCGGTCCGTTCGATTCCAAGCTCGCGCTGGTCTCGACGCGCGGCGGTCGCTTCAAGGAAATCTACACGCAGTCGATAGACGGCCAGGACCTGTTCCAGCTGACCCGCAATCCGACCATCAACCTGTTTCCGAGTTTCGATCGCAGCGCCAACCACCTGCTGTATCTCTCGTACAAGAGCATGGCGCCGGCGCTTTACCTGGTGGATCTCAAGGCGCAGAGCGAAGTGAAGATCACCAGCCCCCGCGGCCGCGTGATCGGCGGCACGATCTCGCCCGACGGCGAGCGCATCGTCGCCGCGATCGAGCGTGACGGCGCCACCAATCTGTATTTGATCACGCGCGATGGTGCCGAAATTCGCCAGCTCACCGACACCAGCGGCATCAACGTCAGTCCCGCGATTTCGCCCGACGGGGGCACGCTCGCGTTCACCTCGGATCGCTCTGGTTCGCCGCAAATTTACGTGATGAGTCTGGCGGGCGGTGCGCCGAAACGACTGACCTATAGCGGCGATTACAACACCACGCCCGCGTTTTCGCCCAAGGGCGACAAGCTGGCATATCAGAGCCGCAACAACGGACGTTTCGACATCTGGACGATTCCGGCCGGCGGCGGTGAACCGGTGCAAGTGACGGATGGCAACGGCTCCAACGAGTATCCGAGCTGGTCGCCCGACGGACGCTATCTCGCGTTCAGCTCGACGCGCGGCCACAACTCGCGAATTTATATAATGATGGTCGGCAACCGGAAAATTATTTCCGCTTTGACGGAGGGTAATGGTAATGATTCCTGTCCAGCGTGGTCGGGGTGGTTGGGTGAGTAGTCGTTCGGCATTGGCCAAGGCGATGGCGATTGTGGGTGTTGCGGCGATGCTGGCGATGGCCGCATGCTCGTCGAAGAAGCCGGCGCCGATAAATGGCGGCGAAAACAATCCGAACGGAAGTCAACTTGGTGAAGGCAACATTGGCAAAGGCGGCGGCAACTCGCTCGAGGACTGGAAGAACGGAAAATTCGGCGCGCAAGGTCCGCTCAGCGACATTCACTTCGCGTACAACGAGTACACGATTCAGGAGCAGGACGGCTCCGTGCTGAAATCCGATGCCAGCTGGCTGCAAGCGCATCCGCAGACCCGGGTACAGGTCGAGGGTCATTGCGATGAGCGCGGCTCCGAGGAATACAATATCGCGCTGGGCGCCAAGCGCGCGCAGGCCGCCAAGGATTACCTGGTGACACTCGGAATCGGCGGCAGCCGAATCTCGACAATCAGCTACGGCAAGGAGCTTCCACTTTGCACCGAGCACGACGAAAGCTGCTGGTCGCAGAATCGGCGCGATCACTTTGCGGTCAGCGAATAAGGATTAGAAGCGTGCGAAAAACGAACTGGTTGATCGGTGCCGCCGCCGCCCTTGCCGCGGCGTTCGCGCTGGCGGGATGCGCCGAGCAGGGCGACGTGCAGCAACTCAATCAAAACGAGTTCACGCTGCGCGGGATGATCGCGAGCGACCGCCAGGAAATCAATTCCCTGAAGCAGCAGATTCAACGTCAGAACGATCAGATCGAGGAGCTCAAGCACGGCGCCGCTGGCGCCGGCGGCGATGCGTCGTCGATGAACGATCGAGTCGCGAGCCTCGAGGCCGAAGTGAAAGCATTGCAGGCCGGGATGGCGGCGACGCCCGGCGCGATTCCTCCTCCCGGCACGCCGGCGGACTCGGTCGGCGAGGCGCCCGCGCCGGCAATTCCGTCGGCGGGAGCGCCGTCGGGCGGTCCGGTTCCGCCCGCCGCGCCCGTCGCGATCGCTCCTACCTGGCCGAACGAACTCGATCAGGAAATTGCGGACGCCAGGACTTCGAGCGAGCCGGGCGTGAAGATCTACCGCGAAGGCCTCGACGCGATGAAGGCCGCCAAGTATCCGCTCGCGGTTGCCAGGTTCACCAAGCTGCAGCATGCGTACCCGAAATCGGCGCTGAGCGAGCCCGCCGAATACTTCGCCGCCAACGCGCTGTTTGAAACCGGCAGCTACGACCAGGCGATTTTGCAATTCAATGATCTCGTGATGCGCTTTCCCAAGGGCAAATACGCCAGCGCTGCCTTGCTGCGCGAGGCGCAGGCATTTGTGAAGCTCAACGATCGAATCGACGCGCGCCTGACACTCCAGAAGCTGGTCGCCGATCACGCGGGGACTCCGGAAGCGGACGCCGCAAACACGATGATGAAGGACCTCGCGAGCGATTAAAGGATCGCCTTCGCGCACGATTGAATGGAAATAATTCGCGACCTCGCAGCGCTCGCGCGCCATACCTACCCGGTCACCGCGATCGGCAATTTCGACGGCGTCCACCTCGGCCATCGCGCGATCTTGAAGGCGGCCATCGATCACGCGCGTGCGGCCGGCGGCACCGCGTTCGCGCTCACCTTCGATCCGCTGCCGGCCAAAGTGCTGGCTCCGGCCCGCGCTCCGCGGTTGATCCTGACCCCGGATGACAAACTCGAAATGCTGCGGCTGTCAGGCACCGACGGCGTGATCGTGCTCGATTTCACGCGCGAGCTGAGCCGGCTCTCGCCGCGCGATTTCGTGCGCGACTACCTGCGCGCAAAGATCGGCGTGCGCGAAGTGGTCGTCGGGCACAGCGTAAGCTTCGGCCACAATCGTGCGGGGAACGCGGCCATGATGGTCGAACTCGGCCGCGAATTCGGTTTCGATACGGAGGTGGTCGGACCGATTAAAATCGACGGCCTCGAAGTCAGTTCAACCAAGGTGCGCGAGGCGATCTCCGCCGGCGACCTGCGCGGCGCCGCCAGGCTGCTGGGCCGTTACCACTTTTTACGCGGCCCCGTGGTCCGCGGACGCGAGCGCGGACGGACCATCGGATTTCCGACCGCGAATCTCGCCAGCGAGACGGAATGCATCCCGCCCGACGGCGTTTACGCCACCCGCGTCATCCTCGACGACGGCGCCTACGCGGCGATCACCAACATCGGCATGCGTCCGACATTTTCGGAGACCGAGCGATCGATCGAGGCGCATATCTTCGATTTCACGCGCGACCTTTATGGGACGCGCATCAAGCTCGAGCTGATCGAACGAATCCGCGCCGAACGCAAGTTCGACAACGCCGATGCGCTCAAGGCGCAGATCGCTCTGGACCTGAGCAAGGTGCGCGAGATCCTCTCCGCGGCCTAGGCCCGCTTTCATTGGCCCGGCCGCGAGCTATTTCTGCCCGCCGCGATTGCCGGCGCCTTCCTGAACTTGAGCATGAAGCGATCGGTCTGACCGAGATGCTTGAACACAACCCAGGTGCGATCGTCTTCAGGGTGGCGCAGCGCGCTCGACGCTCCAGACAGCTTGAAGCCCGCCTTCTCCACGTCCTTGATCAGGAACTTCTCGTCGATTCGGTGGAGCGTGGTGGTCACCGTATCGTTGGTGCCCGGCTGCGCGCTGTGATCGACGATCCCGTACATCCCCCCCAGCTTGAGCGCCTTGAACACCGCCGCGTTCACGTTCTCGCGATTGAGCTTGAAGCCGACCATGTCGTGGTAGTTGAGATGGATGATCACGACGTCGAGCGAGTCCGGCGGCACCGGCAGCACGTCGGGCGCATCGAAGGGTTTGCTGACCTTGACGACGTTCCTGAGCGCCGGCTCTTTCAATCGTTCGTTCCATGTATCTTCGCTTTTCTTGAACTGCTCGGGGAACGGACCGTTCTGCGAGTAAACCGTGCCGGTCGATCCGACGATTCGCGCATACAGCTCGGTCATGTAGCCGCCGCCCGCGAATATATCGGCAATCTTCATCCCGGGCTTGATTCCGTAAAACGCCATCATCTGATCGGGCCTGCGTCCTGCGTCGAGCGCCCTGTCCGCGGCCGGTCGGTCGGGCGAGTTGATCGCGTCGGTGATCACCTTGGGAATCTGCGCGGCGGGAATCGGTGCGCTTTCAGCCACGCGTGCCGCAACCGGCGCAACCTGCGCGCGCGCCGGCGGCGAGATCCACGCGAATGCGGCGAATGCGACCATCGTTGACATGACCAACCGCCAGGCTCCAATCCGCATTCTCATAGTCATCTCGATTCTCCGCGTAACGTTTGATTCATCTGCCACGATCGAGAGCTAACACACCGATCGCAAAACGGGCAATGCGGTTTCTCCCACCCGTCGTGCGCCCTCCCCCGCAAAGCGAAAAGGCAGGGGGCCGGGGGAGTGGACGCGGGCATCGTGCTCACGGCAAGATTAACCACGCGGCGGGGCCGCTCGCGATGAACCCGGAAACGGAATCCAATTCTCGAGACACCCCCAGCTTCAGATGAACCAAGAGACGCAATTCAATTCCTCGGACAGCACGCCCGGCTTCGGCGGACTTCGCGTCGTCGCCTTCGAGAGCCGCATGGCGGCGGAAGTAGCGGCGATGATCGAGCGGCGCGGCGGCGTCGCGATTATCGCGCCGGCGATGCGCGAGGTGCCGCTCGAGGACAATCACGCGGCGCTGGATTTTGCCGATCGCCTGCTGGCCGGCAAGAACGAATTCGAGGTGGTCATTTTCATGACCGGGGTCGGGACGCGCGCGCTGTTCCAGGCGATGGAAACGCGCCATCAGCGGGCGCCGATAGCGGCGGCGCTGGCCGCAATCACCACCGTGGCGCGCGGCCCGAAAGCGATTCGCGCGATGCGTGATCTTGGCGTCGAACCCTCGATAGTCGCACCGGAGCCGAATACCTGGCGCGAAGTGCTCAGCGCGCTTGCGTCGCAGGTCGAGCTCAAGGGCAAGCACGTCGCGATCCAGGAATACGGAGTTTCCAATCACGAGCTGACCGCGGGGCTCGAGGCGCGCGGCGCCCGGGTCACGATTGTTCCGGTCTATAGATGGACGCTGCCGGCCGATCGCGCGCCGCTGCGAGCGGCGTTGAATGCGATCGCGGCGGGCGCGGCGGACGTGGCTATTTTCACCAGCTCGAACCAGGTCACGAACGTCATTGCGCTCGCGGAGGCCGAGGGAATCGGCGACGGCGTCAAGCGCGGATTCGCGCGCATGGCGGTTGGCTCGATCGGGCCGGTATGCTCGGAGCAGATTCGCAACTACGGGCTCCGCGTGGACTTCGAGCCGGAGCATTCGAAGCTCGGCCATCTGGTCAAGGCGGCGGCGGCGCAAGCGGCTTCGATTCTAATCGCGAACCGCGCTGACACGCATCGAATTGAAGCGGGCGCGGCGCCACATCCGCGGCGGCCGGCGATTTCGAACGCGCCGCGATCCCGGCTCGCCGACCATCCGATGCTCAAGGCGTGCCGGCGCGAAGCCTCCCCCTACACTCCTATCTGGCTGATGCGCCAGGCGGGCCGCTACATGCCGGAGTATCGGCGCGTGCGCGAGCGTCATGGTTTTCTCGAGATGTGCAAGCGGCCCGAGTTGGCCGCCGAAGTCACCGTCACGGCGGTCGAGCGGCTCAAGGTGGATGCGGCGATCATTTTCGCCGATATCCTGCTGCCCCTGATCCCGATGGAAGTCGGGCTGCATTTCGAAAAAGGCGACGGGCCGGTGATCGATCGCCCGGTGCGCACCGAGGCCGACCTGGAACGGATTCCGACCGTCGACGTGGCGTCGCTCGGCTTCGTTGGCGACGCGATCAAGCTGGTGAATCGCGCGATCGGCGCGACGACTCCGCTGATCGGATTTGCCGGGGCGCCGTTCACGCTCGCGTCGTACCTGATCGAAGGCGGCTCGTCGCGGCAATACCAGGCGACCAAAACTTTCATGTACATGCAGCCCGAAACGTGGCATCGCCTGATGGAGATGCTGGCGCGGATCACGGCGGATTATCTGAACATGCAAATCGCGGCGGGCGCCGACATCGTGCAGATTTTCGACAGCTGGGTCGGCAGTCTCGGCCCCGACGATTATCGGCGCTTCGTGCTGCCGCATACCGCGTCGGTGATCGCGGCGATTCCCGCCGACGTGCCCGTAATCCATTTCGGGACCCTGACGGGAAACCTGCTCGGGCTGATGCGCGAGGCGGGCGGCGACGTTTTAGGGCTCGACTGGCGCGTCGATCTCGCCGACGCGTGGGCGCGGCTCAACTACAGCGTGGCGGTGCAGGGCAATCTCGATCCGATCGCGCTGTTCGCGGACGTTGCCGAAATCCGCACCCGCGCCCGCGCGATTCTCGATCAGGCGGCCGGACGCCCCGGACATATCTTCAATCTTGGCCACGGAATACTTCCGGATACGCCGGTCGATCACGCAATCGCGCTCGTCGATATGGTTCACGAGATGAGCATGCGCTGACGCCATGACCGCGAAGGCAAGCTGCGACGCGGTGTTGATGATTGGTTTCGGCGGACCGACGCGCGCCGACCAGGTGCGGCCGTTTCTCGATAACGTTCTGCGCGGACGGCCAATCCCGCGCGAGCGCTACGAGGAGGTGGTGCATCATTACGATCTTCTCGGCGGGCGCTCGCCGTACAACGATCTCACGATGCGCCAGGCGGCCGCACTGCGCGAGGAGCTTGCAAAAAAAGGCGCGCGCGTGCCGGTCGCGGTCGGGATGGCCAAGTGGGAACCGTATATTGCCGACTCGCTTCGCGCGCTCGCCGGCGGTGGAGCGCGGCGCGTGCTCGGCTTCATCATGGCGCCGCATCGCAGCGAAGCCAGCTTCGAGCGTTACCAGGCAACCGTCAACGACGCACGCGCTGCTTTGGGCGACGGGGCGCCCGAAGTCGTGTATCCCGAGCCGTGGCACGACCATCCGCTGTTCATCGCGGCGCTGGCGGCGCGCACCCGCGAGGGGTACGCGCGCCTCGACGAGCAGGATCGATCGCGCGCGCGGCTGATCTTCACCGCGCACAGTATCCCGCTCGCGATGGCGCAGGCCGGGCCGTATGTCAAGCAGCTTGCGCAGTCAGCCTGGATGGTCGCCGCCGAGCTTGGAATCGGCGGCTGGAAACTCGCGTATCAAAGCCGCAGCGGGAGTCCGCGCGAGGCGTGGCTCGAACCCGACATCAAGGAAACGCTTCGCAGCCTGGACGCGAAGGCGGCGGTGGTCGTGCCGATCGGTTTTTTGTGCGATCACGTCGAAGTGCTGTACGATCTCGACATCGAGGCAGCGCAAATCGCGCGCGAGGCGGGAATCAGGATGGAGCGCGCGCCGACGGTCGGCGACCATCCGTTGTTTATCGAGATGATGGCGTCGATAATCGCCCCTTACGCGCGCGGCTGACGGATCGATCGAGGGAGAAGCTCAAACGGACTCCGGCACACATATCAAACGGGTTGCGGTAATCGGCGGGGGCATCAGCGGGCTGGCCGCGGCGTATCGGCTGCGCGAGCTGGCGGCGGCGCGCGAGTTTCCGCTCGAAGTGGAATTGCTGGAACGCGGCGCGCGATGCGGCGGAGCGCTAGAGACGATTCGCCGCGACGGATTTGTGATCGAGACCGGCGCCGATTCATTTTTGTCGGAAAAAACCTCGGCCGCCGAGCTCGCGCGGCGGCTTGGGCTGGGCGCGGAACTGATTCCGACCCGCGAGATCTACGGCAAGACGTTCGTGGTGCGCGCGGGGCGCCTGGTCGAGGTTCCGGCGGGATTCATGATGCTCGCGACGGCGCACTTCGGGCCGGTTTTCCGAAGTTCGCTTTTTTCGCCGCTCGGAAAATTACGGATGGCGCTGGAACCGTTCATCGCGACGCGAACCAGCAGCGACGACGAGAGCCTGGATTCATTCGTAACGCGGCGACTGGGGCGCGAGGTGCTCGATCGCGTTGCGCAGGCGCTCGCGGGCGGTATCTACACCGCGGATCCGAAACACCTCAGCACCACGGCGACGATCCCGCGCTTTGTCGAGATGGAGCGGCGCTATGGCAGCCTGTTCAAGGGAATGCGCGCGGCAGAACGGGCGCGAGCCTCGAAGAGTCCGGAGGTCAGCGGCGCGCGATGGAGCCTGTTCCAGAGTTTCAGGAACGGGATGGCGACGCTGCCCGAGACGATTGCGAGGCGGCTGGGCGAGTCGATTCGCACGGGAACGGAAGTTGTCGGGATGGCGCCAACGGCGGACGGATGGCGGCTCGGTTTGGCCGCCGGCGACTCGATCGACGCCGAGGCGGTAATCTGCGCCGCGCCGGCGTACGCGGCCGCGCGCATCGTGTCGCCGCTTGAGCCGGCGGCTGCGAAGCTGCTCGGCGCAATCACTTACGCGTCGGCGGCGACGGTCAACCTGACGTTTCGCGAGAGCGACTTCGAGGGTCCTCCGCGCGCATTCGGCTTCGTGGTGCCGGCAGTCGAGCATCGGCGCATAATCGCGGCCAGCTTTTCGAGCTTCAAGTTCGAGGGACGCGCGCCTGCGGGCGCAATCCTGGCGCGCGCGTTCATCGGCGGCGAGCTGCATCGCGAAATGATGAATCTCAGCGACGACGAGATGGTCGCCGCCGTGCGCGACGAGTTTCGCGCATTGCTCGGCGTGAAGGCGGCGCCGGGAATCACTGTCGTCAGGCGATGGCCCGACGCGATGCCGCAGTACGACGTCGGGCATCTGGCGCGGGTCGCCGAGATCGAGCGCCTGATCGCCCCGATTCCCGGCTTCGCAATCGCGGGCGCGGCCTATCGCGGCGTGGGGAGTCCCGATTGCGTGCGCAGCGGCGAAGCTGCGGCGGATACGATCTTCGCCAAACTCTCGACGCCGAAATAAGACTCCGATGATGGCGCGCCCGTGAGCATCGAGGAGGCTGCCGGAGCCGGCTCGGCGGCGCATTGGCCGCGAGTGATCGCGCACGCGGACATGGACGCGTTCTACGCGTCGGTCGAAGTGCTCGACAATCCCGCGCTGCGCGGCCTGCCGGTTATAGTGGGCGGACGCAGCGCGCGCGGGGTGGTGACGTCGGCGTCATACGAGGCGCGCAAATTCGGCGTGCGTTCCGCGATGCCGACCGGGCAGGCGCGCAAACTGTGTCCGCAGGCGATCTTCGTGCCGGGCCGGATGGAGCGCTACGTGGAAATCTCGCGGGTGGTGCGCCGCGTGTTCGAGAGCTTCAGTCCGATCGTCGAACCGCTCTCGCTCGACGAGGCGTTTATCGATCTGACCGGCACCGAGCGCCTGCTCGGGCCGCCACTTGACGCGGCGCGCAATCTCAAGCGCCGGGTGCTCGAAGAAACCGGGCTGGTCGCATCGGTGGGCGTCGCGCCGACCAAGATGGCAGCAAAGATTCTGAGCGACATGTCGAAGCCCGACGGGTTGCTCGCGGTGGCGCCGGAAAAAATGCGCGAATTTCTGACCCCGCTGCCGGTCGAAAGGCTGTGGGGAGTGGGACGAGTGACGCTCGCGCGGATGCATGAATGCGGGATCAAGACGGTCGGCGAACTGGCGCGGCGCGATCCGGCAGAGCTGAAGATCCTGTTCGGCGCGATGGGACCGCATCTGCATGAACTGGCGTCGGGTAACGATACGCGACCCGTAATCGCCGACTGGCAGCGCAAGTCATACGGCGAGGAAAATACCTTCGCGCAGGACGTCGCGCTCGACTCGGATGAAATCCGCCGCGTTCTGATCGCGCATGGCGACGCACTGGCGCGGCCGCTTCGCGCCGACCGGGTGTGCGCGCGCACGATCACGCTGAAGCTGAAACTGGCGCGTCCACTGGGCGGCGGGCGCTATCCGCTGATCACGCGCAGCTTCTCGCTGGACGCCGCGACCAATGACGGGCCGGAAATCTCGCGAGTCGCGACGGGTTTGCTGTCGAAGGCCGGCACGCGCGACAAAATTCGTCTCGCCGGCGTGCAGGTGCATCAGCTGGAGCGCGCGGACGGTGCGCAGCTCGGGCTGTTCGAGTCAGCGCCCGCGGAGGATCGCAAGCGGGACCGGCTCAATCTGGCTCTGGATGCTGTCGCGAAGAAGTTCGGCGATGAGGCCGTGACGCGCGGGCTGGCGCGCGCGGAGCGCGCCGCGCCGACGCGGCGGATCAAATGACGCAACCCCTTCGCTGGCGGGAAGGGGAACAAATCGCGAGTTATTCCGCCGCTTGCAAAGATTGCTTAACTATAGTTAATATCTTGCCTGATGCAAGCAGTTGTACGCCGCGACCCCATCTTCCGCGCGATCGAGGCGATGACCGCGCTGACGGAGATCTTCGAGCGCCGGCGCGAGGTGCTGGCCCGCGACGCGGGCATCACGATCGAGCAGTGGCGCGTGCTCGAGGAAATCTCGACCGAGCATTTTATTCCGTCGATGTTCGCGCGCAGCCGCGACAGTTCGGCGGCGGCGGTATCGAAAATATTGCGCCAGCTTCTCGACGGCGGCATGGTCTCGGCCGCGATTGGGCGGACCGACCGCCGGAACCGGCGCTACAAGCTGACCGCGAGGGGCAAGCGGGTGCTGGGCGAGCTGCGCGCGTCACGCCAGGCGGCGATCGAGGCGATCTGGACGGGATTTTCGCGCGACGAGCTGGCCGCATTCAGCGGTTTCGCGATCAAGCTGTCCGATCGGATCGAACGTTATTCGCGCAGAAAGGGTACGCGGCGCGCGGCGGCGGTCCGATGAATCGAAGTTTGGCAATGAATTCAAACCCGATCCGTTCCTAGGAAAAGCATGACCCGCGCCGAAAACCTTCAAAGACCGGTCCGGAAAGCGATGCCAAAACAATCCCGCCGCTTCAGCGCGCAAGCCATCGGGGCCTATGGAGAGAAAGCGGCTGAAGCCGAACTCATCCGGCATGGGTGGGTAACAGCCAACATCAACACGAGCATGAAAAACGCGGTGGATTTCGACATCTTCGCACGTAAAGGCAAGAGCGCCGTGGCCGTCCGAGTTAAAGCGTGCGGGCCCGGCGTGAACGCCTTCGCGTTCGGTGGTTTCCGTCCGGGGCAGGGGATCAAATTCGGCAATCTAGGAAAAGCGGATTTCACTGTGCTCGTGGGTATGGGTAAGCAGCGCAGCGAAGACGTGTTCTACGTGGTTCCAACGCGTATCGTGCGGAAACGTATAGACACCCACCGCACTTACTACCTTTGCAAAAGGGGCCGTGGAGGAAACCAGCGAAAGGACCTCGGATGGTGGACGCTCCACCTCGCTGACTTAAAGAGCGGTGAGGACCGGCCGAGCTACGGTCTTGCAGACAAGTGGAAGCGTTACCTAGACAACTGGACGGCGCTCGAAGGTGGCCGCGCAAATAAGCGAAGGAAATGACGGCGAATGGTGGTGATCATCTGGGGGCCGGTTAATAGAGCGAGACGGGAACTGAATCCTACTTTTGTCGAATAAAATTGTTGCGCCGCCGGATGCAGATCCGATGCGGCGGGAGTTGAAACGCAATGGCCGCAAAGACCCTGTTTGAAAAAATCTGGGAAGCGCACGTGGTCCGCGAAAAGCAATATGAGCCTTCCCTGCTCTACATCGATCTGCACCTGGTTCACGAAGTCACGTCGCCGCAGGCGTTCGAGGGCCTGCGCCATAACGGGCGCAAGGTCCGCGCGCCGCATCGCACCTACGCCACGCAGGATCACAACGTGCCGACGACCGATCGGAGCAAGCCGATTACCGATCCCGATTCGAAACTGCAGATCGAGACGCTCAGACGCAACTGCGCGGAGTTTGGGCTCAGGCTATTCGATATCGGCTCGCGCGAGCAGGGAATCGTGCACGTCATCGGGCCGGAGCTCGGGCTAACGCAGCCGGGCATGACGATCGTTTGCGGCGACAGCCATACCGCTACTCACGGCGCATTCGGGGCGCTGGCGTTCGGCATCGGCACCAGCGAGGTCGAACACGTGCTGGCGACGCAATGCCTGTGGGAAGCGCGTCCGCAGACGTTTGAAATCCGCGTCGATGGAAAGCTCGGCGCGGGAGTCGGCGCGAAGGATTTGATCCTCGGCATCATCGGCAGGATCAAGACCAACGGCGCAACCGGGCACGTGATCGAGTACCGCGGAGCGGCGGTCGAGGCGCTGTCGATGGAAGAGCGGATGACGGTGTGCAACATGTCGATCGAAGGCGGCGCGCGCGCCGGGATGGTCGCGGCGGACAAGACGACAGTCGAGTATCTGCGCGGGCGCCGGTATATCCCGAGCGCCAAGGAATTCGACGAACTGGCGGCGCGATGGCTCGAATGCCGCAGCGACGACGGCGCGAAGTTCGATCGCAGCGTAGTGTTCGACGCCGCGACGTTCGCGCCACAAGTGACGTGGGGCACGAATCCCGGGATGGTCACCGACGTTAAAGGAAGCGTGCCGAATCCCGCGGAGATCGGCGACAAGGAGCAGCGCGAGACGGTCGAGCGGGCGCTGACCTACATGGCGCTTGCGCCGGGCACGAGAATCGAGGACATCAAGATCGATCGCGTGTTCATCGGATCGTGCACGAACTCGCGGCTGAGCGATCTCAAGACCGCCGCCGCCGTCGTCAAGGGACGCAAAGTCGCGCCGACCGTGCGGGCGATGGTCGTGCCGGGATCGCAGGAGATCAAGGCGGAGGCGGAGAGCCTCGGGCTGGACAGAATTTTCACGGAAGCGGGCTTCGAGTGGCGCGAATCGGGATGCAGCATGTGCCTGGCGATGAATCCCGACGTGCTGCAGCCGGGCGAGCGATGCGCCAGCACGTCGAATCGCAACTTCGAGGGGCGTCAAGGCAAGGGCGGGCGCACGCACCTGGTCAGCCCCGCGATGGCGGCGGCGGCGGCGATAGCAGGACACTTCGTCGATGTGCGCGAGTGGCAGGGGTGACCCCTGCACCCGGTAGTAAGAAGACGCGAAAATCTGCGCAGCGCATCTTTTCGCGACTACGCGATGGCAGAGCCCGATGTTGAAGCACTTGATGTCGAAAACAACAATTGATCCCAATTTTTCAACATCCTGTTAGGAGACACAGATGCAGGCATTCAAGAGTTTTACCGGGATGGTCGCGCCGCTCGATCGCGCCAACGTCGATACCGATCAGATCATACCCAAGCAGTTTCTGAAGGCTGTAGTGCGCACCGGGCTGAAGAAGGGGCTGTTCATCGACTGGCGGCTCAATCCCGACGGCACCGAGAACAAGGATTTCGTGCTGAACAAGCCGCGCTACCAGGGCGCGTCGATTTTGGTGGCGCGCAACAATTTCGGATGCGGCAGTTCGCGCGAGCATGCGGTGTGGGCGCTCGATGACGCGGGCTTCCGCGCGGTGATCGCGCCGGAGTTCGCCGATATCTTCCACAACAACTGTTTGAAGAACGGCTTTCTTCCGATCACGCTGCCGGCCGGCGAGGTCGAGCATATTTTTCGCGCCACCGGCGACTACGAGGCGTACCGGCTGACGATCGATCTCGAAAAGCAGACAGTGTCGGACGATTTCGGATGGACGGCGCATTTCGAGATCGAGCCGTTCCAGAAGAAGTGCCTGCTCGAGGGTCTCGACGACGTCTCGCTGACGCTCGCGCACGAGGATCGGATCGTCGCGTACGAAAAGGCGCATCCACTACCGCGTCGCTTCGAGTAGATGCCGGCGACGCTGGCGCCGCGCGCCGCGCGGGGGGAAACTCATCGCAGGTGCCAAATCGCATGAAACCAATCTTCTCGATGACAATCGTCGCGCTGTGCTCGACGGCGCTGGCTGGATGCTGGTTCTATTCGAGGCCTGACACGGCGGCAGGCTGTCAGAAGACCACCTACGGCGTCGCGATAGCCTCGACCAGCACCGAGAACTGCCCTCCCGCTGAGGCCAGCGCTCCGACACCGCCGACCATACCGCCGCTACCCCCGCCCTCGATGCCGTGATTTGTGCGTCGCAGCGATAAATCACGCTGGTGATTATCCCAACGACGATCACCGCGGGCGCCGAGCACGAGCGCATGCGGCTGGACGTGTTCGTGTCGATGCGGCTTGCGCCGGAGTACTCGCGCTCGCAAGTGGCGCGGATGATTAAGGCGGGACTGGTGACGGTCAACGGCGCGGTCGCGCGCGCGTCGAGCGGGGTTCGAACGGGCAATCGCATCGAGGTCGCCGCCGCGCCCGCCGGTGCGCTGTACGATCCTTCAAAATACAAAGAAGGTGACGCGCCGGAGATTTCGGTAATTTTCGCCGACGACGAAATAATCGTCGTGAACAAGGCCGCCGGCATGACGGTGCATCCCGCCCCCGGGCATCCCAATGGCACGCTGGTGGACGCGCTGCTGGCGCGATTTCCCGAGCTTGCCGCGATGGCCGAGCCCGACGGCGTGCTGCGTCCCGGCATCGTGCATCGCCTCGACAAAGACACCTCGGGCGTGATGGTGGTGGCGCGGACGCCATTTTCGCGCACCGCGCTTTCGCGGCAGTTCAAGGAACGCAGCGTGAGAAAGACCTATCTCGCGATCGTCAAGGGCAAGGTCGCGCGCGATCGGCAGACGATCGAGCGGCCCGTCGGACGGCATCCCGTGGAACGCAAGCGGATGTCGGTGCGATCGCATGCGCCGCGCGACGCGGTCAGCCATCTGACGGTGCTCGCGCGCTTCGATCCGGCGGAAGCGGGCGAAGCGGGCGCATCGTTGGTGCGGGTAAAACCCGACACCGGCAGGATGCATCAGATTCGCGTGCATCTCGCGTCGATTGGTCATCCATGCCTGGGCGATCCTCTATATGGCGGCAAGGCGGGATGCGACGGATTCTTTCATCGACAGGCGCTGCATGCGCTGGCGCTTTCGATCACGCATCCGAGGTCGGGCGCGCCGCTGGAATTCATCGCGCCGTTGCCAACTGATTTCGTCGAATTTCTCGCGCAGAAGTCATTGGCGCCCGATGCGCGCGAGCTTCGCCGCTGGATCGAACTTACTTGATGGCTGTTGACACGGCGGCCCGATCCCCGTTGACACGGGGGCAATGCTTGGGTAGCGTTTTGGTAGAGCTTCCGCACTGAGGACGCTGAGACGGGTGGGGTGCTGAGTCCCGTTTTGCCGCGGTCCGTAACTCCGAACTTGAACTCAAGGCGTTAGTTGTTCCGAATCCCGGCCGCTCGAGCACTCATGAATCTATAATGGTATCTCCCGTCGTGGGAGGCCATTTACAAGCAAACGTCCATAGCCTGCGGCGCGCGCGCTTAAACGGCGGCGAGTTGCAGCAGTCAAGCACGTGATGGAGATCCAGGTTGCGGGGAAGGCATATGGGTAAGGGCAGAGGGGCTGCGAAGAACGAAGAGGGGCGCTTCGACGACCCGCGTTCGCAAAATGGGGCGCCGCGCCAGGTAAATCTGGATGGCAATCCGAATCTTCCGCCACTGGCGCCGGTGATCAGCGACGAAGGGGTACTCAACCTCAAGTCGCTCAAGCGCGCGAAGATAACCGAATTGGCGCAGATGGCGCGCGACTTCAACGTCGATGGCGCCACCAACATGCGCAAGCAGGAGATGATCTTTGCGGTTCTGCAAGCGCAAGCCGCCAAGAACGGCTCGATCCTCGGCGAGGGCGTGCTGGAAATTCTGCCCGACGGCTTCGGCTTCCTGCGCGCGCCGGACTACAACTACCTGCCCGGCCCCGACGACATTTATATTTCGCCGAGCCAGATTCGAAAGTTCAATTTGCGCACCGGCGACGTGGTTTCCGGGCTGATTCGCCCGCCGAAAGAAGGCGAGCGCTACTTCGCGCTGCTCAAGGTTGAATCGATCAACTACGAGGATCCTGAAAAGGCGCTCGACAAGATCCTGTTCGACAACCTGACGCCGCTCTATCCCGAGGAGCGCATCAAGCTCGAATACAATCACGAGGATCTGACCACCCGGATCATCGATTTGGTCGCGCCGATCGGCAAAGGCCAGCGCGGACTTATCGTCGCGGCGCCGTTCACGGGCAAGACGATGATGCTGCAGGCGATCGCCAAGGCGATCGCGCACAACCATCCCGAGATCGTGCTGATCGTGCTGCTGGTCGATGAGCGGCCCGAGGAAGTCACCGACATGCTGCGCTCGGTGCAGGGCGAAGTCGTAAGCTCGACCTTCGACGAGCCGGCCACGCGTCACGTGCAGGTGGCCGAGATGGTAATCGAAAAGGCGCGGCGGCTGGTCGAGCACGGGCGTGACGTGGTGATTTTGCTCGACTCGATCACGCGGCTGGCGCGCGCGTACAACACGGTGGTGCCGCCGTCGGGCAAGATACTGTCGGGCGGCGTCGATTCCAACGCGCTGCACAAGCCCAAGAAGTTTTTCGGCGCCGCGCGCAACACCGAAGACGGCGGCAGTCTGACGATTATCGCGACGGCGCTGGTCGATACCGGCAGCCGGATGGACGAAGTAATTTTCGAAGAGTTCAAGGGCACCGGCAATCAGCAGATAGCACTGGACCGGCGGCTGCTGGAAAAGCGCATTTTCCCGACGATCGACATCCAGCGCTCCTCGACGCGCAAGGAAGAGCTGCTGCTGCCGCGCGCCACTTTGAATCGCGTGTGGATACTGCGCAAGCTGCTGACCCAGCTCAACGCAGTCGAAGCGATGGAATTCCTGATCGACAAGATGGACAAGACCAAGACCAACGAGGAATTCCTCGAGTCGATGAACGCCTGAAGGGCGCGCAAACCAGCCGGCCGCGCCTCGGATGGTCACGGATAACGGCGGGATTGCTGACTTTTTGCCCGCGAAAAGCGTATAGATTGCGGGTGAGCCCCGGGAGCATCCAAGTCGCCGCGCTAGCGTTCGCCAGCTGGTATCTGATGATGCCGCCCGATTCCGCCAAGGTGCCTCACTCGGTTGATGCTGAGGCTCCGCTTTCGCGTTGGGTGACGGTAGCCACGTTTGCCAGTTCAGAAAATTGCGAGAAGGTGCTCGCGAACCTTCAGAAAACGGAGCAGGACCCGATCGAGCTCGACAAAACGGGGAAACTTGCGCGGTTTCAAAAACATGACGAAGCGATGGGAAAAGCGCGCGCGGTTAATGCCGGCTGCGTCGAGAGTGACGATTTCCGCCTGAAGGGGAAAAAATAAGACAGATGCGACACTGCTATCGCCACGCAGCCGCGCTCGCGCTTGTGGGCAGGTGAAAATATGTTTTTCATCGCTGTAGGCGTCTTCCTCTGGTGTGGGGCGTTCTTTCGCTGGCGCTGGCTGGTCGATCCTCCGATTGATAAGCCGCTCGACTTGATTTGGTCACAGGCTCATTTCAAAGCGATGTTCGGCACAAAGGCGCTCGTTATAGCCACGTATTTTTTAGGTGCGGTATGCATTTTCCAGGGATTGCTAACAATTCACCCGACATTGCTCGACGGTCTGCTGCCGGTCAGTAACAGGAATCGCATTTATCCTGCGCCTTGAAATTAAGACACTCGCGATCTGAAATTCAGACACTCAGCCCCGAATTAAGCCAGTACCCAAAACTCTGGGGCGCTTTCCTACCACGCCCCAGCCTGATATTAGTTCAAGATTGCCCCGTACGGGGCCAAGAGGCAGGAACAAAATTCTATGACTGAAATCAGCATGAAGCAGCTTCTGGAGGCCGGCGTTCATTTTGGCCATCAGACCAGCCGCTGGAACCCGAAGATGAAGCAGTACATCTTCGGCGCCCGCAACGGTATTTACATTATCGATCTTCAGCAGACGGTGAAGATGTTTCGCGCGACCTACGACTTCGCGCGCGATCTGGCTGCGGCGGGCGGCACGATGCTGTTCGTCGGCACCAAGAAGCAGGCCCAGGACATCGTCAAGGAAGAGGCCGAGCGATGCGGGATGTATTACGTCAACAACCGCTGGCTGGGCGGGATGCTGACCAACTTCCAGACTATCCGCGCCTCGATCGACAGGCTCAGGAAGCTCGAAGAAGTCATGGCCGACCCGGAGATGATTCGCGCGCTCAGCAAGAAAGAGATGAGCGACAACGGGCGCGAGCATGAAAAGCTGATGAACACGCTGGCCGGGATCAAGAACATGCGCAAACTCCCGGACGCGCTGTGGGTGATCGATACCAAGAAGGAAGATATAGCCGTTGCGGAGGCGAACCGCCTCGGTATCCCGGTCGCCGCGGTGGTGGATACCAACTGCGACCCCGACCTGATCGCGTATCGAATTCCCGGCAACGACGACGCAATCCGCGCGATCAAGCTGTTCACGGCGGCGGTCGCCGACGCGATCATCGAAGGCAAGCAAATAGCCGAGGAACGCGCCAAGGGGCAGCAGGATATCCGCTCGGACGCCGGCCCGGCGGCAGACACGGGAGCATCGGCGCCCGATTCTCCAAGCGCGGTCTAGCCGAAAAATTCGACCTTCAGACCCGAAACGGAGCCGGTCAGCCGAGGCCGTCGCTTGCAGTATTGCGACCGGCCAAGAATACTAGCTCAACTCAGGAATTGTGATGGAATTAAACGCGAATCTGGTTAAAGAACTGCGCGAGAAGACCGGCGCCGGCATCATGGATTGCAAGCGAGCGCTGGCGGAGACGGCCGGCAATCTCGAAAAGGCGGTCGTATGGCTGCGCGAGAAGGGAATCGCCGCGGCGGCGGGCCGCGCCGGCCGGGTCGCATCCGAAGGGTCGGTCGGTTCGTATATTCATGCAGGCGGCAAGCTTGGGGTGTTGATCGAAGTCAATTGCGAAACCGATTTCTGCGCCAAGTCGGAAGCGTTCCAGACGCTGGTGAAGGAACTCGGGATGCAGGTGGCAGCGGCCAATCCGCGCTGCGTGCGGCGCGCGGAGCTGTCGCCGGCGGTTGTCGAGCAGGAGCGGCAGATCTACGCGTCGCAGGCCGAGGGCAAGCCGGCGGCGGTCGTGACCAAGATCGTCGATGGCAAGATCGAGAAATTTTACAAGGAAGCCTGCCTGCTCGAGCAGGCTTACGTCCGCGATCCCAACAAGACTGTCAACGATCTGCTTGGCGAGGCCGCCATCCAGATGCGTGAGAAGATCGACGTGCGCCGTTTCGTGCGCTACCAATTGGGTGAGGCGCTCGACGGCAAGGCAATCACCACGGCCGCCTGACGCGGGCGCATTTGCAGACGCGACGGGGCTTCAACGGGGGCTTCGACGGGAGCTTCGAGAGATGGCTGAAGTTCAAAGTGGGTTGAACGGCAAGCCGCGCTTCAGCCGTATCCTGCTCAAGTTATCCGGCGAGGCGCTCGCTCCCGCGCACGGGTCGGGACTCGATCTCGACGCGCTGGCGGAGATTGCGCTCGAAATCAAGGAAGTGGCGGCGCTGGGCGTTCAGCTCGCGCTGGTAATCGGCGCCGGCAATTTTATCCGCGGCAGCGACTACGAGGCGCGCGGTATGGATCGTTCGACCGCCGACCAGATGGGGATGCTGGGGACGGTGATCAACGCGCTCGCGCTGCAAAACGCGCTCGAGCATACCGGCGTGGTCACGCGAGTCCTGTCCGCCATCGAGATGCAGGCGCTGTGCGAGCCTTACATCCGCCGCCGCGCCGTGCGCCATCTCGAAAAGGGCCGCGTGATCATATTCGCCGCCGGCACCGGCAATCCCTATTTCACCACCGACACGGCGGCGAGCCTGCGCGCGATGGAAATCGGCGCGGAGGTCATCCTGAAGGCGAGCCATGCCGTGGACGGGGTTTACGATCGCGATCCGATGCGCGAACCGGGGGCAAAGCGCTTCGATCGGCTGACTTATATCGAGGTGCTGCAGAAGAACCTGAAGGTGATGGACTCGACGGCGATCTCGATGTGCATGGATAATCGCCTGCCGATCATCGTGTTCAATCTGCGTAAAGCGGGTAATATAAGAAGGGCCGTGATGGGTGAGCAAATCGGGACCCGGGTGGAGAGCGCACCGTGAGCATGCTTACCGACACAATCGAAGACGCGCGCAAGGAAATGGACAAGACCGTGGAAGCGTTTCGCCACGACCTCGGCCGCGTCCGCACCGGCCGCGCTTCAACCGCGCTGGTCGAAAATCTGCAGGTAAATTACTACGGCGCGAAGACTCCGCTGCGGCAATTGGCCGGGTTGTCGGCGCCCGAGCCGCGCTTGATAGTGATCACGCCATACGACAAGGGCGCGATGCACGAGATTGAAAAAGCGATCCAGACTTCCGATCTTGGCCTGATGCCGATGAACGACGGCAAGTTGATCCGGATTCCGATCCCCGAGCTGACCGAGGAGCGCCGCAAGGACCTGGTGAAACACGTCCGCAAAATAGGCGAGGAATTCCGCGTCGGCATCCGCAACCATCGCCGCGACGCCAACGACATGCTCAAGGAAATGCACAAGGAAAAGCAGGCCACCGAGGACGAGATGCGAACGGGCGAGGCCAAGGTGCAGCAGTACACGACCGAGTTCATCGAGAAAATCGACAAAGTGCTGACCGCCAAAGAAGCGGAAATCATGGAGGTCTGAGCTCGCCCGTTTACGGCGCGTGAGCTTCGGTGAAACTTTAACCCCAAGTGGCCATCTCACTACCACTGAGCGATTTCCCCAACCTGTCTTTGGATCCATCGCGGATGCCGCGCCACGTGGCGATCGTGATGGACGGCAACGGCCGCTGGGCGAATCGGCGCGGGCTCTCGCGTCACGAGGGCCATCGGCGCGGCAAGGATTCGGTGCGCGCGGTCGTCGATGCGGCGCGCGAACTCGGCATCCCGTACCTCACGCTGTACGCATTTTCGAGCGAGAACTGGGGCCGGCCGAGCACTGAAGTCAGTTTCCTGATGCAGCTGTTCCATCGCTATCTCATCACCGAAACCAAGCGCCTGATGAAACGCGACATCCGCGTGGTGGCTCTGGGAGACACCGAGCGGTTACCGCCGCGGGTGCGCGAGGCATTGGCCGAGACCGTCGAGGCGACGCGCGAAAATCGCACGATGACGGTGGCGTTGGCGTTGTCGTACGGCGGGCGCCAGGACATCGTGAACGCGGCGCGAGCGATCGGGCGCGCAGTGGCGCAAGGCGCGATTTCAGCCGATCAAATCGACGAGCAGATGCTGGCGCGCGCACTGACTACCAGCGGGCTTCCCGATCCCGACCTGCTGATTCGAACCTCGGGAGAACTGCGAATCTCCAATTTTTTTCTCTTTCAACTCGCCTACACCGAACTTTATTTCACCGACACTCTGTGGCCGGATTTCCGCGAGCGCGAATTCCTGAGCGCGATCGCCGCCTACCAGCTTCGCGAACGCCGCTTCGGCGCGATCTCGAACGGCTCCGACACCCGGCTGCGTGCTCAGAACTAGGCTCCTGACAGCGGCGGTCCTGCTGCCCGCGGTGGGCGCGCTGGTAGTTTTCGCGCCGGGCTGGTTCTTCACGATTTTTATCGCGATCGCCGCAATCTGGGGATTCTATGAAGTCGCCGCGATGACCGGCGCGCTGCACATCGTCGCGATACCGCTGTTCGCCGTCGTCGGTGGCGTGCCGTTGTTCGGGCTTCTCTACGGCGGCGACGTGGGATGGCTGGTGCCGGTGCTGGTAATCCTCATGATGCTTGCGCTGGTGGCGCGAGTCGCTGTTGCCGGCGGCGCCGGAGCATCCAGAGGCCCGCGACTGGTCTTCATTGGCGCGGCGTACGTCGGAGTTCTGTTCCCTTACTTCGCACTACTGCGCAACGGTCCCGGCGGCATCGAGATGCTGCTGCTGGTCATCTTGCTGGTGGTAGTGAGCGACAGCGGCGCATACTTTGCCGGGATGTATCTGGGACGGACGAAGCTTGCGCCCAACGTCAGCCCAAAAAAGACGGTCGAAGGCGCGGCGGGCGGCTTGATCGCGACGATGGCGGCCGGTTTGTTGCTGTTTGAGATACGCGGCGGGTCGTGGGATACAGGCCCTGTCCTGCTATTTTCGGCTATGATTTCCCTTCTCGCGCAGCTTGGAGATCTGGCCGGCTCGGCATTAAAGCGCGCCGCGGGAGTCAAGGACTCGGGCTGGATTTTCCCGGGGCACGGCGGTCTGCTCGATCGAACTTGTTCGCTAGTCTTCGCGGTGGTTTTCGCTTACTATTGGTCTCATTGATGCGGCTTTGGGAGCCGCATTTTCAGCCTCTCCGCATAAGTACTCCCGGGTAGAAACTGAATGATACCGTCGATTTTATACGCAGCACTGGTCTTCGCAGTGTTGGTGGTCGTGCACGAGGCGGGACATTTCGCGATGGCGAAGAAGGTCGGCGTCCGCGTGCTGCGATTCTCGATCGGCTACCCGCCAAAAGTATTTGGATTGCGGCGCGGCGAAACCGAGTACTCGATCGGCGCGACTCCATTCGGCGGCTATGTCCGAATGCTGGGCGATGAAGTCGGCGAGGAACCCAAGCCTGAAGAACTCACGTTGTATCTTCACGAAATCGGCCTCGACCTGATTGGCGCGGCGCGCAAGCGCGGCGTGCTTCAAGCCGGGGGCGAATTCGATGAGAACGTGCGCTTGATTGCCGATCGCCTGGGCGAGTCGGGCGCCGGCGTTGCGCACGCCGTCATCGGGCGCGAGCTCAAGCCCGACGAGGCGCTCCTGCTCGACGAGGTGCGCCGCCAGCCCAAAGTTGACGACGCGATCAAATCGCTGTCGGAACATCCTCCCACCAAGCTGGTCGAGGCGTACTGCGCGCGGGCGTTCCCGACTCAGCCGCTCGGCAAGCGCGTTCTGATCGTGCTGGCGGGACCGCTGGCGAATCTTATCTTCGCGCCGATTCTGCTCACACTTATTTTTATGACCGGCGTGCCGGAGTTGTTGCCGATCGTCGGCAAGACCACCAACAATCTCCCGGCGGCCAAGGCCGGACTGCTCAGCGGCGACCGGATTGTCACGGTTGACGGCCGGCCGATGGGGTCCTGGACCGATTTCTCTAAGACGGTGAAGGCCGGAGACGGCTCTCCGATCAGGCTGGAAATTGATCGGCAGCAAAAGGGCGGCTCCGCGCGCAGCACGATTGTCGTCAAGCCGACCCGGCTCGACCAGAAGACCATTTACGGCACCAACGCGACCACCTGGGTAATCGGAGTGCAGCCGCGCGGCGACGAGATAACCAAGCGGTACGGTCCGTTCGGCGCGGTGAAAGAAGCGGGCAAAACCTCGGTCGAGATGACCGTCCAGATGGTGGTCGGAATCGCCAGTATCTTCAGCGGCAGCACTCCCGTGCGCGAGGCGCTCGGCGGACCGATAATGATCGCGCAGATGGCCGGCAAGGAGGCGCGCGAGGGATTCGCGAACCTCGCGATGTTCACCGTGATGCTGAGCCTCGAGCTCGGCATCATAAATCTGCTGCCGGTGCCGCTGCTCGACGGAGGACACCTGCTGTTCTTCGCCTTCGAGGGCGTAAAGGGCAAGCCGCTCGAACTTCGCTACCGGGAGGCGATGCTCCAGGTGGGGCTGTTCTTGCTCGTAGCACTGATGGCGTTCGTAATTTTCAATGACATCTCGCGTATTGTGCAGGGTTAACCGGCTGCTCGAACAGACGGCCGCGACGCGCCCGGTCCTGGGACTCGACACCTCCACTCCAATCGCAAGCCTTGCGGTAATTGCACACGGGACGGTCGCCGCGTCAGTGGCGCGGCCCGTCACCTCGCATGGCGCCGCATTGCCAGGCGCCGTCGCCGAACTTCTGAGCGCGGCGGGACTGGCGATTGGCAGCCTCGGCGCAATCGCGGTCGGGACCGGGCCCGGATCGTTCACGGGACTTCGCATCGGGCTGAGCTACGCCAAGGGAATCGCGATGGCGTCGCGATGTGAGCTGGTCGGCGTGCCCAGTTTCGACGCGATGGCATTAGCTGCGCTGGAGCGCAACAATACCGATCCAGGACGGCTGGTCTGCGTGGTTGTGGACGCTCGAAAAAGCGAAGTTTACGCGGCCCTTTACCGGGTCGTGGCCGATGGGCTAGAAAAATTGTCAGAGGAACTGGTAATCGCGCTGGACCGCCTGGCATCGCGCATCACCGAGGACGTCATGTTCGTCGGTGACCAAAGAGCGAAGGAAGCGGCGGCCCTTGTGGAATCGCAGGGCCATAGGGTGACGCTTTCCGAAACAGGGATGCTCGATTTGCGCGGAGTTTGCGCCGCGGCGATTGGCGGGGCGCGGTTTGCCCGTGGTGAAACGGATCGCGCGGCTTCGCTGGAGCCGCTATATATCAGAACGCCGGAGGCCACGTTCAAGCCCACTAAGCAAAATCCGGCGGGCATAGGCACGGAGGGCGTATGGAGCATCGAGAGGAAGAACTCATTCGGCAGCATCTGAACCATGACGAGGAACTGAGAAGCCTCTACACGGAGCATCAAGAGCTGAAACAAAAGCTCGAAGTTTTCAGAAACAAGCTTTACCTGACCAACGAAGAGGAAATCGAAGAAAAGCGGATCCAGAAGCTTAAGCTCGCCTCGAAAGACCGCATGATGGCGATTCTCGGCCGCTATCAACAAGAGGCTCGCTGACGCCGCAGGCCCGGGCCATGAGCGCGCGCACTCCACCCCATGACAAGTCATACAATATCGGTTCTGGTAGAAAACGAATTCGGCGTGCTCGCACGCGTGGCCGGACTGTTTTCGGGCCGCGGCTTTAACATCGAGTCACTGACCGTCAACGAGGACCCGCTCGATCCGACGGTGTCGCGGATTGTGCTGGTGACCGTTGGCGACGATCAGATCGTCGAGCAGATCAACAAGCAGCTCAACAAGCTCGTCTCCGTCATCAAGATAGCCGACTTCAAGGACGTCGATACGATCGAGCGCGAGATGGTGATCGTCAAAGTCGCGGTGGACGACCGCACGCGCTCCGAGCTCGACTCGATCGTAGCCGCGTTTCGCGCCCATGTAATCGACATCGGCCCGCGCGCAATCACCGTCGAGCTGACCGGCGACTCCGAAAAGATCAAGGCCTTCATCGCGATCGTGCGCCCGCTCGGAATCAAGGAAGTCGTCCGTTCGGGCAAAGTCGCGATGGCGCGCGCGGTCCAGCTGAGCCACGATAATCATCAAAGTCGCCGAGCACGCGAAGCTGAATAACCTGACAGCGAGAAAATTCGGGAGAGCATTCAAATGAAGGTATATTACGACCGCGACGCGGACTTGTCCGCGCTCAAAGGCAAGAAGATCGCGGTCATTGGCTTTGGAAGCCAGGGACATGCGCACGCACTCAACCTGCGCGACAGCGGGATGGACGTATGCGTCGGGCTGAGCGCAAGCTCGCCGTCGCGCGAAAAAGCCAAAAAGCAGGGCCTGCCGGTGTTCGACACCGCCGAGGCCGCCAAGCGCGCCGACGTGATCATGATGCTGGTGCCCGACGAGATGGGCTCGGAGATTTATGAGGCCGAGATTGCCCCGCATCTCACCAAGGGCAAGTACCTGGCCTTCGGTCACGGCTTCAACATCCATTTCAAATTCATCAAGCCGCCCGCCGACGTCAATGTCTTCATGATCGCGCCCAAGGGACCCGGTCATCTCGTGCGCTCCGAGTACACCAAGGGCCGCGGCGTGCCGTGCCTGCTCGCCGTGCAACAGGATCCGTCGGGCGACACTACCAAGGTCGGGCTCGCCTACGGCAGCGCGATCGGCGGCGGCCGCGCGGCGATTATCGAAACCTCGTTCAAGGAAGAAACCGAAACCGACCTGTTCGGCGAGCAATCCGTCCTGTGTGGCGGACTCACCGAACTCATCCGCGCCGGCTACGAGACGCTGGTCGAGGCCGGCTACGCGCCCGAGATGGCGTACTTCGAGTGCCTGCATGAAGTGAAGCTGATCGTGGACCTGATCTACGAGGGCGGAATCTCGAACATGCGCTATTCGATCAGCAACACCGCCGAGTACGGCGACATGACGCGCGGCAAGAAAGTGGTGGGCGCTGCGTCGCGCGAAGCAATGAAACAGATCCTGGCCGACATCCAGTCCGGCAAGTTCGCCAACGAATGGATCGCCGACTACAAAGCGGGGCTGCCGCGTTTCCGCGAACTGCGCAAGGAAGCCGCGGCGCATCCGGTCGAAGAAGTCGGACGCAAGCTGCGCGCGTTCATGCCGTGGCTCGCGAGCGATCGGCTGGTCGATAAGTCGAAGAACTGAACCGCCGTGGCAGGCGAGACTGACAGCGGGCGCCCGGCGCCGGGCGCCGTTCTCGCGCGCATCGCAGGCGCGATCGGAATAGCTGCCGAAGGCGTGGCGCTGTCGCTCGGATTGGCGGTAGTTGGAATCATACTCATTGCGCTGGGCCTCAAGTCGATGGGTGCGATCCTGGTACTGGTCGCAATCCCGATTGCGCTTTTCTTTCGCGATCCCGATCGCTATCCGGCGCGTACCGAAAACGTGGTGATTTCAGGCGCCGACGGCAAAATCACAGACATTTCCGACGTATCCTTTCCAGGCTCGACGGGCCGGCTGTGCCATCGGGTGTCGGTGTTCATGTCGCCGCTCAACGTCCACGTGAACCGCGCGCCGGTCGGCGGCGAGGTAACGATAGTCGAGCACACCGCGGGCGAGTTCCGCGCCGCGTTTCGCGACGACGCCAGCGAGCACAATGAACGCAATCTGATTGCGATGACCGACGCGTCGGGCCGCATGTTCGCAATGATGCAGGTGGCCGGATATCTCGCCCGGCGAATTGTTTGCCGGCTCCGCGCGCGTGATAGAATACAGGCGGGTCAGCGGATAGGGCTTATCATGTTCGGAAGCCGCGTCGATCATTTTTTTCCGTCCGAGTACCGGGTCACGGTGTCGTTGGGACAACGCGTGCGCGCCGGAGAATCCATTATCGGAGCAATCGAGCAATGAGCCGCAATTCCCGCCGCTCGCGCGAAGAGCGCGCCCGGATGGAGCTCTATTCGGGTCAGGGCCGCGAGCCGGGGCTCAAAACGGAAGGCCCGCTGCGCCGCGGCGTGTTCCTGCTGCCCGCGACGATCACGTCGATCGGCCTGCTGTCGGGCTTCTACTCGATGGTCTCCGCGGTGAGCGGGCACTTCGAGGTGGCCGCCGTGATGATCGTGATCGCGTTCGTGTGCGACGGACTCGACGGGCGCATCGCTCGCGCGTCGCGCACCTCGAGCCAGTTCGGCGTCGAGTATGACAGCCTCTCCGACGTAGTCGCCTTCGGCGTCGCACCCGCGATGCTGACTTATTCGTGGGCGCTGAAACCGATCGGTTCGCTCGGAATCGGCGTCAGTGGACTGTTCGTGCTGTGCTCGGCGTTGCGCCTGGCGCGCTTCAACGTACAGACCGCGACGGCGGACAAGAGCCGTTTCGTCGGCCTGCCGGTGCCCGGCGCAGCCATGATGATCTCCGGGCTCGCTCTGGCCTACAGCTACTTCGAATTCGATTCGCCGCGCACGCTGTGCACGTTCATGGTGCCGATCACACTCGCACTCGGCGGCCTGATGATCTCGCGTGTGCCCTACCCCAGCTTCAAGGCGGTCAAGCTTGAAAAACGCGCGCAGGTCGAACTGGTGATCACGATGATGGTGTTCGCCGCGATGCTGTTCGCGATGCCGCAGCTCACCGCCTTCTTGCTCTCGACCGCGTACGTGCTGTCGGGTCCCGCGCTGATGCTGCGCGGCGAACGGCTGAGCGCCAAAGTATCGGTGCTGCGCCCGGTCGCGCCCGTCTCCAGCCCCAACGACAAGTCCCATGACGCCACCGGGACCGCGCGGGCATCCGAGCCCGCCCCAGGCGCCAGCGGCCTCCGCGAGCATCCACGCGTGTAAGGTAGTGCGCTTGCCGGGCACGACCCGTCCTTTGCGGCATCGACGGCCGCCTTGACTGACGTCTCCGCCGCCGCTTAGAATCCATACACTATGTTTTGCAACCTGCTACCGGAGCTGCTGCTGAGCCTGGCCCTTACCGGGGCCCACGCCAGGCGCGCGTCCGGGCAGGTCTAACGGCCTGATTAAACTGAGACACACGCCCCGGGCAGTGGGCCGATCGAAGCCGCCCGGGGCGTTTTCTTTTTTCACTTTCCGCTCATGGCGAACGATCGGCAGCTGATCCCGCGGTGGCGATGCGGGAGGAATGACGATGGCAAACGCGAACACGGGCTCGAAGGACGCCGACTACGTCCGAATCTTCGACACGACGCTGCGCGACGGCGAGCAGTCGCCCGGATGCACGATGAACGTCGAGGAGAAGATCGCGCTCGCGCGCCAACTCGAACGCCTCAACGTCGATATCATCGAGGCCGGTTTCGCCGTTTCTTCGCCCGGCGATTTCGATTCCGTGAATCGGGTCGCTCAGGCGGTGAGCGCACCGGTCGTGCTCAGCCTCTCGCGCACCCGCGAAGAGGATGTCGATTCGGCGCTGCGCGCAGTCGACAAGGCCGCGCATCCGGGAATTCACATTTTCATCGCGACCTCGGAAATACATCTCAAATTCAAACTCAACATGAATCGCGGAGACGTGCTCGACGCCGCCACCTGGGCCGTCACGCGCGCAAAAAAGCATCTCGACTACATCGAGTTCTCGTGCGAGGACGCTTCGCGTTCCGACTGGGACTATATGGTTGACGTTTGCAGCGACGTGATTCGCGCCGGCGCGACCGTGATCAATCTGCCCGACACGACCGGCCACGCGATCCCGGAGGAATTCGGCCGGATGTTTGCCTACATGCGCGAAAAAGTTCCCGGCGCCGACAAAGTCATCTGGAGTGCGCACTGTCATAACGATCTCGGCCTGGCGGTCGCGAATTCGCTGGCGGCGGTTCGCAACGGCGCCCGCCAGGTCGAATGTACTATCAACGGAATCGGCGAGCGTGCGGGCAACTGCTCGATGGAAGAAGTCGTGATGGCGATGAAGACGCGCCGCGACCTGATGGGCGTGGATTCGCGCGTCAACACCCGGCAGATCTATCCGGCCTCGCGTCTCCTGTCGCAGGTCATCGGCCAGTCCGTACCGGCCAACAAGCCAATCGTCGGCGCCAATGCGTTCGCGCACGAAGCCGGAATCCACCAGGACGGCGTGCTGAAGTACAAGCTCACCTACGAGATCATGAAGCCCGAGGATGTCGGTATTCCCTCGAACAAGCTGGTGCTGGGCAAGCATTCCGGGCGCCACGCATTTACCAACCGGCTCAAGGAACTGGGCGTCGATATCGACGACGTGGACGTGAACAAGGCGTTCGCCGAGTTCAAAGCGCTCTGCGACAAAAAGAAAATTGTCTACGACGACGACCTCCTCGCGCTCGTAACCGAGGAGGCGCGCCGCACAATCGATCACTTCGAGCTGGTCGATTTGAAAGTCGGTTCGTCCAGCAAGAGCACGCCGCACGCGGAAGTCACGCTGCGCGTGGATGGAAAAGAGTGCTCGGCCGAGGGCGAAGGCGACGGGATGGTCGACGCGTGCTACAAGGCGATCTACAAAATCGCCGCAATCAACCCGGCCCTGGAACGTTACGCGGTCAAGGCGATTACCGGCGGCACCGACGCACTCGGCGAAGTGAGCTGCATGATTCGCGACAACGGCGTGACCGTCGCCGGCCAGGGCGCGCACAGCGATATCGTCATGGCCAGCGCGCTCGCGCTGGTAAACGCGCTGAACCGGCTCAAAGCGCGCAAACATGCTCCGCTCAAGCCCACCACCGACGTCCCATGAGCCGCATGGGGCTTGCCCGCAACATTCACTTGGGCTAGTGGTTTGGGGACTTGAGTTTGAACTTGAATTCGTTCTTCACCCTGTGCGACGTGCGGCTTTTGCCGGCGCCCGCCATTGAGGCGGGGTTTGCTACAGCGCCATCGCGCCAATCTGCGTCCCTAATTTTCGAGGCTATTCACTGACGGGTCGAGACGGTCTGACGCTCCTCCCGATCATTCACGTCCAGGCGTTCAGCGCTTTCGCATGGCCTATAAAATTCTAGTTCTCAAAGGTGACGGCATCGGCCCCGAGGTCGTCGGCGAAGCCATGCAGGTTCTCAAGATCATCGCGCGCCGATCCGCCGTCGATCTCGAGTTCAAGGAAGGCTTGATTGGTGGTCACGCACTCGACACCACCGGCACTCCGCTGCCCGATGAAGTGCTCAAGCTCGCGCAGGACAGCGATGCGATCCTGCTCGGCGCCGTCGGCGGACCGAAATGGGACAAGCCCAATGCAGAGAAGCGTCCCGAGCAGGCGCTGCTTGGATTAAGAAAAGCTCTGGGTCTGTTCGCCAACGTCCGTCCCGTCAAAACCGTCAAGGAGCTGGCGGCCGCGTCGCCGCTCAAGGCCGAGGTGATCGGCGGCGTCGACGTGGTCCTCATTCGCGAGCTGACCGGCGGCATCTATTACGGGAAGCCAAGCGAGAAGCGCACGGCGAAGGACGGCCGCGAGGCGGTCGATACCTGCTTTTACACCGAAGCCGAGATTACCCGCGTGCTCAAGTTTGGCTTCGAGCTGGCTCGCGAGCGCCGCAAAAAACTGACCTCGGTTGACAAGGCCAACGTGCTTGCGACCTCTCGCTTGTGGCGCGAGATCGCCACCGAGTTGAGTGCGCAATTCAAGGACGTCGCGTTCGAGAATCAATTGGTCGATTCGATGGCGATGCATCTGATACGCCGTCCCAGGGATTTTGACGTGGTCGTCACCGAGAACCTGTTCGGCGACATTCTGACCGACGAGGCCTCGGTGATTGCCGGCTCGATGGGCTTGTTGCCGTCGGCGTCGCTCGGCGAGGAGCTCAACAGCGCCGGTTTCCGCGTCGGTCTCTACGAGCCGATTCATGGCAGCGCGCCGGACATCGCGGGCCGAGACGAGGCCAATCCGCTCGCCGCAATCCTGTCGGCGGCTCTCCTGCTCGAACATTCGCTCGGGATGCGCTCGGAAGCCGAGCTGATTTCGCAGGCCGTCGATTCTGTCGTGCGCGACGGCTATCGCACTCGCGACATTCACGGCGGCGCTGGAACGCAGACCGTGGGATGCAAGGCGATGGGCCGTCTGGTGCGTGAAAAGCTCGAGAGCACCGAAAGCGAAGGCGAATGAGTATTTCCCGCGAGCCGAGAGTTGCGGTGGTCGGCGCCACCGGCGCGGTCGGCAACCAGCTCATAGAACTGATCGCCGCGCGCGGATTTCAGCTCAGCGAACTGAAACTTTTCGCCACTGAAGCGGGCGCCATGCAGACCGTCGACGCCGCCGGTGAGGAGCGCCTCGTCGATTCGCTCGAGAGCCCCGCCGGTCTTCGGGATTTCGATATCGCTTTTCTCGCACTCCCCGCTCCGCGCGCCGCCGAAATTGTCGCCGCACGGCCGGGACCGATTCTGATCGATCTGAGCGCGGCGAATCGCCCGCCCTCGGATCTGCCGATGGTTGCGCCCGGACTCACTTCGCGCGAGGCGATCGCGAAATTGCGCAATGCGACGGTTTTCGCAACTCCTCATCCCGCCGCCCACGTGCTTGCCACCTGTTTGAAGGCCCTTGGCGCCCACGGTGGATTCGCCGCCGCCACCGCAATGCTCGGCGCGAGCGCCGGCGGCATGGACATGCTGACCGCCACGGTCGATCAGACCACGGATCTTCTGAGCGCGCGCCTCGAGCTTGACGATGACGAAGTCCAGCGCGGCTTCAATGCCTTCATGCGCGAGCATGAGCGCTCCGTCGCGACTGCAATCGCTGCCCAAGTTGCGGCGCTGCTCGACGGCTCGCCCGTGCTTTCCGTGCAGGTCGCCGCAATTCCCGTCCTTCACGGTTCCGCGTTGACCGTCGATATCGCGCGGCCCCGCGATGGCAGAGGCAACGGCGAAGACCCGGTCGAACTACTGCGCGCCGCCCCCGGTATTCTGATCGCCGAAGAGGGCGAACCGCTCGGCGTGATCGACGCCGTGGGCCAGGAGGCAATCGTCGTCAGCGTCGAGACGCGCCCCGACTCGCTGTCGCTGTGGTGCGTGTTCGACAATACGCGCCTGGCCGCTCTGGGAGCGCTCTGGATCGCCGAGACGCTGGCGCTCAGCTCGCCGGCTCTCGCCTGACCCGGCTGCCCGCGCGATGGTCCTCAAGCTCACCCTCGAGTACGACGGCGGCAACTATTCCGGATGGCAGCTTCAGCCGCGCCACGATTCCATACAGGGAAGGATCGAAGCCGCGCTCGAGCGGATTTTCTCAACCCCGGTGCGCGTGTACGGTTCGGGCCGCACCGACGCCGGCGTGCATGCGCGCGGGCAGGTCGCTTCGATTTCACTTCCACGTCCGTTCGACCCCGCCGAATTGCAGCGCGCTCTCAACGCGATGCTGCCGGCCGACATCGTGATGCTCGACATCTCGCCCGCGCCCGATGACTTCGAACCGCGGCGCGCCGCCCGCTCGCGCGTGTACGAATATCGCGTGTTGAATCGCAAGGTCGCGTCCGCCTTCGAGTATCGCTACAGCTGGCTGGTCCGCGACCGTCTCGATCTTGCCGCGATGAACTGCGCCGCGCGCATCTTTGTCGGCGAACACGATTTCGCCGCGTTCCGCTCGCTCGGCACCGAAGTAAGGACCACCGTCCGCCGCGTGATTGCAAGCCGATGGACGCGCGACGCCGACGTTTTTCTCTACCGCGTCGAGGCAACCAGTTTCCTGCGCCACATGGTGCGCGCGATGGTCGCGGCGATGGTCGACGTGGGACGCGGCAAGCTCACGGTGGATAAAATCGCCACGATTCTCGCCGCGCGAAATCGCCAGGCGGCTCCGGCCAACGCGCCGCCCGGCGGCCTTTACCTCGTCGAAGTCCGCTATTGACGGCGCGATCGTGCAGGTTGCGCGATCCGGCGGCGTAAAACCCTTGGGGCTCAACGCGCACGCGGCGGGCCTGTGCAAAAACCATCACGATCCCTAGAAAAAATCGCGATTTTCCTCCCGTCCGCACTTGAAATTGGCGCGCTACTGGTTCACCCTCAACCAAAGCCCGCAACCCGGGATGCAAGGAGGAGGATGATGACGCAGTCGCAGGTAGCAGCCTACATGGCTGAAAAGCTAGGCCTCACCAAGAAGCAGGGGAAGACCGTGCTCGACGAACTCAACGCACTGGTCGTCCGCGAGCTCAAGAAGGAAGGATCGCTGCGGCTGGCCGGCCTCGGTATCTTCCGCAAGCGCAAGACCAAGGCGCGCATGGGCCGCAATCCGGCTACCGGTCAGGAGATCAAGATTCCGGCGCGCACCCGGCTTCGCTTCACCGCTGCCAAAGCGTTGAAGGACTCGGTTCTCGGCACGAAATAATCTCTTGGCCTGACTTTTGTGAACCGCGGGAACGGACCCAGTCCGGCTCTCGCGGTTCGCTTTTTTCCTGTCAGTCTTTCCCGTCCGGCTTGCGCCTCGATGCGGGGTTGCGCGCCTCGCGCGCGCGGGCAAGAAACTCGCGAATCCTGATTTCGTATCCGCGCTCGGACGGTTCGTAATATATCTTTTCGCCCAGTTCGTCCGGTAAATAGTTCTGCGCGACCAGCGCGCCCTCGAAATCGTGCGGATAGCGGTAGTCCTTGCCGTAGCCGAGTCCTTTCATCATCGGCGTCGGTGCGTTGCGCAAATGAAGCGGCACCGGCAAGGCGCCAAGCGTTTTCGCATCTTCGCCCGCCTGGCGCATCGCGCGATACGAGGCATTGGACTTGGGCGCGCTGGCCAGGTACGTCACGCCCTGCGCGAGCGGAATCACGCCTTCCGGCATCCCGATGAAATCCACCGCCTCCTTGACCGCGATCGCTATTTGCAACGCGCGCGGATCGGCGTTGCCGACGTCTTCTGACGCAAACACCACCATCCGCCGCGCGATGAACAGCGGATCCTCGCCCGCCTCGACCATCCGCATCATCCAGTAAATCGCGGCGTCAGGATCGCTGCCACGCATGCTCTTGATGAAGGCCGAGATGACGTTGTAGTGCTCCTCGCCCGCGCGATCGTAGAGCAGCGCCTTCTGCTGCGCCGACTCGCGAATGTGCTCGGGCGTGATCAGCGTCGCGCCCGCGTTTTGCGCGAACTCCGCCGCAATTTCGAGCGTGCCGAGCGCTCGCCGCGCGTCGCCGCCGGCGTTTCGAACTATCTCGTCGATCGCGCCGACTCCCAGCTTGAGCCCGATCTCGCCCAGGCCGCGCTCCTTGTCGGCGAGCGCGCGATGCACCAGCGTCGAGAGGTTTTCCTCCGAGAGCGGATGCAGCACGAGCAGCCGCATCCGCGAGAGCAGCGCCGAGATGACCTCGAACGAAGGATTTTCCGTCGTCGCGCCAATCAGCGTGATCAGCCCGCTCTCGACATGCGGCAGAAAAGCATCCTGCTGCGCGCGGTTCCATCGATGGATCTCGTCGATGAAGACCACGGTGGGCTTGCCCGCGTCGAGATCGTGGCGCGCCGCCTCCACCGCGTCGCGCAGATCCGCGACGCCCGACGTTACCGCTGCAAGCTTGCGGAACACCGCCCCCGAGTGTTCCGCGAGCACCAGCGCAAGCGTCGTCTTGCCCGTGCCCGGCGGGCCCCACAGGATCATCGAATGAAGCACCTGCGCCGCCACCATCTGGCTCAGGAACTTTCCCGGACCCAGCAGATGCTCCTGGCCGACAATCTCGTCGAGCGTGCGCGGACGTATCCGATCCGCCAGCGGCTGGCTGAGCGGCGTGCGCGATGGGAACAGACTATCCGACGAATCGGCTTTGCGCCGTGCCATTTTTGAAAAGTATCACAGTAACCGGGTCCGGCTAAGGCGGCGCTTACCCCTATCGCCGCGTCGTTGCGCGGGTGGCTGGGCTGTTCTAGCTTCAAGACGGGCCGGACAGGAGCCGGCATCACCTATGATCGTTGGCATCGATATCGGCGGTTCGACCACCGACGCCGTCATCCTCGAAAATGGCGGCCTGCACGTCGTGACGATCGAGGCCAACGATCCGGTCGCCGCGGCGGCCGGCGCGCTGGGAAAACTCGTCGCCGACTTCGGCATCAAACTCGAAGACATCGAATGCGTCGCCGCCACCGGCGCGGGCTCGCGGGTACTCACGGAGTCCCTGCTCGGCAGGCCTGTGGTCAAGGTCAACGAGTTCACCGCCATCGGAATCGGCGGCACTTCGCTGGCCGGAAAGGAAAGCGCGCTGGTGGTCTCGCTTGGCACCGGCACCGCAATCGTATCGGTCACGCGCGACAAAATCGCGCACTTCAGCGGCACCGGCATCGGCGGCGGCACGCTGCTCGGACTCGCCAAGCACATGCTCGGCGTCTCGACGATCGAGCGGCTCGAAGAACTCGCGCGCAAGGGCGATCTGCGGCGCATCGATCTCAGCGTTCGCGACATCGCCGGCGGCGCGATCGGCGACCTGCCACCGTCCACCACCGCCGCCAACTTCGGCAAGATAAGCGCCGACGCGACGCCCGAGGACAAGGCGCTCGCCATCATGAACATGATCGTCGAGTCGATCGGCGTGCTGGCGATGGCCAGCGCGCGCGCCTGTGACCAGGAAAACATTGTGCTCACCGGCAAGTTGTCGCGCCTGTTCCGATTCATGCAGGAGATGAGGCGGCTCACGTTTCCGTTCGGGCGGCGCTTCGTGATTCCCGAGCATGCCGATTTCGCGACCGCGATCGGCGCCGCGCGCCACGCCCGCGCTCACGACTAGCCGGCAGTTCGCCTCCCTTTGCGCAGCCGCGGTTCGGTTCAGGGATGCGGGGTGATCGCGACGATTGTCATTTGGCCGGTTTCAGGACCGTAGCACCAAAATACGCGAAATGCCGCCGGCGTTTTGTTCTCAGCATATGCCTCGAAGACCTTTTGGCCTTGTGGGCCAAAGAGCTTCGAGTATTCATGTGTCCGCAAACCCGGATGGCGGGGATTGCTTTCCAAAAGCCCTAGTGTCTTGCGAACCGCGCGGAGTCTTTTTGCCGCACCGGGGTCTTTGGCCAGAGCGACAAGCGACGATTGTGCTTCCGGCGTGAAAAGCAGTTTGAACTTCCCCACCGGACCGCCGCGCTATTCAATATCGTCGTCGGCGTATTTTTCGAACGATCCCAAGTCTTTGAATTTGCCTTCGCGAGCCTCTGCCAAGCCCTTGGCGACTTTCTTTAGCGCTTGCGGGTTTCGGTAGAGCCACGCTTCATGCATCGGCACTGAAACCTCCGGCGTCAGCAATACCTGGCCGGCGTCGTTTACATAGATCCCGAATCGAACGGCAGCATCCAATTCGTTTTCGTTGCCCAAAATTTCCTTCAAGGATTCCAAGGCCCTGGTCAAAGAGATTCGCTTTCGCTCATCCAGTGTGGCGTCGCCGACCCGCTTGAAGCTTTTGTTCAATATGGTTGCCGTGCCGGTCGTCCTCGTCATATCGGTTCCCCTGATGTCGTCTCGGCTGGTTCAGACCTATCCATATGGGAGATATGTCAAAAGCAATGATGTTCCAATTGGGACATTGTGTCAATATGGGTAATTCCCCTTTACCACTCCCCTGCCCGCATCAGATTTATACGGCTTCCGCGCGCTTGTTTTAGCGGGCGGGGTTACATCTTTGGCGCGGTAGGATATAAACTTCCAAGATTCAGGCGCGGGCGGACCTGCTAAACGGGATTATCCGGCCGCGGCGGCGGGGCAAGCGAGGTTTAATTCACCGATGCCATCAGAGTTGCTCAAAGGATTGCGGCTGCTCGATTTGACCGACGAGAAGGGCGCGTTGTGCGGCAAGATGTTCGCCGATCTCGGCGCCGAAGTCATCAAGGTCGAGCCGCCCGATGGATGCTCGACGCGGCGCATCCCGCCCTATCTCGAAGATATCGCCGACGCCGACCACTGCCTCTATTCGATCGCCTATCACGCGGGAAAAAAATCCGTGACCGCCAACCTCGCCACCGACGACGGGCGCGCACTCGTCGCCGATCTCGCGGCGCAATCCGACTTCCTCGTCGAGTCGCACCCGCTCGGCTATCTCGACTCGATCGGTCTCGGCTACGACGCGCTCGCCAGGAAAAATCCACGCCTCATCTACGCGTCGATCACGCCGTTCGGCGATAGCGGTCCCGGCAAGGACTACAATTGGGCCGACATCATTTCGTGGGCGGCCGGCGGCCAGATGTACCTGATGGGCGAGGAGGGAAAGCCTCCCCTCCAGATGAGTCTGCCGCAAGCCGGATTGCACGCCGGCGGCGAGGCGGCGGTTGCCATGATGATCGCGCACTACCCGCGCCAAATCGACGGGCTCGGCCAGCGAATCGTCGTCAACATGCAGGCCTGCATCGTGTGGACGCTGATGAACGAGCAGGCGATGCCGTTCCTGCACGGCAGCCATCTGACGCGCACCGGAGTTTTTTTCGGCTCGGCCGACGCACGGCGCAAGATGGTGTACGAGTGCAAGGACGGGCACATCTCGACCCTGATCGCCGGCGGGACGACGTTCGGCAAGTCGACCATCGCGCTGATCGAGTGGATGCGGGAGAACGGATTCGGCTCCGACTGGATGCGGACCAAGGATTGGTTTTCGTGGATACCCGGCATCTTCATGGCGATGACCGAGCAGGACCACAAGGAGACCGACGAACTCGAAGACACGGTCCAGCGCTTCATGCTCACGATGACCAAGCAGGAAATCTACGCGCAGGCGCTCAAGCGCCGCATCTTTCTGGCGCCGGTGGCGACCGTCGCCGACATCGCATCCGACGAGCAGCTCAAAGCGCGCGACTTCTGGACTGCGGTGCCGCACGACACCATCGGCCGCACGCTCACATTTCCCGGACCATTTGCGAAAATGACCGCGACCCCGATCGGATCGACCACGCGCGCGCCGCGAATCGGCGAGCACAGCGACGAGATTTACCGCGGGCTGCTCGCCCTCACGCCCGAGCGCTTGAACAAGCTCCGAGCCGGCGGCTCGATTTAACCAGGAGAAATTCGAGATGAGCCGTTTCGCATTGGAAGGAGTTCACGTCCTCGACTTCGCCTGGGTCGGCGTCGGCCCGATCACGACCAAGTATTTCGCCGACAACGGCGCCGACGTAATTCGCATCGAGTCCGCCGCGCGCCCCGACGTCCTGCGAATCGGTCCGCCGTGGAAAGACGCGATGCCCGGGATCAACCGCAGTCAGTTTTTCGCCAGCTTCAACACCTCGAAAAAGGGAATCACGCTCGACTTGAGCAAGCCCAAAGCGCGCGAACTCGCCAAACGCATGGTGCCGTGGGCCGACCTCATCGTCGAGAGTTTCACGCCCAAGGCGATGCGCAACTGGGGACTCGATTACGAAAATCTGCGCGAGCTGCGCCCCGACCTGATCATGCTCTCGACCTGCATGCAGGGGCAGACCGGCCCCAACGCGCTCTATCCCGGCTTCGGCCAACTGATGGCCGCGCTGTCGGGCTTCTACTACATCTCCGGCTACGGGCCCGGCTCATGCACGCCGCCGTACGGCGCCTACACGGATTTCATCGCGCCGCGCTTTTCCACCTGCGCGCTGCTCGCCGCGCTCGACTATCGCCGCCGCACCGGCCAGGGCCAGTATATCGACATGTCGCAGTATGAGGCCGCGATGCAGAATCTCGCGCCCGCGTTGATCGATTACTTCGCCAGCGGACGGGTGCTTGGTCCGCGTGGCAACGCGTCGCCGCGTTACGCTCCGCACGGCGCCTACCGATGCGCCGACGAGGACGGCAACGAGCGATGGATCGCGATCGCGGTGGCCGGCGACGAACAATGGCGTGCGATGCTCACCGCGCTCGCCGCCGATTCCACCGACCGGCGCTTTGCGACGGCGGATGGACGCATGGAGAACGCCGGCGCAATCGATGAGTTCGTCGGCTCGCTCACCCGCCTCCACAACGCGCAGGAACTCACCGCGAAGTTGCAGGCCGCCGGAGTTGCCGCCTATCCGGTCGAGAACTGCGTCGATATCCACCAGGACGACAACCTCGAGGCGTTCGGCTTCTGGCATTGGCTCGAGCACAAGGAAATGGGCCCGTCGCCCTACGAGGGACTCGAGCATCGCATGAGCCGCACCCCGGGCACGCTTCGTTCGGCCGCGCCGATTCTCGGCCAGGACAACGACGAAGTCTTTCGCGAGATGCTCTCGCTCAGCGCCGATGAGATCGAGCAGCTAAAAAAAGAAAACGTGATATTCTGAGTTCCTTCCGCGACCCCTCGTGCGATACGAACTCAAAATTGCGCTCCGTTATCTGCGCGCCCGCCGCAAAGACGCCTTCATCTCGGTCACGACCATCTTTACCGCCGTCGGTGTGATGATCGGCGTCGCCGCGCTCACCGTGACGCTCTCCGTGATGGGCGGCTTCGAGCAGAGCCTCAAAGAACGCGTGCTCAGCCTCAGCCCGCAGGTCCAGATACTCAATTCGCAAGGATCGATCGACAACTACGCTGACATCGAGAAAAAGGTCGCCAGCGTGCCCGGCGTCAACGGCTCCGACGCCTACATCGTGGGGCAGGCGATGCTGAGTTCGGGACGCGGAATCGGCGGCGTCATCGTGCGCGGCGTCGAGCCGGCCAATCCCGTCGTGCGCGCGCAATGGGGCCGCTATATGACCGCCGGCGGTCTCGACGATCTCTCGCGAAGCTACGCGATCCCCGGGATCGCCGCGCAACCCGCGGTTACCGCAGGCGGCCTCGCCATCGGAGTCAGCCTTGCGAAAAAACTCAAAGCCAAACCCGGCGACGCGGTTCGGATGGTCGCGCCGATTATTTCGCCCGATGGATCGCTCTCAACCAAGAGCGGCCAATTCGTGGTCGGCGCAATCTTCGACTCCGGCATGAACTTCATCGATAGCAACATGGTCTTCATGGATCTCGCGCACGCCCAGGATTTCTTCGGCCGCACCGGACGAGTCGACGGCATCGATATCCATCTGACCAATCTCGACCAGACCGACGCGGTGACCGACGCGATGCGCAAGCTGTTCGCGAGTCCATACCAGGTGCGCAACTGGATCGAGTTCAACGAAAATGCCGCCGCCGGCTTCGAACTCCTCAAGCGCGTCTACGCACTCGTGCTCGTGATGCTCATCGGGGTCGCCGCGTTCAACCTGGTCGCGACGCTGATTATGGTCGTGATGGAGAAGCGCAAGGACATCGCCGTGCTGATCGCGATGGGTGCGACGCGCCGCGACGTGCGCCTGATCTTCGTGATGAAGGGACTGATCGTCGGCGCGGCTGGAACCGCGGCCGGATTGATCCTCGGCGCCGCCGGATGCTTCGCGCTGGCGCGTTACCAGTTCATTCACATCCCGCGTGAAATTTACGGCATCTCCACGCTGCCGATCGCCGTCGATCCGTGGAACTTCGCCGCCGTCGCGCTTGCCTCGATGCTGCTCTGCTTGCTCGCGACCGTCTATCCGGCCCGCCAAGCGTCGCGAGAGATGCCTGTCGAAATCTTCCGCTCCTAGCCCCGCCGCACGCCCTACCCCACACATCCGCGGACAGCTGAAAAAGTGAAAAACTGACTACTGATTATTTGGGGTGTGATTCGTATTCGTGGGGGCCTTGCCGGCGAGCTTCGGTTTGCGAACCACCAAAGTCTCGTGACCGCGAACCTTGATCGTGCGCGCCGGCTCTGACTGAAAGCTCTGACTCAGTCCGTCAGAATGCCGTGGCTGCGACGAGGTGCGCTTGCGCCGCCAGTTGCTGAGCTCCTCCGACAGCTTTGAGGCCAGCGAGTCGTTGTCCTGGCCGCTCTCGGTCGATTCTCCGCTTGCCTTGTTGAGGTCGCCCTCAAACTCCGCGGAACTCATTTGCGTTCTCTCTTCTTGTGACGTGGATTTGTCCTCCTTGCTGGGAGCGTTTAAGAAACAGAATTTTAGTTTCCGAAATTGATGTGCTGACAGTAATCGGCGCTCGCACTCGCGGCAGCCTGGGATCGTTTATCAGTGGATAAGATTGTGTCTCGACTGCGGACCGAATCTGAGTTTTATCGGCGCGTTTCGGCTTGGGATGATTTTGTGCGGGATGCTTTGCAGGCGGATTTTCCGCCGGCCGGGCCTGCTTTCGGCTCCGGCCGGCGTACAAGTTATTGGTATCTTAGATTCACGGTTTAGGCAAACAAGCTCTGCATGCGCAGCGCGAGACCCATGTCGCCTGCGATTCGCAGCTTGCCGCTCATGAATGCGACCTGCCCGTTGAGCTTGCCGGTCGTCATGTCGACGTAGTCCTGCGCCGTCATCGAAATCGTGATGCTCGGCGTAGCGGCCGGTCCGTCTTTGACCGTGCAGGTTCCGTCGTTGATGACCACGTGCCACTTGCCGCCGTTATCGCCCGAGAGGTCGAACTGGTACGTTGCATTCAATCCCTTCGCCGCGTCTTTGTTGAAGCGACCGGGCATCGCTGCAAAGACCTCTTTTGGTGTCGTCGGTACTGCTTCAGCCATGGAAATAGATTCCTCCTGATGGGCGCGTCCTATGCTGCGCTCTTTCCGCCATATAAGCGCTCACCTCGGACCCTGTCAATAGTATCACGCCCCGCAGGATTGATCACACCCGGCGGCATCGTCAAAGGCCGCAGGTCAGAATCCGAACATGTTTCCGGGCACGACCGTGATGATATTGCCGCGCACGTGCACCCCTGGCGACGCGTTCTCGGTGATCGTCACTGCCTGATGCTTTTGCGCATCGCTCTTCACCGTGCCGCCGAGATACGCGTCGTGGCCGATCACCTTCACCGTCACGTTGTTCAACCCCGCGGCATAAATCTGCGACGCGATCGCAGCCTGGCGCGCTGCCCAATCGGCCGTGTCCGTGCTCAGCGAATCGATCACGTTGCCGACTCCCGGTACCTGGCGCACGATTTTTTCCGTGTACAACTTGGCGTCGACGTCGAACACCTTGCCGAAAATCGTCACCGTGCTGCCGCTGGTGTAACAGTCCACGCGCCGCGTCCTCGGATTCGATCCCAGCACCTGCTTGACGCGCTGCTGCAAGGTCAGCGGCGGCGGCTTGGGCGCGCTCGCCACGTGATGACGCTTGCGCGGCGCGGGCGCCGGTGTCGGCGCAGGCTCGGCCACCATCGGCGGCGACTCGACTGACGCCGGCGAGGGAGCGCTCGCCGCTTCCGACGCGGCCGGCGACGGCGGCGCGCTGGCGTATTCCGGCGCCTCGGTCGGGCTCAGTCCCGCCACCTTCGAGCTCAGTTGCGACTCGAGCGCGTCCTTGGTCGTGGAATCGTTGGTGAAAATTATCGGATAATCGATCTCGACCGGGCCGCCGCTGAACGGCGCAAAATTCCACGTCGAAACGTCCTTCACTACTTCCGCGTCGAACGCCGGATTCGCATTGGTCGAGGTCCGCACCGACGCCTCGTCCACGCTGCCGTTGGGCAGCACCCTGACTCGCACCACCATCCCATCTCGCAGCGTGCTGTCACCGGCGAGCGCATGCGAATAGCTGTCCAGCAATCCGTCCTTGTGATCTTCGAAAAATTTCCGCGCCGTTTCCTGATTGCGCTCGGGCGCCGCCGCCGATTCCCCCGTCACCTGCACCCCCATCGCCTTCGACAACGCCACCAACGGCCCGCTCGGCGCCGCCGCTGTCACCGACGCGACTGCCGCCGGAGACGCGTTCGCCACCGGCTGCTCCGCGGGCTTGGTGCTGAGATGAACCGCGAGCCACGCGCCGCCTCCCAGCGCGACTATCGCCGCGATCAAGTACCAAACCACGCCGAACCGCCCGCGGCCTTCTGCTTCGCTGTCGCTGTCCGGCATCCGGCCCGTGATCCGCATCGATGGCGACGCATCGCGCCGCACCGTCGCCCCGCTCCGCGGCAGCGCCGAGGACGGCTGCCGTGCGTACGGCGTCGCCGACTCCACCCCGAGCCGCGCGCCGCAGAAGTTGCACATAAGTTCCCCCGGCTGCGCCTTGCCGCCGCATACCGGGCATTCGATTTGCTCGCCGGCGGCGATCGCACCGGTGGCGGCCGCGCCTTCGGCAAAGGCGGGTCCCGCCTGCACCAGCGCGGTTCCGTCAGCTTCGCAAAACGTTTCCGAGTCGGGAAAGGGTTTTTCGCAGCGCGGGCACCTTTTCATCTTGGTAAGCGCTCCTCCGGCGCAAGTTTCGATGATATCCGCGCGAATTGCGGCACGCCAACCGGATACGCAAAGCTCGCACCGTAATACTGTCCGCTCGCGATCACTGCCTTGCGATTACCTCGGCGCCCAACTTTTCCATCGACGCGAGGTGCGCCCGCGTCGTGAAGCCTCGTCTCCGGCGGCGCGCCCATCCTGCCACTCAAGGAATACGGATACGGCGAGCGGTACGTTACGGGCAAAATAATATGCTCTGGGATCCAAAGCGATTCGAAACCGCTCTCCTCGGCTTTGCGAGCGACCGCCGCGATACTGTTGGGCGACCTCTGATACAAAAATGTTCCGAATTTCATCGCGTTCAACCCGCCTGGCGCACGGCCTTTTACAATCCTAGTCAGTTTCCGGCGTCACCGCGAAGACCGCCGGATGATCCTTCAGCTCCTCGACCGGCATCGCGCGCTCGGCAGGGGCCGCGCGCGACAACGGAGCGCGGCCTTGACGGTGGGTGCAGGGCTCAGCCCTGCCCATGGCGTAGTCGCGAAAAGATGCGCTGCGCAGATTTTCGCGTCTTCTTAATACCGAGTGCAGGGGCCGCGCGCGACAACGGAGCGCGGCCTTAACGGTGGGTGCAGGGGTCACCCCTGCAACCCATGGTGGGTTCCACATTGAATTAAGTGATTTGCCGCCCGACTATTCGCGCGCCCTTTCCCACTTCTCCGCGACCTCCGCCTGCGCCTGCGCGATCAACTTGAGCTTCGTCAACAAAATAATTCCGCACAGCAGCGAGAATGCCGCGCAGAACAACACCGCCGCCCGCGGACTGAAATTCTCCCCGATATAGCCGACCGCCAGGCTACCCAGCGGCGCGCTGCCGATGAACGACAGCGTGTAGATACTCATCACGCGCCCGCGCAGTTCGTCCGAGACGAACATCTGCAACAGCGTGTTGGTCGTCACCATGTGATTCATCAGGCCGACGCCGATGAACAATTGCGCGAGCAGAGACATCGCCATCCAACTCGACACGCCGAACCCGGCGGTCGCAATCGCCATGCAAAAGATGCCGAACACCAGGTTCTGGCGCAGCGCTCTGGGAGCCGCCGGGCGCGAATTCATCACGATCGCGCTAATCACCGCGCCCAGCCCCTGCGCCGCCATCAGAAAGCCGTAGCCATGCGCTCCGACGTGCAGCAGATCGCGCGCGAACAGCGGGATCAGCACCGAGTACTGCATCCCGATTCCCATGTTGATAGCCACCAGCACCAGCAGCCACAGGGTCGGGCGATGCCGCCAGACGTACACCAGCCCGAGCCGCACGTGGTGCATCATCGTAGCGCCGAATTTGCGGCGCTCGTGGCGCGGCAGTTCCATCTCGAACAGGCTCCAGATGACCGCGAGGTAGCTGACGCCGTTGAGCATGAAGCAGCCCGCAACTCCAATCACCGCGATCGAGAGACCCGCGATCGCCGGACCGATCATCCGCGCGCCGTTGAAGATCATCGAGTTCATCGCGATCGCATTGGCCAGGTCTTCGCGCCCCACCATCTCGACCACGAACGCCTGCCGCCCCGGCATGTCGAACGAGCTCACCAGCCCGTTGAGAGCAGCCAGCGCGATCACGTATTCGACCTTCACCGCGCCGCCCCACGTAAGTCCTCCGAGCACGAACGCGCTCAGCATCAACAGCGTCTGCGCGCCGATTATCAGTCGGCGCCGATCGACGTGATCGACCACCACGCCGGCGAACAACGCGACCAGCACGATCGGCATGTAACTCGCAAACGCCACGACGCCCAGAGCATCATCGATGAATTGGTGAGCTTGAGCACCAGCCACGCTTGCGCGACCGTTTGCATCCAGGTGCCGATCAGCGAGATTAGCTGTCCGACGAAAAACAGTCTGAAATTGCGATGCCGCAAGGCGCGGAACGCGGTCAGTCGGGCGCCCCGGCGATTTTGCGCGGGTACCTCTGCGCCCGCCTCGTCAACCTCGGCGGCCTCTATCTCCGGCGGCGTATCGATTACTTCGCTCTCCCAACTGATGGCTAAGATTACCCGGCCCTTACCTGTTCTAACAGGGTCCTTCGAGTACTCAGGATAAACTCCGCCCGCATCCCGCGGCGGTGCCGATTTGTTTTAACATTGGGTGCAGGGCTCAGCCCTGCCCGTGGCGACGGCAGCGCAGAATTAAGCCGTTGGCAGGGGTTGCGCCCGCCAACGGCGGGCGGCCTTAATACTGGGTGCAGGGCTCAGCCCTGCTCACCACGTGACGAACGCACTCCTGTCGCGAATCGAGCTCCGCTTCATCGACGCCGCCGGCCACGCGCGCGCGCTCGATCTCGATGCACCCTCGGGCGGGCGCGAATCGAGCACCGTCCGCGACGGCCTCGCCATTTCTGCCCGTCTCGAACAGGCATTCGGCGGCGTCATCGTGCGCGCAACCGTCGCCAATCGAGGCGTCGATCCGGTTCGACTCACGTCTGCGATCTTCGAAGTTTCGACCGGCCTCGCGCCGTCCGCCCCGGCCCGCTTCTTCAAGCATGGATACCAGTCATGGAGCGCCTCGGGCGGCCACGATATAGGCGCGTCGCAAAAAAACTATCCGCGCGACACCGCCCCTTTCATCATTCGCCTCATGCACCAGAGTGAACCGACTCGCCCGCCTGAATTCCCCGAAGCGGATACCTCTGAACTTTTCACCATCGTCGAAAGTCGCAGCGCTGGGGAGTGCGTCCTGGCCGGATTCATCGGAGCCGCCACTTCGCTTTCGACCCTCACCGTCTCGAGTCCTGAAAAAATAATCGCCCGCGCGATCCTCGACGATGTAACTCTCGCGCCGGGCGCGCATCGCGAACTCGACCCGCTGTTCATCGCCGCCGCCGATGAGTCCGCGGCGCGGATGGCCGCGCGATGGGCCGACGTTACCGGGCGATGGATGAACGCGCGGGTCAGCGCGCCGTTTCAGCGCGGATGGTGCTCCTGGTACCACTACTTTGACGCGATCACCGAGGACGCGCTGCGCGCCAACATCAAGTCGCTCGAAGCGATGCGCTCGGAGTTTCCGCTCGACGTAATTCAACTCGACGACGGCTTTCAGTCTGCGCTCGGCGACTGGGATACCACCAACGCCAAATTTCCGGGTGGGCTGAGGAAAATCTCCGGCGAAATTCGCGCCGCCGGCTTCAAAGCCGGGCTGTGGACCGCGCCGTTTCTTGCCGCCCGCGACTCGCGCCTGATGATCGATCATCCCGACTGGTTCATCATGCACGCCCAGACCGGCGAACCGGTTCGCGCCGGCTACAACGCGAACTGGACGAAGAGCACCGACGCGTTCGCATACGCGCTCGACGCGAGCAACCCGGCGTTTCTCGCGCATATCCGCCATCTGTTCGCGAAGCTCACCGGCGAGTTCGGTTACTCGTATTTGAAACTCGATTTTCTTTACGCCGCCGCTGCACCCGGCCGGCGTCACGATCCAAATCTCACGCGCGGCGAAACTTTGCGCCACGGCCTCGAAGCGATTCGGGCCGGCGCCGGCGACGACGCGTTCATCCTCGGATGCGGCTGCCCGATTGGCCAGGCCGTTGGCGTCGTGGACGGGATGCGCATCGGACCGGACGTTTCTCCGTTCTGGGGCTCGACCGCTTCTGGAGCGGGAGACCCGTCAACGGTCCATGCGCTCGACGCGATCATCGCGCGCAGCTTCATGCATCGGCGGCTATGGCTGAACGACCCGGACTGTTTGATGCTGCGGGCGCGCGAAACCCGCCTCAATGCCGACGAGCGCGCGGCGCTGGCCGCGACCATCGTCGCCAGCGGCGGGATACTTCTGATCTCCGATGACATGAGCATCCTCGACGCCGAAGCGGGGAAATTGTTTCGCGCAGTCGCGCAAATCAGCGCCGAGATCGATTCCAACGCGGCGCGCGAACCGGTACTCGCGCTCGATCTGATGGCCACCGGCGAGGTCCGCGGCCTGATCGCTGAAACCGCAAGCGGCGGCGGCGCGATAGCCACCGGCGCGGTCGCGATGCTCCTGAATCGCGGCGATGAGCCGGCACGCGTGCAAATGTCCGATTTAAAGCTGGGCGCCGTCGAAATTGTTGCGCTCGATCTCGCGGGCAGGGAGAAAATTGAAATCTTCGGTGCTGTCGATCTCCCGCCGCACTCCGCGCGCATCCTGCGCCTCAAGCGCCGGCAAGCGGTCTCACGCCGTTCGTAAATCGATCACGCTCGCGCCCGCACCCGCATGCAACACGGCTCGCCAACTTTCAGGCGCGCCGGGATTAAGCTTCGCGTAATATCCGCGATCGATCGATTCAATCACCGCGTCCGCGCCCGCCACGTCGCACAGCGCAACAATCGAACCGCCGAAACCCGCGCCCGTAAGCCGCGCGCCGAACGCGCCGCCGCGCCGTGCGCATTCCACGATGGCGTCGAGGCGCCGGGTGCTGCATTCGAAGTCATCGGCGAGACTCCGATGCGACGCATTCATCAGCTTTCCCATTTCATCGAGGCGCCCCGCCTCGAGCACGTCCACCGCACGAATCACCCGCTCGGTCTCGCTCAAGACATGCCGCGCACGTTTGAGAATTTCCAGCGGGCGGCTCGAATCCAGCGCGATCCGAGTCGCCCCCTGGCCAAGCAACTCTGCTTCGAGCGCCAACTGCGAGACGCCCAGGATGTTCGCCGCCTGTTTCAGATCCGCGCCGAGCCGCGCGGGCGCGGCTGCCGCGAGTTTCTCGACGAATTGCGCCGCGTTCCATCCGGGTAATGCGCGAACCACGTCGCCAAGGATCGTCACGCCGTCGAGCTTGAGCGCGCGCCCGAGAATTCGCGCCGCCAGCGCGCATTCGACGACTCGCCGATTGTACTCCGTGCGCACCATCCCCGACTTGTCCGCTATTTCCCGGCTATCCGCCACGACCAGCGCGGCGTTCGCCGGCATCTTCACCGCGCGCACGCGGATAGGGTCAAACTCAATAAACAGCGCATGGTCGCGACGGCCGAGAATCGACGCCGCCTGATCCATTCCGCCCGCCCGCGTCCCGACGTACCATTCGCTGCGCGCAACCATCGTCGCGGTTTCGATTCCGTCGAGTTCGAGTTCGTTGACCGCCATGAATGCCATCGCGGTCGCAACCGTGAGCGCGGCGGATGACGACAGCCCCGCGGCCGGCGGCACGCGGCCGTCGACGGCCATCGATGCGCCCCGCAAGTTGTCAACTAAAGTTGCGGGCGGATAAAAACGTCCGCGCCGCGCAAAATGATCGATCACTCCCTGGATCGCGGCCTTCACGTAGTTCGCCCAATCGCCAGTTTCGTACGGTGGAATGTGCCGTTCGATCGCAAAACGGCGCGAGGGCCAGCCGGGGTCGGCGTTAGCCAGTTCGATTTCGGCTGCCGTGATCGCGGCGGCGACGACGATTGTAGATCGATCGATCGCAACCGGCAGCACCGGCAGGCCGCTGTAGTCCGTGTGCTCGCCGATTAGATTGACACGGCCTGGCGCGCGGGCCGCAAAGATTCCCGCGTCGCCACCGTCGCCACCGGCGCGGGCGCGGACTAAAGCGGCGAGCTTGGTAGCCCGCGCCAACTCTCGAGCGTCCCATCCGTCGGGGATACTCATCGCCGCTTCCTCTTTGGCTTGAAGCAAGCGCGCGTCTTCTCGAGATCTTCGGGGGTGCCGACGTCGCTCCAGAATCCACGAATATCAACCGCGCGCACGACGCGGCCGTCGGCGATCATTTGCGCGATTGCACCGGGGAGTTCGAGCTCGCCGCGCACCGACGGTTCGAGCCGCGCGAGGTAGTCGAAAATTATCGGGCTGCTCGCGAAAAGTCCCGCGTTGTTCCATTGGGTCCTGGCGGTTCCGGGCGGCGGTTTTTCGTCAAGGCGCTCGACCATCATGTGCGGGTTCACATAGACGGCGGCGCCACGGAACGGATCCTTGACGCGATTCACCGCGAGCATCAGATCGTACTCGTCGATCCGCGCGTGATGGATGAAGCGCGGGTAGTTCGCGCGGTCCATCAGAATGTCGGCCCATCCGAAGACGAAGCGCGCCACGCCGGCAAGATGCGCCTTCGCCGCAAGCATCGCGCCGCCGGTCCCGTTCAATTCCGGCTGCCTGACGGTTGTGATTTTGATTTCCGGATTTTCGCGCTGCCAGGTTTTCGCCCATCCTTCGATTTGCTCGGACAGGTAGCCCACCACGACGATGAAGTGCGTAAGTCCGGCCGCGGCGAGCGCGCCGGCGATATGCGAAATCAGCGGTGAACCCGCGACCTCGAGCAGTGTTTTCGGAGTCTCGGCGGTCAGAGCGCCCAGGCGTTTGCCGCGCCCAGCAGCCAGCAGGACCGCCGTAGTAATTTCCGCTGCCATGGCGCCCAAGATAGCATCGCGCAGGCTTCGAGGATGCTTGGCTGGCAGTATATAGTTAAGTAAGAGTTTATCGAGAGCCGCACAAATGTTTGGTGAGATAAGTCCCCGCAAGAAAGCCCCCGCGCCGTTCATTTCGATCGAGGAAGCACTCGATGAAACCCGCCGCGGTCACATGATCATCCTGATGGATGACGAACAGCGGGAGAACGAGGGCGATTTGTGCATCGCGGCGGAAAAAGTCACCCCCGAGGCGGTCAACTTCATGGCCAGGTTCGGGCGCGGGCTGATCTGCCTGCCCATGTCGGCGGAGCGAATAGACAGACTGGGGCTAAGCATGATGGTTGGCGACAACCAGGCGCCGCTCGGGACCGCATTCACGACGGCGATCACCGCGCGTCGAGCGTCGGGGTCGGGAATCTCGGCGCAGGATCGCTCGACCACGATTTTGCAGGCGGTGCGCGAGGACGCCAGCGGCGCCGAGTTCATCACGCCCGGCTACGTCTATCCGCTGCGCGCGCGCGACGGCGGCGTGCTGGTGCGCACGGGGCAGACCGAAGGCGCGGTTGACCTGGCGCGGCTGGCGGGACTCAAGCCGGCGGGCGTCATCTGCGAGATTCTGAAGGAAGACGGCACGATGGCGCGGCGCGACGACCTGGTCGAGTTCGCGAAAGTGCACGGGCTCAAGATTGTCACGGTCGCGGACATCATCGAGTACCGGCTGCGCAACGAGACAATGGTCCAGCGGATCGCGGAAGCGAAGCTGCCGACCGCGTTCGGCGAGTTCCGCGCGATGGTCTATCGCAACCTGATCGATCATACGGAGCACCTGGTGCTGGTGATGGGCAAGGTGGATCCGGCCAGGCCGATCCTGGTTCGGGCGCATCGCGAGTATCTGCCGGGCGACGTGTTCGGCTACTCCGTTCGCAACACCCGCAACCTGCTGCGCTCCGCGATGGAACGAATCTCGGCGGCCGGCGAAGGCGTGCTGTTGTACCTCAAGCGCGAGTCCAACGCGCTGGCGTCGGATTTTGACGGCGGGCGCCCGGCGCGCCGCGCAACTACGCGGGTCAACGCGCCCGAGGCTGATTTCCGCGATTACGGAATCGGCGCACAGATTCTGCGCGACGTGGGTGTGCGCAAGATGATTATCATGTCCGACGCGACGCCGCGGCTTGCCAATCTGCCGGGCTACGGGTTGGAGGTCGTGGGATCGGTTCCGCTTTCAACCAACGGCAAGCAGAGCACCGCCGCCAAGTAGCGGCAGACTGCGCGGATGGAACCAGAGCTGCGCCGATGACGTTTTAACTACTGACAAATGATCTCGCGCGAATTCGAATTGTTCCCCCACGGTATAAAGGCTCGTCCCTTGTGGCGGGCCTCGATCGTATCGGCGGCGTTTGCGCTCGCCTGGTTGATTTTTGCGCCGGCGGCGCATGCTAATCCGAAGGCGAATGAACTCGTAAAGATCACCTCCGCCACGATCGATCCTCCGCTGCGGGCCGGCGGCGCCAGCACGCTCAAAGTTGCCGCGCAGGTGATCGCGGGATGGCATATCAATTCCGACAAGCCGTTCAGCGAGGATTACATCCCGACCAAGCTCGAGGTCAGCGGGCCGGACAGCGTGACGCCGGGCGCAATCAAGTATCCGCCGGCGCAAACGATGACGCTCGAAATCGCGGCCGGCGGCGACAAAATCTCGGTGTTCGGGGGCGACATCAAGTTTGAGGTGCCGCTCAAGGCGGCTGCCAACTTCGCGCCGAAGCCGGGTGACGCGCTCACGGTTACCATCAACTACCAGGGCTGCAACAACAACGAATGCCTGCGGCCGGCGTCGGTCAGCACAACGGTCGCGCTGGCGGCTCCGGGCGCGGCGGCGGGAGCGCTGGAGGGGATAGGCACGGGAGGCGCGAAGCGCGGCGGTATCGGCGGCGGCGATGATTCCGGCACCGCGGTCGCGGACATCTTCGCCAATCATGGATGGTTCCTCGGCTTCCTCGCGGTATTTCTTGGCGGCCTCGCGTTGAATCTGACGCCGTGCGTCTATCCGCTGATCGGCGTGACGATCGCGTATTTCGGCAGCCAGGGCGGCGGCCATCGCCGCGTGATGTTCCTGGCGATATTTTTCGTGCTCGGAATCGCGCTGATGTTTTCGGCGGTGGGCGTCGCCGTGGCCATGTCGGGCGGATTGTTCGGCGCCGCGATGCGCAATCCGTACGTGCTCATCGCGCTGTCCATGATGCTGTTGACGCTGGCGGCGTCGTGCTTCGGTTTGTTCGTCTTGCAGCCGCCGAATTGGATGCTGCAGCGCGCGGGCGCGGCCCACCCCGGATACGCGGGCGCGTTGCTGATGGGCTTGGGGATGGGCGTGGTCGCGGCGCCATGCATCGGCCCGATCGTCCTGGGCTTGCTGCTGATGGTGGAGAGAAGCGGGAGTGCGCTTTTCGGTTTCGCGCTGTTCTTCACGCTGGCGCTGGGACTTGGCGTTCCATATATCGGGCTGGCGATGGCGGCCGGGCATATCCGCCGCCTGCCGCGTTCGGGCGAATGGCTTGCGTGGGTCGAGCATCTTTTCGGCTTCGTGCTGGCCGGCCTCGCGATCTACTTTCTCGACCCGGTCGTACCGAACAACCTGATGACTCGAATCCTGCCGTATTACGCGGCCGGCGTGGGGATTTATCTGGGTTTCATTTCGCGCGAAGGGAGAAGCTGGCGACCGTTCCTGGTGCTGAGGTCTGTGCTGGGAATAGTCGCGGTGGGAGCGCTCGCGATCATGCTCTATCCGCGGCAGGGGCCGGAGAAGCTTCGCTTCGAGCCGTTCAATTCCGAGCGGCTCGCGTCGGCGGCCGAAGCGCGCAAGCCCGTGCTGATCGATTTCAGCGCCGACTGGTGCATCCCATGCCGCGAGATGGAGCATTCGACCTTTGTCGATCCGTCCGTGGTCAGCGAGGCAAAGCGCTTCGTGCGGATGAAGGCGAATCTGACGGCGCAGGACAAGGCCACCGAAGCGCTGACCAGCAAGTTCGAAATCCAGGGCGTGCCGACGACGATGCTGATCGATTCGGCAGGCAAGGTTGCGCAGCGCAAAGTCGGTTACATCGGTCCGCAGGAGATGCTGTCCGAGCTGCGCCAGGTCGATTGAGCGCGGCCGATTTCCCTTTTCATTTTTTCACGGCTTCACGGAGTCAGCATGCGGGCGTTTCATTTTCGCAAAATGGCGTTCTGTTCAAGGCACGGCCAGCTTTTCCAAAAACGCCCTTATCGCGTCGCGTCGATGGGCTGAAAAACGCCCACTGACTGGCTGCTTTCCTATCCACAAGGGCGTAACTCAAATACTGTTTGATTAATTGATCAAAGGCCGGTTGTTCCTTTACTTTCATCCCATAGACGAATACTATTTTGAGAGGTGGTGGGGATGCGGAAAGGTAGCTCATCACTCGTCCTCTTCTATGCCAAATAAACAAACGTCCGACGGCTATGGCGCCGAGTCCATCAAGGTACTGGAAGGACTCGAAGCAGTTCGCAAACGCCCCGGGATGTACATCGGCGACACGGCCGAGCGGGGGTTGCATCATCTGGTCACCGAGATCGTGGACAACTCGGTTGACGAGGCGCTGGCCGGTTTTTGCACCGAGATCAACGTCGTAATTCTCAGCGACGATCGGATTTCGGTGGAGGACAACGGCCGCGGGATCCCGGTCGACATGCATCCGACGGAAAAGCGCTCGGCGCTCGAAGTCGTGCACACGGTGCTTCACGCCGGCGGCAAGTTCGAAAAGACCGCGTACAAAGTTTCGGGCGGACTGCATGGGGTGGGCGCGTCGGTGGTCAACGCGCTCAGCGACGAGTTCGAAGTCGAAGTTCACAAGAACGGCAAAATTTATTTTCAACGTTACGAGCGCGGGCTTCCGAAAACGAAGGTCGAAGAGCGCGGCTCGACCAACAGCAAGGGCACCAAGACCACCTTCTCGCCCGACTCGAAGATATTTCCCGAGATAAAGTTCAAGTATGAAATCATCGCGCGTTATCTGCGTGAGATGGCGTACCTGAACGCGGGACTGCGGATCAGGCTTCGCGACGAGCGAATCAACAAAGCCGAAGAGTTTCACTACGAGGGCGGAATTGCCGAGTACGTCGCGACGCTGAGCAAGAGCAACGAAGCGCTGCACGACGTGATTTTCTTCAAGGGCGTGCGCGAGGGCGTCGATGTCGAAGTCGCGCTGCAATGGACCGACGCGATCCACGAGGTGATTTTCACTTACGCCAACAACATTCACACCGCCGAGGGCGGGACCCATCTGTCGGGACTCAAGTCGGCGCTGACGCGAACGATCAACAATTACGCAATCAAGAACAATCTCTTCAAGAATAAGGATATGCGGCTGGAGGGCGACGACACGCGCGAAGGTCTCGCCGCGATCGTCAGTATCAAGATCGCCGAGCCGCAGTTCGAGGGCCAGACCAAGACCAAGCTCGGCAACTCCGAGGTCGAAGGAATCGTTTCAGGGCTGGTGAACGAGAAGCTCGGCGAGTTCCTGGAGAAGACACCGCCGGTGGCGAAGAAGATCGTGGCTCGCACGATCGAAGCTGCCACCGCGCGCGAGGCCGCCCGCAAAGCCAAGGAGCTGGTGCGGCGCAAGGGCGCGCTCGATTCGGGCTCGCTGCCCGGTAAGCTCGCGGACTGCCAGGAGCGCGACCCGGCGCGCAGCGAGTTGTACCTAGTCGAGGGCGCATCGGCAGGCGGGACCGCCAAAGAAGGGCGCGATCGCAAAACGCAGGCAATCCTGCCGCTGCGCGGCAAAATATTGAACGTCGAGCGCGCGCGCATCGACAAGATGCTGTCGTCGCAGGAGTTGCGCATCCTGATTACGGCGCTCGGAATGGGAATCGGCGAGGATAAGGACCTGAGCAAGCTGCGCTATCACACGATCGTGATCATGACCGACGCGGACGTGGACGGCTCGCACATCCGCACGCTGCTGCTGACGTTTTTTTTCCGCCAGTTCATCGAGATTATCGAGAATGGCTATCTGTACGTCGCGCAGCCGCCGCTGTTTCGCGCGAAAAAGGGCAAGACCGAACGCTATCTAAAGGATGAAACGGCGCTGGAAGATTATCTGACCGATCTCGGCGCCGAGGCGGTGACGTTCGAAGCCGGCAAGGGCAAGGACGCGCGCGAGTTCAAGGGCGCGGCGTTGAAGACCATTGTGCGCAAGGCGCTGTTCTTCGAAAAGATGTTCGAGGCGCTGGAGCGGCGCTCGAAGGAGCGCTCGATCATCGCGTCGCTCGCCAAGCTGGCGGCCGGCAAGACGATTGATGACGAGAGTTTTGAATCCGAGAAAGCCGCGAAGCAGATGGCCGAGGCGATTCGCAAAGACTCGAAGAACGACAACCTGGTTTACAAGCTCGAGCACGACGGCGAAGCGCATTGGCGCGCGGTGTTCAGTCATTCGCAAAACGGCGCGACGCCGCCAACGGTGGTCGACCTGACGCTGTTGCATAGCGGAGAGCTGCGCGAGATTCGCCGGCTCGATCCGGAACTCGAGGCAATCAAGGCGCCGTTCAAACTGAAGATTGGCGAAGGCGAATCCACGGTCGATACGCTCAAGGCGGTGGCGGAGGCGGTGCTGGGCGCGGGACAAAAGGGCGTCGACATCCAGCGCTACAAGGGGCTGGGCGAGATGAATCCGGGGCAGCTGTGGGAGACCACGATGAACCCGGAGACGCGGGCGATGCTGCGGGTGCAGATTTCGTCGCGCGAGGAAGCCGAGGAAATCTTCGCCACGTTGATGGGCGATCAGGTCGAGCCGCGGCGCCAGTTCATCGAGGAGAACGCGCTCAACGTCCGCAACCTCGACATCTGACGAACCGCAACTATGATGCGCGGGCCGGACGCGTCGCATGGCATCGAGGGAGTCTTTGCACGAAGAAATCCGCATCATGGCGACGAATTGCGCCGTGTGCGAGCGTGACGCGCGTGACGCGGAGCAAAACCTGGGCGTGGCGCTGGACCTCGACGGCATCGCGCACCCGGAGGACGCCTTCGCGTACGATCTGATGCCGCATCGCCGCGAATTCCATCGCGACAAGTTGCTGCAGAAAATCCAGCAGTGGGCGTCGCTTCGCCAGCAATGTTGCTAATCCAAATCTCAAATGAACGAATGCTCGCGGGAGCCTCAAGTTAAATGGCTGAAAGCAACGGTAACGAACCGCATCGCAACGAACCCGCGCTGCTGAATATCGAAGACGACATGCGGCAGTCCTACCTGGACTACGCGATGTCGGTGAATATCGGACGCGCGCTGCCGCAGATTCGCGACGGCCTCAAGCCCGTGCATCGACGCATCCTGTACGCGATGTTCCGCACCGGGCTGCTGTCGAACCGCCGCTACACCAAGTGCGCAGCGGTGGTTGGCGAAGTGCTCGCTCGTTACCATCCGCACGGCGACATGGCGGTTTACGATTCGCTGGTCCGCATGGCGCAGCCGTTCAGCCTGCGCTACCTGCTCATCGACGGCCAGGGCAATTTTGGATCGATCGACGGCGATCCGCCCGCTGCGTATCGATACACCGAGTGTAAGTTGACGCGGCTGGCCGAGCGGATGCTCGCCGATATCGACAAGGACACCGTCGATTTCGTCCCGAACTTCGACGGCTCGCACCTGGAGCCCGATATATTGCCGGCGCAATTCCCGAACCTGCTCGTGAACGGCTCGGACGGCATCGCGGTCGGGATGGCGACCAACATCCCGCCGCATAATCTCGGCGAGGTTTGCGACGCGCTGCTGGCGCTGATCGACAACCCGGGCATCACGCACGAGGAAATTCTCGACATCGTGCCCGGCCCGGATTTTCCGACCGGCGGCCAGTTGCTCGGCCGCCAGGCGATTCGCCAGGCGTATCTGACCGGCCGCGGCACGCTTACGATGCGCGCGCTGGCGGTGATCGAGACCGACAAGCGCAGCTCGCGATCGGCGATCATCATTCGCGAAATCCCTTACCAGGTGAACAAGGCGCGCATGATCGAGCGGATGGCCGAGCTGGTCAACGACAAGCGCATCGAAGGGATCAGCGACATCCGCGACGAATCGGATCGCGACGGGATGCGCGTTGTCATCGAGCTCAAGCGCGACGCCGAGCCGCGCATCGTGCTCAACCAGCTCTACAAGCTGACCCAGATGCAGCAGGGCTACGGGATCATTCTGCTCGGCATCCACGAGGGCCGCCCCAAGGAGATGAATCTTCTGCAGATGCTCGTTGCGTTCCTCGAGCATCGGAAGATCGTGCTGACGCGGCGCACGCGTTTCGAGCTGAAAGAAGCCGAGGCGCGGCTGCATATCCTCGACGGCCTGCTGATCGCGCTCAAGAATCTCGACGCGGTGATCAGTCTGATCCGCAAGTCGAAGGACGCCGAAGCCGCACGCAGCGGCTTGATGAAGCAATTCGGCCTCTCGCAGTTGCAGGCGCAGGCGATCCTCGATCTGACGCTGCGCCGTCTCACTTCGCTCGAGCGCGAGAAGATCGAAACCGAGCACAAGGAGACCGTCACTCTGATCGCCGGCTTCAAAAAAATTCTCGCCGACGAGAAGGAATTGCTGAAGCTGATCGCCGCCGAGCTCGACGAAATAAAAAAAGAATTCGCAGATCCGCGCCGCACCCAGATCATCGAAGCGGAGGGAGAGTTCTCGGTCGAGGATCTAATCGTCGAGGAGGACGTGCTGGTCACCGTCACGCACGGCGGCTACATCAAGCGCACCCCGCTTTCGCTCTATCGCACGCAGAAGCGCGGCGGCCGCGGCAAGATCGGCGCGACCACCACCGAAGAAGATTTCGTCGAACATCTTGAGCGCGTCTCGACGCATGACCGCCTGATGTTCTTCACCAGCGCGGGCAAGGTTTACGAGCTCAAGGCCTACGAACTGCCCGAGGGCGGGCGCGCCGCCAAGGGACGCTCGATCGCCAACCTGCTGAGCCTCGCCAATGATGAAACGCTGTCCGCATTTATTCCCGTGCCGCGCGAGACCGCGGGCAAGTTCGCCTTTTTCTCGACGCGCCGCGGCCGTGTGAAAAAGACCGCGCTGGACGAATACGAAAATATTCGCGCGACCGGAATCATCGCGATCAATCTTGAAGACGGCGACACGCTGGTGGACGTGCGAATCACCGACGGCAATCAGCAAATCGTGCTCTCGACGCGCGAGGGACAGGCGATTCGCTTCAAGGAAGAGGAGGCGCGCCCAATGGGCCGCGCGACCGGCGGCGTGCTCGGCATGGAACTCGAGTCGCAGCCCTTCAAGGAAGGCAAAACCGTCATCCTCGTCGAGGACGAAGTCGTCTCGATGTCAACCGTGCGCGACGACGAGACCCTGCTGACGGTTTCGGAACTCGGTTACGGCAAGCGCACGCCCGCCTCCGACTACCGACTGACCCATCGCGGCGGCAAGGGCGTCATCACGATGAACGTGACCGAGAAGACCGGCAAAGTGATCAGCGTCCGGCAGGTCGGGATCGACGACCAGGTGATGCTGATAACCGACGGCGGCAAGGTGATTCGATTGGCCGTCAAGGGAGTGCGAATCACCGGCCGCAACGCGCAGGGCGTGCACATGGTGCGGCTCGAGGGTGACGAACGCGTCCGCGCTGTGGCCGGGATGGCGGAGCGCGATGAGGACGAAGGCAACGGCAACGGCTCCAGTGGCAACGACGGCGCAGAGGATTCGGAAGAGTAACTAATGTAGTGACTATTTCGTCATAGTCACTGACTATGCCCTCGCGCTCGGCCGCGAAGACGCATTACTACCATCCTCATGATGCTTCCGCGGGCGGCTCGCCCGCGCCGGTGCCCTCCGCACTGTAGGCATCCTCGGCAGCGGTCAGGGCCCGGCCGCGCGCAATCTCGAATCCCATTGAGCCCAGGATTTCTTCGAGCGCGTTTAGCGCCAGCATCACGTTTTCGCGCCGCGAACCTTCGCCCATCAGACCGACGCGCCAGATCTTGCCTTTGAGCGGTCCGAGTCCGGCTGCGATTTCGATATTGAACAGCCGCAACAATTCCGCTCGCACCTTCGCTTCGTCGATTCCCGCCGGCACCGCGATCGTCGTGAGCTGCGGCAACCTGTATCCTTCCTGCGCGGCGAGCTGCAGACCCATCGCCCGCACTCCGGCCTGGAACGCGGCTGCGTTGATGCGATGCCGCCGCCATCGCGCTTCCAGCCCTTCCTCGACGACGATCCGCAGCGCCTCGTAGAGCGCGTAGTTCATCGTGATCGGCGCCGTATGATGGTAGAGCCGGTCGGGTCCCCAGTACTGCTCGATCAAGGCAACGTCTAAGTACCATGAGTGGCACTTCGTTTTGCGCTTGTGCACCGACTCCATCGCGCGCGCGCTGAACGTCACCGGCGCCAGCCCGGGAGGTGCGCCGAGTCCTTTCTGCGTACAGCTGTAACAGGCGTCGATGCTCCACTTGTCAATCTCGACCGGCACGCACGCGAGCGATGTCACCGCGTCGATCGCCATCATCGCTCCGTGTCGATGCGCCAGCTCGGCGATTTCCTCGATCGGCTGATGTATCCCGGTCGAAGTTTCGGCGTGAACGACCGCGACCAGCTTCGGGGCTTTCGCCGCCTTCAGCGCCGCCGCGACTTGCGCCGGTTCCACGATCGTTCCCCAATCCGCCTCGACCTTGTGAACTTTTGCGCCGAGTCGCGACGCGACTTCCGCCAGCCGCGTTCCGAACGCGCCGTTGACACCGACTACGACCTCGTCGCCGTCTTCGATCAGATTCGCCATCACGGCTTCCATCCCCGCGGAACCTGTGCCGGAGACCGGAAACGTGATCTCGTTTTTGGTGCGGAAGACGAGGCGCAGCAGCCGCTTGATATTCTCCATCACCTTCACGAAGTCCGGATCGAGGTGACCAACGACCGGCGATAGCATCGCTTTCATCACGCGCGGATTGACGTTGGATGGCCCCGGACCGAGCAAAATCCGCGCCGCAGGCTTGAGTTCTGGAAATGAATCCGCCACGTGTGTTTCTCCTTCCAACGAATCGCCCGGGGTTTCCGCGCGCACCAGTCGCGCGCCCACGAGATTCCGGGCTGAAATCGAACCTTGCTATTATGACTGCCAAGGATCAAACGCAAAAGCGATACTCGCGCGCCTGATTCGCGGTCGTGGTAGAGTGCTGCGGGGATTGGACGCGCCGTGTCAACGAGTACCATCGACCGCAAACTTCTCGATGAGCTTCGCGAAATTCTTGGCGCCGACGGGATCGTCTCGCGCGCCACCGAGCTGAAGGTTTACGAGTGCGACGGATGGACGGTCGAGAAGAGCGCCCCCGACGTGCTGCTGCTCCCGCGTTCGACTGCGCAGCTGAGCGCCATCCTCGCCGCGCTCCATCGCCGCGGCATCGCTTTCGTTCCGCGCGGTGCGGGGACAGGCCTTTCCGGCGGATGCCTTTCGTTGAACGCGCCCGCGATGATCTGCACTTCGAAGATGAACCGGATTCTGGAAATCGATTTCGACAATCGGCGCGTCGAGGCCGAGAGCGGCGTGGTCAACCTGCACGTCACCAACGCCGTCAAGTCGAAAGGATATTTCTACGCGCCCGATCCATCGTCGCAGGTGGCGTGCACCATCGGCGGCAACATTGCCGAGAATTCGGGCGGTCCGCATACCTTGAAATACGGAGTGACCACCAATCACGTGCTCGCGCTCGAAGTCGTTCTGCCCGATGGCGAAGTCGTCGAGCTCGGCGGACCGGCTGAAGAGCGATGTGGTTACGATCTGGTCGGCGCCGTCGTCGGCGCGGAGGGCACTGCGGGAATCGTCACGCGCGCAACGCTCAAACTGATGCGCGAGCCCGAAAATCATCGCACGCTGCTGGCCGCCTTTCCCGACGCCGACACCGCGACGCGTGCCGTGTCGATGATAATCGCGTCGGGAATTGTGCCGGCCGCGCTCGAAATGATGGACCAGCTGATCATTCGCGCCGTCGAAGAGGCGTTCAATGTCGGACTGCCTCTCGACGCGGGCGCGGTGCTGATCATCGAGCTCGAAGGTCTCGAGGCTGGACTGACCACCTATGCCGATGAGGTCGCGAAAACTGCGAACCTGGCTGGCGCGTCGAGCGTCAGACTCGCGCGCGACGAAGCGGAGCGCGCGCTGTTGTGGAAGGCGCGCAAACGCGCGTTCGGTGCGGTCGGCCGGCTCGCGCCGAACTACGCGACTCAGGACGGCGTCGTTCCGCGAACCTGCCTGCCTCGGATTCTGCGCGTGATCGCCGAGGTCAGCCGTCGCTATGACCTGCGCATCGGCAACGTATTTCACGCCGGCGACGGCAACTTGCATCCGATCATTCTTTACGACGAGCGCGAACCTGATCAGGTCCGCCGCGCAATCGATGCGGGACGCGAAATCCTCAAGGCCTGCATCGATATGGGCGGCAGCCTCACCGGCGAGCATGGAATCGGCGTCGAAAAACTCGGCGAGATGCCGCTGATGTTCTCGCCCGACGATCTTCGCGTCATGACGGAGCTGCGCCACGTGTTCGATCCAATGGAGCGATCAAATCCCGGCAAAGTGATTCCGCAGCCCGGCGCATGCGTCGAGGTCGCCGCGCCGCGCCGGCAGGTGCCGATCTAGGCGCCGCTTCCAACGGATATCGTGGCTGCCACTACGTCTTCAAATCTGCCGAACCGGCTCGACTCAATCGTCGGGACTGACCGCGTTCGTCCGCCAACCGATACTGAGGCGCGCGCCGCGGATACGATCGTCGAGCCCGTCTCCGTCGAGGAAATTTGCGAGATCGTCCGCATGTGCGAAGCGGATCGGATTGCGCTGGCGCCCATTGGCGCGGCTCGCTCGCTCGCGGGGATTCGGCGCTCGCCCGTCGCGCTTGGCATCTCGATGGCGCGGCTGGCGCGAATTGTCGCCTACGAACCCGACGACATGACAATTGTTGCGGAGTCGGGAATCACAGTCGGCAAGCTGAATGCTGCCATGGCAGGCGCCCGCCAGCGGCTCCCCGTCGATCCATGCAGCCCCGGGATGACGACTCTCGGCTCGTTAATCGGCGCCGCGCACGCCGGACCGCTTCGTCTTTCCGAGGGCACCTCGCGTGACCTGCTGATCGGAGTTCGCTTCGTCGGTCACGGCGGCAACCTCGTTCACGGCGGCGGCCGCGTGGTCAAAACCGTCGCCGGCTACGATTTGATGAAACTGATGGGTGGGGCATTCGGTACACTTGGAATAGTAACTGAGGCGACGTTCAGAGTGTGTCCCACTCCATCTGACTACTGTCTCGCGGTCGTTCCTTACGCACGCGCAGCAGACGCGTTCGCCGCTGCGTGCATACTCAATGACGCACTGCCACTGAGTAATCTCGATATACTCAGTCCTGCCCTCGCAACCGGCTTCCATTCTACGAGTCAATTTCTTCTTCTGGCCGGTTTCTCTGGAAATCCACTGGAGGTTGGCGACCAGGCTGAGCGGATTCGCGATTTGGTCAGCGCGCGCGGTGAAATTCTGAGCGGCGATGGCGCTCTCAGGAGTTACGAGCTGCTGCGCGATATCGATTTTCATTCGGCCCCGCTGGCCGCTCAAATCGCGGTTCCACCCGCGTCTCTCGCGCGAGTGCTGGAGGCCTGCGGCAACGACACCGAATTTCGCGCTCACGCCGGCTCCGGCGTCGCGCAGATAATCATGGCCGGCGAACGCAGCGTGGAGGCGCCCGCTAGAACCATCGCGCGATGGCGTGAAGCTGCGCGCCCAGCGCGCGGCAATCTTCGGCTGATCGCCGCCGCGCCTGCCATCCGTAACTCGCTGGAATTCTTCGACACTCCCAACGCCGGCGCGCTCGCGCTTATGCGTCGGCTCAAAGCGGCCTTCGATCCGGCCGGGATCTTCAACCCCGGATGCTTCGTCGGAGGAATCTGATGGCCGCGCCCTCTCTCATACCATTGAATCCGGTTCGCGGCGTCTCCGACTACGACCTGCTGTTCGACTGCGTTCATTGCGGCCTCTGCGCCGAGGCCTGTCCAACCTACATTGTAACGCGATGTGAGATGGACTCGCCGCGCGGCCGAATCTATTTGATGAAGTCGTTGGCCGAAGGCCGCATGGGCCTCGACGACGACGCGGTGCGCCATTTCGATTTGTGTCCCGGATGCCGCGGTTGCGAGACCGCCTGCCCGTCCGGCGTTCATTACGGCCGCTTGATTGAAGGTGCGCGTTTATTAGTCGAGCAAAATCATCGCCGCAGTTTCGTCGATCGATTCAAGCGGCGCGCCATCGGCGCGATTTTCCCGTACCCGCATCGTCTCCGAATGCTGCTCGCGCCGCTGAAGCTGGTCGACCGTTTTGGCCTGAGACCCGTTCTGGGAGCGGTTCTGCCGCGCATGATTCACGATTGGCTCGATCTTCTTCCGCCGCTTGAACCCGACTTGCGCCCGCTCGCCGCGAAAGCAACCATCGCGCCGCGCACGGACGCACCGGCAGTCGTCGTGCATCGCGGATGCGTCGCGCAAGTACTTGCGAATTCGGAAAACCTGAACAGTGAACGTCTGCTCGGCGCCGCCGGCTATCGCGTCGTTCAACTCGAACCGACCTCATGCTGCGGAGCACTTGATCTGCATTCGGGTAACGGATCGCGAGCACGCGATTTTGCCCGCGCGAACGTTCGCGCGCTGAAGAACGCCGGCGCCGACGCAATCGTGTCGGCCGCGTCGGGATGCTCGGTGGCAATCGCAGAATACGGTGATTTGCTCAAAGACGAACCGGAATTTGCCGAAGATGCGCGCGCGGTTTCCTCGAAAGTCCGGGACCTGAGTTCTTTACTGCTCGACGCGCCGGCGAGACCGAAGCGTGAATTTCGATGCCGCGTCACTTATCACGACGCTTGTCACCTCGTGCATGGACTCGGAGTGCGCGAAGCGCCGCGCAAATTGCTCGCCTCGATTCCGGGCGTGACGATCGTCGAAATGACGGAGTCCGAACTCTGCTGCGGTTCGGCCGGATCCTACAATTTGACCGAGCCCGCAATGGCGCGCGACTTGGCGCGGCGCAAAGCCGACAATATTATTGCGGCAGGCGCGGATTACGTCGTGCTGGCGAATCCCGGATGCGAGTTCCAGATCGCCGCCGAACTTCGCCGTCGCGGTTCGAAAATCAAGGTCGTCCACCTCGCGGACTTTCTCGCTATGGCATCTCAGTGATCGTGTCCGATGAACGGCAGCCTGCACGAAATCAAGCTCTACTTCGCATACACGAGTCCGTACTCGTACCTCGCGATGCAGCCTGCCTACGACCTCGAGCTGTCTCATAGCGTGCGCGTACGTTTCACCCATACGGGGTGAGCATCCGAAAGGTTTACGGTCCGCTTGATCGCGAGGACGCCGACCGTCGCAAGGTTCGCTATCTGTATCTCGACGCGCGCCGAATCGCGAAGGAACGCGGACTCGTCATCGACCCGCCAAAAAAGATTTTCAGCGCGCGGCTGGCGTTCTATGGCGGTCTCTACGCCGCGAAGAATCGGCAGTTCCGGCCGTACTCGAATCGCGTGTTCGACCGATTCTGGAAACAGGAACTCGATGTCGAAAGCCGCGATGCGATTTCAGCGATCGTTGCTGAAGTCGGTCTCGATCCCGCCGAATTTCTTCGCTATGCCGACAGCGGCGCGCGCGCCGACCTGGATGCATGCTTCGCTGAGACTGATCGCGACAAGGTCTTCGGCGTGCCGACCTTCATCGTGGACGGCGAACCGTTCTGGGGCGAGGACCGAATTGAGTGGGTGATTCGCAAGCTCGACGCGATGGGTTTTCGCCGCTGAAATTCCCGGCCTCGTTCGTCCGCTCGCGGGTATGCAGCGATCAGAGTTCAGGACTCGACGGCAGAAAGGTCTCGCCCATCAGGTAGGCATCGACCGCGCGCGCCGCTTCGCGTCCCTCCCATATCGCCCACACCACCAGCGATTGCCCGCGATGTGCGTCTCCGGCGGCGAAAACTCCCGGCACGCTCGACATGTAACTCTCGCACTGCACGTTGCTGCGCGGGTCGAGCTTGATACCAAGCTCCGAGATTATGCCGTCGGGCTCGGGGCCGAGAAACCCGAGCGCAAGCAGCACGAGGTCGCACTCGATCTCGAAATCCGTGCCCGGAATTTGCTCCATCACCATCCGCCCGTTGTCGTGCTTCCAGTTGAGCCGCACGCCGTGGAGTTTTTTCACCACGCCGTTTTCGCCGGTAAACTTGCTCGTGTTCACGCTCCAGTCGCGCTGCACGCCCTCTTCATGCGAGCTCGAGGTACGCATGATCATCGGCCAGTCGGGCCACGGCATTTCGGCGGTGCGCTTTTCAGGCGGCATCGGGAGCAGTTCGAACTGATGCACGACGATCGCGCCCTGGCGATTTGAGGTGCCCAGGCAATCGGAACCCGTATCGCCGCCGCCGAGAATCACCACGCGCTTTCCGTTGGCAGTGATCTCGCCCGCCGGATCGAGCGCGTCGCCGAAGTTACGCTTGTTCTGTTGCGGCAGGAATTCCATGGCAAAATGGATTCCCTTGAGATCCCGTCCCGGGATCGGCAGGTCACGCGGCTTGGTCGCGCCCATCGCGAGTACGATGGCGTCGTACTTCGAGCGCATCTCGTCCGCGTGGATGTCGAAGCCGACGCGGCAGTTGGTGACAATCTCCAGTCCCTCGGCCTTCATTTGCTCAACGCGCCGGTTGACGATCCACTTTTCCAGCTTGAAGTCCGGAATGCCATAAGTGAGCAATCCGCCCACGCGATCCGATCGCTCGTACAGCGTGACGGAATGTCCCGCGCGCATGAGTTGCTGCGCGCACGCCAGCCCCGACGGTCCCGAGCCCACGACCGCAACACGCTTTCCCGACTTGCGCGCGGGCGGCTGCGGCACGATCCATTTTTCTCCCCACGCGTGATCGATGATGTTCTTCTCGATCAGTTTGATCGTGACCGGATCGTTGTTAATGCTGAGCACGCAGGCTTCTTCGCACGGCGCGGGGCAAACTCTGCCGGTGAACTCCGGAAAGTTGTTGGTCGCGTGCAGTCGATCGATCGCCTCGCGCCACCGGCCCCGGTAGATGAGATCGTTCCAGTCGGGGATGATGTTCCCGAGCGGGCAACCCTTGTGGCAAAAGGGAATCCCGCAATCCATACAGCGGGCGCCCTGCGCGCGCAGTTTGTCTTCGGGCATCTTGAGATCGAATTCGCGCCAATCCTTCAGACGTTCCCTGACCGGACGGCGCGAAGGAGTCTCGCGCTTGATCTCCATGAAGCCCGTAATCTTGCCCATCGCAGCCGTGGTCTCCCGAGTCAGGTCAATTCTGATTAGTCAGTCGATTACTCGCTCGGCTAAACTGCGGCCAGCCGCGCGAGATCGGAATTCATGTTGAGATGTTGCCGTTCGAGCACCATGCGGTACTCAGTCGGCAATACTTTTACAAACTTCGCAGCGTAGTCGTCCCACTTGTCGAGGACTCGCCGCGCGACCGTGCTCTGCGTGTACTGCAAGTGCCGCACTATCAGCGCATGCAACTGATTGAGCTCGTCGCGATTGCCGATCGGACCCAACTCGACCATCCCGGTGTTGCAGCGCGACGGAAAGGAGCCGTCTTCGTCAAGCACGTACGCCACCCCGCCGCTCATGCCGGCTGAGAAGTTGCGGCCGGTCTTGCCCAGAACCACGACCAACCCGCGCGTCATGTACTCGCATCCATGGTCGCCGACTCCCTCGACGACCGTGTGTGCGCCGCTGTTACGCACCGCGAATCGCTCGCCGGCTATGCCGCGGAAGAACGCTTCGCCGCCGGTGGCGCCGTAGAGCGCGACGTTGCCGACAATGATGTTGTCCTCGGCCTTGAAGGTCGCTTCTTTTGGCGGACGCACCGAGATAAATCCGCCCGACAGTCCCTTGCCGCAGTAGTCGTTCGCGTCGCCTTCGAGATGGAGCGCGATTCCCGGCGCTAGCCACGCGCCGAAACTCTGGCCGGCCGAACCTTTGAGATGAATCTGAACCGTGTAGGGCGGCAGTCCCTCCGCGCCGAAGCGCCGCGACACTTCCGCCGACAGCATCGTGCCGACGGTGCGGTTCACGTTGCGGATGGGAAGATGGATTTCGACCGGCTTGCGATGTTCGAGCGCGTCTTTTGCAAGCTCGATAATCTGGTTGTCGAGCGCGGCGCCGAGGCCGTGATCCTGCAGCTCGACACAATGCAGCGGTTCGTCCGGCCCGACATCGGGACGACGAAGAATATTGGCCAGATCGACGTTGCGCGCCTTCCAATGCGCGATTGCTTCGTTGGAATCCAGGCATTCGACGTGCCCAACCATTTCGGCAACGGTGCGAAAGCCCAACTGCGCCATGTATTCGCGCAGTTCGTCCGCGATGAACATCATGAAGTTCACGACGTGCTCGGGCTTGCCCGAGAACTTCGCGCGGAGCACCGGATCCTGCGTCGCGATGCCGACCGGGCAGGTGTTGAGATGGCAGACGCGCATCATGATGCATCCCGAGGCGACCAGCGCCGCGCTGGCGAAACCGAATTCCTCGGCGCCTAGAAGGGCGGCGATGGCGACGTCGCGGCCGGTCTTGAGCTGGCCGTCGGTCTCGACGCGAATGCGTCCGCGCAGACCGTTCATCACCAGGGTTTGCTGCGTCTCGGCGAGTCCCAGCTCCCACGGAACTCCCGCGTGCCTGATCGATTGCAGGGGAGACGCGCCGGTGCCGCCGTCGTAACCGCTAATCAGCACGACGTCGGCTTTGGCCTTTGCGACTCCCGCGGCGATGGTGCCCACGCCGACCTCGGCGACCAGCTTGACACCGATGCGCGCGCGATTGTTGGAATTTTTGAGATCGTGGATAAGCTGCGCGAGATCTTCGATCGAATAGATGTCGTGATGCGGGGGCGGAGAGATCAATCCCACGCCGGGCGTCGAGTAGCGAATCTTCGCGATGAAATCGTCGACCTTGTGACCGGGAAGCTGACCGCCCTCGCCGGGCTTGGCGCCCTGCGCCATCTTGATCTGCAGTTCGTCGGCGTTGACCAGGTAATGACTCGTGACGCCGAAGCGCGCCGACGCCACCTGTTTGATCGCGCTACGGCGGCTATCGCCGTTGGCATCGGGCACGAAGCGCGCCGGATCCTCGCCGCCCTCGCCGGTGTTGCTTTTGCCGCCTATCCGGTTCATGGCGATGGCGAGGTTTTCGTGCGCCTCTTTGCTGATCGATCCGAACGACATCGCGCCGGTTTTGAAGCGTTTGACGATCTCGGCGGCCGGCTCGACTTCCTCCAGCGGCACGGGCGGCCGATCAGAATTGAACTTGAGCAGCGAGCGAAGCGTGGTGAGCGAGCGACTCTGCTCGTCAACCGCCCTGGTGTAATCCTTAAACACCCGATAATTTCCCGAGCGCACGGAATGCTGCAGCCTGGCGATCGTGTTCGGGTTGTACATGTGAAACTCGCCGGCGCGGCGCCACTGGTACTGGCCACCGACATCGAGCTCGCCGTCGAGGTTCGCGGCCACCTTGAACGCGTAGGTGTGACGCGCAGCGGTCTCGCGCGCGATCGCGTCGAGGCCGACCCCTGCCACGCGCGACGCCGTCCAGGTGAAGTACTTGTCGATCACGTCCTTCGCCAATCCGATCGCCTCGAAGATCTGCGCGCCGCGGTAACTTTGCGTCGTCGAGATCCCCATCTTGGCCGCGACTTTCGTAATGCTCTTGGAGACGGCCTTGATGAAGTTGTGGACGGCGGTGTCTTCGTCGATGTCCCGGAGCTGGCCGTCGCGAATCATTCCCGCCATCGTCGCGTATGCGAGGTACGGATTGACGGCGCCCGCGCCGTAGCCGACCAGCAGGCAGAAATGCATCGCCTCGCGCGGTTCTCCCGACTCGACGACGAGGCCGGCCCGGGTGCGCGTCCCTTCGCGAATCAGATGATGATGCACGGCTCCAGTCGCGAGCAGCGCCGGAATGGCGGCGTACTCCGCGTTCACGCCACGATCCGAAAGCACGATTATCGTGTAGCCGGATTCGATCGCGTCCGAAGCGGCGCGGCAAAGCGCGTCGAGCGCGGCGCGAAGCCCGCCTTCGCCGTCATCAACGCGGTAAAGCGTGGGAAGCGTGACGGTGCGCAGGCCCTCGACGGCCAGCCGTTTGATCCTTTGAAGTTCCTGGTTGGTGAGCAGGGGCTGCTTGAGTTGAAGTTGGCGGCAGTGGAGCGGCGATTCTTCGAACAGATTATCCTCGGCGCCGATTGTCGTTTCGGTCGAGGTCACGAGTTCCTCGCGAATCGGATCGATCGGCGGATTCGTCACCTGCGCGAACAATTGCTTGAAGTAGTTGTAAAGCAGCTGGGGTCGGTTCGAGAGGACGGCCAGCGGAGTGTCGGTGCCCATCGAGGCGACCGGCTCCTGGCCGTTGGTCGCCATCGGCGCGAGGATCATTTTGAGATCCTCGATCGTATAGCCGAACGATTGCTGCTGCTTCAGCAGCTCGTGGTTTTCAAAGCCGTCAACCGCTGGCGCATCGCTTGCCTCGGGGAGCGAATCGAGTGCGACGAGATTGGCGTCGAGCCAGCTGCGATACGGCTGTCGCGCCGCCATCGAATTCTTGATTTCTTCGTCCTGCACGATTCTGCCCAGCGAGGTATCGATGAGAAACATTCGTCCCGGCTGCAGCCGCCCTTTGAGCGCGACGTTCTGCGGCGCGATGTCGAGGACGCCGGTCTCGGACGCCATCACGACCAATCCGTCCTTGGTCACCGTGTAGCGCGACGGACGAAGCCCGTTGCGATCGAGCACCGCGCCGATTCTGATACCGTCAGTGAACGCGATCGACGCGGGGCCGTCCCACGGTTCCATCATGCATGAATGAAAGCGGTAGAAAGCGCGCTTGCCGTCGCTCATCTGCGGGTCGTTCTGCCACGCTTCCGGAATCATCATCATCATGGCGTGCGGCAGCGAACGTCCGGTGCGAACCAGCAGTTCGAGACAATTGTCGAAGGTTGCGGAGTCGCTGCCGTTGGGCTCGACGATCGGCAACAGCTTCTTGATGTCGTCGCCGAACAGCGGTGAAGAGAAAAGCTTCTCGCGCGCGTGCATCCAGTTGATATTGCCGCGCAGCGTGTTGATCTCGCCGTTGTGCGACATGAAGCGGTAGGGATGCGCACGGTCCCAGCTCGGAAATGTGTTGGTCGAGAAGCGCTGATGGACCATCGCGAGCGCGGTCTTGATGGCGCCATTTAGCAAATCGGGGAAGAACTGCGGTATCTGTGTCGAGATGAGCTGACCCTTATAGACGACGGTCAGCGCCGAGAGGCTGCAGAAATAAAACAGTTCCGGATCGAAGAGGCCGAGTTTTTCCGCCTCTGAAGTGGCGCGCTTGCGAATTACGTACAGCTTGCGCTCGAGCGCCTCGGCGTCGGGCAAGTCCGGACTGCGCGCGATGAAGACCTGGCGGATTGCGGGCATCCCGCGCCGCGCGATATCGCCGCACGCGGATTCGACCACCGGCACGTCGCGCCATCCGAGCAGACGCTGACCCTCCTCGTTGACGATTCTCTCGAACGCGTCCTCGCAGTCTTTGCGCTTGACCGGGTCGAGCGGCAGGAAAACCTGTCCCACGCCGTATTCGCCGGGCGCGGGCAGTTCGAAGCCGAGCCGGGCCGCTTCGCTCGAGAAAAACTCGTGCGGAATCTGCAGCAGGATTCCAGCGCCGTCGCCCGTGCGCGGATCGCATCCGCACGCGCCGCGATGGGTCAGGTTGTCGAGCACCTGCAGCGCTTTCGCCACGATGTCATGCGAGCGCTCGCCCTTGATGTTGACGACGAAGCCGACGCCGCACGCGTCGCTCTCATGGGCGGGATCGTAGAGGCCTTGTGCCTTCGGAATACTTCGGTAGTTGTGCATCATGATACCCGTCTTGGTTCCGGAGGCGCAGGTTTAGCGGCGCCGTGGCGATGGCGCCTGCCGTTGGCAGGCTCGTGCGAGTCGCCGTTGGGATGAACCGAAATCAAACCGCGCTCGGTATGCGTCGACAGCACCACCATCGTCTCCGTCCGCGCCACTCCCTCGATCGAGCGGATCGTGCTGATGAGCCGCTCGAGCGACGAAGTGTTGTCGGTTTTGATTTTCAGCAAGAGCGTGTGCTGGCCGGTGACGTGATGGCATTCGAGCACGTCGTCGAGCAGCGCGACGGATTCCTTGAACAGCGAGATTGTTTTCGGATGCGAAATCGACACGCCGATAAACGCGGTGACGTCCTTGCCGAGCCGGGTAGCATCGACGGTGGCGTGATAGCCGGTGATCACTCCGCCGTCTTCGAGTTTTTTGACGCGTTCGTTGACCGACGGCGCCGAAAGCCCGACTTGCTCTCCGAGCTTGACTAGCGGAATGCGGCCGTGTTCCTGCAGGAGGCCGATAATCTGCAGGTCGATGGCGTCGAGTTCGGGGAAATCTCCGCCGAATTTCATAAGGTTATCCTCGTCGAGTGACGATGAAGATAGGCGGAAAATCGAAACGTGTCAAGCGTTTGTAAGGATTTGACTCAGTAAAACATGAGTTTGTTAAGGCCGATGTGATGGGCGCCGACGAAATATAGGTCTAAACCAGCGATTGCCGCTCACCTATACTGCGGTTGTTCCGGTCCAAGCGCGATCGCTCAGGTAACGCGCCGCTCGCGCCGAATCCCCGGCCAACTACGAATGTGGATAGGCGTCGCTTCCCATCTCAAGCGCATCCAGCCCCGACCATTCCACTTCCACCAGCACGCGGTTGCCCACCGTGCGCTCGACGATCTTGAAGAACAGGATCGCAAGGCCGAATACCACGACCACGTTCACCGTGACACCGATCAACTGGGCGAAAAATTGACCCGCATCGCCGTAGAGCAGGCCGCGCACCGGACCCGCGACACCGTTCCATCCGTCACCGTAGGTGCCGTCGGCAAACAGACCAAGCGCCAGCGCGCCCCATATTCCGCACGCACCGTGCACGGCGACCGCACCGACCGGATCGTCGATTCGAAAGCGGCGTTCGAGTTCAAGCACCGTCCACACGACCAGCAGTCCCGCGATCGTGCCAATCAGAACAGCCGCCGCGGGCGATACGAATGCGCACGGGGCGGTGATTGCGACGAGTCCGCCCAGCAGACCGTTGCAGGCGATCGCGACGTCGGGTTTGTGATACTGATTCCACAAATAGAGCAGCGCCGCGAGCGCGCCGGCCGCCGAGGCAAGCATGGTGTTCACCGCGATGATCGCTATTCGTGGATCCGATGCGGCGAGCGTCGAGCCGGCGTTGAAGCCGAACCATCCGAACGCGAGAATCAACGTTCCGCTGATGGCCATGGGCAGGTTATGTCCGGGCAACGCGCCGATGGCGCCGTCGCGCCGGAACTTTCCGATGCGCGGACCCACCATGTAAGCGCCGGCGAGACCGGCCACTCCGCCCGTCATGTGCACTACCGACGATCCGGCGAAATCCAGATGGCCGTGGCCCAGGCCCAGGTTCGTGCCGAGCTGCGAGAGCCATCCTCCGCCCCATACCCAGTTGCCGTACAACGGATACAGGAACATCGACATGAACAGTCCGTAGATAAAGAACGCTTTGAACTTCCATCGCTCCGCCATCGCACCCGTCGGAATGGTCGCGGCGGTGTCCATGAAAACAAGCGAGAATAGAAACATGCCGAGACTGGCCGGATCGCGACTGACGCTGAGCAGCGCGAACTTGCTGAAGCCGATGATTCCATACGAATGCGCGCCGATCGTGATCGACAACTCGTGATGGCCGATCGCGCCCATGCCAAGCGAGGGCCAGTGCGCGACGCCGCCCATCATGAAGCCGTAGCCGGTGAGCCAGAAGCCGATGATGCCGATCGGGTAAATGATCAAGTTCATCGCCATGGTGTTGACCGCGTTCTTGGAGCGCGTGAACCCCGTCTCCACCATTGCGAATCCGAGCTGCATGAACATCACCAGGAAGCCCGCGACCAGCAGCCACGCCAGGTTGAGCGAATTGTCCAGCGGCGGCGACGACGCGGCAGTCTGCGCGCGCGCCAGCGATGAAAATAGCGTCAGCGCGGCGAAAGTGGCGGCGGCCAATCCGAGTTGCGATCGTCTCGGCATCATTTCACCTGCCCTCGATATGACCGGCGCGGGGGAGTCGGCGACGCCGGGTAACGGTTTGCAAGCCAAATCAGAAATACAAGGATCCCGATGAGCGACGTGAAAAACAGCACGTACCCTGCCGTACGACGCGCGCGCTGCAGCGCGAGGCTGCGTGGATGGAGGCCCTGCGCGCGGCCCGTGGCAACGACGCGCGACGGATCGCTCAGGTCCGCGAGCATCTCGGCCGCGCTCGCATAGCGGTCGCGCGGAGAGCGCTCGATCGCGTGAAGGATGATCTCCTCCAGATGCGGATCGAGATCGGACTTGAATGCGGTTGGCGGCTGCGGATCTTCCGAGGTTTTCGCGCGCATCACGTTGTAAACGTTGGGGCCCGAGTGCGGCAGGTGGCCGGTCAGCATCTCGTAGAGAATCACGCCCAGCGAATAGACGTCGGTGCGAACGTCGCCGCGCCGGCCGCTGACCTGTTCGGGCGCCATGTAGTCGGGCGTGCCGATGGTCGATGACAGGCCGGACCACGTCAGCCGCCGCGCGGTTTCGTCGAGTGCGATTCCGAAATCCATGACCTTGGTCCGGCCTTCGGCCGTCACCAGCACGTTCTCCGGCTTCAAATCGCGATGCACCACGCCTTCACCGTGCATGTACACAAGCGTCTCCGCCAACTGGCGTGCAAGATCGAGCGCCTTTTCCACCGACAGCCCGCCGGGCTCGTGCATCATCGCGCGCAGCGAGGGACCCTCGACGTACTCCATGGCGATATACATGCGGCTTTTGCGCATGGGCGTGAGGACCTTGATGATGCCGGGATGGTTGAGACGGCGGCCGACTTCTTCTTCGCGCTGAAAGCGGCCGTAGAAGACCACGTCGCTCTCGAACTGCATGTAGGGGACTTTGATCGCGACGGTCGCGCCGTCGACCTGGTCGATAGCTTTGAAGATCGACGCCATTCCGCTGCGCGCGATCACCTCGATCAATTTGTACTGATCGAGGTTTTCTCCAACGCCGACCTCGCGCATTTTTCAGACCGTCTCGAAAAAAAGCCGGTCAGCGGACGTTAACACCCGCCGCGCAGGCAATGGAAGGGGATGCGGCGCCATACGCTTCATCGCCCGAACGATCCTCGCAATCGATCGCGCCAGCCGCTGGCGGTTGCCGTATGCCCGGTCGGCGACGTCATTCTGAAGACCGCGCAGGTCAGGTTGTCTGCGGTACCGCGCCTATTGGCCGTGTCGATCAAGTTGCGGCAGCCCGTCTCGGGGTCAACGCCACGCGTCAGCGATTCCAGTTCCTTGTCATCCAGGACATTGTACATCCCGTCGCTGCACAGTATCAGCCGATCGCGCTCCAGCAGCGGCATCGCGATCCGATCGATCGACACGATCAACTCGTGTCCAAGACTGCGCAGAAGCATCCCGCGCTCCGGATGATTCTTCGCGCGTGCCGCCGACATCACGCCCATCCTGACCCGGTCGGCAACCATCGTGTGATCTTTTGTGATTTGCGAGATTTGGCGGTGACGGATCAGATGCAGCCGGCAATCTCCGACGTGCACCGCCGACAGCATCCCCTTCTCCACCGTAACCGCGGTCATCGTGGTCGCCATCCGGCCCAGTTCCGGCACGGTAAGCGCCTTGTCGTGAATCTCGATGTTGGCCCGCGTAATCGCGCGATGGAGCCGCTTGGCGGCTCCCCACGCTGGCGGGCTCTCGCGGTAAGCTTCAAGAGTTATGTCGATCGCCATCCGGCTCGCGACTTCACCGCCTTCGTAGCCGCCGACGCCGTCGGCAATCGCGAACACCACGCTGTCGTGACTCTCGATAAAATGCCCGCACGAGTCTTCATTGTCCGGGCGGTCCGTACCTACGTCGGACAACAGCGCCAACTCGAAAGCCTGCTCAACCGAAGGAGGAGCGGAGAGCGACGAATCCATTTGAATTGAGCTACCCGGCTAACGCTGAGGAGTAAAGTCGCTTGAACGGCCAAGGGGGCGAGCCGCAGTCCCACGCGGCTCGCCCCCAGGATTATTCGCCAAACCAGCGCCTGGGATCAGGCCGGCTTGGTTACGAGAATCGTCTCTTTGCCCCGCTTCTTCGAGTTACGGACGAAGTAAATCGCACCGTAGATTCCCCAAATCGCGGATATCGCCACCGCCATCAACGGTTCCTTCACGCTGCCGAGCCCCTCCATCGGTCCGATGATGTAGAACGCGAGGCACGCGAAGTTCGCGACCGCGCCGAACACCGGCACCACCATGTGCTTGAATCCATGGAACTCGTCACGCTCCGAGTAGGCGACGATGCACACAATGTTCGTCAGACCGTAGAGCAGAAAGGTTCCGAAGTTTGAAGTGAGCGTGACCAGCAGCAACCCGTTGGGCAGCGCCGAGAGTGACGCGTTGGAGCTCATTCCGAGCGCGTACCACAGGTTGTGCGGCAGCGTCGCAATCGTCTTGTCATCAGGCGCCGAAGCGCCGGCGAAGTAGAACAGCGCGGCGTACGCGCCGAGTATTGCCGATATCGTTGCAAGCACCCAAATCGCGCGATGCGGCGTCAGGTTCTTGCCGTGCAGCAGACCGAAATGCTCGGGCACTTCCTCGTCACGCCCCATCGCGTAGGTCACGCGCGCGCCGGTGTTGATGCACGACAGCGTGGTGCCGATCAGCGCCAGGAAAACCGTCAGCGCTTCCATCAGCATGAACGCCGTGCCATGTCCGCCCAGCAGCGCGTTGCCGATGATCACCATCATGTCGCCGAGCGGGGCCGCCGATCCCTTGGCCTCCGCAAGACTGTAGGCGCTGTTCAGGAAATAGTTGGCCGCGAAGTATTCGATCAGGTAGCAGAACAACCCCTGGATCGTCAGCGACAGCAGAACGCCGCGCGGGATGTCCTTTTTGGGGTTCTTCGCTTCCTCGCCGAGAGCGGTCACCGACTCGAAGCCGACCAGCAGCAGAATCGCGACCGTTGCCTGCAGCATCACCCAGTCCAACCTGTGCGGCAGAATGACCGAGAGTGCGCTGGCGTGCGACGGGTGGTCGCCGGCCATGCCGTAACTCAGGGTCGCGGCGATCGTATTGCCATTGGCATCGAGCGCCAGGCCCGCCGAGCCCGCGGGATGCGCGGCGCGGTATGCGATCGCGAGTGCTGAGAAGAACAGCAGCGCGACGATCTGGATTCCGTTGATCCCGATATTGACGAAGGTGGAACCGTTGACGCCCCGGAACGCGATCCAGGCGACGGCGTACGCGAAAATTATCGCAATTATCGCCATGAATACCGGACCGGGAATTCCCGCGTTCATCGTGCTCGGCGCAACCGTGCCGACGATGTACCCGACCATGATGCCCATCGTGGCGACCATGACGCCGGGATACATCCAGTAATACAGATGCGACGACCATCCCATTACGAACTTGGCCACGCGCGCGAACTTGTAGGCGTGGGTCTTGCTCAAGAAGGCCTGCTCTGCAAACAGGTACGAACTGCCCGCTCCCGGATAAAGTTTGGCGAGCTCCGAGTACGAAATTGCGGTCGCATACGCCAGTAGCAGCGCGACGAAAATGCCGGCCCACATCGCCATCCCCGACGGGTACGCGTATCCCGCTTGAACGACAAACGTGATCCACAGGAAGGCTCCCGGGGCGATCAGCGCCATCGCGTTGACCGTGACCCCGGTCAAGCCCAGCGTCGGCAGCATCTTTTTCTGTTCTTCAGCCATCTTACCTCCTTCAATTCATGGGCCGGAGTGGTTGTCCGCCGCATGCATACGCGTCACTCCCGTTACGGGCGGGAGTATGAAGGAAGCTCAGAGCAGGAAAAGTGCCACTTCAAAATCGAGTGAGTATTGATGAAAACTGCAATGTGCCTGCTCAAACGACAGGCATCCGCCTATCAGGCGGTCATCAACACTCCACTGCGGTTCGGTCTCGCCGACTCTTTCAACCGGCCCGCAGTCTTGACTACGATTTCATCCGCGAGCGGGGAATTCCGAGCGCAACCATCAACAGAGGACTCTTTCCGGCAGCGTGCGGCTCGAAAAATTTGCTCGTGTCGTCATCGTAGAAGGTGAGTCCCGTAGCGCCGCGGCCGAGCGAATATGCCGCAAGGTAGGCGCGGCCGCCAAGAATTCCAGCCTCGAGATGCGCGTCGCCGTAACCGCGATTTCCCAACGCGCGAATCGTGCGCTCGAGATCGGCCATGTAAACCACCAGCGCGGAACAATCCATGCCGAGCTGCTGTTCGAGGCACAGATATCCAGCGTCGGCGCGGAAGTTGCCCGCCTTCAGCATCTCGAACGCGCGCGCTTGCCGGTTGTAGTAGTACGCCCCGGGTTCCATTGCGTCGGTTGCGTTGACGATTAGATAAGTGTCGGTCAACGGCGGAAAGTCGGCCTGCGGATGCTCGCTTGAAGCGGCCATGATCGTCGCGAGTTCTTCCGCGCCAATCGCATCCTGGGCAAATGCTCGCGACGATCCGCGGCGGATGATGGTCTCGCCGAGTCCCGTGGAATCTTCGGACGCGATTGTTTCGAAACGAAGCTCGCTCGTGCTTGACAACGGTGGCGCCGAATCCAATTTCGCAGCCGCAACCCTTGCGACCTCATCGGCCGTGACCAACCGCGATTCGCGATGCATCTTGGCCAGGTCAGGGTACGCGACCTCCCGGGACGAAAGCGGAATCGTCTCGAGCGCCAAGGGCTCGATTTCAGGCGATGGCGCGGCTGGTTGGTCCGATCGCCCCAGCGCAACAAGCGCGACCATGCCTTCGCGCTCGCCGTCGATTCCGAGCAACGCCTCGAGCGCGGGATCCTCGAATGCGGTGATCACCTCCGCGGAAATTTCCTCGGCCGCCGCGGCTGCAAGCAGATTAGCCAGCATGGTTCCCGCGTCCCAATAGCAATACCGATACGCCCGCGCGCGATATTTCCATTCGCTGCGCCAGTAGATAGCCGATAATGCGATCACCGCACGCGCGTGCAGAATCGAGCTGCGCTTCGCGGCCGCGTCTGCCATGTAACCGCGCCAATCGCCGCGTCGCAGCCCGGTCATCCGCAAATCAGCAGGTGAAAAATGATAAAGGCCCGACTCGAGGCCCTCCACTGCTCCTGCCGCCACGTAAATCTCGATTGGATATAGCGCGCCCGCCGACGCCGCGGCACGGAAGTGATATTCCTCGGCGCCCACCTGCTTGTGCCGCGTCAGCCCGCCGGCACAGTACAAAATGCGGGTCAGCGCCGCTGTTTCGCTCGATGCGGAAAATCCCGCCGGTACGTACGACGAGAGCGCCGACAGCGTGGGCGTCGCGGAAAGATTCAGATCGCGCGGCAAGCCGACGGACGCGGCTCCCGGATAAATCTTGTAGGGCATCGGCTTGATGTCCCAGTCCAGAAAGTGCGGCGACGAACGGACGCTGGTATACGAATGCTTGGTGATTTCGTGAAAGACGCGCGACGCTTCGATGTAATCGTTGCCCAACTCGTCACTCCTGATGCCGGCTCGCAGCGTTAACTCATCGATATTGACGCACCGCGGGAAAAATGACTCTGCTGTTCTGCGCCGTAACTCAGTCTATACTTGAGCATCCATCCGCTGGGGGAATCTATGCCGCGTCCGAGTATCCACCGCCACTGCTCACCAATGTTGACTGCCGCGAGTCCGCCACCTGCCAGCGCGCGCCGCGCCGCCCTTGCAGCGCTGACGATTGTGCTCGCATGCGTGACCTCCTCGTGCAATTCGCAGTCGTTCCAACAATCTTCGGGGCCGTCGATGCCGATGCTTCCGGCCGCTCCCGTGCAGCCGCCCGCGCCGCCGATGAACATGGCGAGGTTGCTCAACGGAAACTGGATTGCCACCTATCCGGGCGGCCCGCTTCGAGTGGTTATCGGTCTGGACCAGATGCTGCGCGGCCGCAATTACGTCGCAACCCTGATCGACGGCAACAAAGATATCCCGCCGGGCAACGTCATGTGGCGCGGTACTCTCGATCAACACGCGCCGGGCATCGTGGTCGCCGATCAGATATGCGCCGAGCATGGGTTCCAGCAGTCGCGATGGGTGATGGCGCGAATTATCGTCAGTGACCCGAGTAATTTCCGCGAAGAACTCGTCAATCCCAAAGACTGCGGCGGATTCCCGGTAAAGTTCACTCGCGTCGGACCCGCGCCGACAGCGCCCGGCACAGATTGAAGGCGCCGTCGCGCTTACACGAGCATCCCGGCCTGCACCACGACGGGTCCGTCGCTTTTGGGAATTTTCGGCTCGGGTTTGCGCTTCATCGCCTTGTCCAGGATCGGCGCCATCCGCTCGGCCTTCTGCCCGGCGCGTTTTTGTTCGCGCTCCTTCAACTCGGGCAGGACCTTTTCGGCGAACAGGCTGAGCGACGAGCAGATGTCCTCGTGCTTATTGTTGCCCGCCTGCGAGATGAACACCACCTGGTCAACGCCGGCTTGCTCGAATTCGCCAAGCCGCGTGCGAATCTGGTCGGGCGATCCGACGCATGAGTTCGCCCCGTCCAGGCCCGGCAAACTCATCGGGCTCGCTTTGAAATTGTTCCAGATGTTCGTCTTGCCCGGCTCGTGCCGCCCAAACGCATAATGATGGCCTAGCGCGTACGAAAAGAACTTCAGCCCCTCTTCGCCCATCTTGTGCGCCCGCTCGGCGTCGTTGTCGCACATGAAGCCGGTGACGATCGCGATGTTCGCATTGACCGCGTATCCGATCGGCTCGCACTCATTCTCGAGCGTCGTGTAATAGTCGTTGACCCACTCCCGCGCCTCTTCCGGCGACACGAACGCAAATGTCAGCGCGCCGATCCCAAGCTTGGCCGCCAGATGAATGGTCTCGCGCCGCGAGCACGCGACCCACAGCGGCGGATGCGGTTTCTGCACGGGCTTGGGCACCACGTTACGCACCGGCATCTTGAAGTACTGGCCCTCATGACCAAGAAACGGTTCCTCGACAAACATTCGCGCGATCGCACCCAGCGACTCCTGCCACATCGCGCGCTTGTCCGCGCGCGGGATGCAAAAGCCGCCCAGCTCCAGCTCCGCCGACGATTCACCGGTGCCGAACTCGACCCGCCCGCCGCTCACCAGATCCAGCGTCGCGATCCGCTCCGCGACGCGCGCCGGATGGTTGTAGCCCGGCGGCAGCAACACGATCCCGTGACCGAGCCGAATCTGCCTGGTGCGCTGACTCGCCGCGGCCAGAAAAATTTCGGGCGCTGACGAATGCGCATACTCCTCGAGGAAGTGATGCTCCACTTCCCACATATGGTCGATGCCGAGCCGGTCCGCGAGTTCGACCTGATCGAGCGCATCCTGGAACAGCTTCAGCTCCGCGCCCTCCTTCCATGGACGTGGCAGCTGATGCTCATAAAAGGTTCCCAGCTTCATAAGCGCGATTTTCTCCTTCGGGTTTTCGTCGATTCATTCTCCAGCCGCGTGCCGCGCGCCCGCGAATCCACTGACTCGATCGACCGCGCGGCGCCGTCAACAATGAAAAGCGTGCGCTCGACCATGTCGGTCAGCTCCTGCTTGCGCCGCTCAACCATCGCAGGCTCGAGCAGGTTCACGTCCCACAGCCGCCGGATCATCGACGCGATCGTGAAGTAGCCAATCGTGATCGCGTTGAGGCCCCACATGAAATGCAGCGGATCGACTTCGGTGCGGAATTCGCCGTCGCGCTGGCCGTGGAAAATAAAAGTGACCGCGGTGGAAAACAGCGGCGGCAGCCGCCGTTTGAGCACTTGCCGCCCGGTTCCGCTTTCGTCGGCCATCTCTTTCCACATGATTCGCACGAAATCGGGATGGCTGGCGATAAAGTCGACCGTGTGCCCGACCGCCTGGCGCATCCGCTCCTGCCGGCCTTCATGCCTCCAGACGATCGCGGCGGCCGCATCCGCCAGACTCTCGAACATCTGGTCCAGCACCGCGAGATAGAGCTGTTGCTTGGACGGAAAATGATGCAACAGCGACGGCGCCCTGACCCCGATTCGCTTGGCGATGTCTCGCAGGCTGGTGCCGCGATAGCCGAATTCGGCGAACAGCGCTTGCGCCGCCTGCAGCACGCGGTCACGCGTGTCGACGGGCCGGCGCAGATCAACCACCCTGGCGCTCGCGCGCGCGGCCGAATTTTTCAAAGCGCTTCGCACTGACTCGGCAAAAACCCTATCTAACGTCTGTTAGGCTGTCAAACCAGACGGGCCGGTAACGTAGACTGGTTTCGATTCACCAAAATGGCGGCCATTGTGAATAACACACTTCAGCCCTTGTTTTTGATATGATTGCTCAGTTCGGTCGGTAATAGAGGTTTCGACCTCTATGCTGGTTGCAGCTACGCGACCAACGGAGATAACCAATGCCCGCACAAGAAGGTAACAACCCTGCGGCTCGACTCTTTAGGCTAATCGAGAGACTGGGTTCGATGCCGCAGGACCAGCCAGCGTTTCAGGCGTGGAGTGCCTTGCTCGCTGTTAGAGCTGATGACGCTTTCGAGCTACTGGATCGGATTAGCCGAGTAATGCAATTGCCCAAAATGACTAGAGAGGCGCTTTCTGCCGTCCGGCCACCGCTGGCGCCGATCTACTTCGAATGGGCGAAGCCGATCGAAGCGGCTTTCAAAGCGCATCGCCTAGTAGGTCCTTTGCGCGAGTTTATGACGCCAATTAACAGCGATGCGAAGAAAACTCTGCAATTCTGCACAGATCGCTTGGCTGATCTCTCGCCAGAGAAAATGCTCGAGAGCGCTGATCTGGCAGAGCTACGCCGCGAAGCTGCGGAACTGCGATCAGATCTAGAAAAAGCCGATATTGATCCCGTCCTGAAGAAATTTGCCTGGCGACACCTGAAAGAGATCATTACCGCACTCGACGAATACGAGTTCTTCGGTGTGTCCCCCCTTCAACGCGCTTCCGAGGCAGCACTAGGTTCAGCAGCTCTGAACCGAGAAGCAGCTTCGAGGTTACAGGCTACAACGGTCGGTGCGAAGCTGTTCGGCTTTCTGCTGAAGACCCTCATAATGCTGTCGGCCCTTCATGGCGCGGCTCAGATTCCTCAAGATATTCAGCGTTTCTTGATCGACGCTCGACCCGCCGTGGAATCGCCGCATGGTAGAACGCACGAAGATCAACCCAGCGTTAAGCCTGTCGCAGACCCCACTCCTATCGAAATCGTTCGCGGTGGTGATGAGGGTAATCGCGCCAACCAGAAAACGGGTTGAGGATGCGATCGGTATCATGCCTGCGAAGTGATCGATGGCAGCCGACATCGATTTGATCGAAGGTGGGGTATAGTCCGAATCTGGTGCCGGCACAAATCCTATTTTGAGCGGAAATCTCCTGCGACCCGATACCCTAGCTCGTTTTTGAGTCGGTCGCGACGCGCGTTTGGGAGAGGCTCTTCTTGCTCGCGATGCAACATGATTTTCTCAAAAAAGCGTGATCGTGTGGGAGCTTGAAAAGTTGATCCGCGATTACACAATGCAGGAGGAGTTCAAAATTGCAGGTTATTGGCGACCCGCCGCTTGGGATTCCGATCGAGAGATTCGAGGATTCGTCGAGTACTCACCACGCGATGGAATCAATCTAGTTCTTGAGGGCACGTTCGAGGAACCTCTACAACCGGGTAAACCTCTGGTTTTACGTGCAGACGCATTTGTGCATTATGAAGTCATTCATGGTCGAGCGCTAGATAACGACACGCCCATTACGCTTTTCGAGGCAATTGGCCCTCCAATTCCGAACTTTGGAAACGTAAGCCAACGCTACCGCTGCCAGTGGTGCATCGTTGGAGAGCATGTTCGTTGTTTGGCGGAATGGAAACACACTTCCGTTTGGGTGCGCCACTACAATCTTGAAGAGTTCATCGGCAGCAATCCATTTTCTCTCGGGTCCCCGGAACCGCGCGAGAGAAGGTTGACTGCGACATTTGTCGAGCCCCTTGCAATGAAAGGACTTCTCGGAAAATACGAGGTCCAGACCGCACACGAGGCTAATCTATCGACTGAACCGATGTTCACGCGAGTTGAGTTGACTCACGCAGCTTGGCTGCGTATTAGCGCTCCGATCGCCATGGGTGCAGACTTCCTTCGCGGACCACTTCACATGATCGGCTGCCTCCTGGATTTGGCGGCTGGTCAGCACCTGCCGATCATAGCGTTGCATGGTCTGCGCGGAGCGCAACGGTCGCAAATATTTTTCAATCAGAAACGTGCGCATTTTCTGCCGAAGCGCCTACAAGCAATCGGGGGTCATCCAATAGGTTTCGCCTTTACTCTCAGGCATTTAGCCTCGAAACTAACTGCCTCCCTGAGCGCGTGGTACTGGGCAATGACGTTCCACGCGGCATCGTTCAACTTGTATTTTACTTTAGACCCGGAGCAGGACGCTGACGTAGCAACGGATTTTCACTTCATCAGCTATGCGACTGCTCTCGAGGCGTACCACGAAGTCGCCCATCGAACCTGCCAGCGATGCGAAGCCATTCGGCAGCAGAGATCTGGTTGGCGGCAATCGGTACTCTTGACAATCGGATCGTCCGCAGAAAAATCGATTTCCGACTGGGTTAGTGGTGTGCTTGGAGCGGCGAGTCAGCCCAGCTTGAAAACTCGATATTACGAACTGTTTGATGAACAACCCGAGTGCGTCCGAAAGCTGCTTGGCCAACGAGAAGCTTTCGTCGAATTTGTTTATAACTGTCGCAATCTACTGGCGCATGGAGGTCGCCCCTACGACGGTCCCGAGGAGCTAATCAAGCTGTGGCGGGCGACGCGCAAACTTAGGCTCTTGATGCAATCGATCATGTTGCAGCAGTTGGCTTTACCGGCCCCTTTATTCTTAGGGATGCTTCAGAATCTTTCAGATTACCGGTACTTGAACACTTTTCCGGGGTGAGCAGCTCAAACGAGGCCTCCGGGAAATCCGAGATTGGTCGTTGCTTTATGCTGGACCGGATTGCTGTTCATTCGCCGCAAACTAGACCGCTTTCGCCGGCGGAACCCACGGTTTGTTCATCACCCGACGCACCATCGGCGCAAACGTGCTCATCGGCTCGTTGGGGGAGGCCGGACCCAACAAGACAAAGGGGGGACCGCAGCGGCTGATCCAGAACCGGAACCGGCTTCGCGTGACGCGAAGCTGTCCGAGATCCATCCTCAGCTCGCCTTCGCTCGCATCGTCAGGATGACATACACTCGAAGCAATAGGGCAGAAACCCACGGAAGCGCGGTTGCTCACATAAACCCTTCGCGAAAGCCGCGCTGCGCGGATTTCGCGTCTTCACATTTTCACCGGGTGCAGGGGTCACCCCTGCCGCCCACCGCGCAGGTGATTATTCCTCGGGAGGCCACGATGGCGGAGTTCAACGAGAAAGCGATGCGCGAATTCAACGATAAGCTGATCGAAGAGTTTCGCGCCAACGGCGGCAAGGTTCTCAGCGGCCCGTTCGTGGGCGCGCCGCTGCTTCTGCTGACTACGACCGGCGCGAAGAGCGGCCGTCCCACTACCACTCCGCTGGTGTACACTAAGAATGGCGATCGAATCGTTATAATCGCGTCGAAGGCCGGAGCGCCGACGCATCCCGCCTGGTTCCACAACCTCAAGGCTCACCCGACGCCAACGATCGAGCTGGGGGTCGAACGCTTCCAGGCCAGGGCTGTCATTACCAGTGGCCCCGAGCGCGAGCGGCTGTTCAACGCCCAGGCCAAAGCGATGCCCGCGTTTGTCGGCTACCAGAAGAACACCACCCGTCAAATCCCGGTCATCGTTCTGGAGCGTATCTAGTCGTAACCGATGCTTCCGCGACGGGCTATGCGCCGAATTGCTTGCGCACGGCCTCGAATGCCCGCTCGGTGACGTCCAGGGTCTGCTCGATGTCGCGCTCGGTATGCGCGGCCGAGATGAACCAGTTGTGACGCGGCGCGAAGTACACTCCGCTGCGCGAGCATGCGCCGCAGAAAACCTTGGCGCGATCATGATGGCCCGCGTCGGCCTTGAACGTCATGTACGGCATCGCCGGCGGTCCGGAGCACGTCACCTCGAGTCCGGCGCTGCGCGCCTGCGCGAGCAGGCCGGTGCGCAGCTTCTCGCCGTTCGTGTGCATCCTCTCTATTCCGCCACCCGCTTGCAGCTCCTTGAGATTCGCCAGCGCCGCCGCCATCGGCACGGCGCTGGTGAAGTACGATCCCGTAAAGAACACTTCCTGCGCTGCCTGCTTGAGGCTGTCGCGCCCAAGGCATGCGGCGAGCGGATAGCCGTTGGCAATCGCCTTGCAGTAAGTCGTGAGATCCGGACGCACTCCGAACAACTCGCCTGAGCCGCCCATGTGCAGGCGGAAGCCGGCGCGAACGTCGTCCAGGATGAAGACCATGCCGTTGTCGTCGCAGATTTTCCGCACGCCGGACATAAATCCTTCGACCGGCAACTCCGAGTCGTGGCCGGCGTCGTGCTTGAACGGAGACAGAATTACGCCAGCGATCTTGCCGCTGTTTTCCTCGACCGTGTGGCGCAGGCTCTCGAGATCGTTGAATCGAAAATAAACCATGTTCGCGCGATCTTCCGCCGTCACTCCGCCGGGAAGCGGCGTGCACCATGCATCGGTGCCATGGTATGCGCCGGCACACATTGCGATCTTCGGCCGCCCCGTCGCTTGACGCGCGACTTCGGTCGCCCAGGTGCATACGTCGGAACCGTTTTTCGCGAACACCGTCCAGTCGGCAAACGGCGTGATCGAGACAAGATGCTCCGCGAGATCGACCCACACCGGCCCCGGCGCGTTGAAGCAGTTGCCGAGTTCCATCTGCCGGCGCGCGGCTTCCTCGACTTTGGGATGCCGATGGCCGAGCACGATTGGGCCGTATGAGCAAATGTAGTCGATGTACTCGTTGCCATCGACGTCCCAGACGTGCGACCCCTCGCCGCGCGCGAAAAATGACGGGTAAGCGCCCCGGGTTAGCAGCACGGGCGCCTGGTGGCCGTAGATGCCGCCGGGAATAACTCTTTTGGCGCGCTCCATCAGCGCGTCACTATGCTCAAATGTGTAGGGTTTCACGGCAACTCCTGTGCGATGATTTTCGCCGCAATGCAAGTCTCGTCTGCTGCCGGGCAGACCGTCAGCGAGAATCCTATTTGCCGGCGCAAGCGTCAAGCCTGCAAAATCGAACGGGCCGTGAGTTGCGCGACTCACAGCCCGTATGCGAATGCGATCTAGCTTGGCTAGTGGCGATATGCCGGATCGGCCGGCCGCTGCGATGGCGGCAGTGCGCCGACGCGCACCAACTCGTCGCGCAGCTTGGCGCGCGACAGCGGCTTGCACAGGACGGCAGACGCGCCGAGTTGGTAGCTCTCCGCAATATCGCGGTCGTAAAGCGAGCTCGTGATAACGAACATCGGCACCGCCGTCAGCGCCTCGTTCGCTCGCGTCGCCTGCAACACGGAGAAGCCGCCGTTGTCAGGCAAACGCAAATCCACCAAAAATAAATCCGGGCGATCCTGCTCGGTGAACTGCGCGATCATGAGCAATGCCTCGTCGGCATTCGACGCATGCACCAATTCGATATCGTCGCCTAGCACCTGCTTTACTACAGTGAGCGCGATAAAAACGTGGTCCGGATTGTCTTCGACCAGAAAAATCCTGACCGCAGGGCTCAACAGACTCGATTCTTTGTCTTGTTCCTTATCCTTCTCTTGGTCACTCATAATCCCCCATCACCTGACAAATCCGTGGCAGTCGATTCTTAAAACATGTCAACTAGCGACGCCTGGACGAGGTCGGATGAACCCCACCCCAAAACTAAATCATCCAATTGCCGTGCCATTTCCCACAGCATTATATTCAAGTCGCGACATGACGAGAAACGACGTGCCTAATCGACCCATGATGCTGCGGAGCCAGTTGTAACTCTCGATGACCCGCAAATCGCCGATTTGGACGTTGAACATCACTTCCATCCTGCATACCGCTGCCGCGTCTTCGATGCGTTAATCTCCCGCATGCGATTGTTTGTGGCAACTCTGCTACATTCGTTACTGCGAGTGTGCCGACCCGACACATGATGCTAACCATAGGTGTTGCAAAATGACTCGCCGAGCCAAATCCAGGCGGGGATAAGGATCGCAGCATTGGGAATTTTCGCGAGCTTCCTGAATTCGAGTTTCTTTAAGCATCCCCTATTGCGAAAGTACACCGCTCTGGTCAATGAAGACCTGAGGGCAACGTACTCGCGCGACATCCAGAAATGGCTCCTCGTCGCGCCTATCATCGGTATCCTGACCGGCCTCATCATCACCGGGATCGCCGTGCTCATTCTCGACATCATATGGGCGACACTACTTCCCTACTACCTTGCCCATCATTGGGCAATCGTGGTCGGACTAGTCGCCGGCTTCTTCGTGACGGGGCTGATAATGCAGTTTCGCACGCCCGACCCCAACGAACACTCGACTGAGGAGATCGTTCGCTCCTACCACGAGCATCAGGGCGACATCGACGTGCATCCGTTCTGGTGGAAGTTGCTCGCCGCGGTGACCACGGTCGGCTCGGGCGGCAGCGCGGCGCTCGAAGGACCAAGCATTTACAGCGGCGGCGCGATCGGATCGTGGCTATGGACCAAGCTGCGCCGTTTCGGTCTGGAAACGCGCGACCGCCGCATCATGTTGATCAGCGGCGCGGCGGCGGGCATGTCGGCGGTGTTCCGCGCTCCCCTTACCGGCATCGTGTTCGCGCTCGAGATGCCGTACAAGGACGACCTCGCGCACGAAGCGCTGCTGCCGTCGCTCATCGCGTCGGTGGTCGCTTACGCAACGCTGGTGTCGATCGTCGGCGCCAAGCCGTTGTTCGGTTTCGCGGGCAGCACCAGCTTCCGGGCAATCGACGTCGCATGGTCGGCGCTGCTCGGCGCTGGAATCGGGCTCATCGCAATCGTCTTCGACATCACGTTTCGCCGCGTGCGCGTGTTTTTCATCACCGCCAGGATACCGCATACGCTCAAGCTCACGATTGGCGGACTCGGCACCGCGCTGTGCGGCCTCGCGTTCGTGACGATTTACAACGGCCCGCTCATTCCGATCGGTCCCAACTACGAAGCCGTCCGCTACGTACTCAGGCATCCGATTCCGACCGAAGTGCTGCTGGCATTCGCCGCGTTGAAACTGCTCGCGACGATTTTCTCGCTCGGCTCGGGCGGCGTCAGCGCGATGTTCGTGCCGCTGTTGCTGGTCGGCGGAGCGATCGGCAACGCGTACGCGCAATCGGTCGTTCACTCGCCGACGCATGATCTCTATGCCGCGGTCGGGATGGCGGCGTTCCTCGCGGCCGGATACAAAGCTCCGCTCACCGCAGTGGTCTTCGTCGCGGAAACCACCGGCGGCCATTCCTACATCATCCCGAGCCTCATCGGCGCCGCGGTCGCTTATGCAATCTCAGGCGAGGCGTCGGTCTCCGGCGATCAGCACCTGCACGAAACCGCCAAACTCGCGGACCTATCCGGGATGGCGGTGCGGGACGTGATGCAGCGTCGCGTCATTTCCGTGCAATCCCGGTCAACGATTCGCGAATTCGTCTCGAGCGTCGCGGCCCGTCACCGGCACACGTTCTTCCCGGTGTTCGAAGGCGACAAAGTCGTGGGAACGATTTCCGTATCCGATCTAAGCCGGGTCGCGCCCGGGGAATGGGACAAAATCACTGTCGGCGAATTCGCGGACCGCGGCGCGATTCGCGTGACGGACGACTGCGACTTGAGCGAGGCGCTGCGGCTGCTGGTGCGCGAGCGCGGCGCGCAGATGCTGCTGGTGACCGACGGCGCCCGCGCTCTCAACGGAATCGTGACCAAGACCGACATCCTGCGCGCAGTGAAACAGTGAAACAGTGAAGATGCCGTCAGAACCGCCGCATCGCGCGGCGCCAATCAGGTAGAAGACATCGAATTTCGCCTGCTCTGCCTCAATACGCGCCCAGCGTGGCGACGCGCTCGCGATGGTACGCGGGCGAGCCGAAGCACGACTCGTTGAAGCGCGCGCGCTTGAACCACAGATGCATGTCGTGCTCCCAGGTGAAACCGATTCCGCCGTGCATCAGAACGGCGCGGTCGGTGCCGCGGCTATAGATATCGCACAGGCGCGCTTTCGCCATCGCAGCCGTGCGCGAGGCGTCCGCCGCGCCGATGTCCTGAGCGTAGGCGGCGTACCATAGCATCGCGCGCGCGGGTTCGAGGTCGGCGACGATTTCGGCGGCCGCGTGCTTGAGCGCCTGGAACGATCCGATCGGTTTGCCGAACTGCTCGCGGACTTTTGAGTATTCTACCGCCATTTCGAGTGCGCGCTCAGTCCCGCCGAGCGAGTCGGCAGCGACTGCGACCGCGGCAACGTCGATTAGTTTCGAGAAAAGGTCGGTTCCGCCGCCAAGCCGCTCGGCGGGAGCGCCCTTGAGCTCGACGCTCGAGACCCGCCGCGTCAGATCGAGATTCTTGAGCAAACGGGTCGTCACGCCCGGCGCTTTCGAATCGACGACAAACAGAAAAATTTCACCAGAATCGTTTTTGGCGGCGACGACGATGAAGTCGGCGACGTTGGCATACGGCACAAACATCTTGGCGCCGTTGAGACGCCATCCTGCGCCGTCCTTCGTCGCGACCGCCGCGATGTCAACCGGATCGATGCTGGCGGCGCGCTCGACGACCGCGACCGTGCCGATTGCGTTGCCCTCGGCAAGCGCGGTGAGCCATTTTGAATTGATCTCTTCGGAGCCGCCGAGTTTCAGCGCGCCGGCCGCGAGCACCGACGAGAACAGGAACGGTCCCGGCATCGCCGCGTAGCCGCCCTCTTCGAGAATCATCGCCATGTCGAGCATCCCGAGTCCCGCGCCGCCGAATTTCTCGGGAACGACGAGCCCGCTCCATCCGAGCTTCGCGATCCGGGTGTAGAGTTCGCCCGGATAGCCGTCATCGGCGGCCATTGTTTTGCGCACGAACGCGGCAGGGCATTCGTGGCTCAGAAACGCGCGCGCGCTTTCCTTGAGTTGCTGTTGTTCTTCGCTGAGTCCGAAATCCATGATTGCTCTCTCTCCAAATTTGGCGCCGCTGCACCCTCACCCTCGGCCGACTATTCGTCGGCCGAGACCTCTCCCGTGAAATCTACACCCTCACCCGCGCCAGAGGCGCGGCCTCTCCCGCGAAAAGCGGGCGAGGCGGGTAATAAGTGGCGCGGAACGCAACATCCTAACTTGGGCGAGGTTTAGCGCGACTTGGGCATTTTCAGGCCGCGCTCCGCGATGATGTTTTTCTGGATGTGCGACGTGCCGCCGCCGATCACCAGCCCGAGCGAGAACATCCACTCGTACGGCCAGTAGCCGTGATCGAGCACGGCTTCGTCGTCGCGCGCGAGCATCGAGTAGTCGCCCATCGCCTCCATCGCGGCGGTGGCGAGGTCGTGATTCAGCTCGGTGCCGACCAGCTTGTTGATCATTGCCTCGACGCCCGGATTCTTGCCGCGAATCTGATCGGTCAGTTGGCGCAGTGCGTGAAAGCGCATCGCCTCGACGCGGATCTCCAGCTCCACCAGCCGTTGGCGGAAGACGGGATCCCCGGTGAGCGGACGGCCGCCGCGCTTGATCGATTTGGCCAGTGCGAGCAGGCGATTGAAGCGCTGCTCGCTGCCGCTGGCGGAGCCGAGCATGTTGCGCTCGTGAAAGAGCGTGGCGTTGGCGACGATCCATCCTTCGTTGAGCTTGGCGACCAGGTTTTTGCGCGGCACGCGGACGTTGTCGAAGAACACTTCGTTGAAGCCGCGATCGCCGGTCATCTGAACCAGGGGACGCACGGTGATTCCCGGGGTGTGCATATCGATAAGCATGTATGAAATGCCGCGATGCTTGGGCGCTTCGGGGTCGGTGCGCACCAGGCAGAACATCATGTCGGCGTATTGCGCGCCCGACGTCCAGACTTTCTGGCCGTTGACGACGAATTCATCGCCGACGATTTCCGCGCGCGTCTTAAGCGCGGCGAGGTCCGAACCCGCGCCGGGTTCGGAGTAGCCCTGGCACCAGATTTCTTCGCCGGTGAGAATTTTCGGCAGGTAGCGCTGCTTCTGTTCCTCGCTGCCCCACGAAATAAGCGTCGGCCCGAGCATCATTAGTCCCAATGCGCCGACCAGATACGGCATCTTGGCCCGGACCATCTCGTCGTTGACGATCGATTGCCGCACGGGATCCAACGCCTGGCCGCCGTATTCCTTGGGCCATGCGAGCGCGACGTAGCCGGCCTCGTACAGTCGGCGCTGCCAGACCTTGGCCTTGGCGATCCAGGTCTTGTCGTCGCGGCCCTCGCTGTCGGCGGACAGGCCGCTGGTCGGCATGTTCTCGGCGAACCAGCTGCGGACCTTTAGCCGAAATGCTTCTTCTTCGGACGTGAACTGAAGATCCATGTGCGAGACACTCCTGCGGTCGTGATTGCGCTTCGGGTCGGGCGTACCGCGGCTTGCCGCCCAGCATAGTCAATACCACGTCGCCGCGAAAAGGCAGCGGTGACCCCTGCACTCAGTGTTAAGAGAGATCCAGCGAAGTTTGCTCTGAGCCCTTCGACCTCGCTCAGTATAAACTCCGTCGCAGGGTTCTATTAGAGCAGTTCGTGGGGGAGCGATTGCCCGCACAGATCGGCGTTGTTAGAGTTTTCTTGATATTGATCACAATCCAGTTTTGCCGATAGACCGGGGTTCACGAGATGGCAACGACGATCACCAACGAATGCATCAATTGCGGAGCGTGCGAGCCGGAGTGTCCGAACACGGCGATTTACGCGGGCGGAGTGCCGTGGGAACTCAACGGCGCATCGGGTCCTGCGATCGCACAGGACATCTATTACATCGTGCCATCGAAGTGCACCGAATGCGTCGGCTTTTTCGACCATGAAGCGTGCGCGCAGGTATGTCCCGTAGATTGCTGCATCCCCGACCCGGCCAACGTCGAGACCGAAGGCGTGCTGCTCGCGCGCGCCCGCACGTTGCATCCCGATGAGACGTTCGCCGACGACGCACCGTCGCGCTTTCGCAAACAGGCGGTCGCGCCAGCGGCGAAACCTGCGGTGGTGCCTGCGGCGGTCGCACCAGCGCCCGCAGAGCCACCCAAGCCCGCCGCGGCGCCGGTCGCGGAAGCACCGGCACCCAAACCTGCACCAGCAGCGGCTCCGCCGGTAGTGCCAGCGGCGAAGGCTGCGAAACCAGCGGCCGCGCCAGCAGCGAAACCTGCGGCGGCGCCAGCAGTGGCAGCACCCAAGCCAGCGCCCGCGGCGGCAGCGGCAACTTCAGCACAGCGCACGGAATTCGATCCGCTCGGGTGGGAAGTGCCCGTTATCTGCAAGGATTGCAACGGGCGGTGGACGATTCCGTATCGGCTGTTCGCGCAGGGCGTGGTTTTCCATTGCCCGTCATGCTTGGGATCATTCGTGCCGAAGACCGCGATGTACCGGGCGGTGAGGGAGACTTTCGAGGGCTTCTACAATCGGCGACGGGCGCAGCAGGAGGCATTCGAGCGCAAACCGGCGCGCGACGCGGCGGCGTTCAAAGCGAAGCAGGCGGCCGAGTTGGAAGAGTTCAAGCAGAAGCTCGAGGCGCTGGCGCATTCGATGAAGCCGGCGGGCAAGACGGTGAGGCCGAAGGGCATCGCCGCGATGTTCACATAGGCGGGGGTGACCCCTGGCCGTTGGCGGGCGGTATGAAGGAAGAATCACCTGCGCNNTCTTTTCGCGACTACGCGATGGCAGGGCTGAGTCCTGCCCCCTGCACCTTAGTGAGGAAGAAGAGAGATGCGGGCTTCGCCCTGTTAGAACAGGTAAAAGGGGAAGGGGCCGGCGGTTTGCGCTCGTGATCGCGAGCGGATTTCATCGAAAGATCTAGTGATGAACCGGTGGCGTCAGTTGGCGGGCAATCGGGTCGCCGAAAGAGTCGCCGACGAAGTCGATTTGCGTGCAGGCGCCGGTCTTGTAGTCGAGATCGAGCAGGAGGTTGCGGATGGCGCGCCGCTTGATCGAGGTGATCAGGCCGGCGACGGCCTGAGGATCGCCAGTCGAGATCGCGGCGACTTCGGCAGCGTCGAGATTGCTGATGCGGCAGAACTCGCGAGCTAGATCCTCGCTGGAGAAGGCGAGCACGCCGGCCCACGGCGCGCCCTTTTCCTGAAAGACGATCAGCGCGCCCGCAGAATCGAGGAGCAGATGGATCTCTTTGGGGATCGAAGAACTCACGCGCCTTCGACCGTGAGCTTGCCCGTGCGAATAGCCGCCGCCCGCTGACGGACCAGCGCCGGATAGGTGTAGTAGTGCTCGCCGCTCAGGTGCAGGAACGAATCGATGTCAACGTCGTCGAGTTTGAGCATGGCTATCTCGCGCTCGGCGGCCTCGCGGTCGAGAGCTTGGACGATCGAATCGTAGAGCATGCGGCCTTGCGCGGATTGGAAATCCTCGCGCGGCGGAAGGCCCTCGGCGCCGAGTTTGCCTGAGTGAAAGTTGTCGAGAATGAAGCGCAACGCTTTGAGTTCGTGGCGCAGGATGTCGATTGGCTTGAGCGAATCGCGCGGCATAGAAGCGAGCTTATCGCCGCGGGTCGCGGTGATTCAACACGCGGCGCGAGCGCCGGCGGTTGAACCGAATCAGTCGCCTTTGATCAAACGATGGATGGCGCTCAGATGGTGCTGCGAGTCGCGTTTGCGGCCCATCGTTTCGTACATCTCGGCGGCGTTGCGATGGGCCTCGACATTGGCGGGATCGCATTCCAGCGTGCGCAAAAAACTTCGCAGCGCATTGTGATGCTCGTCCTTCTTGCGGTAGAGCAGGCCGAGCTTCAGGTGGACGTCGGCACTGGCGGGAACGATCGCGGCCGCGCTGAGCAGATGGCGGAGCGCGCCGCCGAGGTCGCCCTCGCGTTCGAGCAGCGTGGCGAGGCGCAGATGCGCCTCGAAGTTGCCGGGCTCGCGGCCGACGAGCTCGCTGTAGATGTTAAGCGCGCGCAGCGGATCCTCGTCGGCGACCCGGCGCGCCTCCTCGAAACGCTCGCGCACGCGGGCGGGACCGAAACCGTCCTCGACGGTGCCGGGCTGATAACTGCGGTCGAAGTCGAGCAACAACTGGCCGGTCTCAGCCTCGATCAGCGAGGGACCGTCGCGCACGACGATGCGGCCTTCGTCGTTGACGAGTTTCAGCGACGTGACTGAGCGGTCCGGATCGACCAGCGCGCGCCCCCGCTCGATACATCGCTGGATCGGATCGATATGCTGGCGGCTGCCGAGCAACTCCTTGGCCATACGCATCTCGAGCAGATCATTGAACGCGAAACGATACTTGCGGCCGCCTGAATTCAGCGGGCGCACAAGATTGCGCTTGACCCAGTAGCGAATACGCTCGGGAGTGACCGCGAGAATTCTCGCAGCCGTGCGCGTGGAAAAAGTTTTGTCCTCGCCGCCCGCCTCTACCATCTTCAACCCCAACGTCGAAGAGTATAGGCAGTCGGGCGCACGCTCTCAACGACGAGGGCAACGGTTTCTCAACACCTGTGGAGCGCTTGGGAGCTAACCGCGAATTTCCTTGAGCGCGCGAGCGACGCGAACCACAGCCTCGACGCCGTTTTTGGCGTTGTCGATTCGCGCGACGGCCTGATCGTCGGTCATGCCGGGGCCGGTGATGGCGAGCCCGACCGGCTTGTCAAACTCGATCGAGAGCCGGATGCCGGCGCCGGCGATCGCATGCGCGATCAGCTCGTCGTGATTGGTATCGCCCTTGATCACCGCGCCGATCATCACCACGCCGGCGATTTCCTTGCGCTGCAGCAGAGCTTTTACCACCGGGCCCATGTCGTACACGCCGGGAACGCGGACCACGCGCGCGACCTCGACTCCGAGGGACTCGGCGTGGCGGCGCGCCCGCTGTTCCATCGGCGCCGTCACCTCGGAGTTAAACTCCGAAACTACGAACGCAATTTTCATTGTGGGGCCAAGTCGATCGTGACGGCGTCGCGAATCTCGACGCCGTTGCGTTTGAGATATGACTTCAGCGCGGGTATCGGATGCTCTCCATAATGAACGATGGATGCGACGATAGCGGCGTCGGCGAGGCCGGTGGTGAACGCGTCGCGCAGATGAGCGGGTTCGCCGGCTCCACCTGACGCAATCACGGGAATCGAAACGGCTTCGCTGATGCGGCGCGTGATCTCGAGATCGTAACCGAGCTTGGTGCCGTCGCGATCGATCGAGTTGATGCACAGCTCGCCGGCGCCAAGCCGCTCGCCCTCCAGCGACCATGCCAGCGCGTCGCGACCGGTGGGCTGGCGTCCGCCGTCGATCACGACTTCGTAACCGGTCGGCACGCCGGGACGAGCGCCGGTTTTTTTCACTTGCATCGAGAGCACTACGCATTGGCTGCCGAACGCGCGCGCGCCCTCGGAGATAAGCGCGGGATTGCGAACCGCGCCGGAGTCGATCGAGACTTTCTCGGCGCCCGCGAGCAGGACGGCGCGCATGTCTTCCAGCGTGCGAAGCCCGCCGCCGACACTGAAAGGAATGAAAATTTCGCGCGCGACCGCGCGCACCACGTCGAGCATGATGCCGCGGCGCTCGTTGGATGCGGTGATATCGTAGAAGACGATCTCGTCGGCGCCCTCATTGTAGTAGTAGCGCGCCATCGCGACCGGATCGCCCACATCGACGTTCTTAAGGAAGCGCACGCCCTTGGTGACTTTCCCGTCACGCACGTCGAGGCATGGGATGATTCGTTTCGCGAGCATCGTCAGCAACCCAGCCGGCAGAAATTGTCGAGCAGTTTGAGGCCGGCCGCGCCGCTCTTTTCGAGATGGAATTGAGTCGCGAGCACGTTGTCGCGCGCGACCGCCGCGGTGAACGGAATGCCGTAGTCGGACGCGGCAATCGCCATCGAAGGGTCGTCGGGAATCGGATAATACGAATTGACGAAATAGAAGTGGGTGTTGTCAGGCACACCGGCGAAGACTCGATGAGCCCGCGTCTGGCGTACGCGGTTCCATCCGATTTGCGGGACCTTGAGCGGACGGCCGTCAACCGAGCGCGGGTAGCGCACGACGCGGCCAGCGATAATGCCAAGGCAAGCGGCATCGTCCTCTTCGCTGCGATCGAGCAGCACCTGGATGCCGATGCAGATGCCCAGGAATGGTTTGCCGGCGCGGGCTACGTCGTTGCGGAGAACTTCGACGAGTCCGAGAGCGCGCAGATTTTCCATCGTGGCGCCGGCGGCTCCGACTCCCGGCAGGATTACCCGATCGGCGGCGACGATGCGCTCGGCGCGATCGGTTATCTCGGATTGATGGCCGAGGAATTCGAGCGCGCGCTGAACGCTGGTGAGGTTGCCGGCTTTGTAATCGACGATTGCGATCATGGCTCCGTCCAGAGAAGCCGATCATAGCTGGAGTCCCGTCGCCACCCAAGGCAGGGTGGAAGCCGGCATAATCGCGATTCGTGCGCAACGAAAATCGCGAATCAGAGTTCGGCGCGGATGTCCTGCTGGTCGGAGAGCACGCGCACTTTTACGTGGTGCTCTTCCGAGTCGCCGAGCGACCCCCAGTGCATCGCGAAGTTCTCGAGCTGGACGTCGGAGTTGAAGCGTTCCGACACTCCCATCACGACTTCATCGACGCTGAGAAGATACGCCATGCGGGCGATCGCATAGACCTGGTCGTTGGAGACGCACACCAGCGGCGTGACGGCGCGGCCGTGATCCTCGCAAACCTTGACAACTTTGCTGAACAATTTTCCTTCGGCGTCGGTGAAGATTTGACCGCCGTCGCTGGAGGCAAGCCCCTTCTCGGTTCGCACCGTCAGCGCGATCAGCTCGGCGTCATCGGGCTCGGACAAGTAGCGATGCAAATGTGCGAGATTGTTGGGATCGCGGATCGCAATCAGCCGCTTGTGCGGAGCGACCAGGCCGAGATGAATCGGATCGACCTGGTCTTCCTCGACCAGTTGCAGATTAAACTTCTCGGGTTCCTCGCCGTAGGCATGCTTGGCCTGTCCGTTGATCTTTTCCGAAATCTCGAAAATCACGAACAGTGCGAGCGTGAAGCTGATGCCTGAGATCGTTGCGACCTGCTTGGTGAACAGGTTGATGACCGCGGTCGCCAACAAAACCACAAACGTCAGCGTGAGACCGAGCGGAAAGTCCTTACCGCCGGGGCGGAACCAGGTCAGATTCAGCGGCATCCTCCACAAGCGATGGTACTGGTCCTTGTAGCGCAGAATCAGCACGGAGAGCGTTTTGAAAACGAAACTCCAGATGACGCCGAATGCGTAAGCCTCGCCGAGCACGAACATGTCGCCGCGCGAGAGCACGATGGTGGCGATTTGGAGCATCGCGACCATATTTACGATGCGATAGTTGGTGCCGTATTTCTTGTGCGGATGGCGGAACCAGTCGAGCAGTACGCCGTCTTCCGCGACGCGAGTAAGCACGCCGGTCGAACCAACGATCGCCGTATTAACCGCGCCGGCCAGAATCAGGAATCCGACGAATACGACGAATGCGCGCAGCGCGATCCGCGCCCACAGCGGGCCGACCATGAACATCGCGAGCCCACCAATCAGATCGGCGCCGTAATTCGACATCCGGACGCTGTCCGGGATGATCATAACCGCGAAAAAAGACACCAACGAGGTCAGCAGCAGGCTGTAAATGAAGATGACCAGGCCGGTGCGCAGGAGATTCTTGAGCTTAGGCGCCTCGATCTCGCGATTGATCTGCGCCAGAGATTCCTCACCCGACATCGCGAGGATCGAATGGCCAAACGCGATCAGGATTCCAAGCGTGCCGATGGTGCGCGCGCCGGGAAAGTGCTTGAGCCATCCCAGCGAGTCGTCGGTGAAGTTCAACTCGAACGGCGGCAGATGCGCCCCACGCATGAAAACCGTCAGGCCGCACCATGCGATCATGATCACGGCCATCACGGTCGTGACCTGCATGATTCGCATCGCCTTGCCGCTGGATTCCTCGATGCCGAGAATATTCTGACGCCAGAAATATACGGTCACCGCGATGGCGAAGAAGGCGGCCGTGAAATCAGTCGGCAGAATAATTCCGGAGTGCGCAAGCTTGAGCAGTTCGTTGATCAAACCGACCAGGTATTGGCCGGCCGAGACGCCGCTGATCGGCCCGGTCAGGATGTAGTCGAACATCAGGGCCGACACTGAAATTTTTGCCAGCGTCGAGCCCATCGCTTCTTTGACTACGCGATATACACCGCCGCGCGTAAACATCGAGCACGATTCCACGTACACGGCGCGCACCGCGTACGAGAACAGCATGACGGCGAGAATGAAATACGGGGCAGAGCGACCGCAGGCCTGCTCGACGATGCCGCCGATGTAGTAGGCTGTCGAGGCGAGATCGCACAGCACGATCGCCGACGCTCGCCAGAAGGAGATGAAGGCAAGCATCCCGGTGGTAACTACGATTGCTTTGGTTTGTCTGCCGAAGGTTGCCTGCGGCTGAGCCCGCTCGGCGCTGGATACTTTAGGGGTGGCTGCCAACTATGAATCTCCCGAGCAAACGCCGAAAACACCGGCGATGCAGGCATTTCAATCTGCAAGATGCAGACCGCAATGATTCCGCGCGGTTCTGTTGGCTTTTATGAACTTTGGCCTGCAAACCGCAAAGGTTTGAGCAAATATAACCGTGCAAATCACAATCTCGCGATATATGAGCACTCTTGATGCTGCCAGGGCATCAAGCGGTAGAATGGAAATTGAACAACTAGCCGGAGAAACGTTTGGCTAACATCCTCGTCGTCGATGACGACCGCAATATCCGTCGTACTCTGGCGGCGAGCCTTGAATCCGCAAATCATCAGGTGACGGTTGCGGAAAGCGCGGAACGGGCACTGGAGCTGCTAGGGCCATCGGCGCCCGCAGTAGTCCTATCCGACGTCCGCATGGAAGGGATGGGCGGGCTGAAGCTGCTCGAGTCAATCAAACGACTCAACCCGGCGCTGCCGGTGGTGATGATGACGGCATTCGGCTCGATTCCCGACGCGGTCGAGGCGATGCGCCAGGGGGCGTACGACTACGTCACCAAGCCGTTCACGGCCGACTACATCGTGCATGTCGTCGCGCGCGCGCTCGAGGTGCACGAACTGCGCGCCGAGAACAAAGAATTGCGCGATCGGATCGAAAGCCTGAGCGAGCCCGAGCCGTTCCTGACGTACAGTCCGCATTCGCGAAAGCTCGCGGAGACCGCCGCGCAGGTGGCTGACAGCGACGCTACCGCCTTAATCACCGGCGAAAGCGGCACGGGCAAGGGCATGCTGGCGTCGTACATACATCGCTTGAGTCCGCGCAAAGATGGACCGTTTGTGCAGGTCGCGTGCACGACGCTCAGCGAGCATCTGCTGGAAAGCGAGCTGTTCGGGCACGTGCGCGGTTCGTTTACCGGGGCGATAAAGGACAAGCCCGGACGCCTTGAAGCGGCCGAGGGCGGAACGGTTCTGCTCGACGAGATCGGCGACCTGACGCCGGTGGTTCAGTCCAAGCTGCTGCGTTTTCTGCAGGAGCGGACGTTCGAGCGAGTCGGCGGCGCGCAGACGATCAAAGTGGATGCGCGCATAATCGCCGCGACCAATCAGCATCTCGAGCAATTGGTCAAGGAAAAGCGCTTCCGCGAGGATCTCTATTACCGGCTCAATGTGATCGAATTGCAGGTGCCGGCGCTCCGCGACAGGCCCGGCGAAATCCTGAAACTGGCGGAGCACTTCGCGGCACAAGCCGCACAGACGCATCACAAGCCGGCCCATTCGATCGCGCCCGAGGCGCACGAGGCGCTGGTGTCCTACTCGTGGCCGGGTAATATCCGCGAGCTTCGCAACGTGATGGAACGCGCGGTAATCCTGAGCCGCGGCGAGACGATCAATCTAAGCGATCTGCCGGACAAGATACTCGCGTCACCTGACAAACTCGATCACAGCCTTACGCTGGAGCAGATGGAGCGGCGGCATATCGAAGTGGTGCTCGAGCAGGCGATGACGCTCGAAGAGGCGGCCGAGATGCTGGGCATCAACGTCGCGACGTTGTGGCGTAAGCGCCAGAGATACGGACTGGACTGACAACGGGCTTTCAAGGAGCCGGCTGTCGGGCCGCCAAGATCGCAGTCGTGAACGCGGGATCGGCAAATAGTCCCTTGAACACTTCCGCGAGCGATCCCTGAAGCTCGTGTGTGGCTGGATGCAACCCGAGCTTCCAAAACGGCCCGCTAATCGGATCAGCTTCAGCTCCGACGTTTCTTGAAAACAGAACCTTACCGGTTTGCGACCGCACCTGAACCCGCATCGAAAGATAACCTCGCGCAGTATTGGTAAGTCCCAACACGCCGCCGGTTTCAATCCGAGCCGCGAATCGATCGAGCTGGATAGTGAGCAATGCGCCGCCACCAGCGATCTTGAACCCGCGCGCCTTCAATTCGGTCTCGGCTGCCCGCTTCACGGTGTCCCCGGCTTCCTCGACATGGAATCTAGCTATTTGTCCCCACGGGTTAAGCGAGTCCCAGGGCGACGCGTACTCCTCGGGCTCTAGATCCTCAACTGTGACTTCTACCGGAACAGCGTCAGCGCCCTTAATCGCCTGCACGTTCTGCTGCGGGACGTACGTGATCGGCAATTTTCGTACTTCGCTCGCGCATGACGCGAGGAGAAATAAGGATCCGACGACCACCAATCCACGTGCGACAAGCGCGACCGCGCGGGATCCGCGACGACAGAACTCGGAAAGCATCGGGCGATTAACTATCAGTTGTTAGCGAGTTCCGGAAGGAGCGCGCGCGGTGGACTACGGTGCATCGGCGCGCTCCGCGATGGAGCGCGCCGATATTCGAGTCGTCATTCAGCAGGCGATCTGCGTGACTATTTTTTGTTGAGCGCGCCCTCGAGACGGCTGTGACTCTTCACGCACGTGCCGAGGCTGGTGAACGGATCCGGCCAGTCGTGCTTAACGCAATATGGCAGCGCAGCCATATCGTTGTCAGTATATCCGCGCGACGTGAGATCCTTTCTGATGCAGTCGCTGTGCGCCTTGTTGGAGCCCGCGACCGCGGCGGCGTCGTCGGCAGCTTCAGTAATTAACGCGTCGCGAAGCGCAATCTTCACCTGCGCATCGTCACTCTTGCCGATTGAGCCCGCCACATTGCTCGACGGACCGCAGGTACCAACCGCGTCAATGAAAGCCTCTTCGATCCCGGCCGCACCAAGGTCTTTTGCGAATCCAACACCCACCGCCGTCATCAACATACTTGTCGCGATTAATGCCACAGCAATTCGTTTCATCGCATTCGTCCTCCAGGTAGAGATGTGACCCGGGAAAAGCAGCCCCATCGTTGGCAATCTGTATATTTGTACGATGCGGCCACCGATAAAGTCCAGCGGGCGCGGCCAATTTTGGACTCGGCGGCACAACGTCCCGGTTCCGGCGGGCACACGGCTTGACGGAAACTGCTGCTTGATGAAAGTGTCGGTTGCAGTCAGACGAAAGGAAAATTCATCATGGCCAAAATTGCACTTGCCTGCACGATACTTCCCGACAGCCCGCCGGCGCGCCTGATCGAATGGTCGCGGGCGGCGGAGGACGCGGGCTTTTCGGGCGTCTTCATGACCGAGGCGAACAACGACTCACTGGCGTGCTCGCTCGCGCTCGGACTTCACACCAAGCGAATCAAACTCGGCACTGCGATCACGAACATCTATCTGCGCCATCCGAATCTGCTCGCCAATGAAGCCGCTGCGGTTCAGGAATTCACCGGCGGACGATTTATCCTCGGCCTCGGCACAGGCCATCGCGAGAGCAATTCAGCGCTGGGAATCGAAATGGGCATACCGCTGACCCGGATGCGCGAAACGGTGAAGACGCTTCGCGCCGCGCTCGAGGGGGGCAAGACCGGCCCGCGCGTCAGCGCGAAGCTGCCACTTTATCTGGCGGGGGTATCGCGCCCGATGGTGAAGCTGGCCGGCGAAATCGGAGACGGCGTCATTTTCAACTTCTTTCCACCGGCGCGGGTCAAGGAAGCGCTCGGCGAGTTGTCCGAGGGCGCACAGATCGGCGGCCGCGACGTGAAACAGATCGAGACGGCGCTATTCGCCACCGCGTTTATTTCAGACGATCTCGAAGCCGCGCGTCGTCCCGCGCGCAAGCTCCTGTCCCGCTACGGCGCGCTCAAGTTTTACGGCAACATGATGGCGCATTCGGGATTCGAGCGGGAAATTGCAGCTATTCGCGCCGCCGGGCGGGACGGCGACGCGGCCGTCAAGGCAGTGAGCAACGAGCTGATCGATGCGACCCTGCTAGTCGGCTCGGAAGCGCGCGTGCGCGAGCGGCTGCATGAGCTATGCGCGCCGGGAATTGGCACTGCGATCGTGTTCACGAATCCGGTCAATGAAGATCGCAACGCTGCCGTGATGCGGACGATTCGCGCGCTCAAGCAGTAACGGCACGGGTGACCTCTGCACCCGACGGTAAGAAAAGATGCGGGCTTCGCCCTGTTAGAAGGGTAAGGGGGAATTTACCTCGCCCAAGTTGGGGGCGCCGCGCCCTTACGGCAGTTCCTCTTGAGGGTTGACCTTGCCGCGGGCGAGTGCGACGCGATCAAAGAAACGCCGGATACGCCGGGCGTTGACACCGAAATCGCCGATCCCGTCGCGCGATTTCGAGCGCATCTCGATCAGGCTGACGCCGTCGGGAGTCGGCCGAATCTGGATCGCGACATCATCCTCGAAATGGAACAGCCACGAAGTCGCGACGACCTCCAGTGTATTCCTGGCCGGATCGGAATAGGTAATCTTCCACGTAGGCGCGGCTCGGGCGACATCTGATGCGCGCACGAATTCCACCGACGGTTCGAGGCGCTCCTTGATCGGACCGATCGGGCCGTAACCGGCCAGCTGCTTGTCGGCGTACTTCGCCTTGTCGTATTTCATGTCGCGTCCCGCTTCGTGCTGCAACTTCTGGGCGAAAACGAACTTGGGCGGATTGTCGAAATCGGTAGTGATGTCGTTGATGGCCGGATACTTCAAACTGCTTCGTATGAACGTCACGATCACCGGGATCGCTATCAGCGCGCATGCCACTGTGGCCACCAATGCCCGATTGCGCCCGGCTGCCAGTTGAGGCTTGCGCGTCAGAAAAACTGCGAGGAGACCGACTAGCAAACCCAGGACGCTAAGAAAAACCCCGAGACCGAACAGCCCGAAACCTACGAACGGCTCGATCAGGTAGAAATGCGCGCCAACAATTCCTGCCGCGATCAGCGCGATCGACAACAAAGCGTCAAAAAATGCCAGCCATACAAAAGTCATCGAGTCCTCCCCAGCGAGAAATTCGCGTTCGCATCCGGACGCCTAGTTCCTGACTCCGCGTACCACGAACTGCGGCAATACGAACAGAAACGATCCTCCTGCGACGGCGCGATCGATGTCGGCGAACCATCGCTCGACCTCGGCTCCTGCGATCTTGCCGGAGTCGCGCGCATATCGCGCGAAACTGGCCTTCAGCATCGGCATAGAGCGTCCGACAGTATCCGCGCCGGCGTGAATTTCAACTTTTACGTCGCCAAGACCTGCCCCGCGAAACAGCCGATAGAGCTGGCGTCCAATCTGCGGCTCCTTGATCGCAATCGTCTTCGATGCGGCCAGGATTCGATCGCTGCGTTCGCGCGCCGCGGGACCGATATCGAGCGCGAGCATGTCCCAGTCGCTGTCGACCGCCACGACGATACCGCCCGCTGCCGTCACGCGCGCCATTTCCGCGACGGTATCGGCTGCGGAATCGACATATTCAAGAACATTTTTGCACCAGACACGGTCGAACGAGGCGGCTGGAAACGGGAGCGGCGGAAAGGCACTTTGCACGAACTCCGCTGCCAGCTTTGCTTCGCGCGCGCGAGCGCCCGATCGCTCGACGAACTGAGCGTTGATATCCACACCAGTCACCTTCCCGCCGGGAGCGACGCGCCGTGCAAGTTCGAGAGTAGTGTGACCAGGCCCGGAGCCGACATCGAGCACACGCAGACCTGATTTAAGATCAAGCGGACGCAGCAGCGGTTCCATCGCAGGGTGAAACGCAAGGATCTCCTCGTATGCGTTGTGGCGGTCTGAATCGATATCGACCCAGTGCTGCTTGTAGTAAGGCTCAGCCATGACCAATGAGCGATCAGACGAGGCGGAGTTCCTTCATCGCGATGCGCAACTTCTCCGCGGGGCCTGCGGTCATCGTTACCAGCGGCATGCGCAACTGGTTGGCGCACTTGCCCATGAACGCGAGCGCCTGCTTGACGGGAATCGGATTCGTTTCGACGAACAGCGCGCGTATAAGCGGCAGCAATCGGTAATGGATCTCGCGCGCCTTGACGAAATCACCGCCGAGCGCGGCGGCCGCAAGATCGTGCATCTCGCGCGGAACTACGTTACTGCACGTCGCGATCACACCCTTGGCGCCGAGCGCGATCAGCGGCAGCGTCAAGCCGTCGTCGCCGGAAAAGATCGCGAGCCGGTCGCCGCACAGCTTTAAGATGTCGGACGACTGATCCATCGAGCCCGACGCTTCCTTGACGCCAACGATGTTCTTGATTTCGCTGAGTCGCGCAAAGGTCTCGGGCGCGATGTTCGAGGCCGTGCGACCGGGGATGTTGTACACGAACAGCGGCAAATCCACGCTCGCCGCGATCATCTTGTAGTGCCTGAAGATGCCGTCCTGGGTGGGCTTGTTGTAATAGGGCGATAGCAACAGCGCGCCGTCCGCACCCATCTCGCGCGCCGCCGCGGTCAGCCGAATCGCTTCCGCAGTCGAGTTCGAGCCGGTGCCCGCAATTATCGGGACGCGCTTTCGCGCCTGCTCGATCGTGAGCTTGACTACGCTGTCATGCTCGGCGTGCGTGAGCGTGGCGGCCTCGCCGGTCGAGCCGCACGGGACCAGCCCGTCGATTCCGCTCTGAATCTGCCATTCGATAAGGTCGCGCAACGCTGGCGCGTCCACCTCGCCATCGCGAAATGGCGTAACCAGTGCCGTCAGTGCCCCATTGAACATCGTTTGAAGCCTCCCGCCTTATTCAACTCACCGGGACCATCTCGCCCGCGCCCAGCTCGATCTCGCCACGAAAAACCTCGACGGCGTCGCCGGTCATGAAGACGTGATTCGCATCGGCTCCTTCGGCGCGCCATTCGATTTCAAGATTGCCGCCGCGCAACTCCACCGTCGCGGTCCGTTCGGAGTGATTTGTCAGCACCGCCGCGACCACTGCTGCGCACGCCCCGGTGCCGCAGGCCCAGGTCTCGCCCGAGCCACGCTCCCACACCCGCATCCTGAGATTGCGGCGCGAGACGGCCATGATGAACTCGGTATTTACGCGGCGGGGAAAGAACGGATGATGCTCGAACTTGCGGCCCAACTCTGCGAAATCACGATCCTGCAGCTTGAACACGCCGTCATCGGCAACGAATACGACGCAATGCGGATTGCCCATCGATAACGCCGTGATCGACTCGCGCATGCCTGCGACATCCAGCGGATAGTCTATAATTCGGCCGACGGCATCGACCGGGATGTCGCAGCCTTCGAGGATCGGCTCGCCCATGTCGACCGTCGCGCCGACCACGCGGCGGTGTTCCAGCCGCAGCTCGACCGTCTTGAGCCCGGCGTCGGTCTCCACGACCATCGGATTCGCGCGCACCAGGCCGCGCTCGAAGGCAAGCCGCGCAAGACATCGGATTCCGTTGCCACACATGGCGCTGCGGCTTCCGTCCGCGTTGTACATCTCCATTCGTATGTCGGCGTTGCTTGACGGCGCGAGCATGATCAGACCGTCGCTGCCTACGCCGAAGTGGCGGTCAGAAAGCTTGACCGAAAGTGCGGACGGATCGGCGGGACGCGCGTGCAAAGCAACGAGGTAGATATAGTCGTTGCCGCATCCGTGCATCTTGGTGAATTCGAGCGTTGCCATCGCGTTTGTGCGCTCTCACGCCGGCTTGAGGGTAACTATATGTTCGCCGCGGATCAGGTCCTCGAAGCTCTCGCGCTCGCGAATCACGTGCGCTTCGGCGCCGTCAACCAGGATCTCAGGCGCGCGCGGGCGACTATTGTAGTTCGACGACATGACGAAGCCATAAGCGCCGGCGCTCATCACGGCGAGCAGGTCGCCCTCCTTGGGCTCAGCCATCTCACGCTCGCGCGCGAAGAAATCGCCGCTCTCGCAAACCGGACCAACGATGTCCGCCGTCACGGTCTTGCCGGGCATCCGGCGATCGACGGGAACGATTGCATGGTATGCCTGGTAAAGCACGGGGCGAATCAAATCGTTCATCGCACCGTCGATAACGACGAAGCGCTTCACGTCGGTCTGCTTGTTATAGAGGACTCGCGTCACCAACACGCCCGTGTTGCCGACCATCACGCGTCCCGGCTCGATGATTATCTTGAGCCCAAGCTCCGCGATCGGCTTCAGCAGAGCGTGCGCGTATTCCGAGGGCGGCGGCAGCTGCTCCTGATAGGGGATCCCGAGACCGCCGCCGAGATCCAGGTACTTGAGCGTGATTCCCGCGCTGCGGAGCCGCCCGACAATCGCGGCAACCTTCCGTCCCGCTTCGGCAAACGGCGCCATCTCGGTTATCTGCGAGCCGATATGCGTGCTCAGACCGACGATTTCAAGCGGCGGCAGCGCGCTCGCTTCCGCGTAGTATTCGTCCACCTGCGAGAGCGGCACGCCAAACTTGCTGTCGCGATGGCCGGTGGAAATGTGCGGATGCGTGCCCGGATCGAGATCGGGATTCACGCGCAGGCTGACCGGCGCGCGACGCTTCATCCTGCCCGCGACCTCGGCCACGCGATGCAGTTCCGGGCGCGACTCGACGTTGATCATCAGGATGCCGGCTTCGAGCGCAGCCGCGATCTCCTCATCGGTCTTGCCGACGCCGGAGAAGACAATCTTGCGGGGGTCGGCGCCGATTCGCAGGCATCGCATCAGCTCGCCGACGGAGACGATATCGAATCCGGCGCCCATCGAGGCGAACAATTTCAGGATGCTCAGATTCGAGAGCGCCTTCATCGCGTAGCAGATCAAATGGTCGGTGCCTGCGAAGGCCTCGTTGAAGACCCGGAAGTGCCGCCTGAGCGTGCGCACGCTATAAACGAAAAAAGGCGTGTTGATTCGCCGCGCCAAATCGGCGATCGGCACGTCCTCGGCATAAAGCTGATCGTTGCGGTATTCGAAGTAGTTCATTGCGATGTGGCGTCGGTCACGCGGCTGCTTTGCTCGCTCGACGGCGGTGCGATGGGTGAAGGATCGTTTCTATCATAGCGCAGCCCGGCGAATAAACGGACGCGTCGGCGTAGTTCCGCTCGCGCCGGGCGTTATCGCAGCGGTACTGGCGTGGGCACCACGAAATTTTCCGGGTTCGGCGGAGCCGACGCACCCTTGCGCACGACCGTCACATCGTTCGACGGCTCGCTGACGTAACCGTCGGTGGTGTTGGAAGTCACCTGGTAATGATAGGTCTTGCCCATGATGGTCGCACCGTCGATGAAGGTAAAAGTGTGTTGTACCTGAAATCGCCCTTCATCATACACCTGGATGTCGCCAATCTTCTTGACAGGCTTACCCTCTTGGGCGCGCAAGATTGTAAAGCCGCCCAGGTCGCGCATCTTTTGGCCGCCGGCGTAACTTTCGGGCCGCTCCCAGGCCAGCCGAATTCCATCTTTCGCATTGGCGGCCTCAAGGCCGAGGATTTTCTCGGGACGCGCCGCCTCCGGTGATATTGGCGGTGACTTCACGCCGCATCCGAGGAACACCGCGCTTGCAAGCGCGGCAATCGTGAGCGCAAACGTCATCCACTTCGCCCGGTTGGTTTTCCGATTCATCGACGTCCCAGCTCCTTGAGGCGGCGCTTGACTGTGGACGGCGCCGGACCGCCCTCGATCGTACGCCGGGCGACCGAGTTCTCGGCTCGAAGAATCGCGATCGCGTCGGCGCCAAACGCGCTGGAATGCCGTCGCAACTCCGCGATGCTCAAGTCCTCGAGCGTCCGGCCCGCTTCGGCCGTCTCGCGGACTATCGCGCCGACGATTTCATGCGCCCGGCGAAACGGAGTGCCACGACCGACCAGGTATTCCGCGAGATCTGTGGCCAGCGCGAATCCTCCCGCTGCCGCTCGCATGCGCTTCGTATCAAACCGCAGTTTCGGCCAGAACTTCGCAAGCAGTTCGAGCGCCGGCTTGAGCGCGTCGAGCGCGTCGAACACGCGTTCCTTGTCTTCCTGCAAGTCCGAGTTGTAGGCCAGCGGAAGGCCCTTCAAAACCGTCAGCATAGCGACCAAATCGCCGATTACCCGGCCAGTCTTGCCGCGGATCAGTTCGAGCAAATCGGGATTCTTTTTCTGCGGCATCATCGAGCTACCGGTCGAAAATTCATCGGGTAACGCCGCGAACCCGAACTCCGTGCTCGTCCAGAGAATTATTTCTTCGCTCATCCGCGACAGATGCACCTGCGTGAGCGCGGCGGCCGAAAGAAAATCTATTACGAAGTCGCGATCCGACACCGCGTCCATGCTGTTGGCGGTGATCGCCCTGAAGCCCAACGCTCGCGCGACCATCCGGCGGTCCAGCCGCAGCGTCGTCCCCGCCAAAGCTCCTGCGCCGAGCGGCATGATCGCCGTGCGTGCCGCGCACTGCTCGAAGCGCTCGCGATCCCGGCCAAGCATCTCGACGTAGGCGAGCAAATGATGCGCGAGCGTGACCGGCTGCGCGCGTTGCAAGTGCGTATAGCCCGGCATGATCGTGGCGACGTGGCGCCTGGCGAGCCGAATCAGCACGGCGCGAAGCCCGGCGACCAGCGCGATCACGCCGGCAATCTCGTCGCGGAGATAGAGCCGCATGTCGAGCGCGACCTGATCGTTGCGCGAACGTCCGGTGTGCAGCTTGCGCCCGGGTTCACCCATCAGCGCGATCAGCCGGCGCTCGACGGCCAGGTGGATGTCTTCATCGGCGATATCGAACTTGAAGCGTCCATCCGCGATTTCATTTTCGATGCGCTCGAGTCCGCCAACGATTGCACGCAACTCGCTCGCCTTGAGCAGTCCAGCGCGCTCGAGCATCTGCGCATGCGCGATCGACCCGCGAATGTCGTGCCGAAAAAGCCGCCGGTCGAAGGGCAACGACGCGGTGAAGGCTTCGACCTCGGGGATGCGGCCGCGTGCGAATCTTCCCCGGATGAGATTGCGCGCTGCGGCGCCGGCCGGCACAGTCTTAACCTTTTTTATCTCGCCGCGACGCACTTTCACTCTTTCACTGTGAAACGATCGGAGCAGGCCGCATCAGTTGGCGGGCCGCAATTGGCAGGTGCATCCGCGTGCCGCACAACTCATCGAACCGTCAGGATGGGTGATATGGACGTCCATCTTGTGATGGCAATGATCGCAATCTCCCGTGCGCGGACGGGGCACCAGCTTGGGCGGTGTTCGCGGCGGCTTGAACTGGATGACTTTGCCCAACTCGATGCGTCCTTCGATGATCGATTTGACGATCAGCTCCTGGTGTCCACACGAGCCAGCGCTCTGAGCCGCATGCCCGCGAGCCTGATGAATCCATCGGCGTCGGCCTGATTGAACCCGCCCGCTTCCTCGAAACTCGCGATCTTCGGATCATACAGGGAGTTCGGCGATTTGCGGCCGGCGATCCATACGCCGCCCTTGAAGAGCTTCAACCGCGCGACTCCGCTCACGTTTTTCTGCGTATTATCCATCAGCGCCTGCAGCGCCTCACGCTCGGGCGCAAACCAATATCCGTAATACACCATTTCCGCGTAGCGTGGGATAAGCGAGTCGCGCAGATGCATCACCTCGCGATCGAGCGTGAGCTGCTCAACCGCACGGTGCCCATGGAAGAGGATTGTCACCCCAGGAGTCTCGTAAACTCCGCGCGATTTGATTCCGACGTAGCGGTTCTCCACCAAATCGACGCGACCGATCCCGTGGCGACCCGCGATTTCGTTGGCGCGCTGGATAATCCGCGCGGGCGTGAGCCGCTCTCCATTGATTGCGACCGGATTGCCGCCGGCGTACTCGATTTCGACGTACTCAGGCTTGTTCGGCGCGTCTTCGGGGGAGACGGTCAATCGGAACATGTCGTTGTAAGGTTCGCGCCACGGGTCCTCGAGGATACCGCCCTCGTAGCTGACATGGACCATGTTGCGATCCATCGAGTACGGCTTCTCGGCGGTCACGGGCACGGGAATCTTCTTTTCGTTGGCGTATGCGACCATGTCGGCGCGGCCTTTGAACGGCCAATCGAGACGGCGCCACGGCACGACGATCTTGAGATCCGGCGCAAGCCGCGCATACGTCAGCTCGAATCGCACCTGGTCGTTACCCTTGCCGGTGGCGCCATGGGCGACAGCGTCGGCGCCTTCCTCGCGCGCTATCTCGACCTGCTGTTTGGCGATCATCGGCCGCGCGATCGACGTGCCTAGCAGATAATAGGCCTCGTACACGGCATTCGCGCGCATCATCGGGAACACGAAGTCGCGCGCAAATTCCTCGCGAAGATCAACGATATGAAGTTTGCTCGCTCCGGTCTTGAGCGCCTTCGCTTCCAGTCCCTCGGTCTCGTCGCCCTGCCCGATGTCCGCGCAATATGCGATCACCTCGCATCCGAAGCGATCCTTGATCCAGCGCAGGATCACCGACGTGTCGAGTCCGCCCGAATAGGCGAGCACCAGTTTTTTTATTTCTTCGGTTGCCACGATTCCTCCGACCGTCACTCTGGCGACGGCGAAGTCTGCAAAATTTCAGGACGTATCAGCCAGACCATTACCGCCTTCTGCGCATGCAGCCGATTCTCGGCTTGATCAAGCACCACCGAGCGCGGTCCGTCGATCACGTCGTCGGTGATTTCCTCGCCGCGATGCGCCGGCAGGCAATGCATTACGATCGCGCTCTTGCGCGCATTCTTTAGCAGCGCGTCGTTGACCTGGAACCCCTTGAAGTCGCGCCGGCGCTGCGCGGCTTCTTTCTCACGGCCCATCGAAGTCCACGTGTCGGTGTAAACCGCGTCCGCGTCCTTTACCGCCTCGGCAGGATCGTCAGTGAGCGTGCCGATTCCTTCGCCGCGCAGGCGCTTCATGAACGCCTTCTCGGGCTCGTAGCCCTTCGGGCAAGCCAGCCGAAGCTCGAAACCCGCGATCGAGGCCGCCTCGATCCAGCTCTGTGCGAGGTTGAATCCATCGCCCACAAATGCGACGCGGACTTTCCTGAGATCGCGCCCGAAGTGTTCCTGCAGTGTCATCAGATCGGCGAGCAACTGGCACGGATGAAGCAAATCGGTGAGCCCATTGATGACCGGCACCGTGGCCTCGCGCGCCAGCTCGACCGCGGTCTCATGCGAAAAGGTGCGAATCATGATCAAATTCACGGACCGCGAAATGTTACGCGCGACGTCCTTGACCGATTCGCGCTCCCCGATACCGATATCATTCGGCGCGAGATAAATCGCATGCCCGCCAAGCTGCGCCATGCCGGTCTCGAACGTGACTCGCGTCCGCAGCGACGGCTTCTGAAATACCATCGCGAGTGTCTTGCCGCGCAGGTACGGATGCTCGAGTCCTATCTTGAGCTCGGCCTTGAGCCGCGCGCCAAGCGTGAGCAGTCCGCTGAGTTCAGCCGGCGAGAGCGAACTGAGGTCGAGGAAATCGCGTTTCATCTGGCGTATGCGACGCAGCTCATTTCGGAGTTGGCGCACTCTTGAATGCATTTTCGATAATCGCAAGACCGGTGTCGGCTTCCTCGCGGGTGAGGTTCAGCGGCGGCAGCAGCCGCAGCACGTTGCCCGCGGTGCCGTTGACCAGTAGCCGCTGCTTGACGCACTCCTCGACGATCGGACGCACGTCGTGCTTGAGCACCACACCGATGATCATTCCGAGTCCACGAACTTCGACGATTCGATCGCACGAGCGCGCAAATTTGCCGAGCCGCTCGAGGATATAGCCGCCGACGCTCGACGCGTTGTCCAGCACGCCATCCTGCTCGAGCGCGTCGATCACGGCGAGCGCCGCCGCACACGCCACCGGATTTCCGCCGAACGTGCTGCCGTGGCTGCCGGGCGTGAAGCTCGATGCGAACTCGGGACGCGCAATCATCGCACCGATCGGGATTCCACCGCCGAGCGCCTTGGCCAGCGTCACGATGTCCGGTTTGATGCCGGCGTGCTCGTACGCGAAAAATCGCCCGGTGCGCCCGACTCCGGTTTGCACTTCGTCCAGAATCAGCAGCATCTTGTTGCGATCGCACCAGTCGCGCAATCGCTTCAGGTAATCCGCGCGCGGCACGACCACGCCGCCCTCGCCCTGGATTGGTTCGACCATCACGGCGACGGTTTCGTCGCGCCGCGCGCGATCGAGCGCGGCGATGTCGTCGAAGGGCACGAGTCTGAAACCGGGCATCAGCGGTTGAAACCCCTGATGGTATCGCTCCTGGCCGGTCGCGGTGAGCGTGGCGAGCGTGCGTCCATGGAACGATCCGAGCGTCGTCAAAATCTCGAAGCGCCCGTTGCCCCATCGCCGCGCGAGCTTGATCGCGGCCTCGTTGGCTTCAGCCCCCGAATTGCCCAGGAAAACTTTTCCCTCGCCGAAACGATTCGCCAGCCGCTCGACCAATCGCGCAGTCGGCTCGGTGTGAAAGACGTTGGAAACGTGCGTGAGCTTTTCCGCCTGCTCCTTGATCGCGCGCACGACGCGGGGATTTCCATGACCGAGACTGGTGACCGCCAGCCCGCAGAAAAAATCGAGATAACGATTGCCGTCGCCGTCATACAGATAGGCGCCATGCCCGCGCGCGAACGCGATCGGGAGGCATCCGTAAACATCGACCATGTGTCGATGCGTGAGTTCTACTATCTCAGCATTGTTCATCGCGCCTTGCCGCTGCCCTCTGCGCTACGCGCCGTGTCCGTCAACGCCGACACTTTGGCGCGGCGTTGAACCACTTCGGTGCCGATTCCCGAGCGGGTGAAGATTTCCAGCAGCACCGCGTGTTTGACGCGGCCGTCGATTATGTGGGTCTTCGCCACGCCCTTGTTCAGCGCCTCGATGCAACATTCGACCTTCGGAATCATCCCTTCGTGAATCACCCCGCGCGCGATCAGCCGCCTGGCTTCCGCGGCATCGAGCGTCGGGAGCAATTTGCCGTCCTTGTCCTTGACGCCTTCGACGTCGCTCAGCAGGATCAGTTTTTCCGCTTTGAGCGCGGCCGCGATCTCGCCCGCGGCCACGTCGGCATTGATGTTGTAAGTCTGACCGTCGCGGCCGAACCCGGTCGGCGCGATCACCGGGATGAAGTTGTTGGCCTCGAGCGTGCGCAGCAATTCCGGATTCACCCGATCGACTTTGCCGACCAGCCCGATATCGACCCGCGAGCGTTTGCCGTTGTCATCGGTCACGACCATCCGCATCTTGCGCGACCTGATCAGGTCGCCGTCCTTGCCCGAAAGCCCAACCGCGCGGCCGCCCTGGCGCGAAATCGTCGCCACCAGGTTCTTGTTGATTCTCTGCAGGACCATCTCGGCCGCTTCCATCGTCGCCGGATCGGTGACGCGCATCCCGCGCACGAAGCGCGACTTCAGCCCGAGCTTGCCGATAAGTTCGGTAATCTGCGGCCCGCCGCCGTGCACGATGATCGGGTTGATCCCGACCAGGTCGAGCAGCACGACTTCCTGCGCAAAGCTTTCGCGCAACTCCTCGGTCTGCATCGCGTGGCCGCCGTATTTGATCACGAACGTTTTGCCGCGAAAGCGCCGAATGTAGGGCAGCGCTTCGATCAGCACGGCGGCTCGATTGTGGATGGCCTCTTTCACGCCTTGGGCAACCTCTCCAAAAAAGGAAATCAAAACAGTATTGAGCGCGCGGCGCAATCCACGCCCGAGCGCGGCTGTCGGGGCAATTGTAACGGGTGAACGGGAGCTACAGAATATACCGCGACAGATCCTCGTCCTTGACGATTTCATCGAGGCGGCCGTGAACGTACGCGGCGTCGATTGTCAGATCGCGTTCCTGCAGTTCCGGCGCGCTGAACGACAACTCTTCCAATAGCCGCTCGATCACCGTATGCAGCCGGCGCGCGCCGATATTTTCCGAGCGCGAGTTGACCTTGGCCGCGATCTCCGCCAGCGCCGCCACCCCGTCCTCGGTGAAGCGCATATGCACGCCCTCAGTCTCCATCAGCGCGACGTATTGCCGGGTCAGCGAGTTCTCGGGCTCGGTCAGAATGCGGATGAAATCTTCGCGCGTGAGCGCCTTCAGCTCGACGCGAATCGGAAAGCGCCCCTGGAACTCGGGAATCAGGTCCGACGGTTTCGACGTGTGAAACGCCCCCGACGCGACAAACAGGATGTGGTCGGTCTTGACCGCTCCATATTTCGTATTGACCGTCGATCCTTCGACGATTGGCAGCAGGTCGCGCTGCACGCCCTCGCGCGAGACGTCGGGTCCGTGCGACTCGCGCCCCGCGATCTTGTCTATCTCGTCGATGAACACGATACCCGACTGCTCCGCCCGGCTGATCGCCTCGTGCGCCACCGCCTCCATATCCACCAGCCGCGCCGCTTCCTCCGTCGTCAGCAGTTCCAGCGCCTCGGGGATCTTCACTTTGCGCGTGCGCGTCTTCTTGGGCATGAGCTGATTCATCAGCTCCTTCATGTTGAGGCCCATCTCTTCCATCCCTTGCGGGGTGAAGACCTCGATATTCGGCGCGGCGTTCGCGCTGACTTCGAGCTCGACTTCACGATCGTCCAGATGGCCGCCATTGAGCAGCTTGCGCAATTTCTCGCGCGTGTCCTTGTGCGAGTCGTTGTCGATCGCTTCGACATTACCCTCGGGCGTGATACCCGCGGGGCGGCGGACCTTGGTGGGCATCGGGAACAGCAGATCGAGCAATCGCTCCTCGGCGTTCTCGCGCGCCTTGATCGCAACCCGATTCTGCGCTTCGTCGCGCACCATCTTGACCGCAATTTCGGCCAGGTCGCGAATCATCGACTCGACGTCGCGCCCGACGTAGCCGACCTCGGTGTAGCGCGACGCTTCCACCTTGACGAACGGCGCCTGCGCCAGCCGCGCCAGCCGCCGCGCAATTTCCGTTTTGCCGACGCCGGTCGGTCCGATCATCAGGATATTCTTGGGCGCAATTTCGTCGCGCAACTCCGGCGCGACATTCTGCCGCCGCCACCGATTGCGCAGCGCGATCGCAACTGCGCGCTTCGCATCATGCTGCCCGACGATATACCGGTCGAGCTCCGAGACGATCTCGCGCGGCGTCATCACTTGGGGAACTGCCATCGGCTGGAAACTTCCTGGGGTATTATGGCTACAACTCTTCGAAGACAAATTGGTCGTTGGTGTAAACGCAGATTTCCGATGCGATTTTCATCGCGCCTTCCACGATCTGGCGCGCCGTCATCCCGGAACCGTGGCGGACCAACGCGCGCGCTGCTGATAGCGCGTAGTTGCCGCCCGATCCGATCGCCAATATTCCATCATCGGGCTCGAGCACGTCGCCGACGCCTGAAATAAGCAGCGAACTCTCTTTGTCCGCCACCACCAGCATCGCCTCGAGCCGGCGCAGGATTCGATCCGTGCGCCAGTCCTTGGCCAACTCGACCGCGGCGCGGCGAAGGACGCCATTGTATTCCTGCAGCTTCGATTCGAACTTGTCGAACAGGGTCAGCGCGTCCGCGGTCGAGCCCGCGAATCCCGCCAGCACGCGATCCTGATGCAGCCGGCGCACTTTCTTCGCCTTGCTCTTCATGATCGTTTGTCCAACGCTCACCTGTCCGTCACCCGCGATGACGACGTGCCCTTCGTGGCGCACGCTCAGAATCGTCGTGTGGCGAATTTCAGCGCCCGGCTCGATGCCGTTGTCAAACCCGTGGAAAGGCACGTCGATAAACCTCTTTCAAATGATTCACGCTCACATGAGTATAGCGCTGCGTTGTCGCCAGGCTCGCATGGCCGAGCATTTCCTGTATCGATCGCAGGTCCGCCCCGTTGCCAAGCATATGCGTTGCGAAACAGTGACGCAGTCCATGCGGCGTGATCCCCGCGCTCAGACCTACCGCCGCCAATCGCCGCTGCAGAATCGTCTCGACGCTGCGCGTGGTCAGTCTGCCGCCGCGAAGATTGATTATCACTGCCCCGTCGGGCTCCCACGCCACCGGCATCGCACGCCGCCACGCCCTCAATGCATCCAGCGCAGGCTCGCCCAGCGGCACCAGCCGATCCTTGTTGCCCTTGCCCGCCCGCACCATCACCATCCCAAGCTCTTCGTCGATATCGCGCCAGTTGAGCCCGACCAGCTCGCCGACGCGCAGCCCCGACGAATACAGCGTCTCGAACATCGCGCGATCGCGTATCGCCGCAGGTTTCGAGTCATCGGCAGATGCTTCGATCAGCCGGCGAACTTCGTCCGGCTGCAATATCGACGGCAGGCGCCTTTCGTTTTTTGGCGAGCGAATGGATCGCGCGGGGCTTGGCTCGCCAATCGTCGTCTCGCGGTAGCGGAAAAATGCCTTGATCGCGCTCAATCTGCGCTGGACGGTGGCGCGTTTTGCGTTTTTTTTCATCAATTCGGCCAGGTAGCTGCGAATATGATCCGCGGTGATGCTCCCAACGTCGATTTCCTCGACTCCGCTGCCGGCCATCGCCGCTCGCTCGAGCATGAAACTTCGAAACGCGAGCAGGTCGCGGCGATAGCTCGTCACCGTATTGTCCGCGGCACGCGCCGCCTTCTTCAGCGCCGCCGCAAAAGCCTCTACCGCCGCCTCCATTGTCTCGCGCGCACCCACCTGAGGAGGCTATGCTATCAGCGGCGATTCGGCCGAAGAAGCATGCCTGTCTCAGCGCGTCCCCAAGGGAACCAACGCTTTCGAATTATCGAAATATCGCGGCGCATGACGCCGCGCGAAGAACTCGCCGCTTCGCTATGAACTGTTGGAATTGCGCAAAGAAGATCGAGCTCATCGCCGGGATGGATCGCGTCGGTTTTCGCGACGAATGTCCCGGATGCGGCCGCGCGCTGCACGCATGCCGCAACTGCGGCTTTTTCGATCCCGCCTACAACAACAGTTGCCGTGAGACCATGGCCGAGCGGGTCGTGGACAAGGAGCGATTTAATTTCTGCGAATACTTCCTGCCCGGCGATGCGGCCGTTGGGAGGCCTGCGAAACCCAAAGCCGGCGCGCAGAGCAAGCTGGAGGCTCTCTTCAAGAAAAAATCATGACATCCCGCAGATTCCTCCTTCGTAACCGCGGCGCCGGGCTTCTTTTCATCGCGGCGTTCGCTTCGATCATTGCCACCGGATGCCATCCGGCCAACAGCGCGCGCGGCGTCGCCGATCGCTTCGTCGACCAATACTATGTAGCGATCGATCTGAAGGCGGCCGAGCCATTCTGTACCGGCCTCGCACTCGACAAGCTTCATCGCGAGATACAGATGATCGGCAACCAGAAAATCGACGCCAATACTCACAAGCCCACCGTGCATTACAAACTCACTGCCGAGCGCGACGCCACCGACCATGTCGAGTTCCTGTTCCGCGCGACCATCAACGTGCCCGACGGGGGCACCTTCAATCGCAACTTGCTGATCACCGCGCGCAAGACCGCCGACACGTGGAAAGTCTCGAACTTCGATGACTACGAATAGCCGGCGCCGATCATGAGCGTTGCCGCAATCATTCTCGCTGCGGGCAAAGGGACCAGGATGCGCTCGAAGCGGGCCAAGGTCCTGCACGAGCTTGGCGGAGAACCGATGATCGCGCGTGCGATTCGCGCCGTCGCCGCGCTCGAGCCCGAGCCAATCGTGATCGTCGTGGGCCACCAGGCGCGCGAAGTAGAGGCCGCGGTCGGCTTCTCCAAAGCACGATTCGCGCTCCAGGAGCCTCAGCGCGGCACCGGCGACGCGGCTCGATGCGGCCTCAGCCAGGTTCCCGCGAGCTTCACCGGCGACGTGTTCATCGCATACGGCGACATGCCGGCAATCACGCCGGTGACGCTGCGCGCCTTTCTGGACGCACATCGAAAGCGCGGCGCAAAGCTCTCGTTCATCAGTATCATCCTCGACGATCCCGCTGCGTACGGCCGGGTGATTCGCGACGGCGGCGGTGAGGTCGAGAAAATCGTCGAGTTCCGCGACGCGTCGCCCGCCGAGCGCGCCATCAAGGAAATCAATACGGGCTTTTACCTGGTCGATGCGGCGATCCTTCGGTCGGCGCTGGCGGAACTGAAACCGGGCAACGCCCAGGATGAGTATTACCTGACCGATATCGTTGCGATCGCGCGCGCTCGTAATGCAAAAGTCGAAGCGTGGGTTGCTGCCAACCCGGCGCAATTCGCTGGAATCAACTCGCGCGAGGAGCTGGCAAATATGGAAACGGAAATTCGTGCGGCGGTTAACCGAAGGCTCATGCAATCCGGCGTGACCCTCGTCGATCCCCCTACCGCCTACATTTCTGAACAAGCCGAAATCGCGCCCGATTGCGTAATCGGTCCCAACGTCCAGATTATCGGGACGTGCAAGCTCGGCGAGGGCGTGCGAATAGACGGCACCGCATGGCTCAGCAACGTGACGATCGGCCCGCGATGCCATCTGAAGCTGGGCGTGCGCGCCGAAGATTGCTCCATCGGCGAAGAATCCGAAATCGGCCCGTTCGCCAACTTGCGCGCCGGCACCGAACTCGCCGGGCACAATCGGATTGGCAATTTTGTCGAGACTAAAAAGGCGCGGCTCGGACGCGGCACCAAGGCCAGCCATCTCAGCTACCTCGGCGACGCCACCATCGGCGCCGACACCAACATCGGATGCGGCGTTATCACGGTGAATTACGACGGTTACGACAAGCATCAGACGGTGATCGGCGACCGCTGCATGGTCGGATGCGACACGCAAATGGTCGCGCCGGTCAAGGTCGGCAACGACGTGTTCGTCGCGTCGGGGACGACAATTGTTCGCGACGTGTCCGACGGCTCGCTGGTGCTGTCACATCATCCGCAGCGCGAAAAGGCCGGCTGGATGGCGACTTGGCGCAAGCGTCACGGGCAGCGGTGAGCAGGGGCCGTGGCGACGGCAGCGCANNCTTTTCGCGACTACGCGATGGGTAGGGCTGAGCCCTGCAGACAGTGAAAAGTGAAGGAAGATGCGGGCTTCGCCCTGTTAGAACTCTTTTTTTGTCATTCTAGAGCGAAAGTTGCTGTAGCGAAGAATCCCGGTTCCTTCCTCTCGCCCGTTATGGAGAGGATGAAGGTGAGGGTCCGATTACAGCGCGCCATGTTTTCGCCTCTTAACACTGGCCTCCCGTGCCAACGGGTCTTAACACTGGCTACCCGTGCCCACGGGCGCGCGATTCAGGATTCTGCGTACGTATTCTTTACCCGACTCGCAACCTCAAAACTCACTTGCCGTCTTTCATCAACACGCTGCTAGAATTCGCGGGCGTTCTGGGACGCGCTGTCGCCCGAGGAGCGCTTGGCACGCCACAAGCTGTCGAGCCGCGCTCGCGCCCGGCCGGATTAATCAAGAAGGACTGACGCACCCGCCGCTGAGATGTGGCAATGTGCGGCGCATAGGACATTCGCGCCGCAAAGATGTCCCTTACGGTGCAGACCGGCGGGGAAAAGATCCGGGATTCTTCGCTTCGCTCTAGAATGACGGAGAGGAGGGATGGGGGAATTTGGAATTTTGACCCTCACCCGCGCCAGGCGGCGCGGCCGTGTGTCTGTGACACCCTCCCCTGTCAGGGCGAGGCAAAGATGGAGCTTGAAGCGCAAGAAGGACCATCAAGATTAGGCGCGTCGCTTGAACTAGCTCGCCACAGCGGGAATAATCACCTCAACGAGGTGAAGGTCGAAGCGATAGAAAACCAGAAGCGAGAGTAGCGCCAGGACTCATGGCCGCATCGCGCCATGAGTTGACGAGGTGGAAGCAGTATCGAAAGATTCGGCGGATGGCTTCCCGGCTCCACAGTCGATAGAGGCGAGCAAACCGCGCGAGTGATCGCGCGACAAAGTACGCCTCCCGTGGCAGAGCATCCGGCTCTGACGTAATTTCCTAAACTCTCCTGCACAAATCGTGTCGCTATCGTTTCGCCCTGAGCCAGTGGGTTCGGATAACTCTGCAAACTTCCCTGCGAATCAGGGGAAAGGAGCGAACGATCATGTGCGGAATAATCGGATACGTCGGGCCGCGCGAAGCCTACCCTATCCTGCTCGAAGGGCTGGGCCGGCTGGAGTATCGCGGCTACGATTCGGCCGGCATCGCAACTTTAGTTGACAACAAGCTCGAAATTCGCCGCGCCAAGGGCAAGCTGGAAAACCTGCGCCATCTGCTGGCCGACTCCCCGCTGCGAGGCCATATCGGAATCGGGCACACGCGATGGGCGACTCACGGGCGCCCGTCGGAGGAAAACGCGCATCCCCACAAAGCCGGCCCGGTCGCCGTCATCCACAACGGCATCGTCGAGAACTTCATCGAGCTGCGCGCCGAACTGCTCGCTCGCGGCCACAAGCTCCGCTCCGAAACCGACACCGAGCTGATCTCGCATCTGATCGAGGAAAAGCTCAAAGGCGGCCGCGGGCTGAACGAGGCCGTGCGCGAAGCCGTCTTGCGGCTGCGCGGTTCGTTCTCGATCGTCGTGCTGTCGGAAACCGAACCCGACAAGCTGGTCGCCGCCAAGACCGCGACGCCGCTGGTGTTGGGGCTGGGCGACGGCGAGAACTTTATCGCTTCGGATATTCCCGCGATTCTCGAACACACGCGCTCCGCGATCGTGCTGGAAGACGGCGAGCTTGCCGAGGTCACCGCCACCGCCGCGCGGCTGATGAAGTTCGATGGCAGTCCGGTTACTCGCCGGCCCCGTCAAGTGGAATGGGACGCCGTCGCCGCCACCAAGGGCGGCTTTCGCCATTACCTGCGCAAGGAAATCAACGACCAGCCGCAGGCGTGGATCGACACGATGGCAGGGCGCGCGGACGGCGGCTCGGCCAGCGTCCGCTTCGAAGGCGAACTGCTACCGGCGGGCGGTCCCGCGTCGATCGGGCGAATCGTGATGCTGGGTGCGGGCGCGTCGTGGATAACCGCGCAGGTGGCCAAGTTCATGATCGAGGAACTCGCCGGGATTCCGGTCGAGGTCGATTACTCATCCGAGTTCCGCTATCGCCGGCCGCCGATCGCCGGCCGCACGATGATCATCGCGGTGTCGCAGTCGGGCGAGACCGCCGACACGCTCGCGGCGATGGAAGAAGGACGCGCGCGCGGTGCGCATCTGCTGGCGATCACCAACACGGTGGATTCGTCGATCGCGCGCAAGGCCGACGCGCAGTTGTACACGCGATGCGGTCCCGAGACGAGCGTGACGACCACCAAATGCTTTCTCACGCAACTCGAGGCTTACTACCTGTTCGCGATTCATCTGGCGGCGCGGATGGGACGGCTGTCCAGCGCTGACGCCGGCAAGCTGCTGCAGCCGGCGTTCGCGATCCCCGGACAGATCGAGGCTATCTTCGAGCGCGAGCCGAATATTCAGCAGATCGCGCGCAAGTATGCGCCGGCGCGGGACTTCCTGTTCCTCGGCCGCGGTATCAACTACCCGATTGCGCTCGAAGGCGCGCTCAAGCTGAAGGAAATTTCCTACATTCACGCCGAGGGATACTCCGCGGGCGAGATGAAGCACGGGCCGATCGCGCTTATCGACGAGAAGATGCCGGTGGTGGTGATAATTCCCAATGACGACCTGTTCGAGAAGTCGATGTCGAATCTCAAGGAAGTCGAATCGCGCAACGGGCGGATTATCGCGCTGACCAATCGCGCGACCGCCGAGCTGAAAAGCGTCGCCGCGGAAATTATCGAGGTGCCGGAGACGAACCGGATGCTGACGCCCGTGCTGATGACGGTGCCGCTGCAGTTGCTCGCGTATCATATCGCGGTGGAACGTGGCACCGACGTCGATCAGCCGCGCAATCTCGCGAAGTCAGTGACGGTCGAGTAGGCAGGGCTCAGCCCTGCACCCAGTATTAAGGCCGCGCTCCGTTGCCGCGCGGCAGGGGTGACCCCTGCACCGCAGGGCTGAGCCCTGCACCCACCGTTAAGGCCGCGCTCCGTTGGCGCGCGCGGACCCTGCCCGCGGGCGCGCGGTTTGATGTCGGTCAAGCGCGGCGAGAATCGTGGCGAGGTTGGCGCCGATTCCCGCGCTGAACAGCACGCGGGCGCATCGCGATTGCATGCGCTTGATGTCCGGGTTCGCGCCGAAGATCGAATCGAGCATCCGATGCCTTTAATCGCGCAGCTAGCGCTCAGATCACTTGCCGAGTTAACGTTCCAGACAAGGGGTGCATTGGCAAGGGCATGATTACAACACGCAAGCGAGGATGGACCGTCGCGGTCGCGGCGTTCGCGATAATCCTGACAATGGCCGGTGCGCGCCCCGCGTTTTCAGCCGATGCGCTCAAGTTTCCGCCGACCAGGTTTGTGATTCTGAATCCTGATACCGGTATTGCGATCGGGTGGGGCCGGTACCGTATCGACAGTGGCGGCGGTGTCGCGACGCTGCACGGCGAGAATAACTACTATGACGATCAGTCCGACGTCGAGACCGCCGAGTTGCAGCTGGGAGCCGGCGGCGAGCCACCCCGGCCGGTCGAATTCGATCACACGTTCTTCAACGCCGACGGATCGATCCAGCGACGCGCTCATCTGGATCTGAAGTCGGGCGCCGCGACTTGTATCGACAACTCCGGCGCAAAAAAGAGCGATCAGGCCGAGCTGCTCAGCATCCCGGACAACACCTGGGCGGGCGCGAGCATCGCGATTCCGATTCAGGATTTATTGCGCGCGCCCGACCGGGGATTGGCTCGTCCAATCCACGTCTTCAACTGCGCGCCCGGCCCGAAGATATTTGCGATCAGCGTGAAGATCGACCCGGCAAATGCGGTGTGGGCGCCCTACGGCGCCGAGGCGATCCGAGTGGAAGTCCGGCCGGATTTCGGATGGTTGAACATCATCGTCGCGCCTTTGGCGCCCAAGATTCACGCGTGGTTCGATCCGAAGGACGGATTCACGTTCCTCGGCGACGACGCCACGCGCTACTACAAGGGCCCGCGGATCATGCTCGTGAAGACCCGTTGAGACGGGTCCACAGGGGCCGTTTTTCACTGGTTGTCGCTCAGCGAAACCCATTGCGCTTGCACTGTCGGCGCCTCTTCGACGGCGACGTGACGCCCGCTGAGACGGGTCCACCAGTGAAAAACTAAAAGTGGACGATGCCCTCGCCGTCGGGATGGCGCGCGTTTTTTGCGGGTTTGGGCTTTCGGTACTGAAACGAGGTCTTGCACTGCTGGCAGGTGCCTTCGGGCTGTTGGCCGCTGCGGCGGACCAGTTTTACGTAGCGGACGGTTCCGCCGTCGCACAGATGAGCGGCGACGGGGAAGTCGTACACCGTACGGACCGTGATTTTCTCGCTCATTCTCCGCTCGCGCTCCTCAAGTCAGTTGGTCTGTCCCGTCAGTTGGTACGCATGACGATGTTTTTCGTTTCAAGCTACCAATCGCGCGCCCGAGTCAGACTCGAATCAAACAAGATAGTGAAATCGCACCGTCGATCAATCTTTTTGACGATCAATTCGTAAAATATTTTCCCGAGTCCGGTTAAGTTTTTCCCTTCTCACCGGCGCCCGCGGGCGTGGCGCTTTACGTGAACACGACTTGTGCTAGTTTTTGCGACGAATCGATGGAACGCCCGCTCACCAAACTGCTGGTCGCCAATCGCGGCGAAATCGCGCTTCGGATCATCCGCAGTGCGCGCCTGTTCGGCTTGAAAACCGTGGCTGTCTATTCGGCGGCGGACGCGAAAAGCGCACACGTCGGCGCGGCTGACGAGGCAATTGCGATCGGACCCGCCCAGCCCGCAAAGAGCTACCTCGACATCGCGGCGATAATCGCCGCCGCAAAGCATTGCGGCGCCGACGCGATTCATCCGGGCTATGGATTTCTCTCCGAGCGTCCCGAGTTCGCGCAGGCTGCGGCCGATGCGCAGATCGTGTTTGTCGGGCCGCGGCCGGAGGTGATGGCGGCGCTCGGCGACAAAGTCGCGGCACGGCGAATCGCAGTGGCAGCCGGGGTCCCGGTGGTGCCGGGAATCGAAGCCGCGGAAATTTCCGCGACGCGCGAGTTTGCCGCGCTGGTGGGCTACCCGCTGGTGGTCAAGGCGGCGGCAGGCGGAGGCGGGCGCGGGATGCGGGTGGTGGCGCAAGCCGCGCAACTCGAGAGCGCGCTGGGAGCGGCCGCGCGCGAAGCTGCGGCGGCGTTCGGCGACGGGCGGATATTCGTCGAAAAATATCTCGCGCATCCGCGCCACATCGAAATACAGTTGCTCGGCGACAATCACGGCGCGGTGGCCGCCCTGGGCGAGCGTGATTGCTCCATCCAGCGGCGGCATCAGAAGATTATCGAGGAGTCGCCGGCGCCCGGCCTGAGCGGCGCGATGCGCGCGAAAATAATCGACGCGGCGCTGAAACTCGCGCGCGCGGCGCATTACACCAACGCGGGCACCGCGGAGTTTCTGGTCGAGGGCGACAACTTCTACTTCCTCGAAGTCAATGCGCGCCTGCAAGTCGAGCATCCCGTGACCGAGATGCGTTTTGGATGCGACCTGGTATGCGAGCAATTGCGGATCGCGTCGGGCGGCAAGCTGGCGGAGCCCGCGGCCCCGCGCGGCGCGGCGATCGAATGCCGAATCAACGCCGAGGATCCCGAGCATGACTTTCGTCCCGCGACCGGAACCGTGCTTCATCTGAGCGTGCCCGGCGGACCGGGCGTGCGCTTCGACTCGCATCTGGCGCGCGGCGCCGAAGTGACGCCATGGTACGACGGCCTGCTCGGCAAGCTGGTCTGCTACGGCGCCAATCGCGAGGAGGCGCGCGGCAGGCTGGTCAATGCGCTCGACGAATTCGCCTTGCTGGGGGTGACGAACAACGCCGCCTACCTGCGCGATATCGTAGCGAGCGAACAATTTCGCGACGCGAAACTCTCGACGCACTTCATCGACTCGTTCTTTTCAGGGTGGGAGATCGGCAAGCCTGAAATCGATGCGGCAATTGTCGCGGCGGCGATCACCGCCGGCGGCGCGATGGGCGATATCCCGTCAGACGGCGCCGCGTTGCCGTTACCTGCCGGCGCCGAGCGTCGTTCGCCGTGGGACAGTCTCAAAAACTTCGAGCTGTGGGGATCGCGGCGATGAAACTCACGCGGGCGGGCGACTTGCGCGAGATCGACGCCGAAGTGATCTCACGCGACGGCGGCACGATGCGCGTCCGTATCGGAGACCGGCAACTCACTGCTGAGTTCACGCCCAACGCGGACGGCGGCGGGGTGCTTGCGATCGACGGCCGGCGCTACCGGGTTTTCGGCGCGCGGCGCAAGGATTCGATACTGGTTTCAGTCGGTCCCGCGTCGCTGGAGTTCAAACCCGCGGAAGCGGCTTCCCGGCGCCGCGCGCACGGGCTGGCAGCGCCCGAAGTCATCGCGCCGATGCCCGGCAAGGTGCTCATGGTGATGGTGCGCGATGGCGACCTGGTCGAGGCCGGGCAGCCGCTGGTCGTGATCGAAGCGATGAAAATGGAAACCACGCTCGCCGCCGAGAGCGCGGCGATGGTGAAACATGTTCGCGTCGAGGAGGGCCAGATGGTCGATCACGGCGCGGTGCTGATCGAGCTTAGTCCGTCGCCGGCTTCGTCAGTCCGCGAATCCGCGCCTCGAGTTGAGTGATCCAATCCTCGAAATCGCCGTCGCGCTCGACGACTATCTCAAACTTGCCGTCTTTCAAAATCGAGACGCGCCCCGGATGCTCGGTGCGCAGCGGAATCACAACCGCCTCGCGCGAAATTCCCATCGGATCGATCACCGCGAAGATTCTTTCAATTTCCTTCAGTGTGACGGCCTTGAGCATGCGCGCGCCTCGTGTTTTCGTTGAGTACGCTCTTTACTTAAATCGCCGGCGTCGTAAGCTCAAGGCGCCGGCAGCATATCGGCCGGCGGAGGATCGCGTGTTTGGCACAATCAAGAAGGTAGTCAAGGACAAGGGCTTCGGCTTCATCGTCGCGGACGACGGCGGCGACGAAGTTTTCTTTCATCGCTCGGCGCTGTCGCCCAAGGTCGATTTCGACGACCTGCGCGAGGGCAACGAAGTTCAGTTCGACGTCCGTCCGGGCGAGAAGGGCCGTCAGGCATTCAACCTGCGCCTGCGGTAAATCCGCAACCGATCTGCAATCCGCCGCTCATCGGGTGAAAGCGAACCAGCGCTTCATCAGTCCCGCGGCGAATGGCGTGAGCCGGGTGCGCGTGTAGAGTCCTGCGGCGCGGCGAATCGCGTCGGCCTGCGTCGGGTATGGATGGATCACGTCACCGAGGCGGCCCAATCCGATCCCCGCGGCGATCGCGGTGGTGAGTTCCGAGATAATTTCGCCCGCGTGGCTCGCGACCACAGTCGCACCGACGATCCGATCGCTCCCTTGGCGGACGTGCACCTTCACGAAGCCGTCGGTTTCTCCGTCCAGCACCGCGCGATCGACGTCGGCCAGTTCCTGCGTATAGGTCACGACTTCGATTCCGCGCCGTTTCGCCTCGGCTTCGTATAGTCCGACGTGCGCTATTTCAGGATCGGTGTAGGTACACCATGGAATAGTCAGTTGGCTCGCGCGCCGGCGCCCGAAGAATAGTGCATTGCGGAGTATGATTCGCGCGTGCGCGTCGGCGATGTGAGTAAACTTGTATGGCGATGCGACGTCGCCGGCCGCGTACACCAGCGGATTGGTCGTGCGCAGGTAGTCATCGACCTTCACGCCGTTTTGGCTGTCGTATTCGATCATCGCGGCTTCGAGATTCAACCCTTCCACTGCGGGGACTCGACCGACGCCGATCAAAATCTCGTCGGCGATAATCTCGCGGCTGACGCCGTCGCGCTCGGTCGCGATTATTTTTTCATTGCCGCGCAACTCGACGCCGGAAATTTTGCATGCGGTGATGATTTCCACGCCGTCGCGGACGATCGCGTGCTCGACTCGCTCGGCGGCGTCGCGATCCTCGCGAATCAGGATTTGCGGGGCAACTTCGAGGATGGTGACCTGCGCGCCGAATCGCGCAAACGTCTGCGCAAGTTCGCATCCGATCGGCCCGGCGCCGATCACGGCAATTCGCCGCGGCAACCCGGTCAGCGAAAAAACGGTCTCGTTGGTCAGATAGCCGGCCTGTGCAAGACCCGGTATCGGGATCGCGGCGGCGCGCGCTCCCGTGGCGATCGCGGCCTTTTTGAAACGAAGCTTCATCCCGTCCACCTCCACGCAGTCAGGCCCGGCGAAACGACCGTCACCGATAAACACGTCGACGCCCAAAGAGCGAAATCGACTGGCGGAGTCGGTCGGGCTGAGCTCGGCGCGCAGCTTGCGCATCCGCTCCATCACGGCCTGAAAATTTACCCGCACACCCGCCGGGACCTCGACGCCAAGGCGGCCCGCGTCGCGAACTGCCGCGGCCGCTCGCGCCGAGCGGATCAGAGCCTTGGACGGGACGCATCCGAAGTTCAGGCAATCGCCGCCCATCAGGTCACGCTCGACAAGAGCAACCTTCGCGCCCAACATGGCGGCGCCCGCAGCGATCACGAGACCCGCGGGTCCGGCTCCGATCACCACCATGTTGTAGCGAGGCGCGGGCTGCGGGTTGATCCATCCCGCGGGATGCAGATTTTCAGTCAGCGCGAGGTTGTAAGCGTCTGGCGGCTCATGCTTCAGCGCGTGCGATCCCATCGATGTGTCCCCTAAGTCTTTTCGCGCAGCGCCCGAGCGCCGATTCGCGTTGCGTACACGACGACCGCGACTGTCGCGATGAATCCGACCGCGGTGAGCGCCCATTCAATGGGCGTGCGCCGGGCGCCGCCCCCGGCCGCGCGCGCGAGGTCGCCGCTCAGCGAGCCGATATACACGTAGAGAATCGTGCCGGGAATCATCCCGGCCCACGACGCAAAAAAGTAGTCGCGCAGCGTCACGCGCGTCAGTCCGTAGGCGTAGTTGAGCAGGTTGAATGGAAACACGGGAGACAGGCGCGTCAGGACAACTATCTTCCATCCTTGGGTCCCGACCGCTTCGTCGATCGCTTTGAACTTCGCGTTGCCTTCGAGTCTTGCGCTCACCCAGCCGCGCGCAAGGTAACGGCCCACGAGGAAAGCCGCCGTGGCGCCGAGCGTCGCGGCGATCGAAACGTAGATCGACCCGCGCACCACGCCGAAAATCACGCCGGCGCCAATCGTGAGGATCGATCCCGGAAGAAATGCGACGCACGCCGCGATGTAGATTGCGATGAACGCGACCGGCGCCAGCGCACCCAACCCGGCAATCCAGTCAAGCGCGTTCGTCAGCCACGGTCCGGCGCCAATGCGATGCGCGCCGTAGAGGATCGCGATTGCGGCGGCGGCGATCAGTAGCATTTTCGGGCGAAGGAAACCGGCGGCTGGGCTGGGCGCGGTGGTCATCTTGAGGTTCCGGGATTGGCAGCTCGCGCGGCGGGCAACCTTTTTGGTCTCCACCGGGAGCATCGCGGACTGCTTATAATGCCACCGGGGATTGTGTAATTCTAATCGGCATGTCGGTCCACGATCACCAGAAACACGCGCGCGCAAATCTCAAGGTCGGCGTAATCACCGCCAGCGATTCGCGCAGCCCGGAAACTGACGAGAGCGGCAAGCTCATCCGCACTTTGCTGGAGGCAGCCGGTCACCTGGTGGCCTACTACGAAATCATCCCCGACGACGACGAGAGAATTTCCGCGGCGCTGGTCAATAATTTGCCGAATCTCGACGCGATTATCATCAACGGCGGCACCGGTATTACCGCGCGCGACGGCACCACCGAAGTCGTGAAGTCGGTAATCGACAAGGAGCTCGAAGGCTTCGGCGAACTGTTCCGGATGCTTTCGTTTCAGGAAATCGGATCGGCCGCGATGATGAGCGGCGCTGTTGCCGGAGTGCGCCACGGCAAGTTCGTGGCCGCGATTCCCGGTTCCCCCGACGCGTGCCGGCTGGCGATGGAGAAGCTGCTGATCCCCGAGCTCGGGCACATCGCTTATCTGCTGAGTCTATGAACCGGTTCACGATCAAACTGTTCGCGACGCTTCGCGAGCGGGCGCATACGGCCGAGCTGACGCGCGAGTTCCCCGACGGCACCACAGTCGGCGATATCTGGAGGCGGCTAGTTGGCGAATTTCCCGCGCTCGGCGGCCATCACAACTCCGTAGGCTTCGCCGTCAACCAGGAATATGTCGACGGCAGCTTCAAGCCGCGGACGGGCGACGAGATTGCCTTCATTCCACCCGTCAGCGGCGGCGCCGACACGCCCGCATACGTCGGCAAAATCACCATCGGCCGCAATCCGATCGACTTAGCCGCCCTCGAGCGCGAAGTTGCCGACCCTGCGGCCGGTGCGATCGTATCGTTCACCGGCACCACTCGCCGCGACAACGCAGGCCGGGTCGTGATTCGCCTCGAGTACGAAGCCTACGAGCCGATGGCGCTATCCGAGATGCGCAAGCTGGCGGCCGAGGCCGGCGCGCGATGGAAAATCGTGCGCATCGCGATCGCGCATCGCATCGGCGTCGTCGAAATAGGCGAGACATCGGTGGCGATTGCGGTCTCGGCGGCGCATCGCGCGGAGGCGTTCGAGGCTTGCAGGTTCGCGATCGACCGCCTGAAAGCAATCGTGCCGATTTGGAAAAAAGAGCATTTCGAAGGCGGCGAGGTATGGATCGGCTGCCAAACCTCGCATCCGCCGGCGCTTGAATAGAAACCCAGCCGCGTCGCAGAACCCTCACCTAACCTCTCCCGTGAAATAACGGGCGAGGGACCAGAGCATTATTGACCCTACGGACAGTAACCAGTTACGATCGCAAGATGGCGCTGGGCGAAACATCGGTCGAAAAGATCATCCTGGCTGAGCCGCGCGGCTTTTGCGCCGGCGTCGATCGCGCGGTCGAGGCGGTGCGCAGCGCGCTGCGCTCCTACGGCCGCCCGCTCTACGTGCGCCATCAGATCGTCCACAACCGTTTCGTGCTCGAAGCACTCGAACGCGAAGGCGCGATTTTTGTCGAGAGCCTCGACAAGGTTCCCACCGGCCAGCGCGTGATCTTCAGCGCGCATGGCGTCGCGCCCAGCGAATGGGACCGCGCCAAGGATCGCGCTCTGCGGGTTATCGATGCCACCTGCCCGCTGGTCACCAAGGTCCATCTCGAAGTCAAGAAATACGACGACGAGGGGCGCACCGTGATCCTCATCGGCCACGCCGGCCACGAGGAAGTGAAGGGCACGCTGGGCGTTGCGCCCGGCAAGGTGGTGCTGGTCGGCAGCGTGAGCGAGGCGCGCACCGTCAAAGTCGAGAATCCCGAGCGCATCGCGGCTGTCACGCAGACCACGCTCAGTGTCGACGACACCCGCGAGATCATGGAGGCGCTCAAGGAGCGGTTCCCCTCGATGCAGGAACCCAGGACCGACGACATTTGCTACGCGACCCAGAACCGCCAGAACGCGGTCAAGGAACTGGTGCAGGTCAGCGATGCGGTCCTGGTGGTCGGCTCGAAGCAGAGTTCAAACGCGAACCGGTTGGTCGAGGTCGCGCGGATGCGCGGCGCGCGGGCGTTCCTGGTCGATTCGATCGCCGACGTCGAGCCCGCGATGCTCGACGGCGTGCGCGCGCTCGGCCTGACCGCGAGCGCTTCGTCTCCGGAGTGGCTGGTCGAGGAAATCATCGGTGCGTTCGCCCGCTCGGGCGCCGAAGTCGAGCTGCTCAGCGTCGCCAAGGAGCGGGTGCATTTCCCGCTCCCGATGCCCGCCGACTGAGCCGCGCGGCGATTCCCGCCAAGCGAGTGCGCGCGCGCGCCGGTTGCATTTCGCCTTGACAATTCCGCGCGATTGCTTGCAGACTCATCCCGATTTCGCCTAACCGTGAGAGGAATATTCCGATGCGAACAGTTATGGTGCGCGCTCTGGTACTGCCCATCCTGCTGGCCGTCGGGCTGGTCAGCGGATGCCAGTCCGAGGCGAAGAAACATCTATACAAAGCTGAAGATATGTTCGAGAAACGCGATCTCGAGGGCGCCAAAAAAGAACTTGAGCTGTCGATAAAGGCCGACCCCAGCGACGTCGACGCGCACAAGTCTCTCGCGCATATAGATGAAGCGCTCGGCGATGACGAAGGCGCGGGCCGCGAGTACAACGCCGCCTCGGCGCTCGATTCCACCGATCAGAAACTCCTCGACAAGGCTCGGCTCTACAAGCAGCTCGAGGCCATGGCGAATTCTTCGGGCAAGGCGCTCGACGACATCAAGGCGGGCAAGGTCGAGGAGGGCGTGCGCAATCTCAAGGACATCATGGTCTCCAGCAGGATTCCGGCGGCCCGTCAAAAGGCGTTGCGTGCGCTCGGCGATGCGGTCCCGATCATCGAAAAAATCGGCGACCAGCAGGTACAGGACAAAAAGTACGCCGACGCCGTCAATACCTATGATCAGGGCATCCGGGCCGCGATGCTCCTGGCCAGGGCGCACAAGATGGAGACGCTCGGGCCCGACGCGGACCCGATGATGCACAAGATCAACCAGGCCGCCAAGGCCGGCGGCACCCCCGACGCGACCTTCAAGCTGTTCAATGACGTGATCGGTGATTATCCCGACGACAAGACCGCCAACATCGAATTGGCGCAGGTCTATCTGAGCAAGACTCCGCCCGACTATGACACGGCAGCCGATTTGGAAGAGCGCGGCGGCGCGCCCGACGACGAGGTTCGCAAACTCCGCGACCAGGCCAAGAAGCATCGCAAGTGAGATGAGCTAGAGTCGCAATCGAGGCCCGATGCGCCGGCGCGGCTATATCGCGGTCGAAGGCCCCATCGGGGTTGGCAAAACGAGCCTGGCGCAGGCGCTCGCCCGCGAGCTGGGTGCGCGCCTGATACTGGAGGATGCGGACAACAACCCGTTCCTCCCGCGCTTCTACCAGGATCCCGACAAGTACGCGTTTCCCGCGCAGCTTTATTTCCTGCTCACCCGCCACAACCAGCAGCGCGAGCTCAAGCAGCAGGATCTCTTCACGCAGGCCACCGTCGCCGACTATCTCTTCGCCAAGGATAAAATCTTCGCCGCGTTGAATCTCGTCCCCGACGAACTCAAGCTCTACGACAACGTGTACAAACTGCTCGACGCCGAGATCGCCCGCCCCGACCTCGTCGTTTACGTGCGCGCCACCATCGAGGTGCTGGCCGAGCGCCTGCGCAAGCGCAATCGTAACTTCGAACGCCACATCAGCTTCGACTATCTCGAGCGCGTGTCATCGGCCTACCGCGATTTCTTTTTCTACTACGACGAGGCGCCGCTGCTGGTCGTCGATACTTCGGACCTCGACTTCGTCGCCAATCCCGAAGACCTCGGCGAGCTGATTCGCGAGATCGATCGCGCCGGCGCCGGCACTCAATACTTCGTCCCGCGCAAAAGCTGATTTCTTTCTTCGCCGCCGCCTTACGCGTCGCGATCGTTAAACGCGATCTCGATATTGTCCGCCAGCTTGAAGTCCTTGTCGGTAACGCCGCCGGCATCGTGCGTCGAGCATGAGAACGTGACCCGCGTGTAGTTGATCGTGATGTCGGGATGATGGTCGGCGGCCTCGGCGATCTCGGCGACCTTCTGCACGAACTCGATACCGTGCAGGTATTCTTTGAACTTGAACGTTTTGCCGATGGAGTTGTTCTTGTACTCCCATCCGGGGAGCGCGTTGAGCTTCTCCGCAATTTGCTCCGGGTTGAGCTTCGCCATCCTGGGATCCTCCGCATGCTGCCGGTCGCGACCGCCGGTTTATTCCGCTCCCCATCCTAGTCCCGCGCATCCCAATGGCAAATGACGCTGCGTTATACCGTCGCGCGCGCCTGTGGTAATAGATGGCGCAAGCGCCTGGAATTCACCGAGGGAACCAACGATGGCTAACAAATACATTACCGACGAAGCTCGCAAGCAAATCGGCATGGTCTCCGAATCGCGGACTTACGAAGTCGAGCGCGGCGCGATTCGCCGCTTCGCCGAGGCGATCGAGGATCCTAATCCGCTCTTCAACAGTGAACGCGACGCGCGCAAGACCCGCTTCGGCGCCATGATCGCGCCACCCACCTTCTGCCGCTCGATGGGCGCGCCGATCCCCAACATCAAGCTCGACATCCCGACCTTGCGCGGCCTCGACGGCGGCTCGGATTGGGAATACTTCGTGCCGATTCGCGTCGGCGACCGCATCACCGTGCAGTCCAAGCTCGTCGATTTGCGCGAGGCCGCAGGCCGGCTTGGCCCGATGGTCTTCTCGGTAGTCGAGATCACGTACACCAACCAGTTCGGCGAGGTCTGCGTCATTCAACGCTCGACCGTAATCCGCTACTAGAGTTAATCGAAAGGATGCCCACGATGGCGAAGCAAATTTATTTCGAAGATGTGGAAGTCGGCACTGAAGTCGGCCCGCTCGAAAAAAACCCGACCACCCAGCAGCTCGTCAGGTACGCCGGCGCGTCGGGCGACTTCTATCAAATCCACTATGACAAGGATTTCGCGCTCGGCAACGGTCTCCCCGGCGTGATCCTGCACGGCGCGTTGAAGAACGCCTTTCTCGGCCACCTGATGACCGACTTCGCCGGCGAGCATGGATGGCTGCGCAAGCTCAGCGTGCAGTACCGTGGGATGGATCAGCCCGGCGCCAGGGTCGTCGCGCGCGGCAAGGTCTCAAAAAAATACACCGAAGGCGGCCATCACATGGTCGATTGCGAAATCTGGCTCGAAAACGCCAAGGGCGAAAAGACCACCCCCGGCTCCGCCACCGTCATTCTGCCCTCGCGCGCCGCGAGCTGACGAGGTTAACGCGATGCCGATCCGGCGCGAGTTCCCGCCGCGATCGCTGGACGCCGCCGCCCTGGGCGACGGCCGCGTCGATCCGCATTACACCAAGGTGGTGCTGCGGCTGCTCGCCGCGCACGCGATGGCCGAGAAACTCACTGCGCTCGGCTACCAGCGCGCGCTCGCGACGCTCGACAATCCCGCGCTGCGTCCCACCGTCGAGAAAAATTTCGCCGAAGAAAAAAAACACGCGCGGCTCATCTACGACGCGCTCGAAGAACTCGGAGTTTCCCAGCAAGCCGCCGACCGCTCGATGATTTCCGTGCTCAAGGCGCCGTCCTTCGATGCGCCCAGCTACTTCGCCGCCAAGGCCGCCGGCGAGCTCGACCTGCTGATGGCGTCGCTCAGCCTCGATACCACCGGCCTCATCATGATCGGCGAAAACTACCGCGAGTCCAGCTATGCGCCGCATGCGCGCGCCGCCGAAATAATTCTCGACGAAGAAGCCGATCATGAAATCTTCGCCTCGCAGCAACTCGGCGACGCCGTCGAGCGCTTCGGCGTCAAGTCGGTCAACACGGCGCTGCGCCGATGGATTCCGCGCGCCGTGAACTTCTTCGGACCGCCCGGCACCGGCTTTACCTACGACTGCATTCGCTACGGTCTGAAGTCGCGCGATAACGAAGAACTGGCCGAGCTATACGTCACGATGCTATCGCGCCGATGCGAGCAGCTAGGCCTCGAAATGCCCTCCCTAACACCCACCTACCCCCATTTCTTAGCCTAATCCTTACTTCTGAGTCCTAGCGGGTACTAGGTAGTATGTTCGGAAAAAGAATCAAAATCCCACCAAGCACGAAGAGCGTACCTAGGATGTAAGTAAACCAAACGACCGCCTTCGTACCCAGAAGCATCTTTAGAAGGGCCTGAGAATAATATGGAGACATCTCGAGCGGCGGATCGACCAGCCAGCGCCACCGGAAAAATGCACCACAGATGAGAATAACCCCTATTGCCAACCACAGCATACTCTTTACCTGGTTAACGCTCGTAACATCGACAGACCGACACAAAGAAACCAAACACCGAAGAAATAACCATAGACCATCGCACTCGGCCTACCCAACCTGACCAGGAATGCTGGAAAGAGCCATCGTCTCCAAGTGAGTTCCCGACCCTCATACCATCTCTTGTGAGCACCGTAGATGAGGACAATACCTCCGGCCAGGAAGTTCGCGGCGGCCAAGATGACAACGACATACACCTCCAACGTCCCATTGTGCAGATGAAGATCGCTAAATGGTCCCAAAAATGGTCTCAACAATTCCATATCTGCCATTGAAGGTCCCCGTTCTTCGTAGCAAAAGCCACCCTAGGCAACAGCCCCGGAGGTGTCGAGGGCGCGCAATGCCAGCCCGCGCGCGACCTGCATGCGTTCACGATCAAGGCGCGCCGTGCTGTTGTCAACGTTGAAGGTCGCGCATATACTTACCAAACCCTCAGGATGACGATCGCATTGCGACCGCTCGTCCGACACAATCCGGTCCCTTGGCGGATGAGACTTCCTCGTCCGCATTTTTTTCAGTCGCGCGCCGCCAGTGCGCGCAGGAGGGAAAGAATGCCGCCGGAAATTCGTGAGTCTGAAGTCGCCGCGCAATGGGATCGCAATGCTGATGTGTGGGCCGACCAGGTTCGCAACCGCTGGGACATCTTTCGCGAGCATTGGAACAATCCCGCTTTCCTGGAATTCGCCGGCGACTTGAGCGGCAAGAATGTCCTCGATGCCGGATGCGGCGAGGGCCACAACACGAGGATCTTCGCGCGACGCGGCACTCGCATGACCGGGGCGGATCTGTCCGCCAAAATGATCGAGTTCGCACGGGAAGAGGAACTCCACGAACCGCTGGGAATCCGCTACGAACGCGCTTCGTTCAGCAACCTGGCAACTTTCCGCGCAGAGTCATTCGACGCGGTCGTCTCGACGATGGCGCTGATGGACGGTCCTGATTTTCCAGGCGCGATGCGCGAAATCGCACGCGTGCTGCGCCCGGGCGGGACGCTCGCCTACAGCATCCTGCATCCATGTTTCGCGACCAAAGGGATGGGCTGGATTACAGATGATCCGGGGCGCGCCGTAAAATTCACCGTCGCGGATTACTTCAACAGCGAGCCGTTTGTCGAGCGCTGGAAGTTCGGGCATGCGCCCAACGCGTCGCAGGTCGAGGACTTCGGCGTGCCGCGCTTCGACCGCATGCTTGCCGACTACATCAACCCGACCGTCTCTGCTGGTCTGCGGCTCGAGGAGATTTGCGAGCCGCGCGCGCCTGAGTCCGCATGCGCGCTGTATCCGGAGGCGTTTGCCAAATTTCGCGATCATATCCCGTGGTTCCTTTACGTTCGCGCATCGAAGCCGTGAGACAAACAATGATTCGTACGCTGACGACAATCCTTGCAGGCGCCGTTTGCATGATGCTCGCCGGATGCGGCGCGCCGGGCGAACCGTATCAACCGATGGCGACTCCTGCGTCCAGGAGCGTCATTTACCTTTACCGGCCGTACGAGTTTCTCGGTTCGGAGGCGACTCCGATGATCACCTGCGGTCATGAGAGTATTGAATTGGCGGCAGGCGGCTATTACGCGTTCGTCGAGGACAGCGGACCCGTAACTTGCGCGGCCGCGACCGACACAAAGACCGAGCTCAAGTTCGACGCGCGCGCGGGCGAGCAATACTTCATCAAGGAGGAGGTCGAACCCGTCGGGCTCGGCACCCATGTGCAATTAAGCTTGATGAATGCCGCGGTGGCCGGCGACGAAATCAAGGAATGCAACCGCCAGGGAATTAAACAGTGAGTCCGGCGGCACCGCCGCATCGTCGAGGAGTCGTGTTCAAATGCCGCGAATCGTGACCCTGCTGCCAAGCGCGACCGAGATCGTTTGCGCGCTCGGTTTCGAAGATCAATTGGTCGGCCGCTCGCACGAATGCGACTTTCCGCGTTCGGTCGTGCGGCTGCCGGCGTTGACCGAAGCGAAGTTCAACCCCGAGGGTACCAGCGCGGAGATCGACGAGCGAGTGAAAAAGATCGTTGGCGACGCGCTCTCGGTCTATCGCGTCGATGCAGCCAGGCTGCGCGAACTTCGTCCCGACGTGATCGTCACTCAATCCCAGTGCGAAGTCTGCGCGGTCAGCGAGCGCGAGGTTGAAGCCGCCGTCGCCCAGTGGCTCGGCGCGCGGCCGAAGATCGTTTCGCTTGCGCCATATGGCCTCGACGAAATCTTCACTGACATCCAGCGGGTGGCTGATGCGCTCGACGCGCGGGCGCGCGGGATGGAACTGGTCGAGCGCATCCGCGCACGACTCACCAGGATTGCGGACCAGGCCGCCGGCGCGTCGCAACGCCCGCGCGTCGCCATGATCGAGTGGATCGATCCGCTGATGGCGGCGGGAAACTGGATGCCCACGCTGGTCGAGATGGCCGGCGGATTGAATCTTTTCGGAGTAGCGGGCCGGCATTCGCCGTGGATGAAATTCGACGAGCTGGCCGCCAAAGACCCGGACGTGATTTTGATTTCCCCGTGCGGCTTCAGCATGGATCGCGCGGCGCAAGACCTGCCCGCGCTGACGAATCGCGCGGAGTGGGATGGGCTCAAGGCGGTGCGCGCGCGGCGCGTCTTCATGGCCGACGGCAACCAGTACTTCAATCGGCCCGGTCCGCGAATCGCGGAGTCGCTGGAAATTCTTGCCGAAATAACGCACCCCGAACTCTTCCATTTCGGCCACGAGGGCTCGGGCTGGCGCCGATTGTAGCGGCAGCTATTTCTTCGCGAGATACGCCATCCCGACGCGGGCCGGCGTGAGATTTATTCCGAACTCATCGATAAGCGGCTTGATGTTGCACGCATTGTCGGCCGTGACGAACGTGACCGCGTCGCGCGACAGCATCGGCTTGGGCAGCTTTTCCAGCAGGCCGCCGATCGCGCGCATGATGCCTTCCGGAACATGAAACAGCGGGCGGCGATGTCCGCTCGCCTCCATGATGATCCGCATCATCTCGTCGAACGTCATCAGATCCGGCCCGCCGATTTCGTAAGTCCCGTTGCGGCCGCGCCCCGACACCGCGAGCATCACGCACGCGGCGAGATCATCGACGAGTACCGGCTGAATTTTCTGCCGCCCGGTGCCGGGCACGCCGAAGACCGGCGCGAAACGGATCGCGCGGGCGAGACCGTTTACGACTTTGTCCTCCGCTCCGTACACCAGCGACGGACGGAAGATCGTATAGGCCAGGCCCGACTCGCGGATCGCGCGCTCGGCGCGGCCTTTGGCGCGAAAGCCGGGATGGGTGCTGTTCTCGTCGGCGGCGGCGCCGCTGATGTAGATGAATTGCTGCACGCCGGCCTGCTTCGCGGCGTCGATGAGCGCGACCGCGCCGGCGTAGTCGATGCGCTCGAAGGTGAGGCCGCGGCGGGGATTTTCGACCGGATAGCCGTCGAACTGGATCGCATCGACAATCGTGTCCGCGCCCCGGAGCGCATCCTTGAGCGACGCAGGCTCTCCGATATCTGCGCGAACAAACTCGACGCCGGGCAAATCGAGCCGCGCGCGCGCCGCCTCGGGGTTTCGCGTGAGCACGCGCACCCTGATTTCGCCGGAAGCGAGCAGGCGCCGCGCGATCGCGCGACCGATGAACCCCGAGCCGCCCGCGAGAGTGACGGTTTTTGCGCCCATCGATCGATTCTGAGCTTGAATCCGCGGCGAGGCTACCGGCTTCAACATCCAGAGAGGAACCGCTCGCGCGCGATTAAGCTAGACGTGCTTTCGATGGGGTCGAAGAGTGACGGGGCGCGGCATCCGGCGGCGGCGGATCCGCTTCAACGGATGCAGCTTCGCTGTTTCTGGTTTCTCGGCGTGCGGTACCTCGATGAGAGGCGTCAGCGAGAAGCGCGAGACTTCCGGCGGGCAGTTGATGCGGATCCTGAGCCAAAACGTGCCCAGACCGCGATTGGTGTAAATGTAAAAGTCTTCGTAGCGGTTCAGACCCGAGTAGAATTCTTTGCCGATGCGCAGGATCGATTTGAGCGGCGAACCATAAAACGGAATTCGCACGACACCGCCATGCGTGTGGCCCGACAGCATCACGCCCGGCTTCAGATGGCGCGTGTACAGCGCGGTGTCGGGGTTGTGCGCGAGGACAATCGTGCAGTCATCGCGATTGACGTCGGCGAACGCGCGTGCAGGCTCCGCGCGCCGCGACCACAGATCGTCAATGCCGACGACTACGAGTTGCTCGTTGCGAATGAAGAGCCGGCGGCTGTCATTGGCAAGCACGTCGGCGCCGGCGCGCTTGAGCGCATCGGTGATCCGCTCGGCCGACGACCAATGATCATGATTGCCGAGGATCGCAAACAGGCCCGAATGCGGGCGCAGATTCCTGAGCGTGTCGCGAAACGCGCCCAGATAGCGATGCATCGTGTCGGGGCCGGAAAAATAATCACCGGTTAGAAAGACGAGGTCGGGGTGCTGTTTATTGATAGCTTCGACCGCGAGCGTCAATCGTTCGAGGTCCTCGTCGCGATCGACGTGGAAGTCGCTTATCTGGCATGCGACCAGTCCGCGCAAAGCGCCAGGCAGTCCGCGCACCGGCAGGTCCAACTCGGACACCTGAATCGCATCGATCGTGCGCCGCCACATTCGATGCAGCGGGCGCAGCGCCAGCGGCGGCTTCGGCTTTGCACGGGCGGCAGCGCCAACCGGCGGCTGATGCGCGGGCAAGTCGGCTATGAGTTCGGCAGTGGACATCGAATGATCGATACTAGAATACTTCGACCAGGCGGCGGAAGCAGGCTAGTTCGATAATCCTGTCGCCGGCATCGTTGATTTCTTCGTGCTCGAGGTCCCAGGTATGCGGATGCGGTATGAAAACGGCGCGCAGGCCGGCCGCGACCGCGGGATTGATGTCCGAGCGCGGACTGTTTCCGATCATAAAAGTCAGCGACGGATCGAGGTCCGCGTCGCGCACCAGGCGGCGATAGGCGTCAACGTCCTTTTCGCGCGGGGTCTCGACGCGATCGAATAGCGGACCGAGACCGGAACGCGCGAGCTTTTGCAGCTGTTCGTCGCGCTGGCCCTTGGTGAAAATCAGGAGGCGGTGACGCTGCGAAAGCACCTGAAGCGTGGGCTCGACGTCGGGCAGCAACGCGCAGTCGCGCTCGAGCAGATGCGCACCGATTCGCTCGATCTCGTCGCGCAACCCGTCGCGACCTGCGGGCGCGAGTTCAGCAGCCGCCTGATGCAGCGCCATCACGTAAGGACGGCGCCCGTAGCCGTGCGTTTTGATAAGCCGCATTTCGGCGCGGCGCACCGCGGCGTGAACGTCGGCGCGAGAGACGTCGAGGACCGCGTCGCCAACGGCCGCAGCGAAGAAATCGAACGCCTCGAGAAAATGGATATTGGAATCCCAGAGCGTGTCGTCGGCGTCGAATACGAGATTCAAAGACTCAGTCGGAGCAGGGGACATCTACGTACAGGGTACCGGCGCGCGCTCGAACGGGCAAACAGGCAGGGGTGACCCCTGCACCCAGTGATAAAAAAAGGATGCGGGCTTACCCTCTGATTCCCTCGCGCGCGGACTATGCGCGAGCGTTGGGGAGTGCGGCCGGCAGAATTATGAGCGCACCCGTCGAGGGATTGCGCCCGACGTACACCTCGGTCTGGTAAACCCGCCGCAGATTTTCCGCGGTCAGAACTTCCGCGGGGGTTCCATACGCGACCGCGGCGCCATCGGCAAGCAACAGCACGCGATCGGCATAGAGCGCGGCGGCATTGAGATCGTGAAGCGTCGCAACTACGGCCATGCCGCGCTCGGTGCACAGCTCGCGAAAGCGCGCGAAGATTTCAGCGACGTGCTTGAGATCCAGAAATGCGGTCGGCTCGTCGAGCAGTGCAATCTTCGGCTCCTGTGCGAGCGCGCGGGCCAGGAACACGCGCTTGCGTTCGCCGCCGGACAGTTCCTGAACGTGGCGCGCGGCAAGATCGAGCAGGTCGAAGCGGTCGAGCGCCGCCGATGCGATTTCCAAATCGCGGGGGCTCTCGAAGCCGAAGGCGCCGAGATGCGGCGCGCGTCCCATCAGCACGATTTCCAGCACCGTGAAGCGGAATGCGACCGCGTTTTCCTGGCCAACCGACGCAACTGTGCGCGCGAATTCCCGGCGATCGATCGAATCGAGCGGCCGGCCGAAAAGTTCGACGCTTCCCGCACTGGGCTTTATCGAGCCGCCGAGCACCTTGAGCAGCGTGGACTTGCCGGCTCCGTTTGGACCGACGATGGCGAGCATTTCGCCCGCCGCCACTTCGATCGAGACGCCATGCAGCACAGGCACCCCCGGATATCCCGCGTGAATCGCGCTCGCACGCATGGCGATGGCGGTGTCGCGCGACGGCGTCGTCATAGCGAAAGCGGTCTCCTGCCTTCGCGGCGCAGCATGTAGATGAAGAATGGGCCGCCGCACAGCGCGGTGATCGCGCCGACGGGAATTTCGGCCGGGGCGATTGCGACGCGCGCGACCAGGTCCGCCGCGACCATGAATGCGGCGCCGCCGATCAGCGACGCGGGCAGCAGGAGCCGATGATCCGCGCCGAACACCAATCTCAAAGTATGCGGAACGATCAGTCCGACGAACGAAATGATTCCGCTGACTGAGACCGCGGCGCCGATCATGACTGAGGTCGCGACGAAGATCGTGCGCCGAAGGCGGTCCACGTCAACGCCAAGTTCGGCCGCCGACTCGTCGCCGAGACTGAGCAGGTTCAGATCGCGCGCTTGAAACATCAGCACCGCGAAGCCGGCCAGTCCCAAACCCGCGACCATCGCCGCTTCGCGATAGGTCGGCGCCTCGAGGCTGCCCATCAGCCAGAACAGAATGCTGCGCGCGTAGTAGAAGTTGACGACGCTGTTCACCAGCATGATTACCGCGCCCCAGAACGCGTTGAAGATCACGCCGACCAGCAGCAGCGTGAACGGTTCGAGTTGGCCGTCGACCATCGCGAGCCGGTAAACCGCCACCGTCGAGAGCAGCGCCGCGCCGAAGGCGCACAGCGGTACGGCCACCTCGCCGCCGCCGAGTTTCGCCGACATCACCATCGCGAGTATCGCGCCGAGTGCGCCGCCGCCGGAGATTCCCAGGATGCCGCCCTCGGCCAGCGGATTGCGCACGAGCGCTTGCAGAGCCGTTCCGACCGCAGCCAGCATCGCGCCGACGATCACGCCCATCAGCACGCGCGGCAATCGGGCGCCGAAGAAAATCGCGTGATCGGGACTGCCGGGATCGGAAAATGCGCGCACGAGGCTGATATGCGCGCTGCCAAACAACCCGCCCGCGGCCGCACAAACGATCAGCAGAATTGCCAGCGCCGCCAGTATCCGGAGCAGCCGCGAGCGCGTCAGGTGCGCGGCGGAGTTGCGCTGCGGCGGATGATTGCCGGCGGCCGGATTCACTGGTGGGCACCGGCGGCGGCGTGATCCCATGCCTCGGGATGAATCATCCGCGCGATTATCTCGAGCGACTGTCCCACCCGCGGGCCGGCATGGAAAATGGGATCCTGCGGATAGCCGAGGACGCGATGGTCGCGCACCGCCGGAATCGCCGGATATCTTTCCCAGAAGCCGCTCGACGACGACGGATCGCTGCCCATCGAACCGTCGAGCACGACCTCGGGACGCATCGCGATGATGTACTCCATGCTCAGATGCGGCCACTGCTGGCCGGCCGCCGCGGCGATATTGTCGGCGCGCGCGATGCGCATAAGCTCATCGAGATACGTGCCGGCCCCCACCGCGACGAGCGGCTCATGACCGACGAGCATCAACGCACGCTCGGGCTTTACGTTTGCCAGGCGATTTTGGACTGCGGCGATCTGCGCCTGAATGTCCGCGACCAGCCGATGCGCTTGCGGCTGGCGATTGATTCGCGCGCCCACCGTTTCGATGCCGGTTTCGATCTGTTGCAAAGAATCGTCGCTGACCATCAGCACCGGATAACCCATCGAACTCAACGCGCGAATCTGGCGCACGTCCGACGACAGTTCAAGTCCGACCACCAGCGTGGGCCGCAACGCGATGATCGCTTCGAGATTCGGCGTCAGAAAGGAACCGACCCGCGGCAGATCGCGCACCTGCGGAGGATAGTCGCAATACTGCGAGACGCCGACGACGTCGGGACCCGCGCCCAGCGCGAACAGCGTCTCCGTTACCGACGGCGCCAGCGATACGATCCGCATCCGAGCCGCCGCGTGCGCCGCCGGCGCCAGCGCCAGGGCATACACACACAGTGCGGCGGCTGCCGCGAGTCGATAAAAACCCACATCGCGAAACTACCTGATCGTACCGGCGCCGGTAAGCGCCACCTCGCGCTTTGTTGCCTGCGCCCGGCGCGCTCAACTAGCCTCGTCGGGACGGGGAGTAGTCGCCGTGCTCAAGATTGCCGTTTGCATCAAGCAGATACCGCTCGTCGAGGAAGCCAACTTCGACGCCGCGACCAGGACCATCAAGCGCGACGGTCCCAATGTGATCAGCGCCTTCGATCTGCGCGCGATCTCGCTCGCCGTCGAGCTGAAAAATCGCCACGGCGCCGAGACTACCGTCGTCACGATGGGGCCGCCGCAGGCGCGCGACGCGCTGGTCGATGCGCTCGCGATGGAAATGGACCGCGCGGTGCACCTGGAAGACCGCGTGTTCGCGGGAGCGGACACGCTCGCAACGGCGCGTGCGCTCGCGCTTTGGCTGGCGCGCGGAAACTTCGATCTCATCCTGCTCGGCAAGTATTCGCTCGATGCGGAGACGGGGCAGGTCGGCCCCGAGATCGCGCAACTAATCGGCGCCGCGCAGATAACCGGCGCGCGAAAACTGGAAATCGACGGACGCACAATTCGCGCCGAGCGCGAAAGCGACGAAGGATTCGAGGAAATCGAGGCCGCGATGCCCGCGGTCATCACCTGCGCCGAGCGCATCGCACCGCCCATCAAGCTGAAGCCGGGTGCTTCCCAGCAGGCGAAGACCAGGCCGATCCAATCCGTGCGCGCGGCCGAGCTCGGCGCCGATCCGAAAGAATTCGGACTCGCGGGTTCGCCGACATGGGTGAATGAGGTTCGCGCCGTCGCGACGCCGAAGACCGAATGCAAGTTTATCGACTCGACCGACGCCGAACGCGCCGCGACCGAGGTGATCTCGGCGCTCGAAACAATCGGCGCGCTCAACCCGCGCGCGCACGTTCGCCGTTCGATCGGATCGGCGCGGCGTGCGAGCAGTCGCAGCCGTGACTTGTGGATCGTGTGCGAGACCGACCTTGAAGGCCGCGTCACGCGCGGCACGCTCGAGATGCTTTCGCGCGGCGACGAACTCGCGTCGCGACTCGGCGGCGCGCTCGTCGCGGTGGGATTTGGCGGCGCAATCGCGCGACACGCGGGGTGCCTTGCGAGTTTCGGCGCCGACCAGGTGCTGATCGTCGAGCATCCTGCGCTGGCTTCCTACACCCCCGAGGCGGCGGCCGAGGCTGTTGCGAAACTCGTCTTGACGCACGCGCCGTGGGGAATTTTGATCGGCGCGACCGAGCGCGGGCGCGACTGGGGACCCCGGCTGGCCGCGCGCTTGAGCCTGGGGCTTACCGGCGATGCGATCGATATCGAGCTCGACTCGGAGCATAGGATGGTCGCGCTCAAGCCGGCTTTCGGCGGCAACATCGTCGCGTCGATCTACTCGAAAACGTTTCCACAGATGGCGACGGTGCGGCCGGGCGTGCTCGAACTCGCGGCGCCATCGGAAACCAGGGATGCCGAGATTCGGATCGCGCGTCCTGAGCTGAGCCCGCCGAAAAGCCGGCTCATCAAGGCGCACTCGATCCTCGACGCTACCATTGCGCCGCTCGAGGGCGCCGAAGTTGTCGTTGGCATCGGCACGGGAATCGGCGGCCCTGACGGGGTCGCGAAAGCCGCCGCGTTTGCGCGAGTGCTCGGCGCCGCGATGTGCGCGACGCGGCGCGTGACGGACAATGGATGGGTGCCGCGGCAATTGCAGGTCGGGTTAACCGGCAAATCGATCGATCCGCGCCTGTATATTGCGATTGGAGTGCGCGGCGCGTCCAATCATACCTGCGGTCTCAAGCGCGCGGATACCATCGTCGCGATCAACAACGATGCCGACGCGCCGATCTTCGAGCGCGCGAATATAGGGTTGGTCGCCGATTGGGAGACCCTCCTGCCCGCTTTGCAGGATGCCTTCCGGCGGCGTCTTCAATGAGCGACGACAATTACGCGCGGATTTCGTAGAGCGCAAAAAACATATCGTCGATCGGAAGGCGGCGAAAGTGCTTGAATCCCGCCGCCGCGACCAGCTCGCGCGCCTTCGCCTCGCCCATGCACGCGCCGATCCCCGCCCCGCCGTGCGCGAGCGACGTCGTCATGCAGTACAGCGTGCTTATCGAGTACATCAGCCGCCCCATCGGACCGATGTTGTCTTCGAGATTCGACGACACGTTCACCTCGACCATCAGGTAGGTGCCGTCGGGTTTGAGCGCGGCTCGAATCGATTTCAGCAGCGCGTCCGGATGGACAGAATCATGCACCACGTCGAAGGTCGAGATGAAATCGAACTGTGCGGCCGGCAGCCTGCTACAATCAACGAGGTCAAACTTGATTCTGTCCCCCAGACCGGCGGCTTTCGCGTTTGCTCGCGCGCGCTCCACCGAGCTGAGATGCGCATCGAAGCCGAAAACCTGGGCCTTGGGAAATGCGGACGCGATCGCGATCGCCGCGCGGCCGCTCCCACAGCCGACGTCCAGCGACGAGCCGCCTTCGGTCAGCTTCGCGACCACTTGTGGCATCGCCGGCAGCCATTTTTGAATCAACTGATGCCGGTATGCCGAGGCTGACGAGCGTTCCATCGCCTCCCACGTCTCGGGCGGATACTCGCTCTGCGCTACGCCGCCCCCGTTCTTGAACGACTCCATCACCTTCGGCGCGATCGACACTTGAGGGACGATCATTTCGATGAAGCCGCCGGCGAAAAACGGCGAGTCGTCGCGCGCCAGCACCATCGCATGCTCGGCCGGCATCGCGTAGGTCTTTGCCGAGGCATCGTAATTCACGTATCCGGCGGCCGTCATCGCGCTCAGCCATTCGCGCAGATAGCGCTCGTTGAGGCCAGTCCGATCCGCAAGCGCGGCGCTGGTGACGGCGCCCGCTTGCGCCAGCGCGCTGAAGATTCCCAGCCGATCGCCGATATAGGTCAGCGCACCGAGCATCGCGGCGCCGATATCAATCGATACCTGCATCGAGAATTGCTTGATCTTGTCCCAATCGAGCTGCTGTTTTTCCCCGGCCATCGTTTCCCTCCGTACACGCGCAGTATCTATCGATTCCGCCCTCCCCCGCTAGCCTTCCGCACTTGGGCGTCTGACCCTGCTACTTTTCGGGCTCTGTGCTCGGCTCTTCGGACTTGCTTTGCGGGGCGGCGAACATCGAGAGCTGAGCCGGGTTGCCCTCGCCTTCCACGGCGGGCGCGAACAGACCGGGCCGCTCGACGAATACCTGGAATTTTTCAAAAAGGTCGGCAAGCTTGGCCTGGTAGTACTCGACGTTTTCGTCGGGATTGTCCGGGTCGTACTCCGCCGCCATCTTCGCGAACGCATTCACCGCCGCACGCGCGCCGCGCCCGGTGACGTAGTATGAAATTTGATCGCCAGGCAGGTAGGGCCGCTCGGCCTTGAGCGCAAGCTCGTAGGCCGCCGCCGGATTGCGGCTGTTGTCGCCGATCTTGTTGCGATAAGTGTCGAGCGAATCTTGTAGCGTCTCGGTCTTCATCAGGTCGGCGATTCCTATTTCGTGGCGGGCCAGGCGCGCGCGATAGTCGCCGTGGAGTTTCGGAATTTCGCCGCGTCGATCCTCCAGCAGTATGCGGAACATCTCCGCCATGAAGCGGCGCTGAAAGCGTTCGAGTCCCCGCGAGCGCAGCCCCGAGCCGCGAATCGTCATCTTCCCGGTCTCGTCCATCAGGACGTAATTTTTCATTTTGTAGGAGAACATCGCGCGGTAACGGCCGTCGATCTCCAGCCGTATTCCCTCGGGCATAATCGATCCAACCTGCTCCAGGAGCCTGTCCGCGCCTTTCTCGCTCGCAGCGTCGGGTGGCGGCACGAAATAGATTCCGTCGGTATCGACCTCGATAACCTGCGCGCCGTGCTCCTCGAGTTTCGCCACTGCGCGCTGAATCAGATCGCGTCCGCGCTTGGTTACCGCGTTGGCCGCGCCGAAGTCATTGAAATGGCCGAGCGAAAAACCCAGGTAGCCGTAAAATGAATTGATGAGAATCTTGAACGTCTGCTGGAGCGCGTCGGCGTTGCGCCGCTCGCCGCCCTTGAGTTCGCGCGCGAGCGCCTTGGCCTGCACCCGGAAGCTGCGCAGATCGCCAAGCATCTTGAGGAACACGCCGAGGCGGTCAGCAGCCGGCGCATGCCGATATTGCAGCATCAACGACGGATACAGCGACGTCACGTCACAGTGAAGGACGCCGTGGGCGACACCGCATCGGCGAACCTCCGTATAACCGCCCGCGACCGGCGTAGGCGGGGAAGGCTCGGGAATGGAATGCCCGGCAGCCAGGTAGGCGCGCATCATGAGCGCGTCAATCTTGGTCGCGTTCCCGCGCAGCACCGCGCTCTGGTACGAGTACGGGAATATCTGCGCTTGCACGAAGTAACTGGGAGAGAGGGTCTCGGCCAGCGCGCGCGTCTCGCGGGCATCATCGAGTGCGTACTCGTAGAGCTTTTCCGGTTCGTGTTCGAAGTAGTGGCTGATTTTCGACGCGTCGATATATACGCGACCCTTGCGCGCCAGCCCGAAGTGTTGCGCAAGCTGCTTCAGGCCCAGGCTCTCCAGTTCGCGGCTCGAAATATCGTAGTGCTGCGCGAGGATCCACGTATCTATGATGCTGCGGCCCGGGATGTCGTAGCTGCGGTAGGCGATCGAACGTTCGGCAATTTGCATGCGCGACGGGCGGGCGCGAAGCTCGCCGCCGCCGCGCCCCAGCTTGAGCTTCACCCCGTGGCGTCGCGCCCGCGTCTCCAGGTATGTGAGATCGAACCGAAACAGATTGTGGCCCTCGACGACGTCGGGATCGCGATCCCGGACAATTCGCACCATCTCCTCGAGCATCGCGCGCTCGTCCATTTCGGTGCCCCTGAGCAAGCGCTCGAAACCGGTGGAGTCGGTGAGCGAGATCGCGATGACGCGATCGCCCTCGCGCGCCGCCGACGGAAATTCAAAGCCGGGCGAGATGTAGGTCTCGATATCGAGCTGGAGGCGGCGCAGCTCGCTGAAATCCATCCCGATGAAAAACGTGGTCCCGCTCAGCATCAGATGCTGCTCGACCGGATCGGCCAGCACCAGGTAGGGCGCGTCGGGCGCGTTAGGCGCCTTGCGGGTCACGTTCCTGAGATGGCGCCTGGCGGCTTCCAGAGCGTCCAGGGAGCCGAAGGTGACGAGCACCCGGTAACGGAAATCGCCCTCGAGCGCGCGCGTCTCATGGGCGGGGCTGAAACCTTCGAGCAACGCAATATCCTCGACGAGCGCAAACAGCCGAATCGGCCGGCGCTCGCGCGCAAGCTCGCCCGACAGGCGCCGGTAAACGTCGACCTCGGTCTTCGATGCGATCTCGACCGCGACCACGCCCGGGTCGGCGGGATCGCCGAACAGCAGGCGGTTGCCGTAAAACTGCGCCGAAATCTCCTGGTAAGTAGTCATCGCGTCCCTAGATTGTGCACCCGCAAGCTCGGGTCAGACAACGCGCCGCCGCGCGTGGATTCAGAACGCGCCGAGGCGCCAGAGGCCAATCAGAAAGATCGCGTATGCGGCGGCGCCGATCATCAGCGTCGGAGTTCCGAGTTCCGAGTCGCGCAAGTTGATGTAAAGAATCGCCACCGAAGCAAGCGCGATCGATCCCGCGAGCAGTTCGGGACTGGTCAGATGCCACGGCGAAAACGCGAGCCCCAGTGCAACCGGGATGCACGACTGGAAGACCATCGCGCCAGTGATGTTGGCGAGCGCGAGATGGTCCTTGCCATCCCGAATCCAGACAACAGAGTTGTATTTCTCGGGCAGTTCGGTCGCGAGCGGGCTCAACAGGAGCGAGAGTACGCCGGGATTCAGATGCGCATGCACAGCAAACACGACGATCTGATCGACGAACTCGACCGCACCGATCAGAATCGCGAGTACGCCCACGATTACTTGCGCGGCCGTTGCCAATGCGCGCGGTTCGAGCGGATTGCCGCGCAAAATCGACTCGAAATAGAGTCCGTGCACGAGCTGCACGCCGGCCGCGCGTTTGAGCCGCAGCATCACAACCGCGTAGCTCGCGTATACTATCAACAACGCGACGGCGAGGACGTGGCGAAGCACCGCGCCCATCTCGACTGTGCCTGCGATCACCAGGCACAAAAAAACCGGAAAGAAGAATGCGAGATCCCGGCGCGCGTCCTCGCGCACAACTTTCAGCGCAATCCGTCCCCGGCGCCTGCGAAACACGAGCGCCGCAATGCCCATCACGCACATCGCCACCGTGGACAGCATCAGCGGTGCGCCGACAATCGCTCCAAGTCCGACCGCGGTATGCGCCGCGGCGGAATCGCGGCCGGTCAACAGCGCGACTGCCGGGATGAAGGTCTCCGGCAGGGCAGTTCCGACCGCGGCGAACAGGCTGCCGACGGCGGCCTCGGCAACATGCAATCGATGCCCGGCCCATTCGACGCCATTGGTAAAAAGTTCCGAGCCTGCGAGGATTATCGCGAAGCTGAGCGCCAGGATTATCGCGTGTATTGCCAAAATTGTGCTGAACGAAGGGGTGCAGCAGCGTCGAGAATAGAGAGGCCCGCTCGCTATTTCCAGCGCGCACTCATTTCCCAGCACTTCGGTCCGAGTCAGAGGAAAAGATCCGGGAGTATGTACTTAACGCAATTCCGCGTTTCTAAGGGGGAACAAGGCTGGTGGGTGGATCGTATTCCGTAGGACGGGTTATCGTTGTTCCGTCTTTGTGATTTAGGGTTGCGGGCAGAAGATTTTTCCGAATTCGACCAACACTGATTACCATGATTGGATTCAAATCGCGTGCATGACCGAATCTTTTCGGTGGAGCCACGACATCAATGTTTTTGGTATGGTCGTATTTCTTCGCCATATTGACGGCAGGAACAAGATCCGAATCGGCACTGATTACAATTGCTCGATCAAACTGATTGGTAAGTACGTCTTTGATTAAATGGATGGCAATATTCACATCCGTTTCCTTCTCTTCGTGAGAAGTCCACCGCGCATGGCATTGGTTACATTTTCTCGGTTTTTCCTTAAAACGACCCATGATTGTCTGCACGCCAGTGCATTCGAGCGCCCGCACATATTGACGGTGCCGCGCAAACGGCCCCGCCATCCATGTAGCGAACGCAGAGCAATACTTTACGGCGATAAGCTGCTCGTTTTCTCGAACCAACGATTGACTCAGCGACCAGAGATTGAGCCATTTGAGGCTTGGGTCATTCAGATCGGCTATCGAATGATAGAGATTGAATCCGTCAATCTAGACGATCACGCGTCTGGCCAATTTTTCCCCTCCAAAAACAAAAGGGCCGCTCCCTTTCGGTTGCGACCCCTATCTGATGGGCGTACCCATCAGGAAGACTCCGCTTAACCTAGAGATGGCAACTCGTGTTGTCAAGTAGAGGATTCTTGAGCGAATCACGCAGCACAAGACTGAACGTAACTTGCGCAAGTCCCGCTAAAGTCCCGCCTTGCTATTGCAGTATTAGCATCCTGATCTGATCGGGGCTTGACAGATCCCGATCAGTATCCGCATAATGGCTCATGTTAGACGCCCATTAGGAGGTGCCGCTATGGCTGCTATACCGAAAGAGAAAGAGAGTCTCGATGTTTTGCAGGCGCTTCTAGCCGAACATGAGCGAACATTGTCCATTGGCTTGGAAACAGTTGATCGAGAACGCCCCATCGTCTTTACACTGAAAAATGCGATTGCTGCGCTTAAGGGCGAACGTATATCCGCTACCTTCGGGTTTAGCTTTACAAATAAGTCGGCAGGAGAACCACTAAACGTGGGAACGTCTGGTTTGGCGATTCAGCCGCTACCGGGCCGGAAGCCTGAGTTCGCCAACATGACAATCATGAATTCGCTCGAGAAAGTTTTGGCAAAGAGGCAGGGCGAGTTCGTCCATGCGGATCATCTCGTAAAGGAAATCTACGAGCCGACAGGGGACAACGATGTTTTCTACCGGATCAAGCGAACGCTGGTATCGGAACTCCTCAGGGGAATGAAGAAGGGCCTGTTCGTTCGCGGTCCTGGCAAGAACACGTTTGGCTCGGGACTAATGGCAAACGGCCACAAAAAAGACGTTAGGCCGACGCTGTAACAGGCCGAAAAAACGGCGATTTTGAGGAATCAGTGCTTTCGAGGTAAAATCAGAATATGAGCAGCGTTCAAATGTAAGCAAAAGAAAAAACCCGGCGTGTCACCGCCGGGTCAACCCAAATTGGAGGCTAGGCCAATGTTCACCACAGTGAAGTGGTGTGGGCTATTTGTATTATTGCCCCGCCCGCCAAATAAGTCCAGAGCCCCGTGCGCGTATGTGCGGAGGGGTCGTTGCGAGCGACCCCTCCCAGTGAGAACAACGCGCCCCTGTAGCTCAATTGGATAGAGCGCGCCAGTGGTATGGCGGAGGTTGCGGGTTCGAGTCCCGTCAGGGGTTTCCAGTATAATCGCGGTGTGCCTGAAGTGGAAGACGGGCCGATTCTGGGAATCGGTAGGTGCAAGCTCGCGCGAGTTCGATTCTCGCCACCGCGATTAATGTGAGACTTGACTGATGAGTAGATGCGAAATTTGCGGGAGCGTCGAAGAGGTTGTCCTCGTTGACGTGAAGCCAATAATTCCTGCCGCGCGCCGGAAGTACAACCTGTGTAAATCGTGTAGAGACAAACTCGATCAAGGTGATGCCCAGATTACCGTCGCCCTCGGGGGTCTCATCGGCAAAGAGTTCGTACGGAAGGCATCACGGCCGCCGACAAGATAGCGGTCTCGACCGCGAACCGCGAACGTTTTTCGGGGCGAGATTGCGTAAAGTACACGCTCCCGAAAAGATCGGGGGCGATGCAGCCAAACGGGCAAACGATGCGTATAATATGATTCAGCGGTGATCGGCGAGCGGGAATTCGCGATAAGGCCGCGCGGCGAGGCGTGATTCGCCCAATGATCGCGCGGGCGGATGGTACGGAAGTTGACTCTGGGCGAAGCGATCCATAGGCTTAATTTTTTGGTGTGGCTCACTTGCCTTTGTATTCTCGTCTGTATAAATGAGGCTACTTGATTCCCGGCTCGCGGTCGCAATGACGGCCGCATTGCGCGCCGATTTTCACCCGTCGCATCGGCGGCCAACGCCCGCGCAAAACGGAAGCAAAACGAATGAAGCAGAAGTACGAAGGTAAAGACCTACAGGGTCTTGTCGATCTCGGGCGCGAGCAGGGCTACCTGACCTTCGAGCAGGTCAACGACTACCTGCCGCAGGATGTCGCGTCACCAACCGATCTCCGCGCCGCGCTGGACAGCTTCGAGGACCTTGATATCAAGGTGCTCGAGGAAGTCCCGACCGAGGGCGCCGACGAGGCCGAGGTCGAAGGCAAGGAAGAGCCCGAAGAAGCGCCCGAGCCCGCGCCGGCGGCTGCGGATTCGCTTGGCGAGTCGTCGGACCCGGTCCGGCTCTATCTCAAAGAGATGGGCAACTTCCAGCTTCTCTCGAGGGAGCAGGAAGTCGAAATTGCCAAGCGCATCGAAGCCGGCGAAAACGAAGTCGAAGAAGAGGTGTTGGGCTCGCCGATCATGCTCGACTTCGTGATTCGAGTGGGCGAGCGCGTAGAGGCAGGCGAAGCCGATCTGCGCGATGTGTTCGAAGACGCCGCAGAGACGCCTGAAGATCCCGACGAAGAGCGCGGACCCGAAGCCGACGAGCGCCAGCTCAAGAAGTTGATGCTCGCGACCAAGAAGCTCACCGATCTCCGCACCAAAATCGAGGCAATCGAGGAAATACTGCGCAACAAGCCCGGTCCGCGCCGCAAGCCCAAGCTCGACAAGAACCTGACGCGTCTGAACGAGCGCGTGAAAAAAGAATTGCGCACGATGGCGCTGTCGCGACGCCTGATGGAAGCGGTGATCGGCGAGATGCGCGACGTCCTGCAGCAGTACCGCATCGCGCATCACACGATTGCGAAATACGAGGAGGCGACCGGGCGCTCGCGCACTCATCTGCTCAAGGAAGCCGCCGAAGCCGAAGACCGCCGCCACGTGCTGAAGATAAATGATGTCCGCGAGAACCTGCTCGATATCGCGGCCAGGATTCGCCTGGCGCAAAAGACTATTCGCGATGTCGAAAAAAAGGCCAAAAACACCGGCGAGGAATACGCGCGCAAGCTCGAGACGATCGCCGCCGGACAGGACAAGAGCCGGCGCGCGAAAAAGGAACTGACCGAGGCCAACTTGCGCCTCGTCGTCAGCCTGGCCAAGCGCTACACCAATCGCGGGCTTGGCTTTCTCGACCTCATCCAGGAAGGCAACATCGGCCTGATGCGCGCGGTGGACAAGTTCGAGTATCAACGCGGCTACAAGTTTTCGACCTACGCGACCTGGTGGATCAGGCAGTCGATGTCGCGTGCGATCGCCGACCAGGGCCGCACCATTCGCATCCCGGTCCACATGGTCGAGACGATCAACAAGCTGCTCCGGGTCACGCGCCTGCTGGTGCAACGGCTGGGCCGCGAACCCGGGCCCGAAGAAATCGCGGAGCAGATGGAGATGCCGCTGGACAAGGTCCAGAAGGTGCTCAAGATCGTCAAGGAGCCGATTTCGCTCGAAACGCCAATCGGCGACGAAGAAGAAAGCTCGCTCGGCGATTTTGTCGAGGATGAACTCGCGCCGTCGCCGGTCGAGGCGGCAATTCAGGGCAACCTCGGCGAGCAGACGCGCAAGGTGTTGGCCACGCTCACGCCGCGCGAGGAGCAAATCCTGCGCATGCGCTTCGGCATCGGGCAGAAGACCGACTACACGCTCGAGGAAGTCGGCAAACAATTCGCGGTCACCCGCGAGCGTATCCGGCAGATCGAGGCGAAGGCGTTGCGCAAACTGCGCCAGACGGGCAGATCGCGCACCCTCGAGGGCTTCCAGGAGCGCGAGTAGCGGCAGGGGTGACCCCCTGCACCGCAGGGCTGAGCCCTGCACCCACCGTTAAGGCCGCGCTCCGCTGTCGCGCGCGGCCCCTGCCAATGGCTTAATGCTGCGCTGCCGGTGCCTGAGTGGTTGCGGCGGATTGAATTTATCCACGCTGGTCTGATTTAAGAGTCTGTTACAGGCACCGTTGCCGCCGGTTTTCGCATGGAGCGCAAATGAACGAGCAAGTTACCCGCCAAATTCTCTGGAACATCCCCGTTCCGTTCATCGTGCTGATGTACAGCCTGCTCGGGCTGCTGATCGCCGGCTTCATTTACGCCGGTCTCAGGTGGTACCGGCTGGTGAGTCTCGGCGTGTCCGACGATCGTCTCGATCATCCACTGGAGCGCGTGCTGCTGGCGCTGCGCGATTCATTCGGGCAGGGCAACGTGATTCGCGAGACGTGGGGATGGATGCATTACGCGTTCTACGTCGCATTCGTCGGCCTGTTCATCGGTACGACGATCGTGGTGATCAACAGCGACGTGCGCGATCTATTCGGCCTGTTCGGCCTCGACCTCTACTTCTACTACGGCGATTTCTATCTCTACTTCAAAGTTGCGATGGACACCTTCTTCATTCTGCTGATCCTCGGCGTGCTGATGGAAGGTGTGCGGCGCGCGGTTCGCAAACCCAGCGTGCTCAATGAGCCGCCCGCGGCGAAAGTCCGGGACAATCTCGAGAACCGGCTCGGCTACTGGTTCCCGATGTCGATGATGGTGCTGGCGGCGGTGACGGGCCTGATGCTCGAGGGCGCGCGGATCAACGCGGCGCATCCGGCGTTCACCGAATGGGCATACATTGGACGGGTCGTGGGCGGATTCGAGGGCGCGCTCGGCGCCGGCGCCACGTACCATCGATGGCTGTGGCTGGTGCACGTGCTGTTCGTGTACGCGCTGCTGTTCTGTTTTCCGTTCACCAAGCTGCGTCATTTGATCTTCGGCCCGCTCAATCTGTTCTTCCGCAACCTCGGTCCGCGCGGACGACTCGCGCCGATCAAGGATTTCGAAACCGCCGAGACGTTCGGCGTTTCGCAGGTCGAGCAGTACACGTGGAAGCAACTGCTGGACATGGGAGCGTGCCTCGAGTGCGGCCGCTGCACGATCAACTGCCCCACCGTCAACACCGGCAAAACGCTGAATCCCAAGTTCCTGGTGATCGAACAGCGCGAGCATCTGCTCGACAAGGCGCCCTTTCTGCTGGCGGCGAAGGCAAACGGCAAGCAGGGCGGCGGCGCCGAAGCGCCCGCATGGGACGGCGCCGACATGATCACGCAGGTCGCGACCGAAGAAGCGGTCTGGGCATGCACGACGTGCGGATGGTGCGAAGAGGGATGCCCGGTCGGCATCGAGCACATCCAAAGGATCGTGGACATGCGGCGCTACGACGTGCTGATGGAGTCGAGGTTCCCGACCGAACTGACGGGAGCCTTCAAGGGAATCGAGAACCAGGGGAATCCGTGGGGGCTTGCCCAGGAAAAGCGCGCCGAATGGGCACAGGGACTTGAAATTCCCGAGATCGCCACGCTTGCCGATCCGTCAGAGATCGACGTGCTGTATTGGGTGGGATGCGCGGGCTCGTACGACGAACGGATCCAGCGCGTAAGCAAGTCATTCGCGGCCTTGATGAAACAGGCCGGCGTCAAGTTTGCGATCCTCGGGCGCGAGGAGATGTGCACCGGCGACCCGGCCCGCCGGCTGGGCAACGAATACCTGTACGCGACCGTCGCGGCGCAGAACGTCGAGACGCTCAATCGCTACAAGCCGCGGCGAATAGTCACTCAATGCCCGCATTGCTATCACAACCTGAAGAATGAGTATCCAGACTTCGGCGGCAACTATACGGTCCTGCATGAAGCCGAGTTTATCGACGAACTGATTCAGGCCGGACGCTTGAAGCCGCGCGGCGAGATCAACCAGCGCATCGCCTACCACGACCCGTGCTACATGGCGCGACACAATCGCAAATGGGACAGCGCACGAAGCGCGCTCGGCGCAATCCCCGGCATCGAGGTGGCGGAGGTCGAACAGTCCAAGAATCGCACCTTCTGCTGCGGCGCGGGCGGTGGATGCTTCTGGAAGGAGGAACACGAGGGCACGCGGATCAATGAGAAGCGCTTCGATCAATTGAACGAGGTCAAGCCCGAGTTGATCGCGGTGGGATGCCCGTTCTGCATGACGATGCTCGAAGACGCGGTGAAGTCGCGCTCGCTCGAAGAGACCATGCGGGTGCGCGATCTCGCGGAACTGGTCGCCGAATCCACCGGCGCAAACACCAAGTGAATAGCGCCTGCGCAAGCAATGGGGATCGGAGACGGCCGCAGGCATCCGCGTCAAGCACGATGTAGTTTTTCGCGTTATATCGAAACGACGAGCGGGGCCCGACGGACCCCGCTCTTCTTTTTGTTCAACTCACTGGCGACGAGCGCATGAATGCGCTCGCGAGTTCGCTGGGCGACTTAATGCGCCGCCGGCGGCGCGCCCGCACTCGGTGCGCCCGCAGCCGGCGCCATCTTCATTGAGCCCATCGCCGGCCCGGCCGGTAGTTCTTTCTTGGTGAAGCCGGCAGGAACCTCGAAATCGGCGGCCGCCAGCTTCTTCGATTCGATCTTCTCGACGAGCGTGCTGGTCGAGATCGGCGGGCGTTTCGCCATCATCTCGTTAATCTTGGCCGTCTGGTCCGGCGACATCCCCTGCATCGACATGTGGCCCATCTTCATCGTCGAGTCCAGCGCGAGTGGCACTCCACGTGGAATCTCGCCGCCGCTGGCCACATTGGCGCCCGCGCCCTTGAGCTTGTCCGCCATATTTTTCTCGAACGCCGAAAACTCCTCGGCGCCAGGCGCGGCGGCCGAGAAACATTCCTTGACCGTGTAGACGCCCTGCATCATTTGCCCGCCGCCGGTGTAGTCAGTGCACTTGTAGCCCGCGACCTCGTGCGTGGTGCCGGCCTTCTTGAAGTTCATCGCCGCGCTGGTGCTCGCCGCCATCATCTGCGCCATCTGGCCCTTGGGCGGAAACTCGATCTCGAAGTAGTTCTTGGCGTTCGGATCGATCACGTACATCACCCCTTTGTCGAGGTCAGTGATGATCGTGTGACGCTCGGTCACCATCTTCTGCTTGTTGCCCTGCACCGAAATGGTTTGTACGGCGTCGCGGGTGTTGGCCCCATTGGTCACGTGCTGCTTCTGCGTGATGACGACTCCGGCGGCCGCGGGCAGCGCGGTCAATGCGAGCGTCATCCCCGCAACCAGGGCGGTTAATTTTCTCATAGCGATTGCTCTCCTTGTGCTCGTTGCATTTTCATAACAGAGTCGCGCCCCGCCGCTGCGGCGCCCGTCATATCACCGCGCGGCTGCACAACCATCCGATGTATCATCAGGCTCACCAGCCCGAACAACACCCATACCATTTCTTTGATTCGGCGCAGAAACCCCACCACGAAGCCAATTCCCGGCGGGTAACCGAGCACCCCCAGAATCAGCGCCTTACCGCCCTCCTGGCTTACCAGCTTGGCTGGAATCAGAAAGGTCGCGCGTTCGATCAGCAGCCCAACCGCCTCGACCAGCAGCGCGATCTGTAAGGACGCCGGCTGATGCAGCAGCCGCAGCAGGATATAAATTTCCAGCGGCCCGAAACTCCACGCGGCGGCATAGCACAGACACGACACAGCGAGCCGGCTGCGATGGCGCGCGTAAAGGTCGAGCAACACCGCGTCGGCCTCCTCGGCGGACTCGCGGATTTCGTCGGTGTTGATTCGCGCGAAATCGAACTTGGTCGCGGCACGCCACAGATGCGAGAACGGCCGCTTCATCTGCACGAAAAAGAAGGCCCCCGCCAGCGCCATCGCCAGCGCAAACCCGCCCACTATCGCCCAGTAGAGGTTGGCGGCTACCGGTATCAGGCGCAGCGAAATCACCAGCGCAATCGAGAGAAACACGATCTGCCCGACCGCTTCAGCCAGCGACGCGACGATCACCGTCGCCAGACCCACCGGCATGCGCAGCTTCTCGCGCACATCCACCGCCATCACGAACTGGCCGCCGAGCTGCGCCGACGGCGTCACATAGTCGATCGCCTCACCGCCAATTCGCGCCGCAAACAACTCGACGAACCTGAGCTTCGGTGGATAGTGCTCAATCGTGACCCGCCAGCCGAGCGTGTTGGCGATTCGCGACAGTGCCTCCAGCGAAATTGTCAGTGCCAGGCCCCATCCCGCCATCCGCACGTAGCCGATCACCTGCCCCGGCCCGTAATGCGTCAGGAACCAGACGTAAAACGCGATCGCTATAACGATGAAGTATGTCTCGACGCGGCGCATCGGCAGGTGCAGGCCGCCACTATGGATGGGCGGTAACCGATGCATTGTTTCAGTCGCGCCCCACCTGCGCAACCGTTACCGCCCCACCCGCCTCTTTCCCTGGCCGTGCCTATGGCTCGTCGCCGTGCTGGAAGAGGCGCATCAACTCCGCGAGCGTCGCCGGCGGCTTGCGCGCCGTCTCGAGCGTGTCGCGAACGTGATCGACCGACTTCATTCCGACCAGCGCCACGTCCACACCCGGCGTCGAGCGGGTGAACTGAATCGATCGCTGCGCATCGGTGGCGAAACCACTGAACGCATTCGCGACGATTGGCGGCAACCGGCGCGATAACTGCCCCTGCAGCAGCGTCGCGCTGGCCGCAACCGCGACTCCGAGCGCCTTGGCGGCAGCCAGCGTGGTCGCCTTGCCGCCCTGCACGATTTGGTTCGATCGCGTGATAGCCTCCGGCATCGCGAGGTTGTACGGCAGCTGGATTGCGCGAAAATGATGCGTGTCGCCGCCAACCTCGCGCGCGATTCGCATCAGCTCGTCGAGCGAGAGCCATCCCCGCTCCGTTTGCGCCGCCCGGTAGCCGTTCCACGTCGCGGTCCCATACACGCCGATCTTTCCGTCGGCCACCGCGCCTTCCAGGAACTCGAAAATCGTCGCCATTCGCGCCAGGAACTCTCTGCGCTCGACGGCTTCGAGCTGCGTCTCGGGATTGTGGATGTAATAGATGTCGATCGTTTCGAGATTGAGATTCTTGCGCGACAACTCCAGCATCGTGCCGATGTACTTCGGCGTCATGCAATGCGAGCCGTCAACCAAATCGGTGGGCGCGACGATTCCCGTCTTCACGTAATGCTCTTCGAACCACACGCGCGGATTGGCCGGCACGCCGCCGTCGAACGTGATGTAACCGCCCTTGGTCGCGACGATCACCTGCTCGCGCGCGATTTCGCCTTTCGCCGTAAGCTCGCCGATCGCTTTGCCGATACTCCGTTCGCTGCGCTGGAAGCGGTAATTCACCGCCGTATCTATCAGATTGATTCCGCCGCGAAGACTCGCCTTGATCGCCTCTTCGTAGGCCCGATCGGTCTCGTCGTCGGGATCGCCCAGGTATGTGCCGATTCCGATCGATGAAACCGACAGCCCGAGCACCGGCCGGAAATTTCCCGGCAGCTCCGGGAACCGGCTCGCGTATGCGGCCGTAGCTGGCGGCGTCGCGCGCCCCTTAAGCATCATGCCGTTTCTCCCGCGCGCCGTCGCGCCTGTTGCCTGCTTGTCTTGTACCCGGCCACCGCCCAAACATCATCCGACGGCGGCGCGGCCGGCGCGCTTGCGTCGATGAAATCTATATTCTCAAACGCGCCGCTCTCCATAAAGCTGCGCGTCAGGTCCAGGATCGCCGCGTGCGATTGAGATCGCGCCACGCGATCGAGATCGTGGATGACGATACCGCCGATCTTCGCGATTGCACCGTCGTCGATATCAACGACGAGCCGCAGAGCCGAGTAAAATAGCTCATCATCGTGGTCGTCGGCGCGGCTGAAGAAATCGGCGTGAAGATGTCCGCGCATGGAGAAATCGTGTTTTGCGGCCATCCTGGCAGCTCACTTTTACCGTTCAATTTCAGCTACTTAGCGCAACTTCCGGAGAATTTAAGGAGCATCGTTGACATCGTTCGAGCGCGTCATCTAAAGTAAAACACTTTTACAAACCGCGCTTCGCCAGTAGTGAGAACCGCCAGCGCGGTATCGGAAAACCGATGGTCAGACGCGACAAAACCAACTACCTCATCCAATCCGTCGCTCACGCGCTCGATGTGCTCGAACAGTTCTTCGGCGATGTCGATGAACTCGGCGTGACTGAACTTTCCAAGCGGCTCAAGCTGCATAAGAACAACGTCTTTCGAATCCTCGCGACGCTCGAAGCGCGCGGCTATATCGAACAAAACAAAGCCACCGAGAATTATCGCCTCGGCATCAAGTGCCTGCATCTCGGACGCCGCTACATCCATCATATGGGCTTGGTCAGGCAAGCGCGCCCCATCCTCGCCGATGTCGCCCGCAAATGCCGTGAAAGCGCTTACGTCGCGATCGTCCGGCGCGACGGCGTCGTCCCGCTCGAAGCGGCCGAGGCCGAAGATCGCGCCGTGCGCATCACGCCGCCCATCGGAATTACCCTGCCGCTTCATTGTACGGCGGCCGGCAAGGCGCATCTTGCCTTCGACGCCGAGGAGCAGCTCAAGTCGGCGTTGCCCGAGACGCTGCGCCGCTTCACCGGTAGCACAATCGTCGATCGCGCCGCTCTGTTCGCGCAGCTCGAGGCAGTCGCGCGCGACGGTTACGCGGTGGATTCGGGCGAGTTCATCGAAGAAGTGTCTTCGGTCGCGGTGCCGATTCGCGACTACACGCGCTCAGTGGTCGGATCGATCGCGGTCGCCGGACCCACCTATCGCATCGGCGCAGAACGAATCGCCGCCGAAATCGCGCCAGCCCTGATCGAGGCCGGCCGCGAACTGTCGCGCCGCCTCGGCTACAACGAGTGATTCTTTTGTGGAACCCACCGTCGGTTCCACACCTCCTTGGGCAGGGGCCAGCCCCTGCACCCAACGTTAAGGCCGCCCGCCGTTGGCGGGCACGGCCCGTGCCAACGGCTTAATACTGCGCTGCCGTCGCCACGGCCATTAGCGTGGTTTGACTAACTGGCGGGGCGCTGTTAGAAATTTTTACGTTCCTCGGTTCTATTTCCGGGCAACCTCTGTGTTTTCGGATTCAACCGATGCATCAATGAATGCGTGGAGTTTAGTGCTTTGAAGATTCTAGTACCAATCAAGCGAGTTCCCGATCCCGCCACCACCATCCGCGTTCTCTCCGACGGCAGCGGCATCGCCACCGACAACGTCAAATGGGTCATCAACCCCTTTTGCGAAATCGCCATCGAAGAAGCACTCCGCATCAAGGAGAAACAGACCGGCGAGGTCGTCCTGATCTCGGTCGGCCAGTCCACCTGGCAGGAGCAATTGCGCACCGGCCTTGCGATGGGCGCCGACCGCGCAATCCTGGTCAAGACCGACGCCGCGCTCGACTCGCTCGCAATCGCGAGAATCATCGCGAAAATTGCCGGCGACGAGAAACCCGAGCTCATCATACTGGGCAAGCAGGCGATCGACGACGACGCGAATCAGGTCGGGCAGATGGTTGCCGAGGTGCTGGGATGGCCGCAGGCGACATTCGCATCCAAGGTTGACATTACGGCCGACAAGATTTCGGTGGTGCGCGAAGTTGACGGCGGTCTGGAGACAATCGCGTTCAAAATGCCCGCCGTCATCACCAGCGACCTGCGCCTCAACGAGCCGCGCTACGCCTCGCTGCCGGGAATCATGAAGGCGCGCAAGAAAGAACTCAAAGAGATTGCGGCCGACAGCCTCGGCGTCGATCTCGCGCCGAAGCTCAAGATAAAGACTCTCGCCGCTCCGCCCAAGCGCCAGGGAGGACGCAAGATCGCGTCGGCGCAGGAGATGGTGTCGCTGCTTCACACCGAAGCAAAGGTTATTTGAACCCGACTTTTACGATTGCGAACGCCGGAGTGAATTGACATGGGTGACGTTCTGATTTTCGCGGAGCATCAGGGGGGACATTTCCCCAAGGCCACGCTGACCGCCGTTCATGCGGGCCTCGACCTGGCGAAAAAGCGCGGCGGCAAAGCTATCGCGGTGGTGGCGGGCGACGCGCCGGAGGCGGCGGCGGGCGAAATCGCCAAGTACGGCGTCGCCAAGGTGATCGCGCTGGCGCATCCCGCGTTGAAGAACTATCTCGCCGACGCGCACGCGCAGGCGCTTGCCGCATTGGCGAAAAAGGAAGGCGCGGAATTTATAATCGCGACGGCGACGGCGATGGGCAAGGACCTGTTTCCGCGGCTGGCCGCGCGCCTCGGCGCCGCGATGGCGTCGGAAATCACCGCAATCAACGACGACGGGACCTTCGTGCGCCCCACGTATGCGGGCAACGTGATGGCGACGGTCGAAATCGACGGACCGATCAAAGTATTGACGGTGCGCGGCACCGCATTCGACGCCGCCAAGCCGGGTGACAGCGCCGCTCCCGTCGAAAAGCAGAATGCCGAGATCGACGCGGGCGCACTCAAGATGGAATTCGTTTCGTTCAACGCGACCAAGAGCGATCGCCCGCAACTCACCGAGGCGCGCATAATCGTTTCGGGCGGGCGCGGCCTCAAGGCGGCCGAAAACTTCAAGACCGTGCTCGAGCCGCTGGTCGACGAGCTGGGCGCCGCGATGGGCGCGTCGCGCGCGGCGGTCGATGCGGGCTTCGTGCCCAACGATCTGCAAGTTGGACAGACGGGCAAGGTGGTTGCGCCCGAACTTTACATCGCAGTCGGAATTTCAGGCGCGATACAGCATCTGGCCGGGATGAAAGACTCGAAGGTCATCTGCGCGATCAACAAGGACGAAGAGGCGCCGATTTTCGCGGTCGCCGACTACGGCCTGGTCGCCGATCTGTTCAAAGCGGTGCCCGAGATGACCGAGGAAATCAAAAAGCTCAAGCATTCGTAGCCCGCGCGCGCGGCAAGCAGCGTTTCGATGCCGGAACTGCAGCACAAATTCGCCATCTGCAACGGCATCCGGATGCATTACGTCGAGCTGGGCGAGGGTCCGCTGGTGATCCTGTGCCACGGATGGCCCGAATCGTGGTACTCGTGGCGCCATCAGATTCCCGCGCTCGCGGCGGCGGGCTTCCGCGTCGTCGCGCCCGATCAGCGCGGCTACGGGCAGACCGACGCGCCCGAGCCGATCGAGTCGTACAACATTCTGAACCTGGTCGGCGATATCGTGGGCCTGGTCAACAGCCTCGGCGTCGAGTCGGCGGTGATCGTCGGCCACGATTGGGGCGCGCCGGTGGCGTGGAACTCGGCGCTGTTGCGCCCGGACATCTTTCGCGCGATCGCACTGCTCAGCGTTCCGTATTTTCCGCGCACCGCGATGCGTCCGACCGACGCGATGAAAGCCATGGCCGGCGACATGAATTTCTACCAGCTCTATTTCCAGGAGCCGGGCAAGGTCGAGAAGGAACTCGACGCCGATCCGCGCCGCTCGATGGCGATGATCCTCTACTCGGCGTCGGGCGACGTGCCGCGGACCGGGGAGTTCTCAATCCTGTTCCCCAAGACGAAAAGGTTTATCGAGACCGGCATCGTGCCGGACAAGCTGCCGCCGTGGCTCACTGAAGCCGACCTGGATTTTTTTGCCGGCGAGTTCAAGCGGGCGGGCTTTCGCGGCGGCGTCAACTGGTATCGCAATTTCGATCGCAACTGGGAGCTGACGGCTTTCCTCGACGGCGCCAAACTGCGCCAACCCGCCGTGTTCGCCGCCGGTGAGTATGACGTGGTCGGCAAAATGATTCCTGGCGGGTACGCGATGGCGGGTGCGTTCACTCCGAATCTGAAAAAGAAAGTGATCATCCCCGGCGCCGGCCATTGGGTGCAGCAGGAACGCCCCAAAGAGATCAACGAGATCCTGATCGAGTTTTTGCAGGGGCAGGGCTGAGCCCTGCAGATGTGAAACCCACCCGGGTTTCACACTTCCTTGGGCAGGGGCTGCAGCCCCTG
>PLDK01000046.1 GCA_003135135.1 Deltaproteobacteria bacterium
ATAGGCAGGGGGGAGCCTGAACGCATGCGAAACCCGCCGTGGCAGGGGTGACCCCTGGCCGTGGTGGCGACGGCAGCGCAGTATTAAGCCGCTGGTAGGGGCCGCGCCCGCCAACGGCGGGCGGCCTTAATACTGGGTGCAGGGGTCACCCCTGCCCGTCGCCACGGCCAGTGCTGGCGAATCGTGCGCCTGACCAATGCGTTCTCAAAGAAAGTCCAGAACCACGGCCACATGGTCGCGGTTTACGCGCTCTGATACAACTTCATCCGGATTCACAAGACGCTGCGCTGCGCGCCCGCAATGGAAGCGGGAGTTACGGACAGGCTCTGGACCGTCCGAGATATTGCTGAACTCTTGGAGCAGGCAGAAGATAAACGCGCGACCTCAAAATTAAAATCAGAGTGTGATATTTGAGTCGAGTATCATGAAATACTTGCGCGTCTGGTTCGCATTGATTCTGATAGCGTCGGCATTAATTCCAAGCGCCGCCGGAAGCGTAAGGAGCGACGAAGAACATCAAAATCAAACCAGCAGCAATGAACGCCGCCGTCACGACGAATCCCGCCAGCCCGCGCCAGCGGTTACGATCATCGTCCAACCAGCGCCAGTTAAGATAATTCAGCCAAACGCCCCCGTAGAAAAGGAAAAGCCCGCTCAGAAATGGTATCAACGGCCCACAATTACTGATTGGGGAATCCTTGGCGTCACTTTTGTCTATGCGCTGATTTCGGTTGGATTGCTCGATGCTACTCGACGCCAAGCGCAACTCGCTATCGAGGCATTGCAGCAGACGAAGATTGCGGCTGACGCCGCGAAAAAAAGTGCGGACGTCGGCGAGAAAGCACTGTATAAAACCCAATCGGCGATTATTAATTTCGAGAGGATCGGCCTGGAAGGGCATGAACACGATGCGGATGCGAAGGCTGTAATTTGGTTTAGTAACCTCGGTCCTACCATTGCTTACATGCTTCAAATTTCTCTGCGAGCGCGCATCGGTAACGTACTGCCAACCGAGCCAGAGTATTCGAGAGCAGGTACGTACGGTGATGTCGGTGTTCTCTTGAAAGTTGAGAAGGAACGTCGTGAGCAATGTTTGGTGGAGTGGCCGGATGGGTGCGTCAGTGAGGAACAGAGGATTGCGCTCTTGAAGGAACTGGACGAAGGGAAAAGATTATTCATCGTTTACGGGTTTATCGTTTATAGGGACGCGTTCGATCGCGTTTTCAAGCAGGGGTTTGGAGCTATCCGCTATCGTGGGGAGTTTGCCGGTCTGCCAACGGGCACGTACAAATACACAACGCAAATCACCTAGAGGAACCGCGACTCGCGTTGTACTAAAACACCGGCCTGTCGCGTAAATCATGCCCACCCAGAGCATGAGTGTTAAACCCAACATAATTGCCAACTAGTTCATCCCCAAGGAAAGCCGCTTGACTGATGATTGGCCACTCGTTACTGTGCGCCCCATGAAGCCGAGTCGTGATGTACGTCGCGTCCCCAATTCAATGAGGGTCCTCCTGAATTGAGACGGACATCGATACTTGGCTCTAAAAAGCCCCGGGCGCTTGAGAGCTCCGGGGCTTTTTCTTTTGGCGTGACTGACCGGGTGGAAAAAGTTCCGTGGAAACCGCACGACCGCATGCTCCTACGATTCGTGAGATCATCCGCCGCTACTACACGGTATGGGGCCTGTACTCGTTCGCCGGCGGGTTTATGTTCGGCGTCTATCCGATCTTTCTGCGCGCGCGCGGGCTCAACCAGTTCCAGATAAACAGCGTACTGGCGACGTACTTCATCGTCCTGTTCCTGACCGACGTGCCCACCGGTGCGTTCGCCGACCTGCTCGGCAGGCGCCGCTCGTATGTGCTGGGCGCATCGCTGCGGGTCTGCGCGTTCCTCCTGTACTTCCTGGCGCATCATTACTACGTGTTCCTGATCGCCGAGAGTATCGACGGTATCGGCACGACCTTCGGCAACGGCGCGATTGACGCGTGGGGTGTCGATGCGCTCGATGACGCGGGCTACGACGGGCTCAAGGACCGGCTGTTCTCGCGAATCTCGCAACTGACGACGATTGGCTTCATGGGGTCGGCGCTGATCGGCGCGTACGTGGGCAACATCGATATCGCATGGCCGTGGCTGCTCGGCGCTGCCGGCTACATGGTCAGCGGTGCGGTCGGCGCATTCCTGATGCACGACGAGCGGCCGCACACCACGACCGTCAGGATCGCCGCGATTCCGCGGCAGGTTGCCGCGAACGTTGCCGACGGCATCCGCGCCGGGCTGGGCGCGCACACGGTCCTCATGCTGAGCGTGGCGGGCGCAATTACGTTTGCGGCGTGGGCGCCGTATTGGATCGAATGGCCGATAATGTTCAACGAGAGCCTGAAAGTCGGCGTGTGGATCGTCGGCTGGATCTATTGCGGTCTGTCGGCGGCGCGGCTCGTCGGTGCGGAGCTCAGCGCGCGCATCCAGAGCGACGAATCGCGGCGCGCTGCGCGCGTGAGCATGCTGGTTACCGGCGCGAGCGTGATGCTGTTCCTGGCGGGGCTGTTCGGCGGGCGGCCGCTGGTTTCGCTCGCGATGCTGTTCGTGATGAATCTGTTTACCGGGGCGATGATGCCGCTGGTTCAGAGCTGGTTCAACGAGCAGATCGAAGCGGGCAATCGCGCGACGCTGTTGTCATTCAACTCCACGTTCCAGACGATGGGTGGCGCGATGGGATTGCTGTTTGCCGGGCGAATCGCGGATACGGCGGGGATACCGTTCGAATGGCAGATCGCGGGGCTGATATCGGTGTGCGCGGCGCCGGTGTATTGGGCGACGCGCCGGCGCGCGGGCGAAGAGGCCGCGCTGGCGAGCCCGGCGGAGTGATCCGCCTCACGGGGGTGTTTTTGGCGAGGACAAAAGGCGAAACTTGAGCGCGTCGGGAAGCCCCCTGGACTCAAAATCGGGCTCGAACCTCGCGTTTGCAAACCGCCTGGTATCGGTACGAGTGTAACTCGCATTCAAAATGGAAATTCCGGCTGAAACATCACGACGGGGTCAAGACCGAGGCGATAAACGGGCACCCGAAGGAGATCAGTTGCCAGCTTTCCCCCGGCTGGGGCCGGCTGGCAGCAGCCCGGGGGGAACGACTGGTGGTTCTCGAGCGCATCAGCCTGCCACTGCGCGCTCAGTGCTGCGTTCAGTGAGCGGCTGCCTTGCTCTTGGCATGCGCACCTTTGGAGGCCTCGTGCGCGGTCTCTGAAAGCTTCATGGCCTTCTCTGAGTGCTCAAGGCCGGCTTTATGCTCACCCTTTTGGTGACGTTCCGCCGCCGTCCGATGAATTTTGGCCGCCGATTCGTGGGCTTCTGCCGCCTTCGTGTGGCTGATCGCTGGCATATTGTTACTCCCTCGTTCTTTGCTGCTTCGTTAAAGACAAGTGTATCCGGGTTGCACCTTTGAAACATACTACCTTGTCCCGCGAGCGAACAACGTCGCGCGGTTCCTTATGGAACGAAAGCGGCGTCGTCGCTCTCTGAGGAGCCGGGCGAGCCGTCCTCGTCGAGGGGCAACCCGCAGTAGACCCCTCGCATTAAGGAGCAATACTGATGAAATCGATTATATGGGCTAGAATGACACGGAAGGAATTCTAACCGGGACGAAGTCCGGCCGTTGGCACGGCTGGCCAGTATTAAGAAACCGCGCGCGACAACGGAGCGCGGCCTTAACGGTGGGTGCAGGGCTCAGCCCTGCGGTGCAGGCGTCACCCCTGCAAACCCATCGCGGGTTTCACTAAAATTGAGTTCTTCGCATCGCCTACTAGCGGCGCAGGCGAGCGTCCGTTAAAACTTATAGTTCGCACATTGCGCGGACGCGGAGTCCGCGCATAATCGCCAACCGCAAGAGTAAAATGGATTTTCCACGAATCAAACGGCTGCCACCCTACGTCTTCAACGCGATCGGAGAATTGTGCCTCCAGGCGCGCCGAGCCGGCGAGGACATAATCGATTACGGGATGGGAAATCCCGACGAGCCGACTCCGCCGCATATCGTGGCGAAGCTGATCGAGGCGGCCTCCAAGAACGCCAACCATCGCTACTCGGTGTCGCGCGGGGTGTTCAAGCTGCGGCTTGCGATCTGCGATTGGTACAAGCGGCGCTACGGCGTCGAACTCGATCCCGATTCGGAAGCGATCGTCACGATCGGATCGAAGGAAGGGATCGCGCACCTGACGCTGGCGATTTTAGACCAGGGCGACGTGGTGCTGGCGCCGACGCCGACCTATCCGATTCATCAGTACGGATGCATCATTGCGGGCGCGCAGGTGCAGGGCGTCCCGATCCGGCGCGGAGAGGAATTTTTCGACGAGCTGATGGACGCGGTGAAGCGATGCTGGCCGCGGCCCAAGTTTCTGATCATGAACTTCCCGCATAACCCGACCACCGCGACCGTTGATTTGCACTTCATGCAGCGGGTGGTCGAGTTCGCCCGCGAAAACAGCATCATGGTCGCGCAGGACTTCGCGTACGCGGACCTGTGCTTCGACGGTTACAAGGCGCCGTCGATGATGCAGGTGGCGGGCGCGAAGGATGTCGGCGTCGAGTTCTTCACCCTGTCAAAGAGCTACAACATGCCGGGCTGGCGGGTGGGCTTCGCGGTCGGCAATCGCGAGATGATCGCGGCGCTGGCGCGGCTGAAATCGTATTTCGACTACGGGATGTTCGCGCCGGTGCAGGTCGCCGCGATCGCGGCGCTCAACGGACCGCAGGACTGCGTCGCGGAGATCGTCGCGCGGTACAGGCAGCGGCGCGACGTGCTGGTGGACGGACTCAACCGGGCCGGCTGGCCGGTGGAGAAACCCAAGGCGACGATGTTCGTGTGGGCGCCAATTCCGGAGCCGTTCCGCGCGATGGGTTCGCTGGAGTTCTCGAAGTTCCTGCTGGCCGAGGCCAAGGTCGCGGTTTCGCCGGGGATCGGCTTCGGACAGGACGGCGACGGGTTCGTGCGCTTCGCGCTCATCGAGAACGAGCATCGCACCCGCCAGGCGTTGCGCGGAATTCGTCACGCGCTTAGAGCCGGCCACGCCGATATACCGGCGCGCACGGCCAGCGCCTCCTGAGCGCAATTGCGCAAGTAACGGGGGACAAATTGAGACCGATTTTCTGTTTCCGGGTCTACGATGCGATTGATAAATTGCGCGAAAAGCCATGACCGGCGCGGGCTCGGATGCGCGCTGCTCCTGGGATGCCTGCTGACGCCGGTGGCGGTGGCTGCACAAACGCCTCAGCAGGGTCTGGCGGCGATGGACTGGTCAGTGAAGGCGCCTCACGATCTCGCGCACAATCCGCCCTCAGAGAAAGCCGTGCGGAGTTTTATAGGAAACATGACGAATTCTGTCGGAAGCATAACGAATCAAGTGTGCAATGTTCAGTTTGCCGATTTGAAGCATAACGGCACGTTATCACTGGTGTTGGGCGATGACGGCGGTGGTACCGCCGATTGCAATTATACCGAGATCTTCGACAAAAACGCTGAGAGCATTGAGGAGTACTTCCTTGACGCCTATATCGGTACTCCCGGTGTAGAAGACATCAATGGTGACGGACGCTTCGAGGTGGTCGTGGACGAGTTCGATGGCGCCGAATTCCAAGACGCCGCCAAACTCTACCACGGAAGTGGAATCGCGCACTGCGATATTTGTGCTGCATGCAACGAATATTGGCCGCGGGTATATGCCTGGACCGGCAGCGGATACACCGAAGTAAGCTCCCAATACCCCAAGTATTACGAGCGTGAGCTTCAATCGCTGAAAAAGCAGATTGCCGCGATTGATGCGTCCGAGGCTGCCGCGCAGCGCCGTCGCTCTGCCGTGCCAAGTCCCGTGCAGCCGGCGCCAGGGGTGTTCAGAACGCAACAATGGTCAGCCACGTTCAACGGAGGGGCGGAGGTGAACCAGACGCAGGAGACAGGGCCGGAGCCGTCTGCCACGGCGACGCCAGCCCCGGAAGCGGCTGAGACGCCCGACCCGGGAGACCTGGACTGCCTGAAGGCGGAAGCGGCGAAGATGGAACGCTATCTGGGCATCTCGAAGGACGCCGGGATGGACGACGCGATACGATGGGCTAACAGCAATGACCCTGCTCAGCGCGAGTTTGCCACCGACGTTCTTGGCGACATCGGGACGGCTGACGCGCTGATATACGAGCAAACGCTGAGTCGCGATTCGGAGCGCGATGTAGCAGTCTCAGCTAAGAGTGGAATCAAGAACTGGGGAAAGCCTGAGAGGCCGCCGTCGGCTTTTGAGCATGAAACTTCCTCGCCATGATCTGCGCCGGCCCCGCGAGGGGCGCGCAATGAGGTTAGAAGTTGTCTGAACAAAGGAAGATTTCTGCGTGAGACCAATACGGATTGCTCTGCTCGGATGCGGTACCGTGGGCGGCGGCGTGGTGAAGCTGATGCTGCGCAACCGCGACAAATACGAACGCATGCTCGGCGCGCCGGTTCAGTTGGCGGCGGTGGCGGATCTGAGGGTCAAGCTGGTCGCCGCGCTTGGCGTGCCGGCAAAATTGATTACCACAGACGCCGCCGAGGTCGTCACGCGTCCCGATATCGATATCGTGGTCGAACTGTTTGGCGGTTACGAACCAGCCCGCGCGCTGATCATGAAGGCGCTGGCGGCGGGCAAGGACGTCGTTACCGCCAATAAAGCTTTGCTCGCGGAGCATGGCGGCGAGATTTTTCGCGAGGCCGGGAAACGCGGCCTGGCGGTCGGTTTCGAGGCAAGCGTCGGCGGCGGTGTGCCGATCATCCGCACCCTGCGCGAGGCGCTGGCCGGCGATCGCCAACGCGCGGCTTATGGAATCGTCAACGGCACCTGCAATTCCATTCTCACCACGATGACGGAGGACGGCGTCGAGTTCGACGCCGCACTGGCCGACGCGCAGGACAAGGGCCTGGCCGAGAAGAACCCCGCGCTCGATGTCGAGGGGCATGATTCGGCGCACAAACTTTGCCTGCTGGTGACGCTTGCCTTTGGCGTGATGGTGAAACCGGCGCAGATTTACACCGAAGGGATCACGCGGATTACGCAGGCCGACATCGGGTACGCGCGCGAGCTCGGCTACGCGATCAAACTGCTCGCGATCGGCAAGGATGCCGACGGCGCCATCGAGGCGCGGGTGCATCCCACGATGATCCCGCAACGCCACCTGCTGGCGGGAGTCGGCGGCGCGTACAATGCGATCTATATCCACGGCGACGCGCTCGGCGCGACAATGTATTCGGGGCTGGGCGCGGGCGAGATGCCTACGGCGACGGCGGTGGTGGCCGATATACTGGAAATCGCGCGGCATCGTCTGGCCGCAGGCTCGGCGCGAGCGCACGCGTTTGGATTTCCGATCCGCCTGATGAAGAACGCCAGTGTCAAGGCGATGGACGACGTGGTATGCGAGTATTACCTGCGGTTCATGGCGCGGGATAAGCCCGGGGTGCTCGGCGCTATCGCGTCGGTGCTGGGCAGTCATGGGCTTTCGATCGCGTCGGTGATCCAGAAGGGTCGCGGAACCGCGCAGACGGTGCCGGTTATCATGCGGACCCACGGCGCGCCCGAGCGCAGTCTGAAACGCGCGCTGGCGGAGATTCGAAGGAAGAAAATCGTGCAGTCGGCTCCCGCGTTTATCCGAATCGAGGAGAAGCTTTAGGCGATGGCGTCGGACATCAAGCGCGAATCCAAGCAACCGCGGTTGTCTTACTGGCCCGGACTGATCGAGCATTACCGCCGCTTCCTGCCGGTGACGGATTCGACTCCGGTGGTTACGCTGAACGAAGGCAACACGCCGCTTATCGAGGTGCGCGCGCTGGCAGAGCGGCTCGGGCCAAACATCAAGGTTTACTTTAAGTTTGAAGGCGCCAACCCGACCGGCTCGTTCAAAGACCGGGGCATGACGCTGGCGATCTCGAAGGCGCTGGGCGAGGGCGCGCGCGCGGTAATCTGTGCCTCGACCGGCAACACGGCGGCGTCGGCAGCGGCCTACGCGGGCCGCGCGGGGCTGAAGGCGTACGTGCTGATCCCAAAAGGCGCGGTGGCGCTTGGCAAGCTGTCGCAGAGCGTGATGCATGGCGCGCGGGTGCTCGAGGTGCTCGGCAACTTCGACGTCTGTCTGAAGCTGGTGCGGGATCTTGCGGAGCGCGATCCGGTCAGGATTCGGCTGGTCAACAGTGTCAATCCCGATCGAATCGCGGGGCAGAAGACGGCGGCGTTCGAGATTTGCGATCAATTGGGCGACGCGCCGACGCATCATTTCCTGCCGGTCGGCAACGCCGGAAATATTACGGCCTACTGGGCCGGCTACCAGGAATATAAATCGGTGGGATTGAGCGAGCGGCTCCCGAAGATGATGGGCTACCAGGCGGCAGAGTCGGCGCCGATCGTGGTCGGCCATCCGATTGACGATCCGCATACCATCGCGACGGCGATCAAAATCGGCAATCCCGCGAGCTGGAAGGGTGCGACCACGGCGCGCGACGAGTCGGGCGGGATTATCGACATCGTGACCGATGAGGAGATTCTCGCGGCGTATCGCTTGATCGCCAGCGGCGGCGTGTTCGCGGAGCCGGCGTCGGCGGCGTCGGTCGCGGGGCTGCTGAAATACGCAGGCGCCGGGATGCTCAAGCCGGGCGCGGTCGTCGTGTGCACGCTGACGGGCCACGGCCTGAAAGATCCCGACACGGCGCTGAAGAACTTAAGTAACACGATCGTGGTCGAACCGGAGCTGGCGAAAGTGCTGAAAGTTCTGGAGCGCGAATAAGCGGCGCGGTTCGAAGCGGCCGATCGATGCGATGAAGTACGTCATCATACACGGCGACGGGATGGCCGATTGGCCGTGCAAGGAACTCGGCGGCAAGACGCCGCTTGAGGCAGCGCACAAGCTCAACATGGACCTGATGGCGACGCGCGGGACGCTTGGTATGGTCGCGACGATTCCCAAGGGGATGCCCCCGGGGAGCGATGTCGGCACGATGACGATGCTGGGCTACGACCCGGCGCGCTACCACACCGGGCGCGCGCCAATCGAAGCGGCGAGCCAGGGAATCGAGATGGGGCCGCGCGACGTGGTGTTTCGAATGAATCTCGTGTCGCTGAAGCCGGGTGACGGCGGCGCGCTGATAATGAACGATTTCACCTCGGGGCATATTAGCAGCGAAGAAGCCGCGCAGATCGTCGCCGACCTGCGCAAAGAACTGGCAGGCGGCGGAATCGAGTTTTTCAACGGCGTCAGCTACCGGCATCTGATGATTTGGCGCGGCGGAATCGCGACAACGAATCTCACGCCCCCGCACGACATCACGGGCAAGCCCGTCGAAGCGTATCTGCCCAAGGGCGCGGGGGCGGATTTGCTCCGCGATCTGATGCGGCGCTCAGTGGAGATTTTGCGCGAGCATCCGGTGAACAAGGCGCGCCGCGCGGCCGGCAAAACCGAGGCGACTTCGGCGTGGTTTTGGGGGCAGGGCACGCGGCCCGAGGTGCCGACGCTGAAGGAACGCTTCGGCGTCGAGGGTTCGGTGATATCGGCCGTCGATCTGGTCAACGGGCTGGGCCGGCTGGCCGGACTGAACCCGATCAAGGTGCCGGGCGCCACCGGATTTCTCGACACCGATTACGCCGCGAAGGCGCGCTGCGGTCTGGAAGCGCTCAAAGCGCGCGACTTCCTGCTGCTGCATATCGAGGCACCCGACGAGGCCGGTCACATGGGCCGCGCCGATCTGAAGAAGGAAGCGATCGAGCGTATCGACGAGTTGATTATCGGGCCGATGCTCGCGGGGCTGGGCGCGCTGGGCGATTTCGCGATTCTGCTGATGCCGGATCATGCGACGCCGAGCCAGCTCAAGACGCATTCGCCGGAACCCGTCCCGTTCGCGCTGATGACGTCGGCGCAGTCGAAAGCGGGCGGCGGCGCGGCGCGCCGCTACACAGAAAGTGACGGCGCGGCGACGGGCCTGCTCGTCGGCGACGGCTATCACCTGATAGAATCGTTGTTCGGACGCCCGTTGAAGACCGCATCGAAATGACCTGGAGGCCCGGATGGAACGGAATCTTGCGCTTGAAGTAGTACGCGCGACGGAAGCCGCGGCGCTGGCGGCGGCACGTTTCATCGGCAAGGGCGACGAGCGGCTGGCGGATCGAGCGGCGTGCGACGCGATGCGCAAGACGCTGAACTCGGTCGCAATGGACGGCAAGATAGTGATCGGCGAAGGCAAAGAGGGTGACGCCGAGGTTTTGTACGAGGACGAAATCGTCGGCACCGGCGCGGGGACCGAGATTGACGTCGCGCTCGACGCGATCGAAGGTTCGCTGATCTGCGCGACCGGCGGGCCCAACGCGCTGTCGTGCGTTGCGCTGGCGGAGCGCGGGCGAATCCTGCGCTGCCCCGATACTTACATGGACAAGGTCGCGTGCGGGCCGGCGGGACGCGGCGTGATCGATATCGACAGATCGCCGACCGACAATCTCAAAGCACTGGCCGATGCAAAAAAAGTTTACGTCGAGGATTTGCGGGTCGCGATCCTCGATCGCCCGCGCCATGAGAAGTTGATCAATGAAGTGCGCCGCGCCGGCGCCGGGATCAAGATGATCTCGGCCGGCGACCTGTCCGCCGCGATCGCCACCACGCGGCCGGAGAGCGAAATCGACATGCTGATCGGAATCGGCGGAGCGCATCAGGGCGTGCTGGCCGGCGCCGCGATTCGTTCCGCCGGCGGCGAGATGCAGTGCCGCTTCGTGCCGCGCAACCCGGAGGAAGCGGAAGCGTGCCTGATGATGGGGATCATGGATTTGAAGCATCGCTACACGCTGGAGGAACTGGCGGGAGACAACGTGATGTTCGCGGCGACGGGAGTGACCACCGGCGACTATCTGCGCGGCGTGCGATTCTTCTCCGGCGGCGCGATGACCAACAGCGTGGTGATGCGCTCGAAGACGCGCACGATCCGCTTCATCGAAGCGATTCATCATTTCGATTTCAAGCCAGAGTACTAAGCCGGTCCGCGGGAAGGTGGTTGTAAATGTGGCTGCGCGTGACGATGGATAACAAGCCGGCGATGATTAACGCCGACCTGGTGCTGAAAATCGTCGAGATCCCGGGCGGCGAAGGGCGTCGCGGATGCCACGTGTATCTATCGCTCACCGAGTACCTGGTCGTCGATCAATCGCTGCGCGAGATGATGATTTCGCTCGGCTTCGAAGAGCGGCAGTAGTCCTTGCCAGATTCGCAATTGCGGCCGATGGAGGGCGACGTAGTCGTTCGCCGGCGCGGGCGACGCGACGGACTGTTCGGCGCGATGAAGCCGGGGATCGTGCTCGACATCCCGGCGGGCGGAGCGATCCAGTCGCGCGCGCTGGCGGATTTGGGCTACCGCGTCGTTTCGGTCGATCTTTTTCCCGCCGCGCGGCGCGAACCGGCGACCGCATGGATCTGCGCGGATGCCAACGAGGTGCTGCCGTTTCGCGACGAGTCCTTCGACTACGTGCTGTCGCGCGAAGGTATCGAGCATCTCGAGGATCAGATGGGATTTCTCCGCGATTGCGCGCGCGTGATCCGGCCGGGCGGGAAGATCGTGCTGACGACGCCCAACCTCATGCATCTGTCGGCCCGGGCGAGCGGCTTCCTGACCGGGCAGCGCAATCTGCGCCGCGGCTTGATGAACGAGATTCAGACGCCGCGCAGCCGCAATCCGCGGCGGATTTATCACGGCCACGCGTTCATGCTCGACTACTATCGCGCGCGATACATGATGCGCCTGGCGGGCTTTGACCATCTCGAGGTTTACACGGACCGGTGGAGTCCCACCTCGGTGGCAATGTCGCCGATCGTCCCGATTCTGTGGATGGCGATGAAATTTTCGGCGGCTGCATCCGCCCGCAACGCGCGCCGCCCCGGCCATCGGCCGCCGCGCGACGAGGTCACCCGCGAGATCATCGGCCACGTGCTGTCGCCGGCGCTGCTGTACGGCAAGCGGATGGTGATCGTGGCCGAGCGCGTCGCGTCCTGAGCAGACGGCGCTACATCATTTCCAGGGCCTGGCAGGTGTTCGAATCCGGCTTGAAGCGGCCGCTGAGGCACGCCAGCTTGGCCGCGTCGATCAGCGCGGGCTCGTCCCATTTCGCCGGCCACGGACCGGTGTTGACGGCAGAGCACGCCTGGCCGTTGCCCGTCGAGCACCATGAGCTCAACTCACCGTGCAGTACGGCGAGCTGTTGGCATGCGTCCTGTTTGCCGGCGTTGCAAGCGGGGGTTTGCGTCTCGAGGGGCGCGGTGGATTCGATGGCGACCTTGGCGCCGCCTAGCGCCTGCACGATCGTATGACAGGCCGGCTGGTTGCCTTCATTGCATTTCTCGGTTGATTCAGCGCGAATCTTGTCGACAAATTTCTGCGCCGGCGGAGTGCATCCGGATGCAACGACGAGCACGACGGCGAGCGCGAGCAGGCGGGCGATCGCGCGGACGCTCGCGGCGGCGGAGTCTGTGGATTTGCCTGGCACGTGCGCATTGTTTCGCGCGCGATGAGCCTCACGCAAGCACCGGCCCGGCAAGCTTCGCGCTGCGGCGGGGGTTGACAGTCAAAGCGCGCGGGGCGGAACTAGGAGCGCGGGACTCGTGGCACGGGCGTCGCGATTTTGCAAGGAGCGCGCAGGTGGACCTCAAAAATATCATTTTCGAAAAGGCCGCGATTGCGACCCTGACCGTCAACCGTCCGGGGGCGCTGAACGCGTTGAATCGCGAGGTGCTCGAGGAAATGGCGCGGGTGATTCGCGACGTCCGGCACGACTCGTCGGTGCGCGTGCTAATCGTCACAGGCGCGGGCGATCGGGCGTTCGTCGCAGGCGCGGATATCGCGGCGATGTCAAAAATGTCGGCCGCTGACGGACTCGATTTTTCGCGCCTGGGCCATCGCGTGATGGAAAGTTTCGAGGACCTGCCGATACCCGTCATCGCGGCGGTCAACGGCTTCGCGCTCGGCGGCGGTCTGGAGCTTGCGCTCGCGTGCGACCTGATCATCGCAAGCGAAAAGGCGCGTTTCGGGCAGCCCGAGATAAATCTCGGACTCATCCCGGGCTTCGGCGGCACCCAGCGCCTGCCGCATCGAATCGGCCACAACAAGGCGCGCGAGCTGATCATGACGGGCGAGATGTTCGACGCGAAGACGGCGCTGGAACTGGGCCTCGCAAACCAGGTCGTCGCGCCGGCAGACCTTGCCGAAACCACGCGCAAGCTGGCAGAGAAACTCGCGGCCAAATCCGCTTTTGCACTGCGCCAGGCGAAGGCCGCGCTCCGGGCCGCGTCCACGATGGAAGAGGCTGCCGGACTGCGCTTCGAGCAGGAGGCGTTCGGGGTAGTGTTCGGCAGCGCGGATCGAGTCGAGGGAACCAGCGCATTCGTCGAGAAGCGGCCGCCCAACTGGCAGCACAAGTAGGCTTCGTGGGGCGCGGCGCGATCGTCCCGACGCTAGATTTTTGCCGGCTTCGGGTAACGGTCCCGCGGCTCGATTAGCAGCGCGGGCGCGAGGGTTGACGACTTCCAGCCCCCTGTGGGAAACTCCGGCCAAAGAGAAGGACCGCGCCGCCGCACGGGCGGCGTTAGTCATTCTGACGCATCATCGAACCGTTCGGAGGATCTGTATGGCTGAGCAGGCTCAAGCTACTGACACGGGACCGCGCCCAATTGTTCCATGGCTGAAATTGGAGCCCAAGCCCCATCTCGAAGCTATCAAGTGCGCGTGCGGCGCAATCTATCTCGATCCCAAGCGCGTCGCATGCTCGAAGTGCGGCGAGGCCGACAAGTTCACCGCGCTGAGCTTGTCCGATAAGGGCAAGGTGTACGTGTTCTCGGTCGTGCATCAGTCATACCCGGGAATCAAGACGCCGTATGTGACGGCGATTGTCGATCTGCCCGAGGGCATCAGCGTCCGCGCGAACCTGACCGACGTCGATCCCGAGCAGGCGCAGAAGGAACCCAACAAGATTTTCAACCTGCCGGTTGAGTTGGTGACCGGCGTTACGGCCAAGGATCGCGAAGGGCACGACGTAATCGCCTTTTCGTACCGGCCGAGCAAGAATTAAGGCGCCCAGCAAGCGCGCCGAGCAATATTACGGCGGACCTGAGCTTGGGGCCGGGCCGTCAGGAGGAATCAAGATGCGAAATGTTTATGTTCTGGGAACCGGGATGATCAAATTCGGACGTTATCCCGACAAGACCGTTCCGCAACTTGGCGGCCAGGCGGCGATCCTCGCGCTCAAGGACGCCGGAATTGCAATCAAGGACGTCGAGATGTTCGCCTGCGGAAATCTCATGCAGTCCAACGCGATGATCGGACAGAGAATCCTGCAGCAGATTGGCCAGACCGGAATCCCGGTAATCAACGTCGCCAACGCATGCGCCACCGGCTCGACGGCGTTTCGCGAGGCGTACATGTCTGTCGCGGCTGGGATGTACGACATCGCGATGGCGGTTGGCGTCGAACAGATGGGCAAGGCGGGATTGCTCGGCGGGGCAGGCGGCGGCGACCCCGCGTACTTGACCGAGGGCAAGCTCGGCTCCGGCACGATGCCCGCGGTCTTCGGCCAGGCGGGCATCGAGCACATGCGCAAGTACGGCACCACGCGGGAGCACTTCGCAAAAATCTCGGTGAAGTCGCACAAGCATGCGACCAAGAATCCGTTCTCGCAGTATCGCAACGAAGTCTCACTGGAAGACGTGATGAATGCGCGCATGGTTGCCTTTCCCAACACTCTTTATATGTGTTGCCCGACTGGAGACGGCGCGGCTGCTGCGATTCTGGTCAGCGAGGACAAGCTGAAACAGCTTGCCGGCGGACGCAAACGCGCGAAAGTGGCGGCTTCCGTGCTTACCTCGGATCCGTGGACCGATCGCGATCTCACGCTGCCCGACGTCAGCACGCTCACGCGGCGCGCGTCGAAGCAGGCCTACGAGAAAGCCGGCATCGGACCCAAGGACATCGCGCTCACTGAATTGCATGATTGCTTCGCCACGGCTGAGCTGGTGCATTACGAAAACCTCGGACTGTGCGGCGACGGAGAAGCCGGCAAGTTCATCGACTCGGGCGGCGGCGTGCATCCAGGCCTCGGCGGCCATGATCCCGTCAACGTTTCCGGTGGATTGCTCTCGAAGGGGCATCCGCTCGGCGCCACCGGCGTCGCGAATATCTGCGAAGTGGTTTGGCATCTGACGCAGGACGATCGCGCCAAAGAGCGCCAGGTACCCAATGCCAAGGCGGGCCAGGCCCACGTGATCGGTTTGGGTTCCGCCTGCACGATCCATATCCTGACGGTATAATTCAGGAAGCAACGCCTAATCGGCGCTTCGAGAGAGGGCCGCCCAAAAAGGCGGCCCTTTTTCTTTCCCGATCGGGCCGATAAATTCGGAAGCTCGAACTCGACCGATTGAAATATTCGATGGAACCGAAGAGAGAAATTCGCAATCGCCCGGAACCGACGGCTGAACGACTCGGCTACGCGGCGGACGCGCGTGTGCTCATCCTCAACGCGGATGATTTTGGCATGTGCCACGACCAGAACGAGGGCGTCATCCGGGGCCTGACGGATGGCCTGTTTACCTCGTCAACGATTCTTGTGACGTGCCCGTGGTTCGAGGAGGCGGCGGAGTTCGCGCGGACCAATCCTGCCGCGGACCTGGGCGTACATCTCACGCTCACCGCGGAATGGGATCGCTACAAGTGGGGACCGGTGCTGGGGCGGCGAGCCGTGCCGTCGCTGGTCGATGAGCGCGGGTATCTGTGGCAAACCGTCGCGCAAGTTTACGAGCATGCCCGCCTCGACGAGGCGGAGGCGGAACTGCGCGCGCAAATCGAAAAAGCGCTCGCGGCGGGAATCGATGCGACTCACCTCGATTCGCACATGGGCACATTGCAATTGCGCGCCGACTATCACGAGATTTACCTGCGGCTGGCCGATGAGTATCAAGTGCCGATCAGGTTGGTGTCGCGTCGCCTGATGCGCGAGCAAGGGATGGGTGCGATTCTCGATCAGCTCGATGCGTGTGGAATCGTCACGCCGAATCATCTCGTTTTCCACGGGCCGTCCTCGGTGGGCGAGACCGAATCCTACTGGACGAATCTCATTGCCACGATGCAGCCGGGCGTGACTGAGATTTTGTGTCATCCAGCGATCGCTCGCGACGAACTCAAGAGCTGTGCGCACGACGCTTTCCAGCGCGAGGCTGACTTGCGGTACTTCACTTCCGAAAAAACGCGCCGGCTGATCGCGGATGAGGGCGTCGCGCTCGTCGGCTATCGCAGGCTGCGCGACCTGATGCGCGGTGACCAGGCTCGCGCGTGATGAATTGAAAACAGTGTGACAACTTGGAACTGACACGACTCAGAGGATTTCGAGATCTAATCGGCGCCGACGCGCGTGCGATGAGCCTCGTCGAGGAGCGGGCTCGGGTGCTGGTTGAGCGCTATTCGATGAAAGAGGTCCGAATCCCGGTGCTCGAGCGCACGCAACTCTACCAGCGCTCGACCGGCGAGACCTCGGACATCGTCGAAAAACAGATGTACACCTTCACGGATCGCGACGAAGGCGAAACGGTCGTCGCGCTTCGGCCCGAAGGCACGCCCGGCGTGGTGCGCGCATACATCGAGGCCGGCCTCGATCGCACCGATCCCGAGCAGCGGCTGTTCTACTCAGGTCCGATGTTCCGTCGCGAACGCCCGCAGAAGGGCCGCTATCGGCAGTTCTATCAGTTTGGCGTCGAGGTATTCGGCCGGCCCGACGCCGCCTGCGACGCCGAGCTTCTTATAATGATCGATGAGCTTTGCCGCGACCTCAAAATTCCATTCAGCGTTGAGATCAATTCGATCGGATGCCAGAAGTGCCGGCCTGCCTTTCGCGAGGTGCTTGTGCAATGGGGTCGAGCGCATTGGGACGCGCTCTGCGACGACTGCCACAATCGCATCGATCGCAATCCGCTGCGTCTGCTCGACTGCAAAATCGACGCGAAGCTCACCGAGTCGGCGCCAAAAAGTCTCGATTACCTGTGCGACGAATGCCGGGCGCACTTCGATACCGTCAAGGAACTTCTGATCGCCGCGAACGTCCAGTTTATAGTCAATCCGCGCATGGTGCGCGGCCTGGACTATTACACGCGCACCGCGTTCGAGGTGATGGCGGGCGGTCTGGGCGCGCAGAGCACGGTCGTGGCGGGCGGAAGATACGACGGGCTGGTCGAGACGATGGGCGGTGCGGCGGTTGCGGGAATCGGTTTCGCGATCGGCGTCGATCGGATGGCGCTGGCTCTCCAAGCGGCCGGGCTGGCGCCGGCTGCCGCGCCTGACGCCGCGATAATTGCGATGGGGCCGGCGGCGACGCGCCATGCGATCGTCGTGGCGCGCAATCTGCGCGAGGCGAATCTGAACGTCGAGATGCTCTCGCCCGAGCGTAAGATGAAGACGTTGCTTGCGCGTGCGTCGAAGATTGGCGCGCGCGCGGCGGTGATAATCGGCGACGACGAACTGGCGCGCGGAGTGGTGCAGGTGCGCGACCTGAAGCATAGCACGCAGCGCGAAGTCGCTGTGGCCGAGGCGGCCCGCGCGATTGCGGCGGCTGGCAAAGAGTGACTGTTTCACCCGCCCGCGGGCACAGGTATTCTTCGACCACAATCAGCATTCAACTGTGACGGGTAATGGCGAAAACTGAGCAATATTCTCCGCTGCCGCCCTGGCCACGAACCGATTACTGCGGCGCGATTCGCGCCACCGACGTTGGCCGGGAGGTTGCGCTGTGGGGATGGGTCCAGACCCGGCGCGATCATGGCGGGCTTATCTTCATCGATCTTCGCGACCGCGACGGTATTGTCCAGCTGGTGCTGAATCCCGCGCACAACGCCGCCGCCCACGAGGCCGGCGGCGAGACGCGCTCGGAGTTTTACGTTGCGGTCAAGGGCAAGGTCGTGCGCCGCGCCGAAGGCACCGTCAACGCGGAGCTTCCGAGCGGCGAAATCGAGGTCCTAGTCAGCGCATTCGAGACCCTGAGCGCGTCGGCGCCGCTGCCGTTTCAGATTGCCGACGCCGTCGCGACCGCCGAGGAAATTCGCCTCAAGCACCGCTATCTCGATCTGCGCCGCCCCGAGATGCAGCGCAACTTGCGCTGGCGCCATCAGGCGTTGCAGGCGGTTCGCAGCCATCTCGATCAAAACGGGTTCATCGACGTCGAGACGCCGATACTTTTCAAATCGACGCCCGAGGGCGCGCGCGACTACCTGGTGCCGAGCCGCGTCAACCCCGGCAAATTCTACGCGCTGCCGCAATCGCCGCAGTTGTTGAAGCAGATTCTGATGATCGGCGGACTCGATCGCTATTATCAGATAGCCCGGTGCTTCCGCGACGAGGATTTGCGCGCGAATCGCCAGCCCGAATTCAGCCAGATTGATATCGAGATGACGTGCCCGCGGCCCGAGGATATCCAATCGATCGCCGAGGGAATGATCGCGTCGGTCTATCGCAACGTGCTCGACGTTGACGTGAAGCCGCCATTTGCGCGGATGCCGTATGCCGAGGCGATGGAACGTTTCGGCATCGACAAGCCCGATACGCGCTTCGGGCTCGAGCTGAAGAATCTTACGGCCGCATTCGCGGGGACCTCGTTCAAGGTATTCGCGGAAATTCTCGCGCGCGGCGAATCCGTATATGGAATAAACCTCCCGGGCGATCACACGCTTAGCCGCCGTGAACTCGACGAGCTTACCGAGTCGGTGAAATCGCGCCATGCGATGGGATTGGCGTGGATAAAGGCGGGCGAGGGCGGATGGCAGGGACCGATCGCAAAGTATTTGAGCGACGGCGAGAGAGCCGCGGCGACTGCGGCCGCCGGATTGAAGCCCGGCGGGACGTTGTTGATGGTCGCTGGACCGCCGGACAAAGTGCGGCCGGTTCTCGGTGACATCCGTTTGCAGCTCGCCGCGAAATTCGCGCTCGACAAATCTGATGAGTTGAAGTTCCTGTGGGTCGTAGATTTCCCGCTGTTCGATTACAGCACCGACGACAAGCGCATGTTTTCCGTGAACCATCCGTTCACCGCGCCGAATCCCGACGATCTCGCGATGCTCGAATCCGCGCCGCTCAAGGCTCGCGCGCTTGCGTACGATATGGTGCTTAACGGCCAGGAACTCGGCGGCGGCTCGATTCGTATCCATAGCCGCGAGCTTCAATTGAAGGTATTTGAATTGTTGGGGCTGACGCGCGAGGACGCGATGGATCGCTTCGGGTTCCTGCTGGACGCACTGAAATATGGAGCGCCGCCCCATGGCGGAATCGCTTTCGGAGTCGATCGGATTTGCATGATGCTGTGCGGCGCCGAGTCTCTGCGCGACGTGATTGCGTTCCCCAAGACGCAAAAGGCGGTTGACCCAATGAGCGGAGCGCCGTCGGAAGTCGATCCGCGCCAGCTCAAGGAGCTGTCGATCAAGGTGACGTCATGAAAGCCAGTTGGACGGCAGGTTCCGCGCGGTTGGCGCTGGTTGCAGCAGCGTTGTGGATGGCGGCAGGATGCACCACGATCGCGGCGGACGCGGTTAACTCCACCACCGGGGCGGTCAGCGACGCGATCAACAACCGCAACGTCAAGGCGCATGCGGTGAGCTCGATCAAAACGCTCTCCATCAACCGTGTCGCGGTCATGCCGCTGATCGAAGCCGCCCCGGGTGGCGGCGAGCCGCTGGCTCCAGGAGCCGCGGAGGCGGTTAGCGCCGAGCTCTACAGCCAGGTCGCCGTGGCGGGTGGATGGGACCCGATTCCCGAGCAGGATGTCGCGGCGGCGATGCAGAAGATGCCGCCGACTACGGTCGCGAACCTCGACGAGAATGCGCTCGTGCTGGGCCATGAGACGTCGGCCGACGGCGTAATCTACGGCACCGTCGAACGCTACAAGGAACGGGTCGGGATGGATTACTCGGCGGCAAGCCCGGCTTCGGTGGCGTTCTCGCTCAAGTTCGTCGATCTCAAGAGCAAGCAAGTCGTCTGGACGGCGAAGTTTGCCAAGTCGCAGGCGGCCTTGAGCCAAAATCTGTTTGACCTCGCCAATTTCGTACAGCGTTCCGGGCGTTGGGTGCGCGCCCATGAGATCGCGCTCGAGGGCGTGAAGGAAGCGGTCGCCAATCTTCACGGCGATCTCAACCTGACCCAAAACGTCAAGCGCTTCGAAACCGGTACCTACGGCGAGATCAAGTCCGGACAGCAGCGCTACAACACCGGCCCTCAGGGAATCTACTAAGCCTGAATCGACGCGTTGGCATCACCTCCACGCCACGTACGAACGAGAGAATGAATGCGGTCGAGAACAGACCCTACGGGGCGTAATGCCAGAACCACGACGCGAACGACCCGCCCAAATAAATCTGGATTGTCACAAACTTTCAGTTGACTTAACTCTGCCACTTCCGTAGGTTGCGCGTCGGCGGGGCGATGGGCCGGGGGCTCGATCGAGCCTGCAGAAATTCCGGGAGGAAGCTATGTTCAAGTTTAAAGCCATGCTGGTGGCGTTCGTGGCCGGAGTGTTCGCGGCAGGGCAGATCGGTGTCGCCCGAGCAACGCTGAACTGTGGAAGTGGCACGGCGTCGAAAAAGAACCTCAAGGGCAACTACACCTTAAACTTCAGCGGCACCGAGTATGACGAAGATGGTGACTATCCCTTTGCAGCGAGTGGCTCGGTCACGCTCGACGGGAAAGGTAACGTGACCGGAGGGGTCATCAACTGCAACATTTACGAAGAAGAGTATACCTCGACCATTAACGGGGGCTGCTACACCATCAACTCCGACGATACCGGGTTCATGACGATCACGACTACGGGCGACGATGTCTGCGACTATGACACCGGTGTGGATCTGCAGCTTGCCATCAGTAATGGTAGTGGCAGTCAATTCCAGTTCAGCAGCGATGGAAGCGACACTAATTTCGACACCGGCGCGGGAGATCCATTTACGGGTACCGCGAATAAAAAGTAACAGGTAAGTAGTCCTATTTTCCCTTGCGGCGCGGATCGTCGGTGGCGATGTAAGTTGCGCGTCGGCGGGGAGATAGGCCGGGGGCTCGATCGAACCTGCAGAAATTCAGGGAGGAAGCTATGTTCAAGTTTAAAGTCATGCTGGTGGCGTTCGTGGCCGGAGTGTTCGCGGCAGGGCAGATCGGTGTCGCCCGAGCAACGCTATCCTGCGGAAGTGGCACGGCGTCGAAAAAGAACCTCAAGGGCAACTACACCTTAAACTTCACCGGCAACGAGTATGACGAAGATGGTGACGATCCCCTTGCAGCGAGTGGCTCGGTCACGCTCGACGGAAAAGGTAACGTGACCGGAGGGGTCATCAACTGCAACCAGTACGAAGAAGAGTACACCTCGATCATTAACGGGGGCTGCTACACCGTCAACTCCGACGATACGGGGTTCATGACGATCACGACTACCAGCGATATCTGCGACTGGTACGAAGGTGTGGATCTGCACCTTGCCATCAGTAATGGCAGCGGCAGTCAATTCCAGTTCAGCAGCGATGGAAGCGACACTAATTTCGAGACCGGCGAGTTCGAAGTGTTTGCGGGTACCGCTAATAAAAAGTAACAGGTAAGTAGTCCTATTTTCCCTTGCGGCGCGGATCGTCGGTGGCGATGTAAGTTGCGCGTCGGCGGGGAGATGGGCCGAGGGCTCGATCGAATCTGCAGAAATTCAGGGAGGAAGCTATGTTCAAGTTTAAAGTCATGCTGGTGGCGTTCGTGGCCGGAGTGTTCGCGGCAGGGCAGATCGGTGTCGCCCGAGCAACGCTATCCTGCGGAAGTGGCACGGCGTCGAAGAAGGACCTCAAGGGCACCTACACCTTCAACTTCAGCGGCACCGAAACTGAAGAAGATGGTTACTATCCTCTTGCAGCGAGTGGCTCGGTCACGCTCGACGGGAAAGGTAACGTGACCAGCGGGGTCATCAACTGCAACCAGTACGAAGAAGAGTATACCTCGACCATTAACGGGGGCTGCTATACCGTCAACTCCGACGATACCGGGTTCCTGACGATCACGACTACGGGCAACGCTGTCTGCGACTATTACCCCGGTGTGGATCTGCAGCTTGCCATCAGTAATGGTAGTGGCAGTCAATTCCAGTTCAGCAGCGATGCAAGCTACACTAATTTCGAGACCGGCGAGTTCGAAGTGTTCGCGGGTACCGCTAATAGGAAGTAAACCGGAATTTCCATTTTCAATCCCGACGCGGATCAGCACCGGGCGTTTCGCAAATGCGAAGTTCGAGCCCGGTTTTAACGCCGAAGGGCTTGCCAGCGCGCCGCAACGGATCACTTGTGCCTCGCGTTGGCATAAAACCCCCGAGATTGGCGCTCTTGCGACGGAGTCCTCTGACAGCTAACCCTTTCCCTCCCTATTCCGTCACCGAACTCGGCCGCATTCTGCGGTCCGCCTATCCCGCTGGCGGCGGCAGCATCGCGGTCCTCCGCAGCATCCTTGCGAAGAGCCGGCGCGCCAGATAGCTCTCCGCCAGCAACAACCTAAGTCGTGCTATTCCCAGGGCGAGTGCGGCTTCATCTTGAGCGCCTGCGCGACGGCGGGATGCACGACATGGCCGTCGAAGGTGTTGAGTCCGTGGCGAATGGCGGGGTTGTGCAGTCCGGCGCCGAGAATCCCGTGGTCCGCTATCTCCAGCGCATAGGTCAGCGTCGCGTTGGTGAGCGCGTAGGTTGAGGTATGAGGCACCATCGCGGGCATGTTGGTCACGCAGTAGTGCACGACGCCGCCGCGAATGAACGTCGGCCGCCCGTGCGTCGTTGGCGCGGAGGTCTCCGCGATTCCGCCTTGATCGATCGATAAATCCACGATCGCCGCACCGCGACGCATCCGCGCAACCATCTTTGCGCTTATAAGCCGCGGCGCGCGTCCGCCCGGGACCAGCACCGCGCCAATCACGAGATCGCAGTTGGTTACTTCCTCGTCGAGAGTCGTGCGATTCGACATCACGGTGGTCACGCGCCCGCCAAGCAGGTCGCTCAGATAGCGCAGCCTGGTCGGATTGATATCCATGATCGTCACTTCAGCGCCGACGCCGGCGGCAACCCGGCATGCGTTCAGCCCGGCGATTCCCCCGCCGACAACCACCACCTTGCCGGGCCGCACGCCTGACGCGCCGCTGAGCAGCACGCCGCGGCCGCCGCTGCGCGCCTGCAGGCACCAGGCGCCGGCCTGAATCGCGAGCCGGCCCGCGACCTCGCTCATCGGCGCAAGCAGCGGCAAGCTCGAGTCTTCGAGCTGGATCGTTTCGTAGCCGACTGCCGTCACACGGCGGCGAATCAACTCGCGCGAAAGACGCCGTTCCGCGGCCAGGTGAAGATAGGTAAAAAGAATCAAACCCGGACGCATCAGCGGATACTCCGGCGGCTGCGGCTCCTTGACCTTCAGGATCAGGTCGGCGCGCCGCCATACGCCGGACGCGCCGGTTACGATCGAGGCGCCCGCTTTGCGATAGTCGCTGTCAGCAAATCCGCTGCCGATACCGGCGCCCGCCTGGACCGTCACGCGATGACCATGCACGCGCAACGCAGCCACGCCCGCCGGAGTCAGCGATACGCGCCGTTCGTCGGATTTAATCTCAGTGGGAATTCCAACATTCATGCAGACAGGTCCTCCGCATTCGCGCGATCGGCCGATCTCATCCGCCTGGCATCGACGATACGGCGCATGACGAGCGGCTGGCAATCGCGGCAGGTGCGACCGCTAATGTCATCGACGCGCAACAGTCAAGAGTCGCGCGCATGATCGATGCCCGCGATGATGCGAAGCGGAACTTGACAAGACCGACTCCACTGCCTTTCATGAGCATTGATGTGATCGCGATCGGCCTGGCGCGAAGCGGCCGCAAAGCGCGCACCGCTAACGATTCGGGAGGAGCCATGGAGATCCCGCAGGGACTCAAATATTCGAAAGAGCACGAATGGGTCGCGACTGAAGATGTCGTTGCGACCGTTGGAATCACCGATCACGCGCAAGACCAGTTGGGTGAGATCGTGTATATCGAGTTGCCCGCGGTCGGCGACAAGATCAGCAAGGACGATCCGTTCGGCGTCGTCGAGTCGGTCAAGGCGGTCTCGGATATTTACGCGCCCGTTACCGGAACCGTCATCGAGATCAACGAAGACCTGCGCGAGAGCCCCGAAACCGTCAACGAAGACCCGTACGGCGACGGATGGCTGATCAAGGTGAAGATCACGGACCTGAGCGATCTCGAAGACCTGATGGACGCCGACGAATACGCGGAGCTGCTCGCGCACGAGAAGGAATAATCGCGGCGGCTCCGGTTCAGTCCGGCGGCGCGGAGTTTGCGCTGGAATCGGGAGCGGTCGGCGTCGCAACGGCCTTTGACACCGAGATTCTAATCTTGCCGGCGCCCGCGGGAGGATTTATGAACACCATCAGGAAAGGAGCCGACCCCGACGGCTCCATCGCGAACCCTTTCTGCGGACTCAAACCCTGAGAGAATTCGATTTCGCGCGGCGTCATCTCGCCAAGCATCTTGGCCGAGAGCTCGTTGCCGCAATCGACGCTCTGGCTGGCGATCGGATGCGCGCCGGCGCCAATCAGATCGGCGTCGATCTCGACCAGATGCAACGGATGCGTTCCGACGTTCTGCGCGCCGCCGCTTATCACCAACGCGACATGGCCGCCCTTGAGCGTGTAATACTCCGAACGGACGTCATGCAACGCCACCAGCATCGCAGGTACGATCGGACGCGCGAAGTAACCGCCGATTCGCGGAGCCTCGCTGAGAATGCGCGCGCTGGCGGCGGGCTCGTTGCAAATCAGGGCGCTCGCACCCAGGAAAACTATCGCTATGAAGAAAAACGTCGCGAGAAAAAACCCCGACGCATGAGTTGCGCCCGCGGCCGCCGATTCAGCGCCTTCGTCGCTGACCTGACCCAGCTGGAACCCTGCGGCTTTCGGGGATGCCGGCGGCGGCGCGAATCGAGGCGCCGCCGCACGCGGAGGCTCATCCGCGCGACGCACTGGATTGGACGCCGGGCGCGGGGCCGGTTCCGGCTCGGCCATCATGGTCGGGGCCTGGCGAATCGGCGCGGATTCGAACTCAGCCGGCGCATCGCCCACCTGCCATCCGCCGTCGTCGGGCTCGGGGCGCTCGAGTTCGTGCTCCGGCGGCGCGTCGCCGATTTCAATGCGCTCGTCGCTGAAATCGAATTTCAGATTTTCGCCGGTGTCGGCTTTCTGCTCGCGGTCGCCGAAGGGGCGATTGAGCGGGTTGCCGGCTTCCGGCTCGCGCCGTTCTTCCTCGTGGCGAACTTCCGGCTCGGGCGGATTCGATGGCCGCAGCTCCGCGCTATGCTCGCGTTTGACCACGTCGCTTTCGACTGGAGACTTGAGCATGCCTGCGCGCGGGCGGGCGGCGCGGATCGTGCGCGCCGGCTGAGATTCGCTCTCGGCCGCTTGTGGAGCCGCTTTGCGCACTCTTGCGGGTACCGGGTCGGCGTTGAACACATGGCCGCATCGCGAGCACTTGAAGGTCGGTGTATCGTCGGGCAGGACCCGTTCATCAATCCGATAGCGGGTGTGGCAACTGGTGCATTGAATTTCGATCATTCCCCCACCTCACATCCCGCGGATGAAATTATCACACGGCAATGGGTCGCGCATCTTTTGTGCGCGCCGCACGAAACCCATCCGGCCGCAACGCCACGGAGCGCCGTTCAATGCGGATAGCGATTCTGACGCGCCGTTTCGATAGCGCGGGCGGCGGCACCGAGCGCGATTTGATTGTTACGGCGCAAGGCCTGCGCGCGGCGGGCCATCAAGTTACCATTTTCGCAGGTGAGATCCGCGGCGCGACCGGCGACTGGGATGTTCATCGCGTCGGCGGCGGCCCCAGCTTGGGACGCGCGCTGTCCCTGATGCGATTCGCATGGACTGCTGCGCCTGCGGCGCGCCGCGCAGGGGCCGAGCTGGTGCTGAGCTTCGCGCGATGCGTCGGCGCCGACGTGATGCGCTCCGGCGGCGGCGCGCACTCCTGTTACCTCCGTGCGGCGCGGAAATGGCGCGGCGCGCTCGGCGCGTCTGCGATGCGTATCAGCCCGTATCATCAGGTGCAGATGCTCGTCGAGCGCCAGGCCTTCCGAAGTCCCGCCCTCAAGCGCGCGATCGCGGTGTCGAATTTCGTTCGTGACGATTTGATTCGGGAATTCGGCCTCGCGCCTGAAAAAACGGTTACGATTTACAACGGCGTCGATCTCGATCGGTTCCGGCCCGCCGCCGATCCGTCCGAGCGCGCGGCTATCCGCCGCAAGTTTGCGGTTCCCGCTAGTGCCCGGATGGTCGCCTTTGTTGGCAATGGCTTCGCGCGCAAGGGATTGGGATTCCTTATCGAAGCATGGCCGCTGGTCGCGGGCGGCGCGTTTTTGCTGGTGGCCGGCGCCGATCGAGCCGCCGGCAAATTCGCGCGCCGCGCTGACGCCCTCAACGTTGGCGCTCGAGTAGTCTTCGCGGGTCCACAACCCAACGTCGAGGCTATCTTTCACGCGGCGGACGCGTTTGCGATGCCGTCGCTGTTCGAACCATTCGGCAACGTCGTGATGGAAGCGATGGCCAGTGGATTGCCCGTGATGACCAGTGCGTTCTCGGGCGTTGCGGAGGTGGTCCCGCCCTCGATGCGCGGGTTTCGAGTCGAGAACCCCGACGACGTGGGCGAGGTTGCGCTTCGTCTCGGCCTCTTGTTTGACGCGCCCGCAAGTCTTGCCGTTGAGGCCCGCGAGACGGCTGCGAAATTCACCTGGACGCGCTACGCAGACGAATTGAACGCGCTGATTGGTTCGATAGTTTGAGTCGAAAGGGCAGCGCGCGCGGCGCGTTTCTATCCGGCGAGACCGTCGAACATTCCGCGCGCGATTGCGAGCCTGCGTTCCTCGCGCGCGATTCGCGCGAGGCCGGCGCCCGTCAGCTGCGCAATCCGCAGCCGCGTCATCGCGATCGCGTTCTTCAGGATCACATCCAGGCTGGAATGCTTCTCATGCAGCATGCGGCACCGGCCGCGCTCGCGCGCAATTCTGATGAATCGTTCGCGATTGGCGCGTGCGGGGTCGACTTCGTGATAGACGAGCGCCTGCGGCGCGTATCCGATTCGAAAGCCCGCCTGCCGGATCCGCTGCGACATCTCGGTTTCCTCCTCGTGCCCGCCCGCGCCCGGACCGAGGCGCTCGTCGAACGGTCCGACTTGCTTAAGCACGCCGGCACGAAAAGCCATATTCGCGCCGAGCACTCCGCGCACCTCGATTACTTCTTCGCCATGGTCGACGATCGGCAGATCCAGGTACGCCGCCATCGGCCCGACCTTTTTTTCGGGGTCTTCGGCCGGGAGGATTCGCCCCTTCATCGCGGCGAACTCGCGATGGGTGTCAAAGAACCGCTCGACCGCCGCGAGATAGCCCGGCGCGACGATCAGATCGTCGTCGAGGAAGACCAGGATTTCGCTTTCGCCGGCCGTCTGCGCGATTGCGCGATTCTGAATGCGGCATTTTCCGGCGCGAGGTTCGTGCAGATGCTTGAGCGCTGCGCCTTCGAGCGAAAGCTCCATCGGCGCCGGCGTGCCGTTTTCGGCAATGATTATCTCGCGCGAACCAGTCGCGAGTTCCGGCGCGAGGCTTGCCAGCAGCCGCCGGATCGAGTCGGGCCTGCCGTGAGTCGCGACGATGACAGAGGTCTTCAATGCGCTTCAATCTTGGCGCGAATCGGAGCTATCCACCTTGCGAAATCGCATGATGATGTTTTCGTCCATCAGCAGGCTCGCGCTGGTCATGAACCCCAGCAGCTCACGATTGATTCTGCGCTGCGCCGGTTCTTTTGCGCGCCCGTAGAGTATCCAGGAGAACCCCGCGATCAACGGCCACAGAATCGGCGCAAGGATTCGCGACCGCAACTTGCGCCGGCTGCGCCCGAGCGCCTCCATCCGAAGTCCCGCCCCCCATGCAATCCAATGCAGGTCGTTGAGGCCCATCACGTGCCAGTTGCGGCCGTCCGCGACGCGATAGCGGTACGCCAGCGGCGCACGCCGTCCCTTGTAATAGCCGCTCAGCAAGTAATGTATTCGCGAGCTGACGTTCAGGCGATTGGGCGTGGTGACGATTGCGACCGCACCGGGCCGCATCACGCGCGCTATTTCACCGAGCGCGTGCGGGATGTCGGCGAGATGCTCGATCACTTCGAGCATCATCACCAGGTCGAAGCGCGCCGGGCGAAACGGCAGATCGCGATCGAGGTTGACCGCCACCCATCCGGGTTTGCGGGTTCGATACTCGGTCGATACTACTCGCCATCCGCGCTCCGCAAGGAGACGGCTCGACAGGCCGTCGCCCGCACTCAAGTCCAGCGCGAGCGATGACGGCCCCGGCGCCGGCGCAAGCGCAATCGCGCCGCGAACCCGTTCACTCATCGTAACCGCAGGTTGTGTTTCACTGTTTCAATGGCGCCGCGCGCTCGAGCCGGCCGCGCGAATATTGCAATCCCATCTTGAATTGGAATCATCAGCCGGTTAAACCCTATACTCTTGCCCTCGCACGCGAGAGTGGCGGAATGGCAGACGCGCAAGGCTCAGGACCTTGTGAGCGCAAGCTCGTAGGGGTTCAAGTCCCCTCTCTCGCACCAATCCCCTTTTCACTTTTTCACCGGCGCCGCGAAATCGCGGCGTGCTCAATAGTCCGAAGGGATCGCGGTAGTCGAGCTCTTGTTGCCCGACTTTTCCGGTCCGTGGCAGGTTGCGACATCCTTGACCTTGGCGCCGATGGCCGACGCGATCTCAGCATCGGTGCGGCCCGCTTCCGTTTGCAACTTCACGACGTTGCAATCCACGTGGTCAGTGGACATCGAGCTGCACCCCGACATTGCGCCCGCGAGGAGCAACGTTCCAAGCGCGGCTGCGATGCCCAATTTGCTAAACGCGTCAGCCATTGAAATATCCCCTCCGGAGTCGAATTCAGCTCATCCCCAGAAAACCCGGCTTGCGCACGATATTATTAACCGGCGCGCTTTTACAAGCCGCTTGATCGACGGGGCGGCTTGCCGTCAAAGCATCGCGCTTGAGACGTGCCCAGCAGGACAATATGATTTGAGCGAAGGGCGCGCGGCGCCCTTTTTTCGACGGCGCGATTCCGCCGTCGCGTAAAATATCGCAGGCTCGACGGGGTCAGGATACTCACGGTGGATTTGCCCAAGACATTTGATTCGAAGTCTGCTGAAGAAAGTTGGTTTCAGAAGTGGATCGACCTCGGCTACTTCAAGGCCGACCCCGCGCGCGAGGGCAAAGTCTTCTCGGTCGTGATTCCACCGCCGAACATCACCGGTCAGCTCCATCTCGGCCACGCACTCAACGTCTCGCTCCAGGACATCATCGTCCGCACGCGCCGGATGCAGGGGTACAACACGCTGTGGCTGCCCGGCACCGATCACGCCGGGATCGCGACGCAAAACGCGGTCGAGAAGAATCTTGCGAAGGATGGCAAGGACCGGCATCTGCTGGGCCGCGACGCATTCGTCGATCGCGTCTGGCAATGGCGCGCGACTTACGGCGATCGAATCATGAACCAGTTGCGCAGGCTTGGCGCGTCGTGCGACTGGAGCCGCGAGCGCTTCACGCTGGACCCGGGTCTTTCGCGCGCAGTGACGAAAGTCTTCGTCGATCTTTACCACAAGGGTCTTATCTACCGCGCCAAACGGCTCATCAACTGGTGCCCGCGATGCGAGACGGCGCTCTCCGATCTCGAAGTCGATCACAAGGACGTTGCGGGCAGCCTTTGGTATATCCGATATCCATTTGCGGACGGCAGCGGCTCGATCACGATCGCGACGACACGGCCCGAGACGATGCTCGGTGACACCGCGGTCGCCGTGAATCCCGGCGACGAGCGCTACCAGCCGTACGTTGGCAAGACAATTCGACTGCCGCTGATGGGCCGCGAGATAAAGATCATTGCCGACGCCGCGATCGATCGCGAATTCGGCACTGGCGCGTTGAAAGTGACTCCCGCCCACGACCCGGTAGACTTCGAGCTGGGCAAGCGTCACGGCCTCGAGCAGATAGCGGTGCTTGACGGCAAGGCGCGGATGAACGAGAACGCGGGCGCGTATCGCGGCCTGTCGCGCGAGGATGCGCGCAAGCAAATCGTCAAGGACCTCGAGCAGGCCGAACTACTCGAAAAGATCGAGCCGTATAAGCACGCGGTCGGCGTATGCTCGCGATGCGACACGATCGTCGAGCCGATGCTCTCCGAGCAATGGTTCATGCGGACCCGCGAGATGGCCGATCGCGCGATCGAAGCCGTGCGCAAGGGCGACACGACCTTCCATCCCAAGTTCTGGGAGAACACGTTTTTCAACTGGCTCGAGAACATCCACGACTGGTGCATCTCGCGCCAGCTATGGTGGGGCCATCGGATTCCCGCCTACCGATGCGCGCGATGCGGCCATCTGATCGTCGCGGCCGAGCGGCCGTCGCGATGCGCTGAGTGCGACGGTTCCGACCTCATCCAGGACGACGACGTGCTCGACACCTGGTTCAGCTCGGGCCTGTGGCCGATGTCCACGCTCGGATGGCCGGACGATACGCCCGAGCTTCGTCGCTACTATCCGACCAGCCTGCTGCTGACGGGATTCGACATCATCTTTTTCTGGGTCGCGCGCATGATGATGTTCGGGCTGGAGCTAACGGACAAGGTGCCGTTCAAAGACGTGTACATCACGCCGCTGGTGCGCGACGAACTTGGCAAGAAGATGACCAAGTCGAAGGGTAACGTCGTTGATCCGCTCGACTTGATGGAACAGTACGGAGCGGACGCGGTCCGCTTCACGCTGGCGCAGTTGGCCGCGCAGGGGCGCGACGTAATCCTGTCGCACGACAGATTCGCGGCGTCGCGGGCATTCGCCAACAAAATCTGGAACGCCGCGCGCTTCGTGATGATGAATCTCGACGGCGCGCCCGAGCCGCTCGCGAAAGTTGAAATCGCGAAGCTGGGATTGGCCGAGCGATGGATTCTGTCGCGGCTCGACAACACGATTCGCGAAGTCACTCGCGCAATCGACGCTTATGAATTCAACATCGCGGCGATGAAGCTGTACCAGTTCATCTGGCACGAGTTCTGCGATTGGTACATCGAGCTGTCGAAAGATTCTCTAAAGGCCGGCGGCGAGCGCCAAGTGGCGGCGCGATGGGTGCTCGTGAACGTTTTCGACAAGATGCTGCGCCTGGTGCACCCGTTCATGCCGTTCGTGTCGGAAGAAATCTGGCAGGTGATTCGCCCATACATCGACGAGCCGAATCTCGCGGCGCATCTGCCGATCGCGAAGTATCCCGAAGTGTCGGTGACGAATCCGCTTTCGGCGGCGGAAGACACCGCCATGAATCACTGCATCGAGGCGACCGAAGCCATCAACTCGCTGCGCTCGCTGCTCGGATGGCATCCAGGCCAGCGCGTCACGGCGGTGATTAATGCGGGAGACGCGACCGGCGCAAGCGAGTTAGAGACGTGGCGGTCCTATGCCACGGCGCTCGCGAAACTCGAAACCGTGAAGCTCGGTAAATCGTCGGGAGATCGCGCAGTGTTCTCGCACCTGGCATGGGCAGACGTTGGAGTCGACGCGCCCGAAGGTTACGACTTCCAGGTCGCTCGCCAGAAGTTACAGAAACAACTCGACGAAGTCGGCAAGCACGCCGCCCAGCATGAAGCGCGATTGAACGACTCCCGTTTTATGACCAAGGCTGATCCCGAAGCGCGGGTTGAAGTCGCGCAGCGATTCGAAAGTCTGCAGGCACAGCGAAAGTTGTTGAGCGAACAACTCCGGCAACTCGAAGAACGCGCCTGAGAAATAGGTGGCATGGAACTGCTCAAACAACTCGACCTGACCAAGCTCATCAAGCGGGCGCTGGCCGAGGATGTGGGGCAGGGCGATATCACCACCGCCGCGACCGTCGCGCCGGGCGCGAGGGGCCGCGCGCGGATCACCGTCAAAGAACCGCGGATGATTCTCGCCGGCGGCATCCTGATTGAGCCCGTGATGCGACTCGCCGGCGCGGAGCCGCGAATGGTTACGCTTGCGCCCGAAGGCGCCGAGTTGAAAGCGGGCGATATTCTCGCGGAAATCGAGGGCAAGCTCGCGGGACTGCTGATCGGCGAGCGCACGGCGCTCAACTTCGTGCAATTGCTCTCGGGAATCGCGACCACGACGCGGGCGTTCGTCGATGCGATCGCGGGCACGCATGCGAGGATCCTCGACACGCGCAAGACTCATCCCGGTCTGCGCGTCGTCGAGAAGTACGCGGTCCGTGTCGGCGGCGGGCATAACCATCGCCTGGGCCTCGACAGCGGCGTGCTGATCAAGGAAAACCACATCGCAGCGGCGGGCACGGTGACGAAGGCCATCGAGGGTGCTCGCCGGGTGGCGCCCCACACGCTCAAAATCGAGATCGAATGCGAGACGCTCGCGCAAGTTGAAGAAGCACTGAAAGCCGGCGCCGATGCGATCCTGCTCGACAACATGACGCTCGACAACGTCCGCAAGGCGCGCGCGATGGCGCCACAGACCGTGCAGCTCGAAGTCTCCGGTGGCGTGACACTGCAGACTGTTCGCGCGATCGCGGAGGCGGCCGTCGATTTAATTTCCGTCGGCGCGCTGACTCATTCGGCGCGATTTCTGGATATCAGCATGAGAATCGACGCGATCTGATCGGCGGTCCCCGCCCGACGCTACACGGCTGCGGATTCGCTGAAAAAACTTAAAGTAATGCCTCAGAATCCATATCTTGCAAGCGAACGCGGCGCGCCCGGCCGCATCGGCTGGCGGATACATTACTTCGACGAAATCGACTCCACGCAGGAAGCTGCGCGCGAGCTGGCCGCGGCCGGCGCCGACCAGGGCACGGTGGTGATCGCGGAGCGTCAAAGCGCGGGGCGGGGCAGGATGGGCCGCACGTGGCATTCGCCGCCCGGCGTCAATCTGTACACGACGATTATCCTCCGTCCGCCGATTCCACTAGCTGACGTGCCGCGGCTGGGGCTGGTGGCCGGAGTCGCGACGGCGGAGGCTCTAGAGCGCGAGGCGCCGGGGATCGTTGCGCTCAAATGGCCCAACGACGTTTGGCTGCGCGGGCGCAAGGCGGGCGGCATGATCGCCGAGGCGGTGACCGACGCGCGCCAGAAACTCGACTGCGTGCTGCTGGGCATCGGAATCAATATCAATCTTGCTGCGGACGACATCCCGCCCGAGCTGCGCGACAAGGCGACCTCGATGCGTATCGCGACCGGGCATCCATGCGACCGGATTGCGATCGCCGATTCGCTTTTTAATCTGCTCGACTCCCGCTATATGGAATCCCTGACGCGCGGCTTCGAGTCGGTTCGCCCAGCGTGGGAACGCTACTCGGCGCTGACCGGCAAGCGCATCGCAATCGTGGACGGCGGGCGGCGCCAGTCGGGAGTGGTCAAGGGAATCGACGGGACAGGTGCACTGCTGCTAGACATCGGGGACCGGATCGAGAGAATCGTCGCCGGTGAGGTGAGCGTGGAAGGGGCGTACGAGTAGGCCGTATGTGATCAACGCGAAATAAACTGCATCGAGCGGGGACGCGGCGCCCTGGAATCGGCGCTGGTCCCGCCGGGCAGGCTGAGAGGTACTCTCTATGGCTGTGGAGGAAATCGGACGGCTTAGAACTATCGCAATCGTGGGCCAGGGCGGGACCGGCAAGACGCAGGCCGCCGACGCGATGCTCTTCACGGCCGGCGCGACGCCGCGATTGGGGCGGCCCGACGACGGCTCGGCGGCGATGGACTTCGAACCCGAAGAAACCAAGCATCACATTTCGATCAGTTCCGCGTTTAATCATCTCAACTGGAAAAAGACCGAAGTAATTCTCGCCGACACGCCCGGCTACGCCGCCTTCCTGCCCGAAACGATCACGACTCTGCGCGCGGTGGACGGGGTGGTGATGCTGATAAGTCCGGGCGCCGACACCAAAGTTGAGTCGGAAAAAATCTGGGCCGCGACCGAGGAGCTCAAACTGCCGCGGATCGCATTCGTGTCGCGGCTCGATCGCGAGCGCACCAGCTTCGACGCTGCGATGAAGGATCTCGAAAAGGTTCTTGGCGCGCGCGCCGTCGCGCTGACGATCCCGATTGGCGAAGAGCTCGGCTTCATGGGCGTCGTCGACGTGCTCGCGATGAAGGCGCTCACCTACGCCGACACCAGCGGCAAATTCAAGGAAGAAGAATTGTCGGCCGAGTCGAAGGCCCGCGCGGAAGCGGCGCGCACCGCGTTGTTCGAGGCGGTCGCCGAGACCGACGACGCGCTGCTCGAAAAATATCTCGACAAAGGGACTCTCGACGACGGTGAAGTTCGCGCAGCGCTGCACGCGGCCGTGGTCGGGCGCAAAATCACGCCGGTCTTCTGCGGATCGGGGGCAAAGAATATCGGCATCGGGCCGCTGCTCGACGCCGTGACGACGTATCTGCCCGCGCCCAACGAACGTCCGCCGGTGGAATGCCAGAATCCCACGACCGGCGAGCCGGTAAGCCGTCCCGCCGATCCGGCGGCTCCGTTCGCCGCGCTGGTGTTCAAGACGATCATCGACCCGTTCGCCGGCAAGCTCTCTATCTTCCGCATCATTTCGGGCCACGCTCAGACCGACGCGGGTGTGTTCAACTCGACCAGGGAATCGAAGGAGCGCTTCGGCCAGCTGCTGCGGCTCGAGGGCAAGAAGCAGTCTCCGATCGCCAGCGCGATCGCGGGCGAGATCGTCGCGGTGGCCAAGCTGAAGGACACCACCACCGGCGACACTCTATGCGACGAGAAAGCGCCGGTGCTCGTGATGCCACCGCTGACGCGTCCGGCGGCCGTGATGTCTTTCGCAATTCGTCCAAAGACCAAGGGCGATGAGGAGAAGTCGTCGGCGGCGCTGCAGAAGCTGCTCGAGGAGGATCTCGCGCTGGAGATGCATCGCGATCCGCAAACCCACGACATCATTTTGTCGGGCACCGGCCAGATGCATATCGAAATCACGGTCGAGAAGCTGCGCCGGAAATTCAACGTGGACGTCGAGCTTCAGGCGCCCAAGGTTCCTTACAAGGAAACCATCAAGGGACGCGCCGAAGCGCAGGGCAAGTACAAGCGTCAATCGGGCGGCCGCGGGCAATACGGCGATTGCTGGCTCAAGATCGAGCCGATGCCGCGCGGCAAGGGCTTCGAGTTCGTCGACAACATCGTGGGCGGCGTGATCCCGCGCAACTTCATTCCGTCGGTCGAAAAGGGCGTGCGCAACACGCTGGTCGAAGGACATCTGGCCGGCTATCCGATGGTGGACGTCAGGGTCACAGTATTCGACGGCAGCTATCACGATGTCGATTCGTCGGACATGGCGTTTCAGATCGCAGCCTCGATGGGCTTCAAGGCAGCGCTGGAAAAGGCCAAACCGATCATCCTCGAACCGATTGTCGCGGTCGAAGTTGCGTGTCCCGATGAATGCATGGGCGACGTAATTGGCGATCTGAACTCGCGTCGCGGCAAAGTGCTCGGGATGGACAGCAAGGGCAGTGGCCAGGTGATCAAGGCGCAGGTGCCGATGTCGGAGGTGCTGAAGTACGCGCCCGACCTGCGCTCGATCACGTCGGGCCGCGGCTCGTTCGAGCAGCACTTCTCGCATTACGAGGAGGCGCCGGCGCCGGTCGCGGAGAAAATCATCAAGGAGACGCTCGCGGCGCGCGAGGCCGCCGGCGCCAAATCGCACGCGCACGCCCACGCATAATGGCGCGGGGCAGGGCGGGGCGGCCGGGTATTGCAAGGGCCGCCCGTCTAGTACAATCGGTGCTGAGTCAGCATTGCGATGGCGCCGATAGGAAAAAGCCTGGTCTTCGCCGGTGTCGCGATCGTGGTCGTGGGACTGGCGCTGTGGGGATTGTCGTCGGCGCCATATGTAGGCAAGCTGCCCGGTGACATCTACATCCGTCGCGGCAACTTCAGCTTCTATTTCCCGCTTGCCACCTGCGTTCTTATCAGCATCGCCGCGACCTTGCTGTTTTCGCTGATGAGGCGTTGACGAATTGGCAGCAGAAAAATCCGTAAGCCCGCATCGGCTTGCAGAGCGCAAGCGGCGCCGTCGCGAGCTGATCGCCGTCGGAGTTGCCGGCGCGACGCTGGTCGCGTTCGTGCTCGCGCAGACCGAGTTGCCGCCGCTCACGCGTCACACATCGCTGGTCTCCAATCTGGCGGTCATCTCGCTGTTCAACCTGAGCTTCTTGCTGCTCGGATTGATGCTGTTCCTGGTCGGACGCAATCTCGCCAAGGTCATCTTCGAGCGCCGCCGCGGATTGATTGGTTCGAAATTCCAGGTCCGGCTGGTCGCGGGATTCATCGCCGTCGCGCTGATCCCGAGCGCGTTTTTGCTTTACGTGTCGAGCGTCTTCCTGCACGAGGACATCAACAGCTGGTTCAATCCCGAGTACCAACAAATTCTCAATGACTCGCTTGAGATCGCGAAGACCTACTATCTGAACTCGGCCAACAACGCGTCGCATTTCGCCCGCGTGCTGGCCGGGGAGATCTCGGCGCAGGGCCTGCTCGCGCCGCAGAAGCGCGACGAGCTCAAGTCGTTCATCGCCAAGCGCCAGCAGGAATACAACCTGGGCACCATCGAGGTGTTCTCCGCCGATCGCAAACTGCTGCTGATCGACATCAGCCCGAAGACCCCCACCGGCATCGGCGCGTTGCCGGATTCCCCGATTATCTCGCAAACGCTGAAGGGACAGGCGCTCACTCGCACCGACCGGCTCGGCAGCGCCGACGTAATCCGCGGCTCCGCGCCGATTTACCTCTCGAGCGAAACCGACAACGTGCTCGGCGCGGTGCTGGTCGACTACTATCTGCCGCAGAGCCTGGCGACGCGCGCGACCAACATTTCGCGCGTTTCCGAGGACTACTTCCAGCTGCGAATTCTTCGCCAGCCCATCATGAACAGCTACCTGCTGACGCTGGCGCTGATCGGGCTGGTGGTGGTGACGCTGGGAAGCTGGTTCGGAATGTTTCTTGCGCGCGGAATCACCGGCCCGATCAAGTTGCTCGCACGCGGGACCCAAGCGGTCGCCGGCGGCGATCTCAATTTCCGCATCCCCGCCGTAGGCGACGACGAGATCGGGCATCTGGTCGATTCCTTCAACCAGATGACTGCCGACCTGCGCGCTTCCGCCGCCGAACTCGAGCGCCGCCGCCAGTACACGGAGACTCTGCTGCGCAACGTGTCGGCGGGCGTCGTCGGGCTCGACCATGACGGCGTCGTCACCACGATCAACCCATGCGCCGAGCGGCTGCTCGATCTGAGCGCCGCCGCCGTTATAGGCCGCAACTACCAGGGAGCGTTTCCACCCGCGCTGGCCCGTGTGCTCGACGACGTGTTCGCCTTCGCCACGCGTCCCCGCGAGGCCCGCTCGACCGTCAAACTCGAAACCGCAGGTGGCGAGACCGAGCTGATGATGACCGCCAGTCCGCTGGGCGAGACCCCCGACGAGCCGGCCGGAACGGTGCTGTTCTTCGAGGACGTCAGCCAGATAGCGAAGGTCGAACGGATGGAGGCCTGGCGCGAAGTCGCGCGCCGAATCGCGCACGAAATCAAAAATCCGCTGACGCCAATCCAGCTTTCAGCCGAACGGCTTCGGCGCCAGCTTGGCGCGCGTCCGGGAATCGAATCCGCGCTGGTCGAGGAATGCACGCGAACGATCATCGGCGAAGTCGAGGATCTGAAGCGGCTGGTCAATGAGTTCTCGGCGTTCGCGCGGATGCCGCATCTGAACCCGGTTCCCGGTGACATCAACGCGCTGGCCGGCGAGACCGTCGCGAATTTCCGCGCGGCGCATCCCAACGTCGACTTCACCCTCGCGCTCGACCCCGCGATTCCACTCATCCCGATCGATCGCGACGCGATGAAGCGCGCGCTGGTCAACCTGCTCGACAACGCGGTCGCCGCGGTGACCGCCATCAATCATAACGGCGCCGGTCCGTTGATCGAGGTGCGCAGCCATCGGCGCCCCGACAATTCAATCGTAACCCTCGAAGTCGCGGACAACGGCCCCGGCATCGACCCACGCCTGCGCACGCGCATTTTCGAGCCCTACTATTCGGGCAAAAAGGGCGGCACCGGACTCGGCCTCGCGATTGTTTCCGCGGTCGTTACCGACCATCACGGCTTCGTCCGCGTAACCGACAACCAGCCGCGTGGAAGTAGATTCGTGCTGGAGTTTCCTGTAAAAGACCTACAATTCGCAACGGCGACCGGCTGATGCGATCCTTACCGCGTTGCAACGAAACGCGATTCCCGGAGAAAATTTGACGTGAATGAGACCGTGTTGGTGGTCGATGATGAGGAGCGGATTCGGTCTGCCTTGCGTGGAATCTTGAGCGATGAAGGCTTCCGGGTGGTCGATACCGGCGACGCCCCCGGTGTGATGGACCTGATTGCGCGCGAGAGTCCCGCGATCGTTCTGCTCGACGTGTGGATGCCCGATATGGACGGCATCGAGTTGCTGCGGCGGATCAAAGCCGAACAGCCCCGCGTCCCGGTGATCATGATTTCAGGCCACGCCAATATCCAGAGCGCGGTCGCGGCGACCAAACTCGGCGCCGCCGATTTCATTCAGAAGCCGTTCTCGGTCAGCGGATTGCTCGCTTCAATCGCGCGGGCGCTCGAAGGTGACTCCGCCGGGCCCGATCCGTCCAACCCGCGCGGCCTGAGCGCGCAAGTGCGCGCCGCCGGACGCAAGGCCATCCGCGCCGGCGCGACCCCGCAGCGAACCGTCGCGCGATCGATCGTGATGGGCGGGCAGGGGCTTCACACCGGGCTCAAGACCGGCGTCATACTGCATCCCGCGCCGCCGGGATTTGGAATCGTATTCACATCGCTCGCCGACGAGACTGCTATTCCGGTCCGCTTCGAGAACGTCACCGACACCGGCTACAACACCACGCTGACCAGCGGTAGCCGCTCGGTCCGCACCGTCGAACATCTGCTGTCGGCGCTGCACGCGTTTGGAATCACCAACCTCCTCATCAAGACTGACGACGAAGTACCCGCGCTCGACGGCTCGGCGCTCGAGTTCTGCAAACAGATTGGTGAAGCCGGACTCACCGAGCAGGACGCGACCGTCGAACCGATCAGAATCAAACACAAGATCATCATCGGAGAGGAAGGCGCGGGCCTCGAGTTTATGAAGGCCGAGCCCGCCGACCATCTGATCATCGACTACACGCTCGATTACCCAAAACCGATCGGCATTCAGCAGTTGCACTTCGAACTTACTTCGCCCGAAGCATACACCCGCGAAATTGCACCGGCGCGCACCTTTGGCTTCGTGCGCGAGTTCCGCAAGCTCGCCGAATATGGCCTTGCCAGCGGCGGCCGCCTCGACAACTTGATCCTTGTCGATGACGACAAAGTCGTGAACACCACGCTTCGCTTCCCCGACGAATTCGCGCGCCACAAGGTCCTCGATCTGATGGGCGATCTGTATCTGCTCGGGCGTCCGCTGCATGCGCATGTCACCGCGTCGAAGACCGGGCATTCCGACAACCTCGCGATGGTCAAGGCGATTTACGCGTCGCCGCGGAGCTGAACCGGGCACGAATAGCCGCGCCGCTTGATCCGATCGCGCAAACCTTCCGCATGAACCTCAAGGGAAAAGTTGCCCTGGTGACTGGCGCGGGCCGCCGCGTCGGACGCGCGATCGCGATAAAATTTGCCGGCCACGGCGCCTCGGTCGCAGTTCACTATCGCAGCTCGCAGGCCGAGGCGGACGCGGTCGTCGCTGAGATCGCGGGGATGCGCGGCAAGGCGCGGGCATTCCGCGCCAATCTCGACAACGTCGCCGAAATCGAGCAGATGATCGCGGGCGTGCTCGACGCGTTCGGCCGAATCGACATCCTCGTCAACTCTGCTTCGGTCTTCGCGCGCAAACCGCTTCAGAAAATCACCGAGCGCGACTGGGACACAACTCTCGATACGAACCTGAAAGCGCCGTTCTTTTTGTCGAAGTTCGCAGGCGCTGCGATGCGCCGGGTTGGCGCGGGGAAAATCGTCAACCTCGGCGATTGGGCCGCGATCCGCCCGTACAAGGACTACCTGCCGTACTCGGTGTCGAAGAGCGGGCTGATTGGGCTGACGCGGGCGCTCGCCAAAGAACTTGCGCCCGAGGTTCAGGTGAACTGCATCGCGCTGGGGATGGTGGCGCCGCCCGAGGAATACAGCAAGCGCGAAGTAGCGCGGCTGGTGAGTCGCACGCTGACAAAAAAAATGGGCTCGCCGGAAGACGTCGCCCGTGCCGTGATCTTCTTTTGCGAGGCCACCGACTTTGCCACCGGTGCGACACTGGCGCTCGACGGCGGCCGCCTCCTCGTCTAGAAATCGAGCGCCCGCTGC
>PLDK01000024.1 GCA_003135135.1 Deltaproteobacteria bacterium
AGTCAACTAGGTTATTGCCCAAATTAGGGCACTACCCGGGCGCGACGCGTTGTTGCTACGCGGGCTGGAAAATGTAACAAAGGATGGTTCGGGCGGGGTCGTAGTTCAGCCCGGTTAGAACGCCGGCCTGTCACGTCGGAAGTCGTGGGTTCAAATCCCATCGGCCCCGCCAAAATTAACGTCTATTTCACTTTTGCACTGGTGTACGAACTTGAAGCTGACTGAACAAACCCGAAGCATCTCGCGCGAGAATGGGCTGCGCGACCGCAACTGGGTGGTGATCGATGCAAGCGAGCGAGCGCTGGGACGAGTGGCGTCGCGCGCGGCAAGCCTGCTGACCGGCAAGACCCGGCCCGATTACACTCCCAACCAGGATACCGGCGATTTCGTCGTTATCATCAACGCCGCCAAGGTTCGCCTGACGGGATCGAAATCGCTGAGCAAGCTGTACCATCGCCATACGGGATGGCCGGGCGGAATCCGCACGACGGCGGCGGGCAAGATGCTCGAAGCCAAGCCCGAGCGGCTGCTCGAGATTGCGGTGAAGGGGATGCTGCCGAAGAATCGACTCGGCCATCAGATTTTCAATAAGCTCAAGGTTTATCGCGGCGCCGAGCATCCGCACGCTGCGCAGAAGCCCAAAAGCATAAGCGTCTAACAAGGCAGAGTCGTCACATGGCAGAAAAGAAAAACATCATCTGGACTACGGGGCGGCGCAAGACCGCGGTGGCGCGCGTCAGAATGCTGCCCGGCAGCGGCACGATCACGATTAACGAGCGCACGCTCGAGGACTACTTCCCGCGTCCGACGTCGCGAATGCGGATTCTGGAGCCGTTCGAGGCCACCGAGACCGTGGGGCAGTACGATGTGCTGGTGAACGTCGAGGGCGGCGGAATCGCGGCGCAGGCCGACGCGGTCCGTCACGGGATTTCGCGCGCGCTGGTCAGCGCAACCGAGACGCTGCGGCCGACGCTGCGCAAGGGCGGGATGCTGACGCGCGATCCACGCGAGGTCGAGCGCAAGAAGTACGGGCGTCACAAGGCGCGCAAGCGGCCGCAATACTCCAAACGTTAGGGACCGTCGAGCCGAATCCGCGGGTGGCCGCCCAGGATTCAGCTTGAGATGACCGGGGCGTGAGCGATGCTCGCGCCCTATTCATTTGCGCTGCTGTGAAAATTACTTACGCGGAGCGGTTGACTTAGCACCGCACGGACAAATACAAAAAGAGCGCTAGCGGTAAAGGAGCGCGATTAGATGCGTCGAAACCGAAATCATTATAGCGCCGTGTTGGGTGCCGAGCTTTTGCTCATAAGCGCGCTGGTGCTTGTGGTATCCGGACCGGCGCTGGCGCAGACGGCAGCGGGTTCCTTCTTTTCGGTGAGCGGTCAAGTGCAGATTCAGCGCACCGGGGCGACAATCGGAGCTGCGTCAGGAGTCGGGGTCGATGTGGGCGATCGAATCGTGACCGGCGCCAGCGGGCACGCGGTTATCGTGCTCAACGATCAGAGCCGGCTCGAGCTGGGACCCGTCAGCAGCATCACGCTCGATGAGTTCACGATTACCGGCGGAACCACTTCGACGCGCGTGGGTTTAGTTTCGGGAGTCCTGCGGTCGCTGGTAAACGCCTCATCGGGCGGCGCACCGGCAAATTACCAGGTGCATACTCCCAACGCGGTCGCGGCAGTGCGAGGCACGAGGTTCGATACCGCATACACCGAAAATGCAATCAGGCCCGGCTATAAGGGATGCGATCGATATACTGACGTCTCCGTCTATCAAGGGACCGTGAACCTGGCGTCCTTGGCGGCTCCCAACGCGGGCCATGATATCGGCGCGGGCTACGAGGCGACAGTGCCGTGCAACCAATCTCCGACGACTGCCGGACCACTTTCGATGACCGGGGCAGTGTCGCTCGACAGCGCAAGCGCGGGCGGCGGGGTCCTCGGGTTTACGGGAACGTCACCGGGATCCAGCGGTGCACCGGCGCCGGCATGTCCGCCGATGGCGCCGTGGTCACATTCGCCGCCACCACCGCCACCACCGCCACCACCGCCGCCATACGGGGGCATCGTAGGTCCGGGGCTGGGAGCTCGATAGAGGAGGAGGTCAGACGTGGCGAAGAAGCGAATTTCCCGCGTTAGCATAATGGCCGTGTTCGTAGTGGTGTTGAGCGCGCTCACGATCGCGCCGGCAGCACATGCGCAATGGTTTGACGACACGTATCCGGGGTTCTTCTCCCTGCAGACGCCCGGACTCGTCCAGGCGACCGCCTTTGGCGGCGGCTACGTCAGCGACAAATATGCCGTCCTTCAGGAGGGCACGCAGGTCGAGCAAAGCGTCACACCGTACATCGGGGTCTTCGGCCGCGCGACCGGCTACCAGCTGTGGATCGGCGGCGGCTTCGAGAGCCCCCTTGCGCCGTCCAGCGGCAGTTATCCGCGCCTCAACTTCGGACGCTTTCAGGGCGGCCTCGATTTCACGCTGCTCCCCGGTACGCATCTTTATGTCTCGGGCGGCCACGACGTGGCGGATAGTGATGCCTTCGTGGTCGAGGGCGATTTCTCCAGCTGGATATGTCTGCACAGTCAGCATCCGCTCAACGCATCTTTCAGCTCGATGCATGATTTCCAGAATGGCGTGACCAGCACCGAATTCGATCTGCAGGCAATCCTGCTCTCGACCGAAAAGTACATGGTCCTGGGCGGCGTCGGCGGCGCGATGTACAACGGCGGCTTCCTGGCCGCCTCGCAGGGCCAGGGTGGACCGGATGTCGGCTTCTATTACCGGCCGTGGAAGTTTGGCGTGAGCGCGCAGGTCGGCTATGGCAACGCTCATCAATACGGCCAGATCAGCATGTACAAGCAGCTCAGCTGGTTAGAGTAGGCGCGACCTTTCACGCGGATGCGCAACCCGCGCGTGGCGGGTGTTCGGGGCGTCGGCCAGCGCGGTTAGCAGCGCCCGCGCCGTCGAGTTAAGCTCGAATCGGTAACGATGGCGAGCGCAAAACCGTCACACACGGCTCTCAGATTCTCGTGGCGCACTTTCCTGTTCGGGATCGTGCTGCTGGGGTTGATGTTCGCCTCCCACTACCGCTTCCACGGTGCATTCGAGCGGATGGATCTGATCGCGTACGACCTTCGAATCAATACCATCGCTCCGCATCCGTCCTCGGGCTTGGTCGCGATCGCCGCGATCGATGACCGGAGTATCGCGCAGCTTGGGCAATGGCCGTGGCCGCGGTTCGTGCTCGCCCGGCTGGCCGATGCGCTCAAGGACTACAAGGTCAGCGTCATAGGATTCGATGCGATCTTCAGCGAACCCGACAAGAGCGATGTAACGCGCGGCGAAATAGGCGAAAAGCTCGCCGGACTCGGCCTCAAGCACGATGCGATCGGCGAGGTCCTGGGTCCCGGCAATGACCAGGCATTTGCCACCGCGATGAAATCGCACGGCCTGACCGTGGTTGGCTACGCGTTCGAGGGCCACCATACCGAGGGTCATTCGGGAAGCGTTAAAATGGCTGGGTTCCTCGACAAGATTCGACCGCCCGGGCCGCTCGGTTACGGAATCGTGCGGCAGGCTCCGGGCAAATCGCCGCAGCTGATCGAGGCTTATGCGTATTCACCGCCAATTCCGTTGCTTAACGATGCCGCCCACTCGATCGGATACTTCGACGTTGACGCGGACGCCGACGGTGAAATCCGCGCCGAGATGACGGTAATCCAATTTGACGGCCGCTACTGTGCGCCGCTATTTATCGCCGTCGCCGACGCGTATGCGGGCGGCGCGTCAATGGTATTGGGACTCGATCCCAACGGCGTGTCGGGAGTTTCGGTGGCCGGTGTGCAGATACCGGTCGATGACACCGGCCGGATGCTGGTGAATTTCCGGCGCGGCGCCAATCCATTTCCGCACTACTCCATCTCGGACATCATCAATCGCAGGATTGCGCCTGACAAACTGGCGGGAAAGATTGTCCTGGTTGGCGCAACCGCTCACGGACTGGGCGATCGCGGTGTAACTCCTGTCGATGGCGACATGGCACGCGTCGAGATTCACGCCAACGCGATCGACAACATGATTCAGGGCGACTTCATTCGCCGCCCGATCGAGGCTCAGGAAATAGCTATTGTCGCCACGCTTCTGATCGGTATTCTGATGTCGCTCGGCGTCGCGTGGCTATCCGCGCTGTCGTCGGCGGCGTTGGGCGTGATTCTGCTGGTCGGCTACTATGTTTACGCTCAGACGCGGCTGCTTCACGACGGCCTGGTGATCGGGGTCGTTTTCCCCCTGCTCACCGCGATTCTCATGTACATGGTTCTGGCCGGCTATCGGTACATCACCGAAGGACGCGAAAAGCGCCACTTGCGCGTCGCCTTCGAGCATTACTTGAACCCAGACGTGATCACTTCGGTGCTGGATTCGCCCCAGGGTTTGAAACTCGGCGGCGAGCGGCGTCATCTTGCGATTCTCTTCGCCGATATCGTCAGCTTCACCAAACGCGCCGAGCGCACCGAGCCCGAAGATCTGGTCGCGCTGCTGAACACCTACATGACCTCGATGATCGACGTAATCTTCAAGACCGGCGGAGTCGTGGACAAGTTGATGGGCGACGGAATCATGGCGTTCTGGGGCGCGCCCAACGATCTCGAGAATCCTTCGCGCTCGGCGATCGATTGCGCGCTCAAGATGCTCGAGAATCTCCGCGGGCTCCAGAAAAACGATCCGCGCTTCGTTGACCTCGACATCGGCATCGGCATTTCGACCGGCGACGTCGTGGTCGGCAACATTGGCGGCGAAAACCGCTTCGACTACTCCGTCATCGGCGACACGGTCAACTTTGCCTCGCGGCTGGAGGGACTGACCCGTCATTTCAAGGTGCATCTGCTGGTCAGCCGCGTGACCTACGCCGAAGCCGGCGCCGGTTTCATCGGGCGCGAACTCGGACTGGTGAAGGTCAAGGGGAAAGAGCTGCTGGTGCCGATCGTCGACGTAGCCGGGCGTGACAACGACAGCGTCGATCCTTCGTTCTATCGCCACTTCGGCGACGCGCTGGCCATGATTCGCGCGGGCGACGTATTGTCCGCGCGGGCGGAACTCGAGCGGCTTGGCGAGGCGCGCCCGGATGACACTCCGGTGCGGATTTACCTGGACAAACTCGCGGCCGACCCCGAACATCCGCCCGCCGACATGGTCTTCGAGTTCGAGACCAAGTAACTGGCTCGGCGTGCGCAATCATGCTAGGTGAGTGGCTTCGACGGCAATTCGCAAAGGAGCATTGAGATTCGCCAAGTGGTTACGCACGACAAGGTCAAGGTGGCCGTGGTCGGCGCCTCGGGATACTCGGGTATCGAGGCGGTCCGCATCCTCGCCAGCCATCCGTTCGTCGAGCTGAGCGTGCTCACTTCCGAGCACTACGCCGGGCGCGAGGTCGCCGACGTTTACCGGCACTTGGCCGGCGTCGACTTGCCGCCGTTTGAGGAATTGCGCGCCGACCTGGTCCAGGACCGCGCCGAGGTCGTGCTCTCGTGCCTGCCCGAGACGGTTGGCACCGCGCATACCGCTGAACTAATCAAGGCCGGCCTCAAGGTAGTGGACCTGTCGGCGGATTTCCGGCTCAAGGATGCGGCACAGTTCCGCGCCACTTACGGCATCGAACATCCCGCGCCGCAACTCCTCGCGGAGGCGGTTTACGGGCTAAGCGAATTCCATCGACATGAGCTTCGCGAGGCGCGCCTGGTTGCGACGCCCGGATGCTTTCCGACCGGCGCGCTGCTCGCGCTGCTGCCGCTTATCAGGCGCGACTTGATCGAGCCGTCGTCGATAATCATCGACGCGAAGTCGGGCACCACCGGCGCGCGCCGGGCTGCGTCCATCGAGCAGCTGTTCTCCGAAGTCAACGAGAATTTTCGCGCCTACAAGGTCGGCAACCATCGCCACGTCCCCGAGATGGAGCAGGAAATCTCCGCCGCGCTCGGCCGCGACATCGCGCTGCTGTTCGTGCCGCATCTGCTGCCGATCACCCGTGGTCTGCTCAGCTCGATCTTTATGCGCCCGCGCTCCGGCACGACCGAGAGCGACGTTCACGCCGCCTTTGAGGCCAGCTTTGCCAAGTCGCGGTTCGTGCGAATCCTCAAACCGGGAGAACTTCCCGAACTGCGCAACGTGCGCGCCACCAATTTCTGCGAGTTGGCGTTCATCCTCGATCGACGCAGCGAAACCCTGCTCGTGATAACCGCGATCGACAACCTCGGCAAAGGCGCCTCGGGTCAGGCGATCCAGAACATGAACCTGATGCTCGGCTACGACGAGGCTGCCGGCCTGCTCGGCGCCGCCCCAGTGCCATAAACTCGGCAGTCCTAATCGCCTCGCCCTACCAGGAGGTGTCACAGACACGCGGCCGACGCGAGACCTTGAGCATCGGCTGAGGGTCCGACGCCTAATTCCGACCCCTCTCGCCACTGACTATACGAATTATTCCGTTCATTCCCTGCAAACTTGCCTTGCTTGACGCCGTCCCATATTTTGAAAACCGCACTCCCTGATTATGTGTTATCATTGCCGTTTGCCACGACCGCGAACTTAACTACGGTCTTCGGCACACCTTATTATGTGGATCGTCCGCCTCGCGCTTCGCCGGCCGCTTTCCGTCGCCGTGATGGCGCTGCTGATGCTCGTGCTGGGCGTGCTCAGCTTCGGCCTCATGAACGTGGACATCTTCCCGTCGATCGATCTGCCGGTCGTCATGGTGGTCTGGAATTACCCGGGCCTGTCAGCTTTCGACGTCGAGCGCCGCATGGTCTTGATCTCCGAGCGCGCTTACTCGACCACCGTCAACGGCATCGAGCACATCGAATCCGAATCGATCAACGGCATCGGGCTGCTCAAGGTTTATTTCCAGCCCGGCGCTGACGTCGCCGGCGCGATCGCGCAGATAAACGCGGTGTCCGAAACCATCCTGAGCAACCTGCCGCGCGGTATCCAGCCCCCGCAGATCATTTCGTACAACGCCAGCAACGTCCCCGTCGCGCAACTCAACGTTTACAGCGACGTTCTTTCGACCAACAAGCTCTTCGACTACGGCCTCAACTTCATCCGCATCCAACTTTTCACGATTCCCGGCTTTTCCTCGCCCGCTCCGCTGGGGGGCGTCAGCCGTGCGGTGATGGTCAACCTTGATCCCACCGCGCTCTATGCCAATGGGCTCTCCGCCTACGACGTTGGCAACGCACTGGCCGCGACCAACGTCGTCATCCCGTCGGGCACCGCCAAGATGGGAAATTACGAATACAACGTTGACTTGAACATGTCGGTGCCGAAAGTCTCCGACTTCAACAAGCTCCCGATCAAATATCTCAACGGAGCACCCGTTTTCCTTGCTGATGTTGGTCCCGTCACCGACACCCATCAGCCCCAAACCAACGTTGTGCGCTTCAACGGACAGCAGGCCACCTACCTGCTCGTCGTCAAGCACGCCGATGCTTCCACGCTGACGGTCGTCGATGCGGTCAAAGCCAAGCTGCCCGAGATCCGCGCCACCGCGCCCAAGGGTTTGAACGTGATGCTCACGTTCGATCAGTCGCAATTCGTTCGCGCCGCGCTGCAAGAAGTCGTGCAGGAGGCCCTCACCGCCGCGCTGCTGGTCGCGATCATGGTGCTGTTTTTCCTGGGCTCGCCGCGCAGCATGATCATCGTCATCACCTCGATTCCGCTCTCGATTCTGACCGCCATCGTCGGTCTCAAGCTCACCGGGCAAACGATCAACACGATGACGCTGGGCGGGATCGCGCTGGCGGTCGGAATGCTGGTGGATGACGCGACGGTCGAAGTCGAAAACATCCATCGCAACCAGGCGCTGCACAAACCGCTGCTGGTCGCGATTCTCGACGGCGCATCGCAGATCGCAGGGCCGACCTTTGTCGGCACGCTTGCCATCTGCATCGTCTTTTTTCCGGTAGTGCTGCTGACTGGAGTCGCGAAATTCCTGTTCACCCCGCTTGCGCTGGCGGTCGTTTTCGCGATGCTCACGTCGTATCTGCTCTCGCGCACGCTGGTTCCCACCATGGCGCGTCTTCTGCTCCCGGAGGATCACGAGGAAAACCTTGGCACCGGCCGATGGGGCCGCATCGTGCGCGCCTTCGACGCCCGCTTCGAGCGGGTCAAGGAGTCGTATCGCTTCGCACTCGCCAAGTTCATCGCGCGCCGAAATTTCTCGCTGATCTTCGTCGCCATCATCATTCTGTCTTCGTTGGCAATGCTGTTAGTAGTCGGCGAGGATTTTTTTCCCAGCATCGACGCCGGCATGATGAGCTTGCACGTGCGGATGCCGACCGGAACCCGCATCGAGCATACCGAGTTCATGGTTGACAAGATCGAACGCTCGATTCGTAGCGTGGTGCCCGCCGATGAGCTGCAAGGCATCAGTGACAACATCGGTCTGCCGCTGTCCTACGACTTGGCGTTCTATCAAACCGACACGATCGGGCCGCAGGATTGCGACGTCCTGATCCAGTTGAAGCCCGATCATAAGCCGACCGCCCTCTACCAGAATAAAATTCGCGGCCTGCTCTCGCGCCAGTATCCGAACGTCACCGCGTACTTTCAGGCCGCCGACATCGTCAGCCAGGTGCTCAATTTCGGCCTGCCCGCGGCTATCGACGCGCAAATTAATGGCAACGATCTGCAATCCGACTACGACATCGCGCTGCGCCTGAAGGACAAGATGAGCCTCATTCCCGGCGTCAGCGATCTCAGGATAGCTGAGCCGCAGGACTATCCGACCTTCATGGTCAACGTCGATCGCGACAAGGCTCTGCAACTCGGCATCACGCAGCAGGAGGTCGCCTCGAGCATGCTCTCCACGCTCTCCGGCGCCACGCTGTTGCAACCCAATTTCTGGCTCGATCCGAAATCCGGCGTCAACTACACCGTCGTCGCGCAGTCGCCACAGCATTTGATCGACTCGGTTGCCACGCTGTCAAACATTCCGCTGAGCACGCCCCCTTCATCCACCGGGACGCAGGGCCAGGCCCAGTTGCTCGGTAACCTCGGCACTATCAGCCACCAATGGGATCCCGCCGTCGTCGCGCATTACACTGTGCAGCGCGTCATCGACGTCGACGCCGCCGCCAGCGGCCGCGACCTCGGCAGCGTAACTTCCGCCGTACAGCGCGAGATTGATAGCCTCGGCAAGCTGCCCGCCGGCACTCACGTCGTCATCCGCGGCCAGAGCCAGGCGATGCGCGATTCGTTCCGCACCCTTGGCGAGGGCCTGGTTCTCGCCATCGTCCTCGTCTACCTGCTGATGGTCGCGAACTTTCAATCGTGGCTCGAGCCTTTCGTCATCATGATGGCGGTGCCGGGCGCGCTCGCCGGCGTGCTCTGGATGCTCGCGATAACAGGCACGACCATCAACGTCGAATCTCTTATGGGCGCGATCATGGCGGTCGGCGTCGGCGTCGCCAACGGCAACCTGCTGATCACCTTCGCCAACGAGCTGCGCGAAGAAGGCTATAGTCCGCTCGCCGCGGCCATCGAGGCCGGTCGCATCCGCTTCCGCCCGATCATCATGACCGCGCTCGCGATGATTCTCGGGATGCTCCCGATGGCGCTTTCGCTCGGCTCGGGCTCCGAGCAGAATGCCCCGCTGGGGCGTGCTGTGATCGGCGGCCTGATAGCTGCCACAATGATGACGCTGTTCGTCGTGCCGGCCGTCTATTCGATCTTCGGCCGCGACGTGATCGGAAAAAAAGAGCGCGACGCCGAGATCGAAGCAGTCAACCTGCCGGGCGCATAGTAATCGTATATGTCCGAGAAAGAAGACGATCCGAAAAACTTCAGCGTACCCGCCCCCGGGGGATTTTTCTTTGCCGGATGGGTCATCGCCATCATCGTCGCGCTCGTCGCGACCGCCGGCCTCGTGCTCGTCCGCGAGCTCTGGCTCAAGCGCCAGACGTCGGAACTCGCGAAGCAACAGGAACCCGGTCCGCATGTGCTGGTTGCCGACGTGTCGCTCGCTCCGCCCACGCGCGATCTGAAACTGCCCGCCACCATTCGCGGCTTCGACGAGACCGATATATACGCAAAAGTCCCCGGCTACCTGAAGACGATCAAGGTCGACAAGGGTGACCGCATCCACAAGGGACAACTGCTCGCCGTCCTCACGTCGCCCGAACTCGATCAACAGGTCGCCAACGCGCGCGCCAGCTACAACCTCGCGCTCATCACCGACAAGCGCAACCAGGTCCTCCTGCGCGCAGCCGTCATCGCGCCGCAGCCAGCCGATGAATCCCACGCCGCGATGCTGCAAGCCAAAGCTACCCTCGAACAGGACATCGCCAACCAGGCCTACGAGACGATCACGGCGCCTTTCGACGGTATCGTCACCGCGCGCTACATCGATCCCGGCCACCTCGTGCCCGCGAACACGACCCCCGGCACACCCGGCGAGGGAGCGATCATCAGTGTCTCCCGGATGGCCCCCCTGCGTGTGTTCACGTACGTGCCCCAGAACATCGCGCCGTTCATCAAGAACGGCGACGCAGCTACAATCACGGCCATGGGCTACGCCGGCCAGAAATTCGTCGGCACCATAACGCGCCATCCCGAAGCGCTCTCCCCCGACACGCGCACGATGCTGGTGGAAGTAGACCTACCCAACGAAAACCAAGCCCTATATCCCGGGATGTACGCAACCGCCGAATTCACGGTCAAAATGGGCACCGGAGCCCCGATGGTCCCCGATGACGCACTCGTGTTCCGCAACGGCAAGGTCTATGTGCCCGTCGTCCGCAATAACCAGTTGCGCCTCGCCGAGGTGCGGCTGGGCTACGACAACGGGCAGATGGTCGAGATCATCAGCGGTATCAAGCAGACCGACAAGGTAGCAGTCAACGTAGGCCAAGCAGCCCGCGACGGCGAAAACGTCCAACCCGTAGCCAACACCAAGTAGCCTTCTCTCCGTGACTCAACACCTAACGCTTCGCGTCCATCTGCCAGCCGCGCTCGCGCGCCAGCTCGGTGCGCGGCGAAAACAGACCGGACAAAGCCTGTCCGCGATCATCGTGCAGGCGCTCGAGCGGCTACTCGGCGACGAAGACCAGACCGTATTTCAGACCTCGACCGTAAACGCCCTGATGGAAGGTGCGTCGACCGGGGACATGACGATGGGCGAGCTGAAGACTCACGGCGATTTCGGTCTGGGCACTTTCGACGGACTCGACGGCGAGATGATCGAGCTCGACGGCAAGGTCTTCCAGGTGCGCTCCGACGGCCACGCGCATCCCGTCGAGGATTCGACGCGCACGCCATTTGCAACTGTGAGCTTTTTCAAGGCCGACGAGAGCGCGCGGCTCGATCGCCCCTGCGATCAGGCTCAAATGCTTGCGACGGTCGCCACGATGCTGCCGTCACAGAACATCTTTCATGCGCTCAGGATCGAAGGGCGCTTCGACTACGTGAAGACTCGCGCAGTCGCCAAACAGGACAAATCAGTCGGCCTCGAACAGGCTGCGCGCGAAGAACCGGTCTTCGAGTTTCACGACGTCGAAGGAACCATCGTCGGATTCTTCACGCCGGACTACCTGCGCGGTGTCAACGTGCCCGGCTATCATTTGCATTTCATCACCGCCGACCGCTCGGCCGGCGGCCATATGCTCGATTGCCGGACCGCAGACGTGACGATCAAGATTCATCACACGCCGGAATTCGAACTCGGCACGCCCGGCACCGAGGAATTCCTCAGAGCCGATCTCTCCCGCGACCACACCGCCGCCATCGCGAAAATCGAACGCTAGCGGGACAGTATTAAGACCCGTCACCTCCTGCCCGCGCGCGACAACGGAGTGCGGTCTTAACGGTGGGTGCAGGGGTCACCCCTGCTCACAGCGCGGCGAAATTGCGATTTTCGTGCGGCCACGGCGGCGCACCGGCGATCGCGTCGAGCACATCCTCGGGGCGTTCGACGAGCGACCACATCGCGCGATGACGCTCGTCCATGAAACGCCGCTCGATGCAGCTCTCCAGAAACGCCACGCACTGCGCGTAGAAACCCAAAGTGTTGACCAGCACGATCGGACCGCCGAACAATCCAAGCCGCTTCCACGTGATCGCTTCGAACAGCTCCTCGAGCGTGCCGCATCCGCCGGGCAACGCGATCACCGCGTCGACATCGTCGATCATCAGGCGCTTGCGCTCGTGCAGGTCATTTACGATCAGCAACTCGCTCAGTCCGCGATGACCCCATTCGAGGTTGTACATGAAACGCGGCAGGACGCCGATCACGCGGCCGCCTTCGGCAATCGCCGCGTCCGCAAGATGCCCCATCGAGCCGACACTGCCGCCGCCATAGACCAACGTCACCTTGTTGCGGGCCAATGCGCGGCCCAGGCGCGCGGCGGCGTCGTGATAAGCGGGATCGCACTGACGACTCGACGCGCAATAGACGCAAACTCGCTTGATAGCCATCGCGCGATCGTACCCGAGCGATTCGCGCTCATCCAGATACCGCGCGATTGCCGTTCCCCGCCATCGGCAGCCCCTTAGGATTGAGCACGCCGAACTGTGCGAGTATCGAGGTCTGATCGTGGACGTACTGCACGTACGTCAGTAAAATGACTGCGCACGGGAACAATCGGCGGGCAAAGTGACAGAGCGATCGTTGCGGGGTCTGATTCTGGGGGCGGCGCTCGTCGCGGCTATCTCAGGCGCCAACGCGATCGTCCGCGCGGCGGGCACGCCGGCCGCGACCATCACAGCCATGCCTACTGCGACGCCGACTTCGACTGCCTCTCCGAATCCCGTTTTGGCGACGCTGGACGCCAGCCCCAAGTCAATTTCGTTCCCGAGCGAGGTCGTGGGCCATCAGGGCAAGCCGGCGAAGATAACGGTTGTCAACCACGCTACCGCCGTGCCAGTGAGCTTGTGGCAGCCTGCAGTGAGCAGTGGATTTGTCGTGACCTCGAGCAATTGCCCGGGAGAACTGCAACCCGGCGCCTCCTGTACGATCGAAGTCGCATTCGTTCCAACCGCGAAGGGCAAACAACATGGCCTGCTGCAGGTGAACAGCAACGCCGAATTCGGATCGCATACAGTCAAACTGAAGGGCCGCGGCGTTGCACCGAAGATGAAGGCGCATCCGCAATCGCTAAGCTTCGAGCAAGTGTCAGTTGACACCGTCAGTTCCCCTCAGAGCATGACACTGGTCAACCTCAGTCCGGCGCCGATCTCATTCGCGACGGCTCCTGCAGCCACTCCGCCATTCAACGTGAGCGCCAGCACCTGCGGCACAATAGCGGCGAACGGCGGAAGCTGCATAATCTCCGTCGAGTTCGCTCCGCACGAGCGGGGCAAGTTCGAGGGCACACTCGAACTGCAGGACAATGCGGCCAATAGCCCGCAACACATCAAACTCTTCGGCAGTTCGAAATAGACAGCGCCACTTCAAGGGTGATTGCCGGGCAGCCTGACGCGCGGCGGCGTCGTGATAAGCGCCGTCGCATTGACTGCTCGACGCGCAGCTGTGCGAGCGTCGACGCCTGAGCATGGACGTACTGCATGTACGTCAGTACAATGCCTGCACACATGAACGACCGGCGGGGAAAGTGACAGAGCGATCGTTGCGGGGTCTGATTCTGGGGGTGGCGCTCGTCGCAGCTATCTCAGGCGCCAACGTTATCGGCCACGCGGCGGGCACGCCGGGGCAATTGCACTCGGCGCACCGTGGCATTTCCGCGCGTGCGTTGGAACCAGGTTTCACCGGGACACTCCTTTACCGCAATGATAATTTCCGCACCGGGCAAAACCTTGCGGAGAGTGTACTGACTCCCTCGACGGTTACCGCGGCGCAATTCGGCCTGCTGTTCACCGACGTGGTCGACGGGCAGATTTATGCGCAGCCGTTGTACGTGCCAGCGGTGCCGATCCCGAACCAGGGGACGCATAACGTCGTGTACGTCGCGACGGAATTCGACAGCGTGTACGCATTTGACGCGGACACGGCGGGACCTTGGCTCTGGCGTACAGCCTTCGCCGATCCGGCGAATGGAATCACCCCGGTGCCGTCTTCCGATCTCGGATGCGGCGACCTTACCCCCTGGATTGGGATTACTGCTACGCCCGTGATCGATCCGGCCACGCAAACCCTCTACGTCATCTCCAAGCTCAAGCTGGGCCCGGATAGTTATCAGCAACAACTTCACGCGCTTGATATCACGACCGGCCTTGAGCAGGCGAACAGTCCCGTAACGATTGAGGCGACGGTAGCAGGAACCGGAGAGGCCAGCGTTGGCGGGCAAATTTCCTTCGATCCGCTCTATCACCAGGATCGCCCGGCGCTGACGCTCGCAAACGGCTTGGTTTATCTGAGCTTCGCATCGCATTGCGACATTCAGCCGTACCATGGATGGATTCTCGGCTATGACGAGACGACGCTGGATCAGGTAGTAGTGTACAACACTACGCCCAACGGCTCCGAAGGCGGCATCTGGCAATCCGGATGCGGTCCCGGCGTCGATACCAATGGCGATTTGATCGCGATAACCGGTAACGGAACTTTCGAAACTACTACGCCACGAACCGACTATGGCGACAGCTATCTGAGGCTGACGCCCGGCGGCGGAACATTGTCAGTCAGCAGCTTTTTTACACCGTCCAACCAGCTAATCCTGGATGAGGACGACCTGGACCTGGGCTCGGGTGGCAACCTCATGCTGCCTGATCAGACCGACGCGCCAGCTAATCCTCATCTGATGGTCAGCGCCGGCAAGCAAGGCACGCTTTATCTTGTCAATCGCGACGACATGGGTGGATTCAATCCTACCGATCAGGTTGTGCAGGAGCTGCCCAAAGCAGTCGGCGGATTGTGGAGCACGCCCGCGTACTGGCGGGGAAGGGTGAAGAGCCGTCTGCAGAACATGATCTATACGATCGGTGTCTCCGACCAGCCGAAGATGTTCGTCGTCTCCAAGGGACTAATCCAGACGCCGCCCGCATCGATCGCGGGAGCCTTCACCTTTGGATACCCGGGTGCGTCGCCGGTCATCTCCGCCAATGGCACGACCGGCGGCATCCTGTGGGCGATCGACAGTTCGGCATGGAGTACAGGTGGTCCTGCGATTCTCTATGCGTTCGACGCGGCCAACCTGAACACCGAGCTATACGACAGCAACCAGTTCAGCTCGGATGACCCCGGACCGGCAGTGAAGTTCACCGTTCCGACGGTAGCCAATGGCTCGGTTTATATGGGAACGCAGACCCAACTCGCGGTATTCGGATTGTTACCCAGTACGAGTGCGAATCTGACCATCACTCCCGATTCGATCGCATTCGGAGATAAGGTGACAACGGGGACTACCAGTAAGCCCAAGAGGGTAACGATCAAGAATACGAGCAGCAAAAAAACAGGTGCGGCGGTGGATATCGAGATGGAGAGCGCGTCGCCGTCGGTGTTCGCAGTGAAGTCGGAATGCAAAAAGACACTCAAGCCCGGCAAGAGCTGCAAGGCATCGGTGACCTTCAAGCCGACGAACACGACGCCACAAACCGGAAGCTTGATGATTTATGACAACGTGTCCGGCTCGCCACAGTCCGTGGCGCTGTCCGGAACCGGAATGGCCGCCAAAACGAAATAGAACGGCGGGAAGCCGCTCAGTCCAATCTCACAACCGCGCAAGCATTCGCGATGCAGGCCGCTCCTCCAAACAGCTCGTCAGAACAACCGAAAATAGCCCCGTGGATCGCGCGGCCGCGCCGCTATTTGGCTGCGCTGTTTGCGATGCTGATGTCGGCTACGATTTTCGAAGGCTACGACATCACGATCTTCCATCTGGCGACGCCTGAAATCGCGCGGACCTTTCACCTGGCCGACCCTGCCATCGGCCTGATGGCGACGATCGTGCGGTTCGGCGGGATGCTGTCGTTCCTGGTGGTAATCCTCGCCGATCGTTACGGCCGAAAGCCGATCATCTCCACGACCGTACTTTGTTACACGATTTTCACTTTGTTCACGGCGCTTTCGACCGGCGTGAAGTCGTTCGCGATTTTTCAAAGCACCTCGCAGATATTTCTCGCGGCCGAGTTCGGGGTTGCCGTCACGATGATCAGCGAGGAGTTTCCCGACGCGACACGCGGGCGCGCGATCGCGGCGCTGCACATGGTTGCGTTTCTCGGGGTGACCGCCGCGGCGCTTACCTACGCGATCATGGCGGAGTCGCGATGGGGATGGCGCGGTATGTACCTGCTGGGGATCGCGCCGTTGGTGATGGTCGCGTTTTTGCGGCGCGGACTGCGCGAGACCGCGCGCTTCAATGCGCTCGAGCGGGCGCGGGCTGCAGCCGGCCAGCCGCGTCCCGAATTCTGGACGTCGATTCGCAATTCCCTGGCGCCGTTTGCGGGTCCGTATCGCTCGCGCCTGCTGGTCATGGCCGGGCTATGGAACTCGATCGGATTGATCGGCGGCCCGACGGTTACCTACTTCAGCCTCTACGCGCGGCGCGATCATCATTGGAAGTCGCACCAAGTCGCGGTGGCGATAATTCTCGCCTACGCGATGGGAACGGTCGGCAGCCTCTTGAGCGGATTTCTGATGGACCGGCTGGGACGAAAGTTTACCACCAGTTTCTTTTACCTGGTGTCGGCGGCCGCAATGTACTTGCTGTTCACCAGCGACAGTTACGGCGCGATCCTTGCGGGGGAAGTCGTCACGATGTTTGCGTATCAAGCGGCGCGCACCGCGACCTCGGCGCTCTCGACCGAGTTGTTTCCGACCTCGATTCGAGCAACCGGATATGGTCTGTGCGTGCAAGTGATTGGGCAGATCTGCTGGATGCTGTCGCCGGTCGTGATCGGGCTGCTCTCGGAGCGGCTCGGCGGTTTGGGCAACGCGGCGTCGCTCTTTGCAGCGGGCCCGATCCTTGGCGTCGTGATCGTGCTGTGGTTCGTCCCCGAGACTCGTGGCAAGACATTGGAAGAACTCTCGCCGAGCGACGGAGAGACGCCCCCAGCCGCCGCTGAATAAATCGATCGCCAATTGCGCCAGCCTGATCGCATCCGTGCACGCCTTTTGAGTGCCGGTTGCGCTTCCGTTCTAAACCGCACTCTGTTACGCCTCGCTCATAATGTAATTGCCTGAGGAGAAACGCCGTGGATTTTAATATTCCCGCCGATATCATCACCTACCTGGCCGAGCTGGATGCGTTCATCGAGAAGGAGATCAAGCCGCTCGAACGCGAGAACGACAACATCCGTTTTTTCGATCATCGCCGCGAATGGGCGCGCACCGACTTCGAGCGCGACGGACTGCCGCGCCATGAGTGGGAAGCGCTGCTGGGCGAGATGCACCGGCGCGCCGACAAGGCGGGGCACTATCGCTACGCGCTGCCCAAAGAATACGGCGGCAGGGACGGCACCAACCTCGCGATGGCGATCATCCGCGAGTACCTGGCGGCCAAGGGACTCGGACTGCACAACGATTTGCAGAACGAAAGCTCAATCGTCGGCAATCTGCCGACCGTGCTGATGTTTCGTGACTTCGGCACCGAGCAGCAGAAAAAGGAAGTTATTCCCAAGCTGCTGGACGGTTCGATGCGGATCGCGTTCGGACTGACCGAACCCAGACACGGTTCCGACGCGACCTGGATGGAGACACGCGGAGTTCGTGACGGCGATCAATGGCGAATCACCGGCGCCAAGATGTGGAATACGGGGCTGCATGTTGCCACGCATGATTTCGTGTTCGCACGGACCAGCGGCAAAGATGGCAGCCCGCGCGGCATCACTTGCTTCATCGTTCCGACCAAAAGCGCGGGCTTCAAGATCGAAGAGTATTTGTGGACGTTCAACATGCCTACCGATCACCCGCGCGTCTCGCTGACTGGCGTCGCGGTGCCGGCCGACTCAATTCTTGGCGATCTGGAAAATGGGCTGGCGGTGGCGCAGCATTTCGTTCACGAGAATCGCATTCGCCAGGCGGCGAGTTCGCTGGGTGCGGCGCAATATTGCATCAACGAGAGCGTGAAATACGCCAAGGATCGCAAGCCGTTTGGAAAACCGCTCGCGAGCAACCAGGCGATTCAATGGCCGCTGGTCGAGCTGCACACCGAAGCCGAGATGATCCGCAACCTCATCCACAAGACCGCGTGGCAGATGGATCAAATGTCGAAGCCCGAGGTTGCGCTCAAACTGTCCGACAAGGTCGCGATGTGCAACTACCGGGCGAACCGGTTGGTGTGCGAAGCGGCGGACCGCGCCATGCAGGTGCATGGCGCGATCGGGTACTCGCGGCATAAGCCATTTGAGCACATTTTCAGGCATCACCGGCGCTATCGCATCACGGAGGGCTCGGAGGAAATCCAGATGCGACGCGTGGCGCAATATCTGTTCGGATTTTTCAAAGACAGAAAGCAGGCCGAAGAATGAAGCGTTCGATTCAGCTTCAGCCTGCTTTGACAATCTGAACAACTGTTAAGAAATGGGCGCGCGCTGTGTGCCCTGGCGCTGCTCAATGCTCACGTTTCTGGACGATGATGACTGCAATGATTCAGGCCTCATCTACAAGTGTATCGAGCGGGTCCAGTTCGACGTCTTATAAGTGAGGCAAATGAAAATGAAGCGCAAGATTTTGATGTTGTTGGCACCGTTTCTAGCGCTTGGAATGCTGGCGCTTCAAGGGTGCTACGGCGTGGGTCCCGGATACGGCTACCGTGGCGGATATGGCTCCCCTGGATATTCCGGCATCGGCATGGGTCCGCCATACGCATATGGCGGGGGATACCCTGTGTATGAACCTGGCTTCCGAGGCGGGAACGGCGGATGGGGCGATGGATGGTACGGTGGCCATGATTGGAATCATGGCTTATATCGCGACGCACATGCATTCACTGGCGGACATAACGTTGGTGGCAATGCCCTCGCTGGTGGGCATTCATTTGGCGGTGGTCGTTCGGTCGGTGGCAACGGGCATGCAGTTGCAGCGCATGCGGGTGGCGGACACGGAGGCGGCGGACACGGAGGTGGCGGACACGGAGGTGGCGGACATGGAGGAGGCGGGCATGGGAATGGTCATGGTCGTAGTTGACTGTTGCGAATGAAGCCCTCGATGGTCTTCTGAATCACGCGCCGGTGCTTGACTCGGCGCGCGATTGTATCTGCATTTTGTTTTTATTCCTGCGCAACTTTTTCTCGCACGGCCCTTATAACCCGAAATGAAGGGCCGTGCGCCGATTTTCTCAAGGTCCCAATTTTGCGGCGTCTAATGTATACGTCGTAAGGTTTATCAGCAGCGTAAGCGTTTGTGGGCGTTTGCTCGAAACTGCCGGATTGCGCTTGTCAAAAAGGGACCAGATGCTTCAATTCGAAAAGATTCTCTGTCCGGTTGAGTTCGACCCGAACTCGCTCGTGGCTCTGCGGCTTGCCTCCGAACTGGCGCAAGAACGCAAAGCAATTCTCTACCTGCTTCACGTAGTTGCAATACCTCCTGGACCTGAGGTGGCGTTGCCTTTCGATAAGATGGAGGCTGCCGCGCGAACCAAGCTTGAGCGGCTGGCGCGCGAGAAAGTCGATGGCAAAGCCCGCTACGAAATCGAAGTCATGACGGGCGACCCGGGCATCGAGGTTCTTCAAGCAGCGAAACGATTGGCCGCCAACCTGATCGTAATGGCGACTCATGGACGCAGGGGTCTTCGTCATTTCGTTCTGGGTAGCGTTACCGAACGTGTGGTCCGGGAGGCTTCATGCCCGGTGCTCACAGTCAGACCGAAAGCCCCAGCGGCGAAATCATCACCGACTCGGCGGGTGAAAAAGCGACCGGCCTGAATGAAAGGGCCTTCTTAAGAGCGGGCTTCGCCAATATTACCGCCAACGCGGTCACGGTGGCGGGGGCGGAGTATCCGCCGTCGTTGAATCTGGCAGCGACCCAGGAAATATCGCTCACGTGGTCGCTGGCGAGGCGGGCAGCCCGAAACCTCGGACAGAGATTCGCGCCAAAGCGCGAGAGCCACGCCAGAAAACGTCGATGACTCTTTCTTTTATGGTGAGCCTGAAACAGGCGCCGATGTTGGAAACGTCTCTCGTGTCACAAGCACGGGGCAGGGAGCTTCCCGAATGACACGTTCGGCGACGCTACCTAAAGCGAAACGCTTGAAACCAGTGCGCCCGTGTGTAGCTAGTACGATCAAGTCCACTGCGAGGTCGCGAGCAACTCGCACGATATCGATATCAGGCGCTCCCGTCCTGACATCGATCACATATTGCACTCCTGCCTTCAGCGTGTCTTTGGCTATTAGCGCGAGCTTGGCTCTGGCTTCTCTCTCCCAGCGTGGATCGGCATCAAACGGAAGCGGGACGTCCATGTCCTGGCTAGGCACTCTAGCAATGTGCAGTATGTGAAGCGTGCCGTTGTTCTCCTTGGCTAATGCGCTCGCCAGAAGCAATGCGGCCGTTGAATTTCCATCGAAGTCGAACGCACATAATATCTTGGTATATTTCAGCATAGCTTTCCTTAGGATGCGGAGCCTCGTTGCAAATTGGCTATGGCCGCTGGAATTCCGACAGAGATCGGCCCGTCGCTCTGTCAACCGCTGCCTTGGTGATAGAGAATCCATAGAGAGCGTCGGCGTACGCAGCATCGTCACCAGTGTAGCTGCGCTGCGCATCTTCCAGTTCGATAATACTTGTTAAACCCGCTTCGTAGCGCTTCTCCGCGAGTTCCAGTTCCGCGCGTGAAGCAGCAAGCGTCTTTTCCGCGCGGGAGATGCGCTGAAGAGAAGCCTGCCAATTGAGAAGCGCGGTATGAACCTGCGCGATTACTTCTTGCCGAAGGTCTTCGATCGCGCGAAGGATCGCATGTTGCCGAAGCCTGGTCTCTGCAATTTGATCAGTGGTAAGAAAGCTGTTGAAGATTGGCCAGGTGATTACTATCCCGGCGTTGAAATTGTTTGCAGCAGGAGTCCCGGTCCCCAACGCCGAGTATCCGCCTACAGCGTTGACAGTAGGATAGTAGTCACTCTTATACTGGACGATTCTCGCTCCCATCGCCTTTGCTTGATCCTGAAGCGCCGTCAGATCGGGTCTGGACCGGAAAGCGGTGTCAAGCAAAACCTGCAATGAATCCTTAACCGGATAGTAAGTTAAGATGTCTGCCGGTTCGTATGCAGGCGCCGAATCACTCAGCCCCAAAGCATTGTCGAGGGCAACCTTTGCATCTGCGTGATCATTGCGCGCATCGACGAGGTGCAATTGAGATCGCTCGACCTCGGCTTCCGTAACGTAGGTATCGAGCTGAGGCCGCAGACCAGCGTTAGCCTTAATCTGCGCCTCGTGCAGGTGATACTGGCGCTGCTCCAGCGCTTTTTCGTAAACCCCTATCAATCGTTTCGCCTGCAGCAACGCGAAATATCGTTGAGAGACTTCGAAGATCAGATCAAGCTCGGTGAGTTGTTGATCGGCAGCCGCGGCAGCGGCCTCAAACTGGCGTTCCGAAACAAATCCATGCCGGCGGCCGAAGTCGACAAGAAACTGGGAGAGCATCACACCTCCCATGTAGTTATTGCTGGTGTCCGAAGTTTGCGAAACATCATTTGAAGGCAGGTTGTGATTTGTTCCAGTCAATCGCGGAAATGCTCCGTCGGGATTGTAGTAACTTGCATTGCCGATGCCATTATCGGTGCTGCGCAAATATTGTGCAGCGCCAAACAGTTGCGGACCCAAGTATGATCGCGCCTGGCCGATCTGCTGCTGCGCGGCGCTGGTGTTGTCCGCTGCTTCCTGGAGTCTTGGGTGATATTTCAGAGCGATCGCGATTGCATCCTTGAGCGTCAATTGGGAGCCTGGCGGAATCGGTCCTCCGGTGGAGTTGGTGGGCTGGGATTGAGCTGCTACGCTGCGGGTCGACGGGTTGACAGTCGACGAAGTCCCTAGCGGCCAGTTCTCTCCAGGCATCAGTGGCGTTCCGGGGGCGGACGCTGTAGCTTGCGCATCACCGAGTAATACCGCCGTAGGACCCGCCGCGTTGACGACTCCGTGCGCCAAGAGAAGCACGCATGCGGAGAGAACGAGGATTCGCGAAGATTGCATTGTTAGATTACCTGCTTGTTCCACCATCGATATCGCGTTGACTCTTTGGTTTGTTCAGCTCAGTCCGAACTTTGAACCGATGACGATGTGGCCTGCGCGTCTCCGCTCTGGATCCGATAGTCCACCTGGCGTCCCGGAGTGAGAGTGTTGCTGTAGGTTACGACCACCAGTGATTGGGCGGACAGGCCCGACGTTACTTCGACATAGGCGCCATTGTTGATTCCGGTGTTCACCGGAACTTCGACAAGACGATTGTTGCTCACGACCAACAGGCGCGCTGAGTCTCCCGATCCGTGAATCGCTGAGGCCGGGACACTCAAAGCGTCAGGATGCCGGACCAGCTCGATAGTGACGTGCGCATAGCTTCTCGGGTAAATTATGCGTTTCGGATTGTCTATGTCGATCTCGGTCAGCATTGTCCGCGTTGCGAGGTCGAGCGACGACGCATATCTGGCAACGGTGCCTTTGAATACTCGATCGGGAAATTCGTCGAAACGCAGAGTCGCCGGGGTCCCATAATGGATGAACGGATATGAAGCTTCTGGGACGTAGGTATAGATACGCAGTTTATCTATGTCAGCAAGCGTGAGGATCGGCCCGCCACCCTCGCGGTGCCCTCCGGCTCCCTCGGTAGCCCCCGGGGAGATCAACCCCGCGCTCTCATCAACTCCAATGTCACCGCCGCCGGCGCGGATCAGCGCCCCGGGATCGGCGAAGCGGCCCGTGATTACTCCATCGAAAGGGGCGATGATTTTTGTATATCCGAACATAGTCTGCAGGGTCGCAGCCGCGGCCTGAGCCTCGCGATACTTCGCGTAGGCCATATCGACGTCTTGCTGTGAGATTAACCGTGAGTCACTCTGCTGAACCCTCTTCAGACGATCGTAAGTTATGCGCTCGATTTCGAGGCTCGCCTGCGAACGCGCCAGGTTCGACTGCAGTTCCGGTACTTCGATTTCGGCCAGTACCTGACCCGCCTTCACCGAGTCGCCTTTGTCGACGCTAATAGTCTTCAAGTACCCTGTGACCTTCGAGTGAAGCGCAGCTTCATAGAAACCCACTACATCGCCTGGCAAGTCGATAGTCTTGGCTATTTCACCGCGGCGCGGATGTACAACGTCCACCGTCGCTCGTTGAGGTGTCGTCAGAGTAACCGGCGCATTGCACCCGCCCGCCGAGAAAACGGCAATCGATAAAATAGCCGCTACCGCCCAACCAATACTCCTCACTGCTCTACCTCGTTATTGTCGCGGATCACGCACGCCAGTACTCGCGATGAAGACAGCGCTCACGCAAGCGACCGCCCGCTATGCCGACTTCCTTGCGTCGTGACCGATTATCTGTCGTTGCTCCATTGGAAAAACCAGCATGGCCATCGGCCTCAGTTCTCGTTGGGCGCCTGAACGGCCGCTGCCTGTTGGATCCGCCGATAGAAGAACTCGTAGACGCAAGGGACGAGGAACAGCGTGAGCCCGGTGGAAACAATGAGACCGCCCACTGCAGCCCTTGCCAGAGGAGCTGAAGCTTCGGATCCCTCGCCTAGTTTCAGCGCGATCGGCATAAGGCCAGCCACTGTCGCCAGGGCGGTCATCAAAATTGGTCGCATTCTTATGCGTGCCGACTCGACCGTCGCGCGTCTTAACTCTTGTCCTTGGCGACGTCGTTCGTTGGCGAAGTCTACGAGCAGAATCGAATTCGACACAACGATGCCGACCATCACGATGATCCCCATGAACGACTCGATGTTAAGCGTGGTTCCTGTTAACCAAAGTGTCCAAATGACTCCTATCAATCCCATCGGGACCGCGAACATGATGATGAGGGGGTCTAGGAAAGACCGAAATTGAGCCACCATCACCAAGTATAGGAGAATCACCGCCAGCGAGAGCCCGAAACCGAAGCTAGAGAAGGATTTGTGCATCGAGCTTACCGCGCCACGATACCTAACAGAGACTCCGGGAGGCAGCGTCATCTTGCTCACCTGGTCCTGAATCTTTTCCTGCGTGCCACCCTGATCTTCGGTACTGGGCGCGACGAGCAGATCGACAACACGTTGAATGCTGTAGTGATCTGCTTCGGAAGGGTGGAATTCGGGAGAAATCGACGCCACATCTCGCAGCAACAGACTCTGCGCGTGCCCGGTTTCCTTGTTAACGGTCTCGATTGGAATGTTTTGGAGGACCTCCAGAGAATCAAAGCCCTTGTCGGAACCTGGATACTGCACCGTGAGAAAGTAGTCGTCTTTGTTTGCGCGATCGATCCAGATCGATGGCTTGATATACAGGTTTGAATCGAGTGCGGTGATCACGTTCGATATGACTTCCTGCTGTGCGACGCCCAAGCGCGCCGCTCTGACGCGATCGACCTGTATGTTTAGTGTCGGATAGTTCGACTCTTGTACGATGAAACTCTGCGAAACCTCCGGCAAATGGTTAATTCTCTCCTCAAGTTCCTTTGCCGTCGTATTGAGCTCGCTAAAGCTGTTACCGGCAAACTGAACGTCGATCGAGGCCATCATCCCGAGATTGAGAACCGAGTCGACTATGCTGCCCGAGGAAAACAGGGTCCGGGCATCCGGAAGTTGTGCAGGGAGAAGTTGCTTCAACTCGGCTACGTAGTATTTGGTCGGATGCCGGTGGCCGGACTTGAGTGCAACCTGAATGAAACCTGAATCCTGGGCCGCGTTAGGTGAGTAAATCGCGGATATGCTGGGAGCAATCCCGATATTCGAAACGACCATGTCGAGGTCGTCTGGTGGAATCACCTTGCGGACGATGACTTCGATTTGACGCGCCATATCAGTGGTCAGTTCGATACGAGTGCCGGCTGGCGCGCGAAAATTGATCGTGAAGGTTCCGGCATCGGTCTCGGGAAACAGCTCGGTACCGAGACGCGGATACATCGCGAGGCTGACTACGAACAGGATTGCGACGCCCGCGATGACCACGGACTTGTGGTCCAGCGCATTTTGAAGAAGACGTTCGTAACCGGAAGCGAATCGCTCATATGCGCGATTGAAGGCCGCGAATATACCGGATGTTTCGCCATGTTCCGACGCGAGCGCCTGTTCGCTGGTGAGAAAGCGAGCGCAGTAGAGCGGTATTATGCTCATCGCGACCAGGTACGACGCGGCCATCGATAACACCACCGCCAGCGCCAGTGCACTGAACAGATACTTGGCGACTCCAAAGAGAAACATGACTGGGAAAAAGACGATGCAGGTAGTTATCGTCGAGGCTAGAACCGGCAGCGCGACCTCCTCGGCTCCTTCTCGTGCGGCGGCGTGCGGTTCCTTGCCTTCTGCCAGATGGCGGTTGATGTTCTCGAGCACTACCACCGAGTCATCGACCAGCCGGCCGATCGCAAGCGCGAACCCGCCAAGCGTCATGATGTTGATGGTCGAGTTATTGATATAGAGACCGAATCCGCCGGCCAGAATGGAAAGTGGGATCGACAGAAAAATCGCAAAGGTCGATCGGAAGCTGCCGAGAAATATGAGAATCACGAGCGAGGCCAGAACCGAACCGGATATAGCCTCATGTTCCAGACTAGCCACCGCTTGCCTGACGTAAATGGACTGGTCGAAGATAGTTTTCAGTTTCATCCCGGCTGGAAGGCCGAAGACCTTCGGAAGCAGTTGCTTGATGCCATCCACCACCGAAATGGTATTCGCGCCGACCTGCCGGAGAACCGGGACATATACTGACGGTTGCCCGTTAATGAGCACCTTGTTGTATTGAATCTGAGATGAGTCTTCGACCTTGGCGACATCGTCGATCAGCACTGGTGCCTGACCACGTCCGATCTTCACGGGTATCTGGCCGATATCGGGCACCTTTTCGATCATGCTGTTTGAGTAGATGTAGTAATCTTTGGATCCGATCTTGACGTCACCGGCGGGCAAGATGAGGTTGGAGGTATCGAGAGCATGGACGACGTCCATCAACGACAGGCCACGCGCTTGCAGCGCTTGAGGGTTTGCGTACGCCATCACCTGGCGAAATTTCCCGCCAAAGGGAATCGGCGCGGACGCGCCCGGCACCGTAGCGAGCTGGTTGCGAATGTTGTAACGCGCTTGATCCTCGAGCTGCGTCTCGTCATAACCCTTCCCCTCAAGGGTGACCAGCACCACCGGCAGAGAAGATGCGTCATACTGCAGCACCAGTGGTGGAAGCGTGCCCGGGGGCATGATTCCGAGATCAGCCATCGCCAGCGTTCCCATCTGCGCAGCGGCAGACTCGATATTGGTGCCTGGCTGAAAGAACACTTTGATGATGCTCACGCCTGACAGTGAACGCGACTCTATATGCTCAATGTTGCTGCCCAGTGTAAAAAATCGCTCGTAGCGGAAGGTTATGTTGTCTTCCATGTCAAGCGGAGGCATACCCTGGTAGAAGGTAGCCACCACAACCGCGGGGATTTTAATGTCGGGGAAGACGTCTACGGCCATCCGCGAAAACGCGGTTACACCCAGAATCACGATCACAAGCGCTCCGACAATGATTATGTACGGATTGCGCAGCGAGAAACTTGGCACGATGCAAACTCCCAATACCCGGCTAAGTGCTTGCGCCGGTGAATTTCAAACTTGACCACAACCGCCCGCGAATACTTGCTCGCGTGCTAGCGAATCATGAGTATAAAATTTGCTTAGAGCGGGTCTTGGCTTTCCGCGCGCGGGGGGAGCAATTTGTACCGTCTTACTATTGGTCGTACGGAAGGAGTCGTAATTCTGAAACTCAGTAATGGTGTGGTGGCCTGATCATCCGATATAAGCTTCAGATACTGCGGCAATGGAACGCCATTCGCCTCATATCCAGCCTTGAAATCGGGCAGACATGACGAATCATCGGTGAACCGCTGTGACCCGGTGAGAGTTGTGTCCCCGGTCGATCTGCAGGAGGGGCGTAAGTGTGGATGCTGCAATCGAGGCGTGAAGGCCACCATGCTCATCGCGACAAGAATCATGGCAACCAGCTGTAAATGTCGGCGGGGAAGCATCACTCAGAACCTATTTTAGCGTACCGCAGTTTGAATGCAAGGGGATACAAATTTCCTTTGTGTTCGCGAAGATTCCAGATTCAGCAAACGACGGTTTATAATGCGTTCGCCGCGGAGTCTGCACACAAAGGTTATGTCGCGAGTCGCATTGCCTGCGTCCGCGCCGGGCATATCGTCAAAATTGTTTCATCTGGATATCCCTTCATTGCAGGCTCGCGCGAATATCAAATCCGACGGTTGACAGTTTCTTCATGTCAAATCCGGACTTCTGCAGGTTTCTAACGGCCTGCTCCGCTTGAATGTGAGTATCGTGGATGGCTACTACCGAGTTCACTTGCGGCATGCCTTAGACTCCTTGCCTTTCTGTTTCACCAACCGAATGGTGTTGTGACGAGTTGCCGCCGGGGGGCGAGCCATGTCCGCTTACTCATGAACACTCCAGGCGGAGTGTGGCGTACAACGCCATCAAAACGACAAAGCGGCTAGTTATCTGAAGAACCGATAGTGCCGATCGCTGGCTGAGTGTGGCTGTGAATCTGCTAAGATCAGGTGGCGATGCTGTTCGTGGTACCACCACGGAGCAGGTCTAACTCATGGTGTTGAGAAACGCATTCGGCTTACGGTCCACAACTGATGCTCCGCTAGCTCTCGCAGTTGCACAGGTAACAAAAGAATTCTCGGGCTTTGCTCTGCCACCCAGGTCTCGAAATGGTCGCGACGGTTTTCGCTGTGTGGATGGAATTTGGCAGGAGTTAAAGGATGGCTACTGAGAAGAAGTCCCCAGAAGATGCGAAGACCTCAGACGCTTCAAAGGACTCCGCGCCGAACGAGTCCAAGGCAAGTGTTACCAAGTCCAATGAGTCGAAGCCCAGCGCGGGCGAGATTCGCACGCGCGCCTACGAAATATTCCAGGCGCGCCACGGCGGACCGGGAAGCGAGATCGGCGACTGGCAAAAGGCAGAGGCGTCAATTTCCGCAGATGCGCCCAAGGCTGAGTCCTCCAACGCCACCGATGGCTCAGCGACCGGCCTTACCAGTGACGAGGCCGACCTCCGGCTTAAGAAGTTCGGCCCCAACGCGATGCCCGACGCCTCGGTGCATCCGTTGCGTTCGGCGTTGAGCAAATTCTGGACGCCGGTTCCATGGATGCTCGAGGCGTCGATCGTGCTTGAGGTGGCGCTCGGCAAGTACGTCGAGGCGGCGGTCATCGCGGCCCTGCTGGTGTTCAACGCGGCGCTCGGATTTTTTCAGGAGTCACGCGCACAGGCAACTCTTGCCGCGCTGAAGTCGCGGCTGGCCCTGAACGCGTCCGTCAGGCGCGACGGTGTATGGAAGTCTGTGCCAGCGGTCGGCTTGGTGCCGGGCGATGTTGTGAAGCTGTCGCTGGGTGCCGTGGTTGCGGCCGATGTGCACATTGTCGAGGGCTCAGTCCTTCTCGATCAGTCCATGCTTACCGGCGAATCCATACCTATAGAAGGTGGTGCAGGCGCGCAGACCTATGCTGGCGCGCTGGTGCGGCGGGGAGAGGCGGTCGCAGAGGTCACGGCGACTGGCACGCGCACCAAATTCGGACGCACCGCCGAGCTGGTCCGCACCGCTCATGTCACGAGTTCGGAGCAAAAGGCGGTGCTCCGCGTCGTGCGCAATCTCGCGATGTTCAATAGCGTCGTCATCGTCATGCTGGTGGCGTATGCCTACCGGCTCGCGATGCCGCTTGCCGAGATCATACCGCTGGTGCTGACCGCGATCCTCGCATCGATCCCGGTGGCCTTGCCTGCCACCTTCACCGTTGCGGCTGCTTTGGGCGCCCGGGCGCTAGCGCGCCTCGGCGTGCTTCCGACGAGGCTCTCGGCCGTGGACGAAGCGGCAAGTATCGACGTCTTGTGCGCGGATAAGACCGGGACGCTGACGCTCAACGAATTGACGGTGACTGCCGTCCATCCCGCGCCGGGCTTCGACGAGGCCAGTTTGCTGGGACTCGCGGCGGTCGCGAGCGCGGACGGCGGGCAGGATCCTGTCGATGCCGCCATTCGCTCGGCGGCCTCGAGCAAGGGCGCCAAGCTGCCGAAACTGATTAAGTTCATCCCCTTCGATCCCGCAAAGAAGACCTCCGAGGCGACTGCCGTGGATCCAGGCGGAGGCGGCGCCATGCGGATCGTGAAGGGAGCCTATGCCGCGGTGGGCGGCCTTGCACCGCCATTGGCGGAGTTGTCCGCGGCGGCAAAGGAACTGGAAGCGAAGGGTTTCAGGCTGCTCGCGGTCGCGACTGGTACCGCCGCGGCGATGCGACTGGCGGGGCTGATCGCGCTTAGTGATCCGCCGCGAGCCGACTCGGCGGCGCTGGTCACAGAGATGCACACTCTGGGCGTGCGCACCGTGATGGTGACCGGCGACGCGCCCGCGACGGCTGCAATCGTGGCTCGCGCGGTTGGCCTCGATGGAGCAGTCAGTCCGCCGGGGCCGATTAGCGACGACGTGAAGCCCGAGCAATTCGCGGTCTTTGCCGGCGTCCTGCCGGAGGACAAGTACAAACTCGTGAAGGCGTTCCAGAAGGGCGGCCACAATGTTGCGATGTGCGGCGACGGCGCCAATGACGCGCCTGCCTTGCGCCAAGCACAGATGGGAATCGCGGTATCGACTGCGACCGACGTTGCCAAGTCGGCGGCCGGTATAGTGCTGACGAAGCCTGGACTCGTTGGCATCGTGGCCTCGGTTAAGGAGGGCCGCATGACCTTTCAGCGCATCCTGACCTATACGCTGAGCTCGGTTACCAAAAAGATCGTGCAGGTGCTTTTCCTGGCGGTTGGTCTGTTCGTCACGGGACATGCGATCCTGACTCCCATGCTGATGGTCCTCATAATGGTTACCGGCGACTTCCTGGGCATGTCGTTGACAACCGACAAGGTGAGTCCCTCGCCGCTGCCAAATTCCTGGCGAATCGGCAATTTGACGCTGGTCGGGATCTTTATGGGAGTCTGCGAGTTAGCGTTTTGCACGGCGGTTTTGGCCATTGGCAAATTCCGACTGGGGCTTGGAATCGAAGCATTGCAAACTCTGGCCTTTCTCGCCGTTGTGTTCGGCAATGAAGCATCGCTCTACGCCATCCGCGCACGCCGACGCCTGTGGTCCACGCCAAGCCGCTGGCTCGTTCTGTCGTCCGTAGCGGATGTCCTGATCGCCACGACGTTGGCCGTCTGCGGAATCGCAATGACGGCTTTGCCGGTCATCTTTGTGGCCGGCACTCTGGCCGCGGCAATTGCCTTCGCATTCGTCGCCGATGTAGCGAAATTCCCGATATTGAAGCGCCTTAGGATCGCTTAGCGGCCTGACTAAGTATCCGCAATACCTGGGAGCGCGTGCGTCGACGGCGAAGGCATAGGAGAACCCACGACAATGAACTACCAGAAGAGATTCGTCGTCGAGCCTGGCGCCAAGGTCCGGCTCGGCAAGATTGACCCGGCATTCAAAGGCAAGCACGAATCGAAGGACAAGGCGGCGCCGGAGATTCAGAAGCATGTCGAGCGCATGGCGAAAGCGCAGTATATGTTATACGCCGACGGCAACCGGTCATTGCTGGTCGTCCTGCAAGCGCTCGACGCCGGCGGCAAGGACGGCGTGGTGCGCCACGTGTTCACCGCCATGAATCCGCAGGGAACGTCGGTCTCTAGTTTCAAGCAGCCGAGTGCGATGGAAGCCGCACACGACTTCCTCTGGCGCGCGCATCTGCCCACGCCGGTCAAAGGGGAGGTCGTGATCTTCAATCGGTCGCACTATGAGGACGTGCTGGTGGTGCGCGTGCACCAGCTAGTTCCGAAGGCGGTGTGGTCGAAACGGTACGATCTGATCAACGACTTCGAGAAGATCCTCACCGACAACGGCACCCGCGTTCTCAAGTTCTATCTCCACATTAGTCCCGCGGAGCAGCTCGCGCGTTTCGCGCAGCGGCTCGATGACCCCCTGCGGCAGTGGAAAATCAGCGAGGCCGACTACTCAGAGCGCAAGCTATGGCCGGACTACATCGAGGCGTACGAGGACGCCATGGAAAGGACGAGCACCAAGCACGCTCCATGGTACGTGATCCCCTCCGACCACAAGTGGTTCCGCAACCTGGCCATCTCCGAGATCCTTGCCGACGCACTGGAGGACATGGAGTTGAAGCTGCCGCCGACGCGGGTGGACATTGCGGAGATTCGCCGCAAGTATCACACTGCGGCGGCGCGGCAGGGCCGGCAAGGCCACACGCCACCGAAGGAGAAGTAAATCCATAAGGCCCAAAGCACAAGGAGCAACCGCATACTTTCGTTCAGTGAGCCGGGACGCGAGGCTCTTTCGGGCTCTCAGTGGATGAAGGAAATAGCTGTCCTATGGCTTTTTTGCTTTTTGCACAGTCGGGATCTTCGGGGAATTCGACCACGAACCGGCGCCAAAACCGGCGCCAGTCGATCGAGGCGAAATCGCCGATTCGCGTAACTGGCTGATTTCGTTGGTGGGCGGTGCAGGTTTCGAACCTGCGACCCCCGGCTTGTAAGAACGAAAAGAAGGTTTCCGATACTCCGCGTAGAGCCTCATCTTTCGAGCGGGAAACCCCACGGGCAGAAGGGGTTTCTGTACTAAAGAGTGTCACAGAATACCATCAGGCGATATGGCTTGTTGGCTCCACTTTGGCACCGAAGATGGCACTAATCTGGCACTGGAACCTAACATTCGTTAGGCAGGAAACTACATCGCCAACCGCCGAAGGGTGCAATGGGTAGTCGAAGCGGCGAAAGCCAGATCATCCCAGGGTCATCCGCTAGTTTGTTCCGCCGTTTGATGGCGCGCTGTGCGGATTGATTCTCAGGATGACCGCGCCGCACTGGCGTCGGCCTGTGGCGCCTTTTCGGCTCCGAGCGCGAGCTTGCCGACGGCGGCTTTCATAAACGCATCGCTCAGGTGCGTGTAGCGGCCGGTCATACGGCCGTCCTTGTGCCCGAGAAGCCCTTGGAGCCCGCGTTGAGGCGTGCCGGCCATCGCCGCGTAGGACGCGAAGCTATGCCGCAGATCGTGGAGCCGGAAGTCTGGGATGCCGGCGCGCTCGACGGCGCGGCGAAAGGCGCGGCTGACGCAATGGTCGTCCTTGAACGGGAAGAGGCGGCCGTCGATTCGGGCAGGGAGCGCCCGTAGAGCCTCGAAAGCGGTGTCGTTGAGATAGACAGTGCGGCTCTCGCCATTCTTGGTCTTGGTGAGCGTCAGAAAGCGATTGGTCCAGTCGATCGAGCGGCGGGTGAGAGACAGGATCTCGCCGCGGCGCATCCCGGTGTTGAGCGCAACCAGTACGAACGGCTTGAGATAGGAAGATCGAGACTCGCCGCACGCGACGATCAGACGTGGGATTTCATCGAGGCTCAGGAAACGGCACCGGCCTGACGGTTCCTTGAGCGGGCGCCAGCCTTGGAGCAGGTAGCGATGCAGGTGATGCCAGGCGACGGCGCGCTTGAGGATATGCCGGAGCACGGCTAGCTCGCGGTTGACCGTGCTTGGCGTGGTGACCGCCCTTTCCCCGGCGCCCTCGCATTCAGAGCACGCGATGCCGGCGATCTTCTTTTTGCCCTCGCAATCGGGGCAGATGACCGGCTTGAGCCGGCTCGCAACGTAGGACTCGACGGCTTCGAGAGTGATCGATCGCAGCAATCCCGTGAAATGCGGGCGGAGATGGTTGTCGAGAATACCGCGCCAGCGTTCGGCGGTTCGCGGCGCGATCGTCGCGGAGACCTTGGGCCACCAAATCTTTTCGGCGAAGTCCGCGAAATCGGTCGCTGAATCGTCGATGATCCCGAGATACTGGCGCCGGGCGACCGAACCCAAGAGGCCGTCCAGCACTTCCCGCGCAACGCGCTTGCTCGGGCCGATCCTGCGCCGGCGCCGCACGCCGTCAGCGTCCGAGAAGTCGATCCAAAAGGCTCCGTCACGACGGAATACTCTAGCCATGATTCTTTTCTCCCTTCCGGCGCCCGAGGCGCTGGACCTTGATGTTCTTTCCAGTCTGTTTCTTGACGGTCTGCTCGTAGCGCCTATGGCGAAGCTCATACAGACGTTCAGGGCCACGCTTTTCGGCCCACTTCGCGGTGCGCTCGCGCTGCGAGCACAGGGGTGAGTCATACGCCTGGCCCTTGCTGGCGCTGAACAGCCGGCCGCATTCCCGGTAGCGGCACTCGCGGATGCGGTGCCCGTGGTTTTTCACGAGGTCGAAGGCGGCCCGGAGAAAGGCGCCAGCGGGCGCTCCGATGTAAAAGGGGATCAATCGCGACTCGCCGGGCCGGCCTGTGATGCCTTCGGTAAAATCGCCCAAGTCTTCATGCGTGATCGCAAACGAGCGGGGGTGGATTATCTTGTTGCCGCCGCCATGGCTCACGCCCTCAACCCGGCCGAACAGCGCCTCGACACCCTCGCGAACCTTGCGCGCGAGCGCATCGACAACATCGCGCGAGGGCGCCCACGGCTCGTCCGCGGGCCAGCGGTAGCCGGCATCCGTCGAGAAGACTTGCATTTCGTCAACAAGCTCTTGGAACGCTACAGCCGGGAGCTTGCCGGGCTCCCCTTGGGCGAAGGTCAAGAGCCACGTCAGCCGCGCGGAGGGCCTGGTGCCGACTCGGACTAACGCTCGATCGTGAGGTTCAAAGAGTCGTTTTGTCAAACGCCGTCCACCTGACTTATGCACTTTCATTGTCACAACAATAATCTCTATCATACCTGTTGTCAAACATGACCATGGACACATATTATCCGTGTATGCAAACAAACAGCGAGAAGCAGGACCACCGCCGCGTTGCGTTCAGCGTTGCCGAGTTGGCTGCGCAGCTTGGAGTTTCGGAGGGGCTGTTGAGGCTCGAAATCCAGCGCGGCCGGCTTAAACCCGCCCGTGTTGGCAGGCGGCTTGTGATCATGAAGCCAGAGCTTGATCGCTACCTCGCCGACGCGCGCGCGTAGATGAGCGCGAACGCTGACAATCTCTTGCGCGTCCCGCCGCAGAATCTCGAAGCAGAGCAATCGGTGCTCGGCGCGATTCTGCTCGACAACGACGCGATCAATCAGGCGCGGGAATTCTTGAGCCCCGACGATTTCTACCGCGATTCGCATCGGCTGATTTTCCGCGCGATGGTTGAGCTGAAAGATCGCAAACAGCCAATCGACGCGATCACTCTGACGGACGCTCTCACGGCGCGCGGCGCGTTGGAGCGAATCGGCGGTCCGGCCTATATCGCGGAGCTGGCTTCGATCGTACCGACGGCCGCGAACGTGGTGCACTACGCGCGCATCGTGCATGACAAGGCGCGTCTCCGCGTCGCGGGCCAAATCGGGCAGGAATTGGCAATAGCCGCTTGCGAGAACGCGGACCCCGACGAAATTACGACTGAGGCGCAGCGCAGCCTTGAGCGGATTCGCTTTCCCCGCGCCGGCCAGCCGGTGCTCGGACTCCGCGGCGATCAGATTTCGCCAACCGAGACCGATTGGTTTTGGGAAGGGTACATCGCGCGAGGATGCCTGACCCTGTTCGATGGCGATCCCGGCGAGGGAAAATCGACGCTCACTATCGACCTCGCTGCGCACGTGAGCCGCGGCCGTGACTTTCCAGATGCTTCGCCGTGCCCGCAAGGAATTGCGATCATTGCTTCCGCTGAAGATTCTCCGTCAGCGACTATTATTCCGCGCTTGATCGCGGCCAGAGCGGACTTGGCAAATGTTCATATAGTCCCGATCGCTCGCGACACCGCCGACGGGCCTCAATTGCTGACCCTTCCTGAGGATCTCGAAATCCTCGAGAATACGGTTGTGCGAACCCGCGCTATTCTCGTAATCATCGATCCTTTAAGTGCCTTCACGTCGAACAAAATCAATAGTCGGATCGACACGGATGTCCGGCGCTTACTTGCCGGATTGACCGGCGTCGCCGAACGCACCGGGGCCGTAGTCGTCGTGGTCCGCCATCTCAACAAGACCGCCGGTACGAACGCGATTTATCGCGGCGGCGGCAGCATCGGGATCATTGCGGCTGCGCGAGCCGCCTTCCTGATCGGGGCCGACCCCGACGACGAAGCGAAGAAAATTTTTGCTCCGGTAAAAATGAACCTCGCACCCAAACCGCCCGCGCTGGCTTTCCGGCTCGTACAAACAGAAGGGGACAGTGTTGCTCACGTCGAGTGGATTGCGGGGGAAACGCCACTCAGCGCGTCTGACTTGCTGCGGGCACCGCTCGAAGAGCCCGGAACCAACAAGTTTCAGATGGCAGTTGAGGTACTGATGGAGCAACTGGGCGCGGGTCCGGCGCCGGTCAGAGGCGTTGAGACAGCGGCCAAGGTTAGGGGTGTCTCCGAGCGCACCCTGAACGCCGCGCGCAAGGTTTTGAAGATCGAGGCGTTCAAGGACGGGCTTGGTCCCTGGCTCCTCAAACTGCCAAACAGTGACGGATCGAAAAACTCCAACGGGGCCGGCGACTCTAGCGCCTCACCGGCTCCCCTACCTCAGTCCGAATCGACCGACGATTCGGATGATGATGCTGCGTTCGAAGTTCTGATCAAGGCCGGCTGGATTCGGCCGGCCGACAATTATGATGATGATGAGTTTGACCGCGCGGCGCGCGTGGCTGAGGCGGTCAACGCGACCTTGGAGGAGGGACTATGACCCAACCTGAAATCGCAGAGGCCCAAGGCTTCCTCAAGCGCGTTCACTACCGCCTCGATCGAATCGAAGCGGAAGTCCTTGCCTCACGCACGCGGGCGAGGGAGCTGCGCCCGATCGCGGATGGCTTTGCGGGCATCGTTGATCGGCAGTTCGCGATCTGGCGATCGGAATTCGCCCGAGCCCGAGCACAAGGAGCGATCGCGGCTGCTCACTGCGCACTGAAATGGAAAGAAAAGTTTGACGAACTGGCCCGCACGCCTTGGGGCGAGAGGTCAGCCATTGGTTTTCAGGTGTCGCAGCAAGCGGCATTGAGCCGTGCGCCTTTGCCGCCCATCTTCGATGCCGCGAATTTCTGCGCACGACTCGCGACCCAAGGTATTTTTCTGACCGTCAGCCCGAGCGGCGAAATTCTCGCGCGCGGCCGACTCGATCCGACCGCAAGGCAGATAATCACCCGTCACAAAGTCGAAATTGCCGCCTACTTGCAGACCCCGGCTCAAGTCGTAGCGTGAAGGAAGGCCAACCATGAACGAACAGAATCCGCAGCCACCACTCGACGCGCGCAAATTGCGGCCGGACACCTACAAACTTATGAAGGCCGATCACCTGGCCGAGCTGCGCAAGCCGCGGCCTGTTGTGTTGCCGGCCGCGTCCAAGCCGCTTGCAGACATGGATCGTCGCGAGTACGAAAAGCACCAAAGCGCGACAATGAAGGCGCTTCGCGGGCGAAAACAGTGAACGAGTGCGACAACAACGGCAATGGCGGCCCGCCGGCGCCCGCCGGCGACACGCGGCTTTTCGTGCGTTCTCGGTACCGGCGCGTTCGCCCGCAGGTTGTGCGGCGCCTTACCGCCAAGGTGCGAGAAATTTGTCCGTGGGTCCGCGATTGTGATCAACCTCTGGTACGGGCGTGGGCACAAATTGAGTTATTGGCGGATGAAACCTTCGCCAACCTGTACAAGAGTGGGGTGGTTACTCCGAAAGGCGAGCCTCGGCAGCTAGTGAACACATTGAGGGCGTTGAGAAACACTCAGATCGCTCTCGCGATTCAGCTTGGCCTAAGTCCCCGAGCGCGCCTTGAGATAACCCGCGGCGATCATCCCGGCGCACTCGACGCGGTGAGCCGAAGAATTCAGGACGCCGTCGCGGCCGACGCGAGCGAGGGCCATGAATCCGAATCTTGAGTTGGCGCAAAATTCATTGCGCCACTTCGCGCCGGCCGTCTATCCAAGCTTCAAAGCTCCGCGTCACCTGCGGATGCTTGTTCACGAGCTGGAAGCCTTGGAGCGTGGCGACCATGATCGCCTGATCGTCACGATGCCGCCGCGCCATGGGAAAAGCCTGCTCACTTCTGCGATCTTCCCGAGCTGGTTCATCGGGCGTCATCCCGAGTCCTCGATCATCGCGGCGTCGTATGGACAAGAACTGGCGTCTGACTTCGGCCGGCGCGTCAAGGCGATCGTCACTGACCTGGCCTTCCGCAGCATCTTTCCTAACGTCCGACTTCTGGAAGATTCGCAAGCGACTCACAGACTGGGGACCATTCAAGGCGGACTGTATTTCGCAGTCGGCGCCGGCGGCGCGCTCACCGGCCGCGGCGGCGATCTGATCGTCCTCGATGACCCGATCAAGAACCGCGAGGAAGCCGAGAGCGATACTGCGCGCCGCTCATTGCAGGGTTGGTTCGAAAGCGTTCTGTACCCGCGCCTGGAGCCCGGCGGCCGAATAGCTCTGATTCAAACGCGATGGCATGAGGCCGACCTATGCGGCTGGTTGCTCTCCGAGCACAAATCTGAAAATTGGCGCGTCGTGAATTTGCCCGCGCTGGCGGAGACAGACGACCCGCTCGGGCGCGCCGAAGGCGAAGCACTCTGGCCCGCGCGTTACCCGCTCGAAACTCTTGAGCGCATCCGTGAGGCAATCGGGTCAGCCGCGTGGCTATCGCTCTATCAGCAGCGCCCGCAGGCCGCCGAAGGCGGAATCTTCAAGCGCGATTGGTGGCGGTCCTTCGACCCGGACGATCAGCAGGAGCCCTTGCGGATCACTCTCTCGCTCGATACCGCTTTCTCCGCGAAGCAATCCGCCGACTACTCAGTCTGCGAAACTTTTGCCGAATGCGCCGATGGCTACTACCTGCTCCACGTCTGGCGCGGGCGAGTCGAGTTTCCGCGACTGATCGCAATCGTGAACGAGTTGGCCGATCAGTGGAATCCTCACGCGCTCCTCATCGAAGATGCAGCATCAGGGCAATCGCTCATTCAGGCGTTACGCGCGTCAACGATCCTTCCTGTGATCCCGGTCAAGCATCAGTCCAGGAGCAAGGAAGCCCGAGCCGCCGCAGCCTCGCCGATGGTCGAAGCCGGCCGCGTGTTCCTGCCCCGCGAGGCGCCCTGGCTCCCGGCTTTCCTCGATGAATTGTCCTCGTTCCCCAACGGCGCGCACGACGATCAGGTTGACGCGCTGTCGGGGTTTCTGAACTGGTCGCGACTCTCACCGATCGAGAGCGAGGACTACTCAGATAACAGTGATTTGAACGCCCTCTTTGGGCGATGAAATTTTGGAGGTGAACGAAAGTTATGGCGGCAAAAATCAAACCCGATCGCGAATACAAGCGGCCCGAGCAGCCGCTTCCCGAAAAGCGCGCACAGCGCGCCGGCGGTCCGAGCATGAAAGTGCCGGGCAGGGGCGGCGTGAAGCGCCAGCCCCTGAACCCCACTCAGGCTGACCGCAGCGCCGTCCACGCCGCTGACGCAATGTCGAGCGTAGGCGGCCCGGCCGACGAGTACGACCGAGACTAGGGCGAGAGGGGCGCGGCCAACTCACGGGGCGCGGTATCCTGGCCGCGCACGGGAAACCCGCGAGCCCGCGCCCCCATTTTCAACGGCAACGCGCTGCGAACTCGGCGCACGCATCGCGGTCGGGATAGTTGGGCGAGTTTGAGTCGTAACAATCCTGGTACTCGCTGGTGCAGTCCGGGCCGGCATACCCCACGCTGAAGTCTTCGAGGGCGGGCTTGTGGAGCTTGAGTTTCTTGCCGCTCAGGATTTTTTGCTCGTCCTGCCGGCGGTCGGCGGATGGCACCCCTTGCTCGACTACTTCGCATAGGATCTTGCTGCCGATGTGCACGATTGTCACGGCGCCGCCTGGTCCGTCGAACGTGGTCTCTCGGCCCTTCTTGCCGTTAAGCTCCGGCGGCACCTTGTAGCTTTTGCAATCAGGAAACGCCGACGCGCCCGCCATTGCCGGACTGGCGGCCAACAGCGGGCTTGCGCTGGCGATCGCAACTAGCGCGGCGAACGCGGATTTCATCGTCGTCTTTAGTTTTTTCATTGCGGCCTGGCGCGCCGCTTTATACCGCAGAGACCGTCAGCGCATCTACCGCAAAGAGCCACGCCGGCCTTGCTCACTATCCAAACTCCGAGCGGCCGTCGGGCTTCGCATCCGCATCCGCACTGGCAGTCGCTCTCTTTCGGCGTGTCTGGTTTTTTGGTTGAACCGTCGCTCAGCGGGCACTCAAGTTTCATTTGAGCCTTAGTTCGCGAGTGCCTTCAACTTCCTCGGTGAAAAGCATCACCTTGTGGCTTATGTGACCGGACGCCTCCCAGACGATGTGTTCCACGTTCAGAATTCTGAGCACGCGCATTGGGGCCTTCGAACCGGTCCAGAGACCCGGATTCAAAATATCGCCCTTCGAGAACGCCATGAACGGTTGGAGGGCCTGAAAAGAAACCCACACATCATCGGCGCTACCTGGAAGGTAAATCTCCAGATGGTATTCGACATTTGTCGCACTCATTTTTTTTCATCCTCCTTAGTTCTAACCCAAAATCTAAAAGTTTCCAGCTACACGAGCAGGGGCCGCTGCCCGCACGCGCGCCGGTGCGCCGATGGTACCCCCCCTCTCTCCTACACACGTTTGCACCCTTTCACCCTTTAATTAAAACCCTTCTTAGAGAATGACTTTAGTGAAGAGTGCAAGAGATTGCACCCTTCGGTGTTTTGCACCCTTCGTTGCACCCTTCGTAGCGATGCTCCAAGAGGATTGCACCCTTCGTCTCCCGAGCCTGCGGGCCGCTCAGGCTTCAAGCTCACGGTCGCTTCCGACTGCTACCAAATTAGCAAAAGATGGCACTAATCTGGCACTGAGGGGATTCGCTCGAATCGCCGTGCTGCGTAAGTGCCTGATTTCATTGGTGGGCGGTGCAGGTTTCGAACCTGCGACCCCCGGCTTGTAAGGCCGATGCTCTACCACTGAGCTAACCGCCCACGGCCGAAGTCCTGGCAAAAAAGGGCGCCTGCGTGTGTGTCATCGACACACGGGCCACCCTGTTGAACCTGTTTGATCGAGGCCGCGCGAGCCGGTCACGAACCGGCTGACGGCGACGACGACGCCGGCGCAGCGCTGACGCCTTCGTTGAGCGAGTCCTTCAATTGCTTGCCCGGTTTGAACTTGGCCGACCGGCTCGCTGCAATCTCGATCGATTCGCCAGTCTTTGGATTGCGGCCAGTGCGCGCCTGCCGTTCCGATACTGAAAACGTTCCGAAGCCTGAGATGTTCACCCGCTCGCCCTGGCGCAGCGCGGCGATGACGTCGTCGAGCACGATGTTAATTGCGCGTTCGGCATCGGCCTTGTTGAGCGGAAGCTTGTTCGACAGCGCCTCTATGAGTTCAGCCTTGGTCATATGTAACCTTCGGCGGTCTTCCCGAATATCCGCGACCGCACATTTGAGCCGCGCACTTCCGGTTCCCACCGGAATTCGCGGTGTCCCCCGCTCAGAATCTACGACAAGTTCGTGGATACCGTGGTATCCTCTTCGTCCCCTGGCGTCATTCGACCCTTCGGTTCCGGCTCGCGCAGGAACGCGAGGTCGTCGTCGCCCTTGCCCGGCTTGAAGAACGTATCCGGGTCGGCCAGCACCAGCGCGTGCTTGAGCACTTCGTCCATGTGCTCGACCTGAATCAAGGTGATGCCCTTCATGATCTGCGGAGGGATCTCCTCGATGTCCTTGGCGTTATCCCTGGGTATCAGGATCGTCTTGATGCCGCCGCGATGCGCGGCGAGCACCTTCTCCTTGAGTCCTCCGATCGGCAGCACCCGTCCGCGCAGCGTAATTTCGCCCGTCATCGCAAGGTCGTTGCGAATCGGCGAGCGCGTGAGCGCCGACACCAGCGCGGTCGCAAGGGTGATTCCCGCCGACGGCCCGTCCTTGGGTATGGCGCCTTCGGGAACGTGAATGTGAATGTCGATCCGGTGATAGAAGCCACGATCGAGGCCGAGCACTTCCGCCCGCGAACGCACATATGAAAGCGCAGCCTGCGCCGATTCCTGCATCACGTCACCGAGCTGGCCGGTGATGGTCAGCTTGCCGCGTCCCGGAACGATCGTCACCTCGACGCTGAGCAGCTCGCCGCCGAGCTCTGTCCACGCCAGCCCGGTCGCCACTCCCACCTGCGGTACGGTCTCCGCCGTGCCGTAGCGGAACTTCGGAACGCCGAGGTATTTGCCCAGACTCGAGCTCGAAACCTTGACGTGCGCGTTGCGATCGGTCTTGACGACTTCGACCGCAACCTTGCGGCAGATCGAGGCGAGTTCGCGCTCGAGATTTCTGACCCCCGCTTCGCGCGTGTAATGGCGGATGATGCCCTGGATTGCGCCGTCGGAGACCTCGATGTTCTCCGGCCGCAGCCCGTTGGCCTCCTGCTGCTTCTTCAGCAGGTACTTCTTGGCGATATTGAGCTTCTCCAATTCCGTGTAGCCGGGGATCCGGATGACTTCCATCCGGTCCTGGAGCGGCCGCGGGATACGGTCGAGCGTATTCGCCGTCGTGATGAACAGCACTTTCGACAAATCGTAATCGCAGTCGAGATAGTGGTCGTTGAACGTGCAGTTCTGCTCGGGATCGAGAACTTCGAGCAGCGCCGACGACGGATCGCCGCGGAAGTCGGTGGACATCTTGTCCACTTCGTCGAACAGCAGCACCGGGTTGGAGGATCCGGCCTTGCGAATCGACTGGATCACCTTGCCCGGCAGCGCGCCGATGTAGGTTCGGCGATGGCCGCGTATTTCGGCTTCGTCGCGCACGCCGCCAAGCGATACGCGCACGAATTTGCGTCCGGTCGCGCGCGCCACCGACTTGCCCAGCGAGGTCTTGCCGACGCCCGGAGGTCCGACCAGGCACAGGATGGGCCCCTTCATCTGGCCGACCAGGGTCTCGACCGCCAGGTATTCCAGGATGCGCAGTTTGACTTTATCCAGGCCGTAATGATCTTCCTCGAGCACGCGCTCGGCTTCCTTGATGTCAAGTTTGTCTTCGGTGTACTCGAACCACGGCAGCCCAAGAAACCAATCGAGGTAGTTGCGCACGACGGTCGCCTCGGCGGACATCGGCGACATCATCTTGAGCTTCTTGATCTCGCGCTCGCATTTCTCGCGCGCCTCGGCGGGCATCTTCTTCTGCCGAAGTTTCTCTTCCAATTCCTGAATCTCGTTCTTGAATTCGTCTTTCTCGCCGAGCTCCTTCTGAATCGCGCGCATCTGCTCGTTGAGGTAATACTCCTTGGACGTCTTCTCCATCTGCTTCTTGACGCGCGAGCGGATGCGTTTTTCGACCTCGAGGATTTCCAGCTCCGAGCGCATGTAGCCGAGAATCTTCTCCAGCCGCTCGGCCGGGATCGTCGATTCGAGCAACGCCTGCTTGTCTTCGAGCTTGATCCCAAGATGTCCGACCAGCTTGTCGGCCAGGAACGCCGGATCGTCGACGGCCGCGATCGAGGTCACCATCTCGGGCGGAATCTTCTTGTTGAGCCGCGCGTAGTTGTCGAAGGTGGAGACCACCGAGCGCATCAGCGCCTCGACCTCGGTGGTACGCTCGCTGACCTCCTCGATCTCCTCCGCCTCGACCTGGAAATATTCCTCGTCGGCGACGTAACGGATCACGCGTGCGCGCTTCTTGCCTTCGACCAGCGCCTTGACGGTCCCGTCGGGCAGGCGCAACAGCTGCACGACGACGCCGAGCGTGCCGACCGCGTACAAGTCCTTGGGCGCGGGCTCGGCCACCTTGGGGTCCTTCTGCGTCACCAGCAGAATCGGGGTCTTCTTGGCCTCGGCGGCTTCCAGAGCCTTAATCGACTTCTGGCGTCCGACGAAGATGGGATAGACTTCGTGTGGGAAAACGATCAGTTCGCGCAACGGGAACAATGGCACCACGTTCGTCGTTGCATCGCGATTATCTTTTTTGTCATTGCGAAAAAGCATCTTGTAGTTCTCGAGTCTCCCGGGCTATGCGGTTTCGGCGGTCTTTTGATAGACCAGCAGCGGCTGCTCCTTCTGAGTAACCACTTCCTCCGAGATTAGCACCTCCTTGATGTTAGGTTGTGAGGGGATTTCGTACATCAGGTCCACCATGATTGCTTCCATGATGGCGCGCAGTCCGCGAGCGCCCGACTTGCGCTTGAGCGCCTCGCGCGCGATCGCGCGCAGCGCACCCTGGGTGAATTTCAGGTGAACGTTCTCCATGTCGAAGAGCTTCTGATACTGGCGCACCAGCGCATTCTTCGGCTCGGTCAGGATTCGCACCAGCGCTTCCTCGTCCAATTCGCCGAGCGTCGCGATCACGGGCAGGCGGCCGACGAACTCCGGAATCAATCCGAACTTGAGCAAGTCCTCCGGCTGCACTTCATATAGAAGCTCGGAGACCGTCTTGGGGTCGCGATGCGTCAGGTCGGCCCGAAAACCCATCGTCTTGCCCGAGATGCGCCGCCGGATGATGTCGTCCAGTCCAACGAACGCGCCGCCGCAGATGAACAGGATGTTGGTCGTGTCGACCTGCAGGAACTCCTGTTGCGGATGCTTGCGGCCGCCCTTGGGCGGCACCGACGCCATCGTGCCCTCGATTATCTTGAGCAGCGCCTGCTGAACGCCTTCGCCCGACACGTCGCGCGTGATCGACGGGTTGTCGCCCTTGCGCGCAATCTTGTCGATCTCATCTATGTACACGATGCCGCGCTGGCATCGCTCGATGTCGTAGTCGGCGTTCTGGAGCAGCGACAGTATGATGTTCTCGACGTCCTCGCCGACGTAGCCGGCCTCGGTCAGCGAAGTCGCGTCGGCGATGGTGAACGGCACCTGCAGGAAGCGGGCGAGGGTTTGCGCCAGCAGCGTCTTGCCGACTCCGGTCGGGCCAATCAGCAGGATGTTGGATTTCTGCAGCTCGACGTCGCCGGTCACCATCTGCGAGTCGATTCGTTTGTAGTGATTGTGGACCGCGACCGAGAGGATTTTCTTGGCGCGCTCCTGACCGATCACGTACTGATCGAGCACCCGCTTGATTTCGGCGGGCTTGGGCACCGCGGAGCTTTGGCTGAATGCTTCCTCGCTGTCAGTCTCCTCGGCGATTATGTCGTTACAAAGGTCGATGCATTCGTCGCAAATATAAACCGTCGGGCCGGCAATCAGCTTTCGAACTTCGTCCTGGCTCTTCCCGCAAAATGAGCAAACCAGGTTGCCCGAGCGGTCGTCATGCTTGGCCATACTGCCTCCCGCGGCTCACTTGGAGGGCCTTCGGCTAACGATTACCTCATCAATCAGTCCGTATTCAACCGCCTGTTGCGGCGACATGAAATAATCGCGATCGGTATCCTTCTCGATCTTACGCAGATTCTGTCCGGTATGCTTCATTATGATGTTGTTGATGTCCTCCCGAGCGTGCAAAATTTCCTTGGCGTGTATTTCCAGGTCGCTCGCCTGTCCCTGCATCCCGCCCAGCGGCTGATGCAGGATGATTCGCGAATGCGGTAGCGCGTAGCGCCGGCCTTTCGCACCCGCCAGCAGCAGGATCGCGCCCATGCTGCCCGCCTGACCCAGGCACAGCGTCGATACGGGAGGCCGGATGAACTCCATCGTGTCGTAAATCGCCATCCCGGCCGTCACCGACCCGCCCGGCGAATTGATGTAAAAGTTGATCTCTTTTTCAGGATCTTCGGATTCGAGGAACAGAAATTGAGCCGTAACCAGGTTGGCGACGTCGTCGTTGACTTCGGTGCCGAGAAAAACGATGCGGTCTTTCAGCAGGCGAGAGTAGATGTCATAGGCCCGCTCTCCGCGGCCGGTCTGTTCGACGACAATCGGTACCAGGTTGCTCATAAGTCCGGTCCGCGCCACAGCCAGGTCGCGACAATTGAGAGAAGGCCGCTGACGCCTTCAAATTGTAACGTCTGCGAAATGGGGGAGCAACCGTGACTGGCTCCGAGCGAAGTTGCATCGAAGCTACTTCGGCTCGGATGCAGCATCTTCCCGCTTGGCGCGGCTCAGAATAAAGTCGAGCGCCTTCTCGCGGCGCATCGATTGCCGCAGCGCGTCGCGATTTTCCGGGCTGCGGTAAAACTCGGCGGCGCGGTCGCGATTACGCCCGCTTTGCGTGACGATCGTCGCCACCCGCTCACCCAGCTCCTCGTCATTGATCTCGATCTTTTCCTGCTCCGCGAGCGCGTCCACGATAAGCCCGGTGCGTGCGCGCTTCTCGGCCCGCGTCTTCAAATCGTCGGCATTCTGCTTGACCCGCTCGTCGGCTTCCTCATGCGACAGCCCGCCCGCTTCGAGCGTCTGATGCAATTCGGCTTCCATCGCGCTCAACTCGCGCGCGACCAGCGATTCGGGCAGTTCGACGGGATTGCGCTCGATCACGATATCGAGCAGTCCCTGCCGCGCGCGGGCGTTGGCCTCCTGCTGGGCGTGCGCGAGCAGATCGGCGCGAACGCGGATGCGGAACGCCGCGAGGTTCTCGTCGCCGAGATCCTTGGCGAAGTCGTCATCGACGGTCGGCAACTCGCGCCGATAGATCTCTTTGGGCGTCGCGCGCCATTCGATCGTTTTGCCGGCGAGATCTTTGTGGCTGTAGTCGGCCGGGTAGGTCTTCGAGGCCTTCGTCTGCATTCCCAGCTCCGCGCCCTTGAGCACTTCGTACACGCCGTGGGCGAGCGCGCGCTCGGAAACCTCGACCAGCCGATCGTCGGGCTTGGTGGGCGAGACCGGCTTGCCGTCCTCGAAGGCCTCGACCAGGGCGAGCGCGTAATCGCCGTCCTGGACGACGGTGCGATCCTCGATCTTCTTGAGGGTCGCTTGCCGCTCGCGAAACCGCTCGATCGCTTCCTCGACTTCCGTGTCGGTGACTTCGACCTTGGACTCGGGCACCTTGAGGCCTTCGTAGTCCTTGACCTCGATCTTCGGGCGGAGATCGAACGTCGCGCTGAACTTGAGCGACAGGTCTTTTTGCAGGTCGGTCTGTTCGGTGACGATTTCGGGCGCGACCACGGGCTTGAGGTCGTGCTCCTCGAGCGCCTTGTCGGTGTATTCCTTGACGAGTTTCTGAATTACCTCGCCGCGGACCTGTTCGCCGAAGAATCGCTCGAGCAGATTGCGCGGGGCGTGGCCGGGGCGGAAGCCCTTGAGCACAACGCCGCGTTTGAGTTCGTTGAATGCGCGATCCAGCTCATGCTTGATTTCGTCGGGTTCGACTTCAATCGTAAGTTTGCGCCGGAGACTATTGGGTTCTTCGATATTTACATTCATGGCGGTTCAACCTTTACAGATAAACACACCGCAGTCGTGCGGATCAACCGAGCGCATTACTCCAGTACTGTCCTAATTCCAAATTTCAGGCGGACCGTGCTGCGTCAACCAACAATCGAAAACTCGCCCATCCGCGACGCAGCTTTTTCGTGTACGAGTGGTAATTTGGGCGGCCTTTATGACAGACATGCCCGACTACATCGAAGCCCGGATCAGACGGCGACGGCCCTCTGGCGGACTGGTCGTGGTAGGATCAACTCCAGTCGTCGCATTCGGGGACGTACGTAAATCAAAGGTTGCAACGCTTGGCTGGAATCCCAGCAAACGTGAATTTCTCGACCACGACGGCAACGAACTTGTGGGTGGCGAACGTCGGCTCGAAACGTTGAAGTCGGTCGGAGTGAATGATCTTGCAGATGCTCCAGTTGAAGCCGTTCGCCGCGTCTTCCAGGCATGTAACAACTATTTTCATCGCCGGCCGTATGGTCGTTGGTTCAATAAGCTGGAAAAGATTCTCAAACAAGTGGACGCGTCATACTACGATGACTCCGCCTGCCATCTGGATTTGGTGCAGTGGGCTACCGATCCCGTGTGGAGAGATCTTTCCGGTTCCGATCAGGTCAAACTTATCGAGGCCGACTTGCCTTTCCTCGATCACCAACTCTCGCAAGAAAAATTCCAACTTCTCTTGCTGAATGGCAGGGGCAGTGTGAAGGCGTACGAAAAACATCTTGGCGGGAAGCTTACGGAGTTGCCTTTTTCAGGTCATGGACGCCTGAAACTTTTTACCGGCCATGACAATCGCGGCCTGAAAGTAGTGGGCTGGAATATCAACCTTCAAGGAAGTCCTGGCGTTTCGAATAAAGAAATCGAAGAGATTGGTGCTGCAGTCAAGGCGGCGCGCGAGACCTGAAGATCCGGGGTTCTTCGGCTTGGCTCGGGATGACCCAAAAAGCGCCGAAAGATTCCGCCGTCCGGTGCCGTTCGAACACCCTGCGGATAACTGGACTTCGTATTCAGGAAAACCTAGACTGCGCCAGATATCCAGAGGGTAATCGCCCGGCTTATGAACGGCGCGATCCAATTACACAGCGGGCGGCGCCCTAAAACAAACCTCGACCTTTTCAGGAGACTCGGATTGCGATGAGCGAAGCGAATATAGTTCTGCCCACTTTAACCAGCGGACAGGTCATGATCCTGTGGCTGGTGCTGGTCTCGGCGCTGGTCGCGCTGGCCTACGGAGTTGTGCTGATACGCGTAGTGCTGGCGGCGGACCCCGGACCAAAATCAATGACCGACGTGTCCGACGCGATCGAACTCGGCGCGATGGCGTACCTCGGACGTCAGGTCAGAACGATGATCTGGTTCGTCGCCGCCATCTTCATCGCGTTGTTCCTCATGTACCGCAACGTCTATCAGGGCCTGTACCTGCCGCTGGGCATCTCGATCGCCTTCTTGATGGGCGTCACCGCTTCCTACAGCGCCGGTTACGTCGGGATGTGGCTGGCGGTCAAGGCCAACGTCCGCAGCGCCAACGCCGCGCTGACCAGCTTCAAGGGCGCGATGGAACTGGCATTCAAGGCGGGCGGAGTATCGGGGATGTTCACGGTCGGCCTGGGGTTGCTCGGCGCGACGATCATCTTCCTGGTGTTCCGCGAAAACGCGATGAAGGTGCTCGTCGGATTCGGCTTCGGCGGCTCGCTGGCCGCACTCTTCATGCGCGTGGGCGGCGGAATCTACACCAAGGCGGCTGACGTCGGCGGCGACCTGGTCGGCAAAATCGAGCAGGATCTCCCCGAAGACGACCCGCGCAATCCCGCTACGATTGCCGACAACGTCGGCGACAACGTCGGCGACTGCGCCGGCATGGCGGCCGACATCTTCGAGTCCTACGAGGTGACACTGGTCGCCGCGATCATCCTGGCGGCCTACGCGCTGCAGGAGTCGGACTTTATCGCCATTTATGGCCAGTACGCGGGCGCGTTCGCGGTCAAACTGATCATGTTCGCGCTCATCCTGCGCGGCGTCGGCGTGTTTTCCTCGATCATCGGAATCATTGCGGTGCGCGTGCCGGCGGGCAAAATGCTCGATCCGATGCGCCCGATCACAATCGGCTACATGACCTCGGCGATCGCATCCGTGATCGGATTTTTCGTCGTGAATTATTTTTACCTCGACGATCCGCGCACCGGCGCGACCGATTGGCGCTTCGCCTGCTGCGCGTCGCTGGGAATCATTCTCGCGGTCGTGACGCTGTGGCTCACCAACTATTTTACGCATCCGGACAAAGGCCCAGTCACCGAAACCGCAATGGCGGCGCGCACCGGCCCGGCGACTTTGATCCTGTCGGGCATGGCCGAGGGTCTCGAGTCGTCGGTCTGGGCGCTGCTGGTGATCGCGGCCGCGATCATGGGCGCGATGGCGATTTTTCACGACTCGCTCGCGCTGCAGTTTTATGGAATCGCGCTGACCGGGCTGGGCTTGCTCACCACCACCGGCTTCATCCTGGCGATGGACACCTATGGACCGATCACCGACAACGCCCACGGCATCTTCGAGATGGGCGGAATCCATCAGGAGGAGGCGTCCAAGACGCTGTCCTGGATGGACGCGATCGGCAACACCACCAAGGCGTTGACCAAGGGCCTGGCGATTGCGACCGCGGTGCTGGCGGCAGTCGCGCTGTTCCGGTCATTCATAGACGAGGCTCATCTCGGCGCGATCGGCGTGCAGATCAATATGCCCACCGTGTTCGTGGGCCTGATGATCGGCGGTGCGGTGCCGTTCCTGTTCAGTTCATTCGCGATTAAGGCGGTCAGCCGCGCGGCCTATCAGATCGTGTTCGAGGTCCGCCGCCAGCTTCGCATGCATCCGGGGATCATGGAGGGCAAAGAGCTGCCCGACTACGGCGCGTGCGTCGATATCGTCACGGCCGCTTCGCAGAAAGAGCTGCTGGGGCCGGGAATCCTTGCGGTTTTCTCGCCGCTGCTGGTCGGTTTCGGTCTCGGCGCGGGCGCACTCGGCGGATTCCTCGGCGGCACGATCCTGACCGGCCAGTTGATGGCGGTCTTCATGTCGAATGCAGGCGCGAACTGGGACAACGCCAAGAAAAAGATCGAGGACGGATTCCTGGGCGGCAAGGGCACCGACGTGCACAAAGCTTCCGTGGTGGGAGATACCGTCGGCGATCCGTTCAAGGACACGGCGGGCCCTGCGCTGAACCCGATGATCAAGGTGATGAACCTGGTCGCGATTTTAGCGGCGCCGTTCACCACGGTTGCGCTCGGCCACGTGACTCCGCTGCGGGTCGCAGTGGTGGTGACGGCGATCATCGCGCTTTCGATCGCGGTCACCTTCTCCAAGCGCGGTTCGATTGCGGAAGAGAGCCTGGCTATCGAGACCAAGCGGGCCGCCTGAGCGGATTTCACAGCTCGCATTGCTTGAAGGGCCGGACGCATCGTCGTGCGGCCCTTTTCTTTTTGCTTCGTTTCCCGATTTTCCGTATCTTCGCGGTTCATCCCGATGGCAATCGAATATCGCGCACTGGGCAAGACCGGACTTCGCGTCAGCACGCTTGGCTTCGGCGGCTCCGAAATCGGCTACCAGGCGGTCGCGCAGAAGGCCGCCGATAAAATCCTGAACACCGCGCTCGACGCCGGCATCAACGTGATCGATACGGCCGAGTGCTACGCCGGCAGCGAGGCGCTGATCGGCAAGGCGATTGCCGGGCGGCGCGCCGAAGTTGTTCTGATGACCAAATGCGGGCACGCGCCGCTTGGGTCCGCGTCCGAGCGCGCCGCCGGTTACGCGCCGCCGGATTGGGAACCCGCGATGCTCGCGCGGAGCATCGAGCGCAGTCTCAAGAACTTGCGCACCGACCACGTCGATGTGATCCAGTTCCACAGCCCGCCGCTGGCGACTCTGAGAGACGGCCGCGTGCTCGAGGTCATCCGCAAGGCCTGCGAGCGCGGACAGGCGCGCTTCGCAGGATGCAGCGCCGACTCCGATGAAGCGGTGTATGCGGTCGAAAGTGGCGCGTTCGACACTGTGCAGATCTCTGTGAACCTCGCGGACCAGGAAGCGATCGACCTCGTGCTGCCCAAGGCCGCCGCGCGCGCAATGGGCGTGATCGTCAAGCGGCCGATCGCCAACGCGGCCTGGCGCAATGGTAAACAGCCGCCGGGCGATTGGTACGCGCGGCCGTATTGGGATCGCATCCAGGCGCTCGACTACGATTTTCTCCGCGGCGGCGTCGAGGATTCGGTCGCGATCGCGCTCAGATTTACGCTCGGCACCGCCGGCGTGACCACCGCGATCGTCGGCACGACGCGGCCCGAGCGCATCGCGCAAAATATCGCGCACGCCAACGCCGGGCCGCTGCCGGCCACGCAGTACGAAGCGATTCGCGCTCGATGGCGCGCGGTCGCGTCGCGTGATTGGATTGGGCAGCGCTAGCGATGCGTTCCACGGACAGCAAACAGACGGGCGATAGTGTCGGCATCGTGCGGGTCGTCGGTAACCTCGGATGCAGGCCCCATTGACGGGCGACTATCCTCCGGACAATTGTAAAATCAAGCCGCAGGGAGACTACTGGAGCAATGCTTCTTCGACCGGTACACACCGCTTTCCTTCTCTTCATTGCGATTTGCGCAAGCTTGCGCGGCGGTCTGGTCAACGCTGCTGAACCCTCCGACGCCTTGCTCACGTCCGCCAACGCCACGAACGTATGGACTGGCAGGGTGGGCTGGAGCGATCAGCTTACCTACCATGTCGATGCGAAGTTTCCAGCCGCTGAGGTTATCGATTCGATTTCCCACAAGCTGCAAAAGGCCGGCTGGGAACCTTTGAAATATGATTTCCTCGACCCCGGGTTGCCATCATCGCAAGTGAGCGGTTGGCAGGAGTTCCCGCACGGAATTAAGGATCCCAAGCTGTGTGTTCACCAATGGCTTGGCGATTGGAAAGACGCGGCCGGAAATATCGTGCGTTATACGTTCCACTACAAACATCCTGGATGCGACACTTCAGATCTGAAGGATCTGGAAGTGAGCGCTGCATACATTCGCGCGGCTGCGGTACAGCAAGCACAGCAGATGTTCAAGCAATTGGAGAAGGAGCACACCAACACCGCATCGGGGTCAGGAGGAAAACCTAACCCCTGAGCCCTTCGACTGCGCTTAAGATAGCGCGCGACCTGTGGTCGGCGGTTGCCCGACTTGGGTGCAGGAGGTGGGCGTCTGCTTGCGCGTTTTCCGGTAACGAGTAGATTGGTCGTTCGTACTCACCTCATATGCGACGCAACCCCGGCCCCTTCGAGCCATTCATTTACCTCCTGCAGACGCCGGCGATGTTTCGGGTCGTCGGCCTGGGCGGGCTGATCCTGTTCAGTATTTTCGCGCTCTCAATCGCATCCGGGCACAGCGCGGGCGCCGCGATCTTCGAGCTTGGGTTGCTGGGCGCGTTGTGGTTCGAGGCGACCAGCAATATCTGCCGGCGATGCCGCTTTTACGGCACGTGGCATTGCCTGGGGCAGGGGATGCTGGCGTCGAAACTGTTTTCGCGAATCGACGAGCGGCTGGGCGAGTCGGGAACGATGCTGCACGGGGCGCTGTTGGCCGCCTACTTGATTTACGGGCTGTTCTGGCTATGGCATTCGCCAATGCTCGGATTCATCTTCACGCTATGGGTTCCGATTGCGCTGGTCACCGCGAGCGCGCCCGCAGGTTTCTCGTGGCGGCAGGTGCAGGGCTGAGCCCTGCACCCACCGTTAAGGCCGCCCGCCGTTGNNAAAAGATGCGCTGCGCAGATTTTCGCGTCTTCTCACTGCGGGGGCAGGGGTCACCCCTGCCCAGGGAAGTGCGAAACCCACGGCGGGTTTCGCATACAATTAAGTTCCCCTTGGCTTAGCTCGGCTTCAACGCGCGTCACCCGTGCTAACGGCCGGAGGGTCGCTCGATCACCCCGCCCGCGATCGCACTTCCACCCTCGCTCAATCCGTGCGCCACAAGCTAAGATGCCCCGACGCTACCGTGCACGCACTCATCTCACACACGTTCCTCGAAGATCTCGCGATGGTGCTATGCGTCGCCGCGATCACCACCATTATTTTTCAGAAAATCCGCCAGCCGGTCGTCGTCGGCTACCTGATCGCCGGCATGATCGTCGGCCCTAACGTCCCGATCCCTCTGTTCGCCGATCCCGACCGCATCCACACGCTCTCCGAACTCGGCGTGATCCTTCTGATGTTCGCGCTCGGATTGGAGTTCAGCGTGCGCAAGCTGATTCGCCTTGGCCCGACCTCGGGCTTCATCACCGCGCTCCAGGTCGGCTTCATGATCTGGCTCGGTTACCTATGCGCGTGCGCGCTCGGGTGGACGCCGCTCGAGAGCATTTTTACCGGCGCGCTGCTTTCAATTTCGAGCACGACTATCGTTGCCAAGGCCTACGAAGAGACTCCGGTCTCCGAGCGCCTGCGCGAACTCGTGTTCGGCATTCTGCTCGCCGAAGATCTCACCGCCGTCGTCGAGCTCGCGATTCTGACCACGCTGGCGTCGGGCGCGAGCGTGTCGGCGTCGTTGATGACGGTGACGGTCGCGCGCCTGATTTTGTTCCTGGTGGCATTCGTCGGTATCGGATTCATCGTCGTGCCGCCTTTCGTACGGATGGTGGTGCGGATGGGCCGGCCCGAAACAACTTTGGTCGCGGTCGTCGGCATTTGTTTCGCCTTCGCGATCCTCGCCGAGCACGCCGGCTATTCGGTGGCACTCGGCGCTTTTTTGGCGGGCTCTCTGGTAGCGGAGTCCGGGCAAGCCGGGCAGATAGAGCATCTGGTCGCCCCGCTGCGCGACATATTCGGCGCGGTGTTCTTCGTTTCCGTCGGCATGATGATCGATCCCGCGCTCATCGCGCAGCACTGGCCCGCGCTGATCGTGCTGACTGCCGCGGTGATCGGCGGGAAGATTTTCGCAGTCGGCTTCGCCTCGGTCTTGAGCGGCGTCGGCGCCAAGACGTCGATCGAAGCCGGCATGAGCCTGGCGCAGATCGGTGAGTTCTCATTCATCATTGCCGCCGCGGGGCTGAAGACGGGCGCCACCCGCGATTTTCTCTACACGCTCGCCGTTGCGGTCTCCGCACTCACCACCTTCCTGACGCCCTACATGATTCGCAGCTCGATTCCGATCGCCGAATTCATTTCCGGGCGGATGCCGCGTCCGCTCAAGCTGCTCGAGGCGCTCTACGATTCGTGGTTCGAGCGGATACGCAACGCGGCACAGCCGGCCCGGGACGCCAATTCGGTCGGATGGCCGACGGCCGCGATCGTGTCGAGCGCAGTTCTGATTGGCGCGATTCTGATCGTCAACGAACTCGATCCGTTCGACGTTACTTCCACGGTCGCCAGCCTCGAACATCTGCCGTATTTTTCCGCCGGTCTGTACGTGGACCTGTTCGCACTGCTGCTATGCGCCGCGCCCACGGCCGCGATGTATTTCGCGTCGCGGCGGCTGGCGGCGGCGCTCGCGTCGCGCGCCTTCGCCGAGCTTCCCCGGATTGGTGCCAGCGCCGTAAACGCGGTGATCGAATTGCTGCAGATCACGATTCTGCTGGTCGCTGCGGTGCCCCTGCTCGCGATCGTTCAGCCGTTCATGGCGCCGGTTGAAGGGATCGGAATCATCGTAATCACGGTCGCGCTGATGATAATCGTCGTGACCCGAAGCGCGCGCCAGATGCAGGGGCAGGTTCGCGATGCGGCGCGGCTGATCGCCACCGCGCTCCGAGGCACTCGCGCCGGCGCCGAAGGCGAGTCATACGAGGTCCCCGGCATCGGGATGATTACGCCGGTCAGCGTGAGGCCCGACAGCGGCGGAGTCGGCAGAAGCCTGGCCGAACTGGATCTGCACACCAGCAGCGGCGCCGTGGTGCTCGCTATAGGGCGCGGCGATGCGGAAGTTGTCGTCCCGACCGGCGAGGAAATTCTGCGGCCGGGCGACATCCTCGAACTGGCCGGCTCAAGCGCCGCCGTCGCCGCCGCCCGCCAACTCCTCCAGCAGGGGCAGGGGTGACGCGCGCCCGAGCTGAGCTAAGCCAAGGGAAATTTAATTGTATGCGAAACCCGCCGTGGGTTTCGCACTTCCCTGGGCAGGGGTGACCCCTGCACCCGCTGTGAGAAGACGCGAAAATCTGCGCAGCGCATCTTTTCGCGACTACGCGAAGGAACAGTTGGCAGGGGCCGCGCCCGCCNNTGCAGGGGTCACCCCTGCCGCAGGTGATTCTTTCCTCATCCTTCCATCCCGGTTGCATCCTCGCGCATCCGGTCGTAACGTCTTCGCGTTTGCATCATCTATATACGCGAGGTTGGTATGGATCTTAAAAATGTGGTCGCGCTTGTGACCGGTGGCGGCTCCGGACTTGGCGAAGCAACCGTCGGCGAATTCGCGTCGGCTGGCGCAAAGGTGGCGATTCTCGATTTAGCGTCGTCGCCCGGCGCCAAAGTTGCCGAGTCGCTCGGCGCCAACGCGATCTTCGTCACGGCCGATGTAGGCAGCGCCGACCAGGTGACCGACGCGATTGCGAAAACGGTGGCCAAGTTCGGTCTGATTAATGTCGCGATAAACTGCGCCGGTATCGGCCGCGCGATGCGCACGGTCACCAAGGAAGGCCCGCACTCGCTGGACCTGTTCAGCAAGGTGATCGCGGTCAATCTCATCGGCACCTTCAACGTGACGCGGCTGGCGGCGGCGCAGATGGCAAAAAATCAGCCCGGCGCCGACGGTGAGCGCGGCGTGATCATCAACACCGCGTCGGTCGCCGCGTATGACGGACAGATCGGGCAGGTTGCTTATTCGGCGTCGAAGGGCGGCGTGGTCGCGATGACGTTGCCGATAGCGCGCGACCTGGCGTCGCTCGGCATCCGCGTCTGCACGATCGCGCCGGGAACGTTCGAGACTCCGATGCTGGCGGGTTTGCCCGAGGCGAACCGCAAAGCGCTGGCCGCGCAGATTCCGTTTCCGCAGCGCCTCGGCAAGCCGGCTGAATACGCGGCGCTCGCGCGGCACATCGTCGAGAACGGGATGCTCAACGGCGAGACGATCCGGCTTGACGGCGCACTGCGGATGCCCCCGCGGTAGCTCGCCGCTTAAATCGTTGAGGCGGTGCGCGCGGCGCGCGTCGCCAGGATAAAGGCGAACGCGGCAAACGCGATCGCAATCGCAACCGACGATCCCATCGGCATCGTCGCGCCGCTTAAGGCCGGCTCGGCGAGATACAGTCCCCGCCGAAGCGCATCCACCGCGTAGGTCAGGGGATTCAAGCGCGTCGTCCACTGGAACCATGCCGGCGCGCCCGCCACCGGAAAGACCGCGCCCGACAGCATCCAGATCGGAAGCAGGAGCATGTTCATGAACGCGTGGAAGCCCTGCGTCGATTCGGTTCGCCACGCCATCGCCAGCCCGATGCTGGTCATCGCGAACGCGATCAGCGCCATAATCGCGGCCGACACCGCGATCGCTTCGAGGCTGAGGTGGATTCCCGCCAGCGGCGCCATCGCGAGGAAGATCGCTCCCTGCATCAGGGACAGCGTCGTGCAGCCAAGCGCCTGGCCGAGCACGATCGTCGCGCGTGAGATCGGCGCGACCAGCACGCCCTGCAGAAAGCCCTGGCGGCGATCGTCCACGGTCGAGGCGGTCGCGAAGATCGCCGTGAACAGCAGCATCAGCACGATCACGCCGGGATAAAAGTATTGCGCGTAGTCGATGCCGGCCGGCATCCCGCTGGGCTTGAATGACGCTTGCAGGCCGGCGCCGAGCAGCAGCCAGAAAACCAGCGGCGTCGCAATCGCGCTCATCACGCGGATCGGTTGGCGGATGAAGCGCACGATCTCGCGCTGCCAGAGGGTTGCGGCCTGGAGAAAAATTTCGCGCATCTTCGTCTATTCCGTCTGCGCCGTATCCGCGAAGAACTGGTGTCCGGTGAGACTTAGCTGGATCATGATCGATCACAACGTATCAGAAACTCAATGAAAATGGGGAGTCTGTTTGAAAGCGGAATCGATCTAGTGGGCCGAGTTCCGTGGAGTTCGGCAGACGATTGGCAGACGTTTGTTCCCCGCCAAAGAGCGGCTCGGCAACGGGCCGCTTTGTCGTGGGGTGAAGTTGTCGAGCCTGCGGGAGTCTGCTAACTGACGGGCATGAACCCCCGACACGCCGCCGCGCTCGCGCTTATGGGCTGGTATCTGATGGTGCCGTTGTTGATTCCCTGCTGGACCATAACCGTTCTCTCCGGTTGCTCAACGGCTTATACCGCTGCGCCAGCACCGGAAGTTCAGCCCCCTAATCTTCCCCCGGCATGCATCTTATTTCTTTCCCAGCCCGCGCCTGAACGAGTATACGAGGCAAAGCAAAACATGTTATCTACCGCGTCATCCGATTACAGGATGAGCCAGACGAATCAAATTCAGGAGCTTGAGGAGCAGCGTGATTTTGCTGAGGGCGTTGCCGACTCGCTCAGACAGGACCAGTCGGCAGCGCACGAAGTGGGTCAACACGGAATCGAGGTGGCAGCTTCTCGCGCCGAAGAGCTGGAAGAGGCAAAGATTGGCCAGCTCAATAAGAGGATGACTGTCATCCAGAATGCCCAGCACTTAGCAGCACTTAAAAACTATGACGCCGCAATGGCGGAGGAGGCTCTCGGCGGAGTTTTGGTGATAAGCCCAGTCACCCGGGAAAGTCTTACTCGCGACCTGCGCGCCTTTTCCCCCTTTGCTTTCCAAAAACGCGATCTGTTCTGCTCGTATCTCATGGGGCAGATGTCGGATAGTGAGTACGCGCGGCGCTCCAACTCCGTTGCGCCATGGCAGCATGAAACTTTACTGTTCACGAACCCGAACCCGTGACCGCGCCGCCGCGCTCGCGCTTGTGGGCTGGTATCTGATGAATGAAAAAGGTCGATGACTCTCAGAACCACAACCATCGTCTTCGTGATGCTCGCGTTCAGCCTCGGACCCGCGTGGCCGACGCGCGCGCAAGAATCGCAGATCGTCGCGGAGTGCACCAAGAAATCCCAAGTCGTGCGCGCAATCGCCCGCGACAGGGATTTGGGCGTCCCTTCGGAGAAGGTGATCACAACAGTAAACGAGCAAGGCGACATGACTGCGGACGACAAGGCGCGCATGATTGGCCTCGTGACAATGATCTATGGGGATCGCGGTCTGACGCCTGATCAGTGGGCGAACGAAGCACTGCTGACCTGCATGAAGAAGCGAGCACAATGAACAACGCCACCTTCATCGGCGGTCACTACTACGCTCCTGTTACCCCAACTTTTTGGCGCTGAAATGTGGAGACGTAACAACAGAAACATTGCGATGATTATTGTGGTTGCAGGGCTGATTGCACTTGCATTCGCAGCCCCGGCACCTGCAGAGGAAAAAGCGTACGAGAAACTTGCTCGTTTGATTCAAGTTACCTCGGAAGACGACTTTGAACCTACGGTGGCGACCTTGGTGGCAGGCGAACTTTCATGCCCGTCTAGCCGTGCCTTGGTCATGGTAATTAGCTGCGCGTCCGAACTGTTGAGCGCGCCCGACGTGACCGCCGCCGTAATGGCCGAATGCAAGCGTGAGTCGGCCGAACTTGGTTGCGCCAAAACCAAAGCAAGCCAACGGGTAAATGTATTAAAAGTTTACGATTTGACCGTCCCGGGCAAGCCACCGGACAAGCGCATTCTAGCGAAGGTAAGGCTCAAAAGCGGGGATGACTCGTACGTGGGAGTGGCTTCACTGGACTTTTAGCAGTCGAGTCAGTTAGGTGCTGCGTCTTATCACCTACGCCCGGCTAGGGCATCCCGCCGGGCAAGCATCTCGTCTGCCAATTGGGCCGCCGCCCGGGCGCGGTGGTTCGAAGTGCCAGTACACAGTGCCGCACTTCGGGCATTCCCCCGTGTAATGAAGAAAACTGGAGCCGGGTAAGTCGGTCCCGTCCGTGTACACCATTTTTGTGCTTCCGCAGGTTGGGGTTGGACACGCCTGTTTCATTATTCTCATCCTCGCCAGCAATAATGGCGCCTGAATGATTTGAGAGTCCAGCGCGCCCAGCGCGGACCGCGCGAAATAGCGCGACGCTGCGCACACGACGGCCCGTGTCGGGTTTTCGGTCGCGATGTCGGGTTGTGCCGGTTGCTCGAACGGCAGACGATTGGCAGACCGTCGCGCGAGAAATCGCTAAGTAGCCGAAGTGTTAAGGTGTTCTTAGGGCTCGATGTCCGAGTGCCACTGATGCCCGGTGAGGTGCACGAATACGTCCTCGAGAGTCGGCTTGCCGAATGAGACCGATTCGATCTCCTCGCCGAATGCGTCGATCAGGTCGCGAACCAATTCATGCCCGCGGGTTCGTTCGATACGGATCGCGCCGTCCACGAGCTGGCTCTTGAGCTTGAAGCGCTGGAGGATTTTTCCTTGCAGGAGTTCAGGCGCTTGCGCCCGAATCACGATTACGTCACCGCCGACCTCGGACTTGAGTTCGCGCGGCGGCGCGATTGCGACCAGCTTGCCTTGGTGCAGCATCCCGATCCGATCGCATCGCTCCGCCTCTTCCATGTAATGCGTCGTCAGCACGACGGTCACGCCCTCGCGCTCGCGCAGATGCTCGAGGTAATTCGCAAACTCGCGGCGCGCCGCCGGATCCAGCCCCGTGCTGGGCTCGTCGAGCAGCAGCAGCTCCGGCTCGTGGAGCAGCGCCTTGGCGAGCTCGACCCGGCGCTGCAGTCCGCCCGACAACGTCTCGACCCGGTCGCGCTCGCGCGCCGACAGTCTGAGCCGCTCGAGCATCGCCGCAATCCGCTCGCGCAGCCGCGGGCCGGTGATTCCATACAGATGACCGTGATAGGCGAGATTCTCGCCGACCGTCAGCTTGCCGTCGAGACTCGGATGCTGAAACACGACGCCGAGCCGCCGCCGCACTGCGCCGGTTTCTCCCGCCAGGTCGTGACCGAACATTCGCGCGCTTCCCGATTGAATCGGCGCCAGCGTCGAGAGCAGCTTGAACAAAGTGGTCTTGCCGCCGCCGTTGGGTCCCAGGAAGCCAAAGAACTCGCCGCGGGCGATCGAGAAAGTCACGTTGCTGAGCGCCTCGCGATCGCCGTAGCGAAAGCCCAGCGCGCGCGCGTCGAGCGCGGCGGATTCACCGCGAATCGCGTCGTCCGCGGTCTGCGATCGATTCGAGATCGTCGAGGCGCTCACGGTTGGCCCAGTCCGCCCGCGGGCCGCGTGCCTTGCTCCGTCAGTCCGAGTTCTGCGCGATGCCATCCGTCCTGAAACGCCGACGTGCGCTCGCCGCCGTTGCCGTGCCCCGACGCGGCGCCGACAAAGTCGTCGCCCGTGAGCTGGTAGTAGCGCGTCACTTCGACGGGATCGAGCCGCCGAATCCCCATCCGCTCGAGCGAGTAGCCGGCGAAATGATCCGCGGCGAGTTCCTTGTTTTTCACCGGAACGCCGGCATTGCCGGGATCGAAGTCAGCGTGCGCGAGATGGCCGAGCTCGTGCGCGAAGATCGCGTAGAGCATCGGGCGAACGGTGTCCGGGTCATCGATTCCCATCCACCGTTGAAACAGGCTGTCGAGGAACTGCTGGTTGTAGAAGATGCATCCGCCGCTGCTTGCGTGAGGCGAGCCGGCTCCGAGCGATTCGTAAACCGGAAAGTTGGTTCCCCACATATCGTTGAGCTGTTCGACGATCGTCTTGTACGGCTCGCCCGCCGGCCGCGCCGCTTCGCCGCACGCCACCAGCGCGCCGCCCGCGGCTTTGGCGGCGGGCGCGGCGCCCGCGCTGGTGTCCGCCGGCGCGTTGGTCGTATGCCGCTCGATCACCTGCCAGTCGTCGTCGGCGTGGATCGAATTCGCGCCGATCACGACGCCGCCCGCGAGCATCGCAAATGCCGCCAGCGCCATCGCTGTCGTTTCGATTGGCTTCCTCAATTGGTTACGGTGCCGCGCGACGGTCCATCGACGAAAACGCTGCTCTTGGATCGCAGAGAATTTTTGTCATCTGCCATGTCGTGTTACATCCCGCGATCGGATCCCGCGGCCGATGGCGATTAATGATTTGTATAACAGCGCGCGCCCCCGCGAAATCCCAGGTCAGGGTGGCGCGGCCCGCGCGTGCGTGCAGCATGGCGGGCGAGGCATTCGACGCGGCAGCGCAGCAGGAGTACTAGGCGGCCGGCTGCCGTCAAAGCTGCGTATTTGACTTTGGACTCCGCCTTATACGATGAACACTGTGAGGGCACTATTTTCATGCCGTGTTGCGCATTCGCAGCGTTCATCGTCAGCCAGGTCGTGCTGGGCTTCGGCGTCATCAGGCGATTCGTGCTGAGATCGGGCGATACGCTCGACGACGCGCCGGGTAATCTCGCGACCGAGTGGCGATTGATCGGCGCCCCGCCCGCGACCGCGGCGCCGCAGTCGAGTCGCGGCCTGGGGCTGCGCACACTGGCGATTGCCGCATCGATAGAGATTCTGCTGGCGAGCGGCGCCGCATACGGCTACCACCTGCACACGCATCATAATCACCACGACCTCGCCCGCGTCGCGAGCGTGCCGGTTCCCGTTTGCATGAGATAAGGAATCGAGGAGAACAGCCGTGGCCGTTATACCAGGCGATATCGCTCAGGCATTCATTCGAAGAGAAACGGCCGTCGGGCCGGTGACCTCCGCGCGTCATCGCCGGATTGCGATGATCTACGGCGCGATGTGCATCTTCGGCATGCTGCCGACGATTCTCAGCATGTCGCCGTCGCTGCAGGCTGCGGGGCTGGGCCTGTGGATTCCCGGCGGCGGATTCCTCGCGGTTGGCGGATGGGCGATCCTGTTGTTTATGCTGACGCTGGCGCTGTTCGCGCTTGCCGTGTTCGCATGGTTCGGCGCCGGGATGGTGGTTGCGCCCATCATCGTATGGCTCGGCTCGGCGCTGCTGGCCGGTAAGATGGTGGGCGAGCAGAGCTGGTTTCTCGCGCCATATTTCGTCGCCGCGATAGTCGCGGGAATCGGCATCTATGCATATCAGCGGCAGCAGGCGCGCAAGACTGCCGAGCTTGCGAAGCTCGAGGCGCGCAAGCGCAGCATCGGGACGGCGATCGCCGAAGCAATCGCCGTTGCGGCGCCAGTGCCGTCGATGGCCGAGCGCGAACTCACGCCCGACGAGCTCGCAGCGTCGCGCTATGCGCTCGATCGCGCGCTCCAGCCGATCGGTCAGATGAATGGCTACGACAAGGTCGATCAGTTCCAGACTTCGGCGCTGCGCTATCAGATCAATCACCTGGGTTACGGCTTGGGCATGCTGCAGTGCATGTACACGCCGAGCTTTCATGGATATCTCTCGCAGGCGCAGCGCAACCTGATCGAGCTGTATCTCGATCGCCGAATCTGGGGCTACTGGCTATGGGAGTCGGCGTGGGGACATTTGAATCTGACCGATCCGGATCCCGCGGCCAAGGACAACATCATGCTCACCGGATGGTTCGGCATCCAGCTCTGCATGTACATGTCAACCACCGGAGACCGCCGCTACGCCGCGCCCGGAAGCCTGCCGTTTCGGCGCAACATGCATCGCGTGTTCCATCACGACGCGCACAGCATCGCGCAATCGGTGGCCAAGAATTTCCTCGATTCGGAATTCTGCCTCTATCCGTGCGAGCCGAACTGGATCTATCCGATTTGCAATCACTACGGGATGACGTCGCTCAAGATTTACGATCGCGTGTTCGGCACAAAATACGTTCCGAGCGTGCTCGATCGATGGCTCAAGAATCTCGATACCGAATTCACCGACTACAGCGGCAGCATCATCGGACTGCGCTCCTCGCTGACGGGAATCAGTTTTCCATTTCCGGCGGCAGATGCGCTCTTCGCGGGATTCGAGAATTGCTTCGCGCCCGATCGCGCGCAGCGGATGTGGGCCACGGCGCGACAGGATTTGAAATACATCATCAAGTCCGATGAGACTGGCGCGAAGCGGCTTTCGATGCCGGGAAAGGGATTCGACTTTGGCAATTACAAATCGGGCTATACCGGCGTGTATGCGATGCTGATGGATACCGCGCGCGAGTTCGGTGATTACGAAATTGCCGACGCAGCCCTGCGCGCGCTCGATGAGGATTGTGGCCGCGCCGATGACGGCGGCGTACTGCGATATTCGAAGGGCTCGAATCTTTCGAACGCGATGGCGATGCGTGCGCGCATCCATCGCCGCGATGACTTTCGCAGGACTATCGCGGAGGGCCCGCCGGAGGCGTCATTGCGCGGACCGATTCTCACCGATGCGAAGTATCCCGAGGTACTGGTGGCGCGCGCATTCAGCAACAGCGACGACCTCGAGCTTGTGCTCTATCCGGGCGCGAAGCCTGGTCCGCATGAGATTCGTATCGAGCGGCTGCGGCCGGGCGCCAAATACGCGATGCGCAACGGCTCGGAGCACGCTTTTACGGCTGACAACAACGGCACGGCATCGCTATCCGTCGAGCTTCACGGCCGCACGCCGATCCATATCGTTCCGGCCGGCTGATTGGAGGAACGAAGCGCGACGCGCCAGCGGCGGTGCGGTCAGCGATGACGAGGCGCGCCGCCTTCACCTCGGCGGGAAGCGCTTCGACGCTTTCGACGCTATTGTGCGCGGCGACGCTTGCGGGGTTCGCGGGCGGCGCGTTTCCATCGGCACGTCAAACCGGACTTTTTGATTTGGAGTCCGCGTCATTTGGCTTTTCGAGGCGTGTAAGCCGAGACGTGCAGACCCGGACCGTCCGGAAGAAGCTGCGCGGCCGAGGGGAACTCAACTCCGCAAAACGATCCAGCCGGGAAAAATCGCGCGCCGCCCGCACCGACCGCGGTTCCACGACGCGAGAGCGCCGATGCGAGATGCACCGCGGTGCTCATGCCAACCGCACTCTCGATAGAATCGGTGACCACGACTTTGATTCCGGCGGTCCCCGCCAGTCGCGCAATTTCGACGCATCGAGTCGGGCCTCCGAGCCGCGCTGCTTTCAAGACGAGGTAGTGGGCGGCATCATGCTCGATAAACGCGCTGAGCGCCGCGGCGCCGCTGAGTGATTCATCGAGGGCGAGCGCAACCCCGGTGGCATCGCTGAGCCGGCGCATGTCGCCCGGTTGCGGCGAGCGCAAAGGCTCTTCGAGGAACTCTATGCCGTATGGATGGAACGCATGCAGCGCAGCCTCAGCCTGCTTCAGCGTCCATGCGCGGTTCGCATCGAGACGGATTGAAAGATCGTTTCCGATCGCCATTCTTAACGATGCAACTTTCATGGCGTCCGCCGCGATCGCGCGCGCACCAACCTTGAGCTTGAAGGACGTGTGCCCATTGCCGACAGCAATGCGTGCTTCCTGGGTCAACTCCCTGGGCGTCCGGCCTGCCAGTAGCGCGCAAACCGGCACAGGTCCGATCGATTCGCCGCCCAGCACGGATGCCATCGGAACTCCGCGGATACGCGCGCTGAGATCGATCAGCGCGGTGTCGAGCGCGCATGTTGCGGCGGGCGTAAACGGAGAGCCGCCGGAACTATTCTCATCGATCAGGCTGCGCAGTTCGCCGGGATCGCGATGGCGATCGACACTTTGAACGATCGATTCGAGCGCGCGGCGCGTTTGCGCTATTCGCTCACCGCCGAGCCAATACGCGGGGCTGGCCTCACCCATTCCCCGTTCTCCCGAGTCGGATTCTACCGTCAACACGAATCCTTCGCGCGATCCGATTCGTCCCCGCGCAGTCGAGAGCGGCCGCACGAAGGGCGCGCAAAATGGAGTGATCGATGCGGCCGTGATCTTCAAAGGATGAGCGCCAGGGTCAGAAGCAGACCGTAGGTGAGATGAAGCGCGGCGGTTCGCGCGAGGCTCTGATTCAAGTCCGCTCCGGTACGCCGGCAAATCGCGCGTATTTCCTCAAACGCGAGCGGCGTGGCTGCGATCGGCAACAACAACATCGCGCCCCCGAGCCAGGCGAGCACCGGCGTCATCAGGAACGCGATCGCAACCAGGGCGCCGTACTCGGCGCGCGCGAAGCCTGGTCCGAACTGCACCGCAAGCGTGCGCTTCCCGGCGCGGCCGTCGGTATCGACGTCGCGCAAATTGTTCACGACCAGAATTGCGGTGACAAGGCACGCAATCGGAATCGAGGCTGCGATGGAAAGCGAGGTCGCAGTGCCGGTCTGAAGAAACACCGTCCCGTTCACCGCCACGAGGCCAAAAAATACAAACACGAACGCGTCGCCCAATCCATTGTACGCGAGCGGCCAGGGTCCGGCGGTGTATGCGATTGCCGCCACCAACGACACGATCCCGATGCTCAGAATCGGCCATCCACCGACCGAGACGAGGTAGCATCCGATCAGCGCCGCGAGACCGAGCACGCCAAGCGCCGCGTTCCTGACCGTCGACGGCTCGACCAGGCCTGCCTGTGTGACGCGAAGCGGTCCGAGCCGCGCCGCTGTGTCGGCACCCGCGACGAAATCGAAATAATCATTGGCGAGGTTGGTGCCGATCTGAATCAGCAATGCCGCGAGCAGGGTCATTAACCCGAGCATCACTCTCACGTGGCCGCTGCGATGCGCCAAAGCCAAACCCACAATCACGGGCGCCGCGGCAGCGGTCAAGGTCCGCGGTCGAACAGCGGCAAGCCAAACCGAAAAGCCCGGCGGATCCAAATTTTCGATCGCTTGAGCGCTCACGGCACGCGCTTGAATCTCGAGAAGTCGGGCTTGCGCTTCTGGTTGTAGGCGTTGCGGCCTTCCTGCGCCTCTTCCGTCATGTAGTAGAGCAAGGTGGTATTTCCAGCCAGTTCCTGGATTCCCGCCATCCCGTCCATCTCGGCATTGAATGCCGACTTGAGGCATCGCAGCGCCATCGGGCTTTGAGCGAGAATCTCGCGGCACCACTGGACGGTCGTCTCTTCTAATTGCGCCAGTGGCACAACCACGTTGACCAATCCCATATCGAGCGCTTCGGCCGCACTATAGCGCCGGCACAGGTACCAAATCTCGCGCGCCTTTTTCTGACCGACGAGCCGCGCGAGTTGCGATGCGCCGAGACCGCCGTCGAAACTTCCGACCCTGGGCCCGGTCTGGCCGAAGACCGCGTTGTCGGCGGCAATAGTCAGATCGCATACTACGTGCAGCACATGGCCGCCGCCGATCGCGAAACCGGCCACCATCGCGATAACCGGTTTCGGGATGCTGCGAATCAGCTTTTGCAGGTCGAGCACGTTGAGGCGCGGAACGCCGTCGGCGCCGACGTAACCCTGCTCGCCGCGGATGCGTTGATCGCCGCCGCTGCAAAAGGCCTCAGTGCCCTCACCGGTCAGGATGATCACGCCAATCTCGCCGTCTTCCCGCGCGCGCGCGAAGGCGTCGAGCAACTCCGTCACCGTGAGTGGACGAAATGCGTTGCGGACCTCGGGGCGGTTGATCGAAATCCGCGCGATTCCTTCGGCCTTCTGAAATCTGATGTCCTTATATTCGTGCGCGTCATGCCATTCGATTTGCACTGCGGTTCTCCTTAAAGTGTTGGATTAAGTTTTTACTTTTTACGGTTCGCGGTTAAGAAAATCGGCGACGAGGCGGTTGAACTCGCGGGGACGTTCGAGATGCGGTGCGTGACCCGCGCCGCCGATCGCTTCAAAGCGCGCATCACCGGCCAGAGCAGCCATTTGCTCGCCGATGGCGGTGAACTTCAAGTCCAGCGCGCCGGCGATCGCGAGGGTCGGCATGCGCAGCGCCGGTAGTTCGTCGCCGAGCCATGGCTGCACGCCGGTTCCCACCCCGCGGAGACTTCGCGCAAGTTCTTCGACGCAGCAGCCGAACCGCTCGCGCCGCAAACGATCGATCTTTTCGGCCGGCATCCGCGCCATCGACTCAAACAGCGGGATCGACTCCCATCGTTTGACGAATGCTTCGATTCCCGCGCTCTCGGCGAACGCCGCCAGCTCAGCGTCGGCTTGTATCCGAGCTGCCCGATTGGCGGAATCCGCGATACCCGGGGAAGCGCTCTCCAGCACCAGCCGGTTGATATGAGCGCCGTAATTGAGCGCGATAAACAGCGCGAGCCTGCCGCCCATCGAGTAACCGAGGAGCGAGAAGCGCGGGACTGCGAGAACCTCCGTGAGCAAGCGAATCACCATCGCCGCCGCGCGCTCGATCGAATAATTTTCAACGTCGATTCCGACTCGGGTGCCTCCGTGTCCCGGCAAATCGATGCTGACGACGCGCCGATCCGTCCGGAGTTGCTCGCGCAGATCGCGCCAACTGTCCTTGCTGCCGGTGAAACCGTGCAGCAGGACGACAGGATCGCGCGCCGGGGTCTGCGGCGAAAGCGCGGATGGACCTTCGTCGCTGAATTCGACGGTCGCAGTGCCGATCTCAACTCGACGATTCATCGGATAATTTTTTCACTTTTCACGGGCTGCGGCGTGGAGCCGGGTAAGCGTCGTCTCGATCAGCCGGCGATGCATCGCGAGGTTGCGGGCTCGATCGCCTCGAATCTCGAGCAAGTGCAAGCCGGGATGATCGAGAGCGTATCCGACTGCGGCGTTAAATTCGCTCCACGAGCCAGCGCGCGCGTATCGTGCCCGGCCCAGTGCGGAAGCCCGCTCGAAATCGAGTCCGTGCGGCGTCGCGAAGAAGGTTTCGAAGCTGTCGCCGAGCGCGGCCTGGGGCAGAAATGAGAAAATTCCGCCGCCGTCATTGTTAATCACGGTCACGAGCAGATGGACGGGGTAACGCGCCGCGATTTGCAGGGCGCCGATATCGTGGAGAAGGCTCAAGTCGCCGAGGACGAGAATGGTCGGCGCTTTTCGCGCGGCGGCCGCACCCAGGGCAGTTGCGAGCACTCCGTCGATGCCATTGGCGCCGCGATTGCAAAATAGCGCAGTGTCGCGGTCCGACTGTCCGACGAAAGTATCGAAGTCGCGCACCGGCATGCTGTTGCCGGTATGCACGGCGCAACCGCCCGGCGCCAGCCGCATCAGCTCGGCAACGACCTTGCCCTCGAACATCGTAGTTTCATCGGCGAGCATCGCATCGAGCGCCGCGCGCGATCGCGCCGATGCCGCAAGCCACGAATCGAGCCACGGCGACATCTTCGGCGAGTCATCAAGCGACTCGAACAGCGCGTCGCACAATTCAACTGTCCCGACCTGCGCTACGTCGGAGGCGATTTGAAGCGGATCGGGCCAGGTTCCCGGCTCCGCGACCATCAGGTGGGATCGGCGCGGTCGCGAGGCGAGAAATTGCCCGAGGCTCTTCGAGACGGGAGGATCGCCAAACTGGATCACGGCGTCGGGCTGATTAGCCTCGCAAAACGCCGGGTCGCGAAGCAGGACGTCGTAGGCATCGACGATCCTCGAGCGGTCGTGATGGCCGGCACGAAGACCCGACAATGGATCGGCGAGGACCGGCCAGTTGAGCCGCCCGGCGAGCCGCGCAATCGAGCGGGCCGCATCCGGCGACGGCGCGGCGGGACCGGATACTATCAGGCCTCGATCGCAGCCGCGCAGCTTGTGGGCGAGCGCGCCAATCGAATCGGGCGGTAGGGCGGGGCGCGCGGGATAAACCCGCGTGTACGGTGCGCGCGATTCATCCGCCGCGAATTCGCTTTCACCGATGCGTGCAAGCGCCTCGCGTTCCTCGCTCACGTCGATAAGCGGTTCGCGCATCGGCAGGTTCAGATGCACCGGTCCGGCCGGCATTTGCGCCGCGGTGGCGAACGCGCGGCAAGCGATCGTGCGGTAATAGCTGTCGAGGTCGAGGCCCGCGACGGGAGTGGCGAGATCGACGCTCCATCGCGCGTGACTCCCGAACATCCTGACCTGGTCGATGGTCTGCGGGGAGCGGCAATCGCGCGCCTCGGGCGGACGGTCGGTGGTGATGACGATCAGCGGAATCCTGGACAGGGAAGCCTCGACGACGGCGGGCATGTAGTTGGCCGCGGCGGTGCCCGAAGTGCATACGAGGATGACGGGGCAGCGGGTCTCACGCGCCATCCCGAGCGCAAAGAATCCGGCGCTGCGTTCGTCGAGGATCACCCATGGCCGCACTGCGGGCGCCCGCAGCAGGCCGGTGACGATCGCGGTGGAGCGGGAGCCGGGCGAGATGCAGGCGTTGGCGACGCCGCAACGCGCGAACTCATCCATCATGACGGCGGCCGCGCGGCTATTGGGATTACGCGATGGTTCCAAGGGGGGTGCTCCCAATCAGGGCGGTCAGCTTATTTTCAGTCTCGGCAAATTCCGCTTCGGAGTCGGAACCCGCGACGATCCCGGCGCCCCCGAAGAGGTACATCCTGCTGCCGTCGATAACGCCTGCGCGCAGCGCGACCGCGAACTCGCCCTGGCCCTTGGCGTCAATCCAACCGACGGCGCCGGTGTACCAGCCGCGCTCCGGTTCTTCGCGCTCGATGATTGCGCGGGCCGCTTCGCGCGGCACACCGCATACGGCGGGCGTAGGGTGAAGAAGTCCGGCGAGTTCGATGACGCTGCGAGGTTCACGCAAGCGGCCCTCGATCCGGGTGAACAGATGCTGCGCCTCGGGCAACAGCATCAGGCGCGGCTGCGCGGCAACGTTCAACGGTGAAGCCACGGGCTCGAGCGCCGAGGCGAGCGCATTGACGACATATTGGTGCTCTTCGAGGTTTTTCGCCGAACTGAGCAGCGAATCGCCCAGCGCGCGATCTTCTTCAGGGTTGTCGCCGCGCGGCACGGAACCGGCCAGCGCACTTGACGTGACAGTTTCTCCGTCGAGCTCGACCAGACGTTCAGGCGTGGAACCGACGAACGAGGTAATCCGGGGGCTGACGAAGAAGTTGACGCATGAGGGGCGCGCGGCGCGCGCTGAATCGATGAAACGCGCAGGATCGATCGGCGAATCGGTTTCGATCGTCAGGCTCCGGGACAGCACTACCTTTTTGAGCGCGCCGCCAAGGATTTGTGAGCGGACGCGTTCGACGCGCTCGCGCCAATCAATCCGCTCCAGCGATGTCGTTGCCGATGGCCGGAGTTCCAAAAGTGGCGATGGATCTGCAGACCGATGGCAAGAGCGTGGGGGCTGGAGCGCTCGCGCGAGGAGACGATCGACTGAGTCCCGGTCGTCCTTTGCCCAGGTCATAGTCAGGGTGCATCGCGCGCCACGGCGAACCCACAAAAGCCTGGGCAGGAAGATCCACGCGGGTGGAAACTCGCGCCATTCGCGCGCCTGGCACGCGCGATCGGAAAAGCCAAAGCCTCCGACCATCAACGGACCGCCGCCCGGATTACCGCTACGACCTGGATTTAACGAGCGGAGAAGCTCGCGGGAGCGCTCCGAGACATCCCGGAATCGGCCGGCACCCGATGCTCGAAACTCCGCAACCGCGCCGGCCGCGGCGATAGTCAGTCCGTGGTCGGGCCGTTCCCAATAGAAGAGCGGGGTCGCGCCGCAGCCGCGGATCGCGCGGAGCAAATCGACAGGTTCATCGACTGGAACTGTCTCGGAAAAAATCGAGTCCGGATAATTCATCGCCACACAATTCCCTAACGGCTATCGGTGTCCGGTGATGAGCTGCACGGCGCCACCGAGAAAGCGGCGCTTGTTGAGATCGCGAAAGCCCGCATCGGTGAGCATCGCCATCATGCGCGCCTCGTCGGGAAGGTAAGTCACGGAGGACGGCAGCCATGCGTATGCGTCGCGATCGACGAGCCGGCCCACGAGCGGCACGAGCTTGTGAAAGTAGATGCGATGCCCGGCGCGGAGCAGGGGCGAGGCGGGAGTATCCACTTCGAGCAGCGCGATTTTTCCGCCGGTCTTCAGGACGCGGAAACATTCGCGAAACGGGTCTTCCAAATTCGCGAAGTTACGGAGCGAAAAGCCCGACACGACCGCGTCGAAGGAGCCAGCGCGCAGGGGCAAGCGGAGTGCGTCGGCGCGGATCAAGCTGGAACACGCGGAGCGGCGTTTCACTTGCGCCATGCGCAGCATCTCGTGCGAGAAATCCAGCCCCACGACGCGGACGCCAATCCTTGCGAGGTCGGCACAGAAGTCACCGCTGCCACAGGCCAAATCGAGCGCGCGAGAATCCCGCGGCAGCGCCAGCGCCTCGACCGCGTCCCTTCGCCAGCGCCGGTCCATGCCGAACGTCATGAGGCGATTCATCAGGTCGTAGCGCGGGGCGATCCGATCGAACATCGCCTTGACCACAGCCGCCTTGGCGTTCGCTTCGGGCATATTCATCGCTGCGCGAGCCGAAGCCTGACTTCTCCAGCCGTGCGCTGCGCGACGCGGAAGGCCTTCTTGTCGCCGCTATCCTTGATCCGCGCCAGCGCGCGTCCGACCAGCAAGCGATGAAAGTGTTGCGCGACGAGAGTGACTACGATCGGCAACATCTCGCGAAATGCGTCGGCGACCGCCTCGACGTCGTCACCGTCCCTGCGGCGGCCGCGGACATACGCGTTGAAAAGATCGATTGCCTCGTCCACCGTCTGGCCGGTCGCACGATGGTGCTTAATGGCGACCTCGAGCAGGCGGGTGATGGGCAAGCCGTGTTCGAGCAAACGCATGACACCGCGCGCGGCCTCGAGATCGACGTCGGAATAAAGGTTGTTGCCGGTTTCGCCGGCGACTGCCTCGCGCAGTTCGGAGCTGTCCACCAGATCGAGCAGTCCCTTTGGAATCCCGAGCCGATCCGCGAATTGGGTACTGGTGTAACGCGCCTCACCGGCCTTTTCCTTGACGGCGGCGACCAGCGCTCGATCGACGACATCCTTTTTCGGGCTGCTGATGAGAGTCTTGACCACCTTGAGCGGAAGTCCGCGTGCGGACATCGAGCGGATCAGGCGCAGGCGCTTGAGGTGTGAATCGTTATAGACGGCAGCGCGGCCGCGACGGCGGGGACCGTCGAGCAGGCCGAGGCTCTGATAATAGCGGATGGTATCCACAGGCAAGGCGGAAGCCCTTACCAGTTCCGGCAAGCTGTACGACTTCATGAGCATCAACTCTTAGAGTAATTGCTCACGGAGTCAAGAGAAAGATTTGGTCAGGCGTCAGCGGCGAAACGCGCGGGCGTCAGCACGGACGCGTCGAATCTGCCGGTGGCGCCGCGGACGATCAGATCGGCGGCAATTTGGCCGATGGCGGGACTGCTCTCGATTCCGAAGCCAGCCTGACCCGCAAGCCAGAAAAATCCCGAGACGCGAGGATCGGCGCCAACTACGGGGACCGAGTCGGGTGAGAATGTGCGAAGCCCGGCCCATTTGCGCTTCAAAGTGCGCGGCACGATCGCGGGCGCGAGCGCACGCAGACGCTCGAGCGCGGCGGCAATAACCTCGTCGTCAGGCTGAGCGTCGCAGGGGAGGATAGGTTCCTGATCCATCGGGCTCAGCAGCAAGCCGCCCGACTCGGGCGCGAAGTAGAGATGATCGCTTTCGCTGATGACGAACGGCCATCCGCTCACGTCGAGGCCAGGCGCGGCAGCAAAGGTGACGATAGTGCGGCGACGGGGTTCCAGCCGTATCGGCATCGCACCGGCGAGGCTCGCGACCGGGCCGGCCCACGCGCCGGTGGCATTGACAACGCATCGCGCGCGAAGGGTGCCCGCGTCGGTCACGACCGCGCGGCAACGGCCGTTCTCAACCACTATCGCGCGCGCTTCGCTCCCGGTGCGAACGACCGCGCCGCGGCGGCGGGCGTGACGGAGATAGCTGGTGAGCAGTTCGTGTACGTCGATGCGGCCGCCGGCGGTAAGCATCAGCGCGCACTCCGGTTCCTCGAGGAGGAGGGCGGGCACACGAGCCTTCGCGGCGGCGCAACTTAGCGACTCGAACGCCACGCGGTCGCGCCGCAGTCCGTCAGCCGCGAGCTCGAACACGCTCAAGATGGGCCGGCGAAACAGAATCATCACCGGGGTCGGAATCAGGATGGTATTGTCGGCGAAGCCGGCCGGAGGATTTCGTAAAAATTTCCCGCCCATCGCTTTGAGGCTCTGCACGGCGGGGATCGGATCGAACTCGACGAGACTTGCGGCGCTGCGGCCGGTGGAGTGATAGCCGTGCTGGCTCTCCCGCTCCAGGAGCGCAACGTTGGTCACTCCGCGTTCGGTCAGAAAGTACGCGAGCGAGGCGCCGGCGATGCCGCCTCCAATGATGACCACGTCAAATTCGGTTGTGTTTGGCATTGATACCACCCGGGCCGCCGAATCGGTCTATCCGGCCTGCGTTAGATCGATCAACTTTGAAGCGGTAGCGAGCTGATCCGCATGGAGAGCAGCACTTGCCAACGCTTCAGCATCGCGGCGGCCGAGAATCGGAGCGGTAAGTGTCATAAATTTCCGGGTCAGATTCTCCCGCTGCGCAACCAGGTCGGATGCCGGCTGGCCCGAGTCCGATTCGATCTCAAAAATCCGTCCGTTGCTTTTGACGACGACCGTCGCGCACGTGGACGGAATCTTTTCGGCGCGCACGACACGGATCCGATCGCGCAAGGACACCACGTGCGCGTCGGTCACCTTGGCATCGGTGAAGGTCTCGAGATTGCCGGTATCTTCCCCGAGCAGCGCCATCGCGGTCGTCGTGCGCAAGCTGAATTTTCCCTCGAGGCCGGTCTTCGGCTCCTGGATATTGCACACGCCGAAAAGCGCGGGATGAACGCGCACCTCCACTTCATCGATGGAATCCGGATCGACGCGATGCTCGGCGCGAATCTGTTGCGCCGCATTAATCGGCGCGTGAGTGAGATAGCAGGAGGCGTGGTACTTGAAGAGCGTCTCGCGAATCAGGAAGCGTCCGGCAAATCGATCGAGCACTTCGCGCGATGGTTTTGCGCCGGCGTGCGTAGCGAAGAATCCCTGCGCGGTCTCGATGATCTCGGGATTGGAAGTATAGCCGCCGCGGGCGGCGAGTGCGCTGAACAATCCATTGGATGCGGCGCGCCCCGCATGCAGCGGCTTCGCCATCGTTCCGAAACCCGACTTGAGGCCGGCAGCTTGCGTACCCGCCAGCCCCAGTGCGCGCAGCCAGCCATCCTCGTCGAGCCGCAACAGATGCGCGCATGCGGCCGCGGCGCCGAAAGTTCCAACGGTGCCGGTGGAGTGAAATCCGATCGCGTAATGCTGCGGCCCGATCATTGCGCCCAGACGGCACTCCAGTTCGATGCCGATGAGCAGCGCTTCGAGCACCTCGCGCCCGCTCAATCCGGAGCTGTCGGCCAGCGCGAGCACCGCCGGAATCACCGGCGCCGACGGATGACCGCTCATCGTCGTGTGAGTGTCGTCGAAATCGAGCGCATGAGCCGCGGCTCCATTTACCAGCGCTGCCGACAGCCGCGACGCGCGCCGCTTGCTGCCGATGAGTCCGGCCTCGGACGATCCTTCGGGCTTGACGATCTCGTTGACGAGGATCTCCGTCAGCGGTTCACGCGATCCGGCAACTGCGACGCCGAGGAAATCGAGGATACAGTGGCGTGCGACCTCGCGCGCATCTTCCGGCGCCTGTTCCCATCGCATGGCGCGAACCGCACGGACCAAACCGAGTGTGGCAGCGAAATTTTCCGGCGTTGCTGAAGTACTCATGCGGTCAAGCTCCGTCGAAGCGCCCAGGCGTTGGACCGTTTCATACCTGCAAAATCTACCACACATTTTGCAGCTTGCCCGTTGCCGGATGGGTGGGTTATCGTCCACGCCAAGCGGGCACAGCCCGCCCTTCAACAAGGAGATCACTCACATGCGTGAAGTTTCGATAGTCGGCGCCGGCATGATCAAGTTCGGAAAGTACCTCGACACCAGTATGAAGGTTCTCGCGCGCGATGCGGTAAACGGCGCGCTTTCGAGCGCCGGGATCGAGCAAAAACAGATCGAGGCGGCGGTAGTCGGAAACGCAGCGGCGGGCCTCATCACCGGCCAGGAATGCATCCGCGGACAAGTCGTGCTGCGCGAGATGGGCATCGGCGGCATCCCGATCGTCAACTGCGAGAATGCCTGCGCCAGCTCCTCGACCGCGTTTCATCTGGCGCACCTATATGTCGCCTCGGGCATGTACGACGTGGTGCTCGCGCTGGGCATGGAGAAGCTTTACCACGCGGACAAGAAACGTACGTTCGCGGGATTCAGCGGGGCCGTCGATGTGGAATTGGTGCAGCAGTTGCTCGCCGACATGAACGCGCAACAGGCCCGGCTCCAGGCCGAGCGCGAAGCTCGTGGCGAGGCACCCAAAAAGGCGGGGGGCGCGGGAGAATCGCGCTCGATGTTCATGGACTTTTACGCGGCGGGCGCCCGCGCACACATGATGCGCTACGGCACCACCCGCGAGCAGTTCGGACGCATCGCGGTGAAGAACCATCGCAACGGCAGCCTGAATCCGCACGCGCAATATCAAGAGGTTTACAGCCTCGAGGACATTTTGAGCTCTCCGATGGTGGCCGACCCGCTCACGCGGCTGATGTGTTCGCCCATAGGCGACGGTGCCGCAGCGGCTATTCTGTGCGCATCATCGATCGCCAATCGTTACACGAGCAAGCCGGTCAAGGTTCTCGCGTCGCTGTTGTCGTCGGGAAGCGATCATGGCGCCGACCAGCCGGGCGTGGTGCCGCGAGTCGCGAAGCAGGCCTACGAGAAGGCGGGGGTAGGACCGGAGGATCTCGGCGTGATCGAACTGCATGATGCGTCGGCGCCGGCCGAGTTGATCACCTACGAGGAGCTAGGGCTGTGCAAGCCGGGCGAGGGCGGGAAGATGATCGACGAGGGCGTCACTGAAATTTCCGGCCGCATCCCGGTGAATACGTCGGGTGGGCTGCTCGCCAAAGGTCATCCGGTGGGCGCGACGGGAGTGGCGCAAATCTGCGAAATCTTCTGGCAGTTGCGCGGCGAAGCCGGGAAGCGCCAGGTCTCGAATCCGAAGGTGGGGCTTACCGAGAATGGAGGCGGCATGGTTCGCGCCGAAGCGGCGGCGGTCTCGATTCACGTCCTCGGGATCTGAGCCGGGCAAAACACGCGCTGTCCGCATGATCGACCCGGCCCTGCGGGCCGATCTGCGTTGTGAAGATTCAGCGGCCGCGGCCGACATGAACTAGGGCGCGGCGAAGCTGTACTTGCCGTCCTTGAACTCGATCCATCGCCCGCGGTCCGTGACCTGGCCTGCCACGTCGATTTGCGTGCGCAAAATCATGAGTTCCTCTTCGGTCGGCACTTCGAGAATCTCGAGCTTGGGCGCGATCGCCGGCTTGAAACTCATTTCCTCGAGCACCTGTTCCAGCGTGACGAAGGGCGCGATTGCCTGGATCATGAGCTGGCAATCGGCGCCGTACCCGAACATCGCCCACGGGGTGTAAACCCGCCATGGGCCGGTCCCGGGCGGAAGGCCGTGGCGCTCGCGGGCGCCCGGACCGTCGAGAAAACCCGGCGACGAAATGAAATCGACGCGATCGACGAACTTGCGCTTTTGCTGATCGGTGACCAGGATTGTGCGCCATGCGAGCGCTGCGATGCTGTCGGCGCCGCCGGGGCCCCCGAAGCGCCGTCCCTCGCCACCTTCATATTTGCCGACCACGGTGGAATTGACGTTTCCGTAGCGATCGACCTGAAGCGTCGCGAGGATGCCGTAATCGACGTAGCCGAGTTGCGCGAGGTCGGCGGCGTAATTCATCGTGCCCCATTGAAGTGCGCGATAATTAGCGGGCGAGCTGATCATCGTCATCAGCGGATCGAACGGCACCCGAGCCTCGGGCCCGACGCACCCATCCTCAGTCAGGTATTGGAGGTTGGGCGCGCTCATGCGCTTGGCGAGCAGGACAGAGTTCATCGGCTCGCCGCCGCCGCCAACCCAGTAGATGTACTTGTCGTCGACCAGGCGCGAGATCTGACAGATGACAAATTCGCGCTCATTGAAGTCGGTAGCTGGAGTGCTCACGAGGCATAGCCCTCCCGGATAGTTTCGCGCCGGCGGATCTCGGCGAGTTTTTCGGTTCCCACCACTTTCTGCAGATACTCATCGTGCGATTGCACCGAGTACACGTGTTTCTTGAGGTACTCGGTGAAATCGCCGCGGAACATCGCGCCCATTGCTTCGATGACTCCCATTGGATCCGACGCGTAGTATCCCTGCACCGTTCCCGGGTAGGCGCCGAACGGGGCGTGCACGACCGCGTCCACGGTGAAGTGCGCGATCGAGGTGCGCGCCGGATCGCGCCGGAATTCATCGGTCGAGACGATCTCCTCGGCGGACACGATCACTCGCTTCGACGCGAGCGCGCATTCCGCGTGCGCGATGCCGGTGCCGAAGACGCGTGCGTTACCGAACTCGTCGGCCTGATGAACGTGGATGATTGAGACATCGGGATTGAGCGCCGGGACCAGCAGAACTGGTTTTCCGGTGAAGGGGTCTTCGACGATTTTGCAGCCCGAATGCTGAAATCCGTCGGTCCCGCCGAAGCTGCGCGCCGGCATGAAAGGTATCCCCATCGCACCAGCCTTGAGGCGCAGCGTTATCACCGCATTGGAGTACTCGTAGATGGTGCACTTCTTTTCGCGCACCGCGCGCGAGATCCACGGGCCGAAGCCGATGAATCCGATGTCGATCCGATCGGCGCATCCTGCTTCAACCAGGATCGCGCATGCGACATAGGTGAACTTGCCGCACAGCCATAGATTTTTTTTGCGCTGGCGGACGATCTCGCGAATCAGCGACGACGGTCCTCGCTGAAAGTAGTTGCAGTCGTATGCGAGGTAGTCGCCGTCGCGTACGAAGCGCTCGACCGCCTCTTTGTGAGTCATCAACTTCGAGACCATCTGATGCGGTTTATTGTCCCGCACGCTCGCCCGATAACCGTCGGGATCGACTTTCAGATAGTCGGCTTTGCCTTCTTCCAGAATTCGCATTTGCTGAATTCTCCCGAACCTCTCGAGTTGCCGGCATCGCTGCGGTTCAGATTTGGATCCCGGACTGCAGCTGGATGCCGTTGTGAATCAGGAAACTTCGGACGGCGTTCCCACGCTTGGCCCGCTCACGACCTTCGGCGCCGCCCTTCGCCTGAAAATCGGTTATACGTTCCGCCATCGAGCGTCTGCCCTTGATGCTGATCTTGGTTTCCTTGCCTTCTTTGCGCAAAAGGCAGGCGGCGACGATCTCGTCGGGGTCGAGTTCGAGCGTGGCGCAAAACTCCGCAAGCAGTTCGAGCCTCGATTTATCCTCGTTGGGCTCGACGCCCGATTGCTCGCGCAGTCCCTGGTACCAGGTCTTGACTGAGGCGTACTCTTCGAGCGGTTTATTTATTGACGCCATCGTTATTTTCGAGCGGTGCGTAGTTCTATCGGTCGATTGCGCGGTTCGATGCAGCTTACTCGGGAAGACCGAACATCCTCGCGAGCGCTTTGATTTCCTCTTTTCGCCACGGCAGCGGCGCCTGCGCCTGGATCATCTTCGCCGCCTTCATCTGCTCGGTCACCTTGGGATCGCCCTTGAATGGCTTTCCGTATTCGCCCTCGAAGAAGATCTCCTCCAGCGGCGGACGCGGACGCTGTCCACCTGCTTCCCACGACTCGGCCGGATAGCCCACCAGCAGCACCCATAGCGGAATCCAATCCTTGGGGGCCTTGACCAGCTTGTTGATCGCGTCGTGCTGAAAGGCGGTCAGGCAGACGCCAAGTCCCTCGTCAACCCCAGCGAGCATCGCCTGGCAAATCGCGATGCCCGCGTCCGACGCGGCCGATGCAGCCACCGATGCCAGGTTCGGGTTTTCAGCCAGCGGTTTCAGAATGTTCGGCCAAACGAATTCATCGACGAACTTATGGCTCCATCCGTGGCTGATGTTCAACGCGCCGACATCGACCAGCTTCTTCAGCCGCGCCTGAGCGCCCTTGTACGCGCCCATATCGACGTAAGTGTAGATGTGCACCGGGGCGAGCTCGATGGTGAGTCCGGAGACCGGAGTCTTGAGCGCGTCGAGTGTTTCACGCGGGATATTGTCCCGGATCATGACGATCGCTTTGAGAAAGGTCGCGTTGACCGCGCATGACGCGAGCCGCGCCGCCTCCAACATGATCTGGATCTTCTCGCGTTCGACGCTGCGCCACGATTGGAAGTAACGGATCGATCGGCGCCGTCCTACTACTTCTTTGAATTCCATCGACTATTCCTCCAGCTAAAAAACGCCGCTCCGGGATGGGAGACCCACCGCATCAGATTCGGTTTGCCGCAATTTCACTAACCCGGCGGCTCTGCCCGGCGGAAGCTTACGCCGACCGCAGTCGCGCCGACAAGCGCTACGATCTCGATCAGGCGTCGAATGCGGAGGCGGCCGGCATAATGGCTGTCCGGCCGCTGCGTCCATTTGCAAAGCTCCGCGGATAGATGAGACAAAACGGTTCAACCCGGGAAAGCCTGAATCGAAAAGTGGAGCCGGCGCGAAATGAAACAACTGATCGATCTGCATGGAAGGCGTGCACTGGTAACGGGCGGCGGCCGCGGGATCGGCCGCTCGATGGCGCTTGCGCTGGCCGACGCGGGCGCCGACGTCGCGGTCGCCTCTCGCTCGCAGGGCGAACTGGACGCGGTCGCAAGCGAGATACAGGAGCGCGGGCAGCGCGGCTTCGCGGTCATCATCGACGTGATGAGCCGCGAGCAGATTGTCGCCGGCGTCGATGAGGCTGCGCGCAAACTCGGTGGTCTCGACATTCTGATCAACAACGCGGGCGGCGTGATCGCGGAGAACCCGCTGCACCTCGATCCGCTCAATCATGACCCGCGCGCGTTCGAGGACAACCTGTTCATGAACCTGACCCAGGCATTCTATGCGACTCACGCCGCGCTCCCCTACATGATCAAACAGAAGTGGGGGCGCATCATCAGCATCGGTTCCGGCTATGCGAAAAACGGCGGCGGCCCGCTGGCCTACTCGGCAGCAAAGCACGGCCTCATCGGTTTCACGCGCTCGCTTGCTTATGCCGCCGCCCCGCACGGCATCAATGTGAACGTGCTATGTCCCGGATGGACCAACACCAGGATGGTGGACTGGAACATCCTGGGCGCGATGATGGGGGTGAGTGCGGCCGACGCCAAACGATTCGCCGAGAGCCAGAACATCCAGAAGCGAATCGTCGAGCCCGATGAATTGGGCGCGATGGCGGCGCTGCTCGCATCCGACGCCGCCAGCGCGGTGACCGGACAGGTCATCAGCGTTGATGGCGGCTTCATGATTTAGCGGGGTTGGATAGCCCGCCGCGGCGCGCACCGCCTCGCTTTATTCCAGGTGATCGATCACCTTTCCGAAGCCGAGCGTCATGTCGCTGAGCATGTAGCTCGCTGCAATCACCCGCTTGACCGGCAGCCGGTTCCACGGGTCGAGCCGCGAGCTTTCCGCGAAAGCGATCGAGCCGACGCCGGTCCATGCCTCGATTACTCTGGTCTCGATGTGCGTCTCGATGAGCTCGGCGCATAACGGACGCCCGTTTTCTTCGGGGGAAGGAATCAGGCGCATGCTGACCGGCGGCGGCGCGGCGGAATGCCCATTGCCGGCCGGCCGCTCCGGACGAACGATCGTGCTGGCGAGGCGGATGCCTGCCGGACGCTCGAGCGTTCCATAGACCATGTCGCGATCGTTTTTGAATTCAATTTGCGCGAGCTTCTTCGGAAAACCGTAGATTTCGCGCCCGGCCAGCATCGGCGGCTCGGTCGTCACCGCGATATGCATGACGTAGTTCATCGGGCGGCCCTTGTGCTCGACCAGGATCGAAAGAATCGCTTCGTTGTAAGGGCCAAAAGTGGTCCACCGATATTCATAGAACGAAAGTATCGCGGTGGCCGGCTCGCTCAGCGCCAGCGGCGCCGGCAATGCCTCCAACGCGGCTTCGAGGTCAGTTTCGAATGCGACCACGATCGAGCGAGTGTTGCGGTAGTAGAACGGCGGGCGCTGATACGCGGCGGCGTCCGCCGGCATCGAGTATTCCGCATTGCCAAGATTGAGGCGTCCGTGTTTGGCCATACTGCGATCCTCCGGGAGCGGGATTTCCATACTTGTGGCACTCGTTCGAATATCGAACAAGCGCGCGAACTAGTGGCGCCACAGGATGTGAGCATCCTCGAGCGGAATCCTCGCTCCGGAATGCGATGGAACGATGCGAGGTGTGTAGTCCGATGCCGGACGCGAAGCGGGAACATCGCCGGCATAGATGCGCCACACTTTAGCAGGCTCGGGGCTGTCGCTGTGCGTCATTTCCGATAGAAACGGGGGCTCAGAGTCGAGCGGATCTGCATAAAGCTGTACGCGCACGCAGTCGGCACGCAGCTCTCCGAGATGCACCTCAACCCGTAGTGAGTGCTTTTGCGGAGAGCTCTCGACACGAAGCTCACCGAACCTCAGCGACGCCCAGTGCTCGGCCAACTCTTGTTTCCATTGGAGCAGGGATCTGCCGTAGGCGCCTTCGTCGCTTGCCCGCTCATGATATGCCGCAGCAGCAGGGAGATAATATTTCTCCGTGTACTCGCGCACCGCCCGATTGGCCGAAAAGAGCGGGGTCAGGCGGGACATACTTTCACGCATTCGCGTGACCCACTCGGTGGCGATGCCATTGTTGTCGCGGTTGTAGAACGCCGGAATGACCTTCTTCTCCAGAGTATCGTACAGTTCTTCCGCTTCGGCCGCGTCCCAGCCCGGGTCATCGCCATGCTCCTGGCCATTGCCCAATGCCCAGCCGACTTCGGGCGAGTATGCTTCGGCCCACCAACCATCCAGTTCCGACAGATTGAGGCCACCATTGACGAGTACTTTCATTCCGCTTGTGCCGCATGCCTCCCAAGGCCGGCGAGGAGTGTTGATCCATAGATCAGCGCCCCGTACCAGCCGCTCGGCCATTCCCAGGTCGTAGTCGCTGAGAAAGACAGCATGGCGCCGCACGTCCGTCCGCTGGACGAAATCAACCCAGGCCTTGACCAGCGCCTGGCCGGCGATATCTTGCGGATGGGCCTTGCCGGCCATCACCAGCTGAACCGGCCGTTGTGGATTCGTCAGAATGGAAACGAGGCGTTGGGGGTCATGCAGGAGCAGATTGGGGCGCTTGTATGTTGCAAAGCGGCGGGCAAAGCCCAGCGTCAGGGTGTCCGGATCGAAAATACTCTCCGCGGCTTTAGGATCTTTGCCACGAGAGGCAAGCTCGCTGGCGAGCCGTTCTCGCACGAAGCGAACCAATTCGACCCGGTGCTTTGCGCGAAGTTCCCACAGCGCGCTGTCCGAGGCGCGGCGTATATCATTTCCGACCGTCTCCATGGTCCCGCGCCAACGCTCGCGGCCACAGGTTTCCGTCCATAGCGCATCGGCAGCCGCGGAATCCCAAGTCGGCGTGTGGACTCCGTTGGTGACATGTCCGACCGGCACCTCGGCCTGGGGCCAGCTGGGAAAGAGCGGCTGGAAAATTCGCCGGCTCACGACGCCATGCAGGCGGCTGACGGCGTTGATTGCCCCGCTTCCACGAATGGCTAGATAGGCCATGTTGAAGGGCTCATCCTGTTGGTCCGGATGCAGGCGGCCCAGCGCCAGGAGACGCGAAAGATCTATGTGAAGCTGCTCTTGGGCGTAGCGCCCGAGGAAACGTTTTATCAAAGCGGGAGCGAAGCGATCGAAGCCGGCCTCAACGGGCGTGTGGGTTGTAAAAAGATTGCCAGCGCGCGATATGGCCAGCGCATTTTCGAAGGGTTGACCGGTGTCTTCCATAAGGCATCGTGCGCGCTCCAGCACCGCGAATGCCGCGTGTCCTTCGTTCAGATGGCAAACTTCCGGTTTGATCCCGAGGGCGCGTAAAAGCCGCCAGCCGCTGATCCCGAGCACCAGTTCCTGCGTCAACCGGAGTTCAGGTCCGCCACCGTAGAGTTCGCTGGTGATGCCGCGATAGGCCGGCGCGTTCGCCGGGTCGTTGCTATCGAGCAGATAAAGTTTCAGTCGGCCGACCTGTGCCTGCCAGGCACGCAGCCGCAGTTTCTGGCCAGGCAACTTGACGCTCAGCCTGAGCCACTCGCCATCCTTATTGCGCACGGGGGTTACAGGTATCTGGCCAGGGTCGTTGTAAGGGTATGAAGCGCGTTGGCTTCCGTCGGCGTCGATGATCTGGCGAAAATAGCCTTGCTGATAGAGAAGCCCGACAGCGATGAGCGGAACGCCGAGGTCACTGGCGGCCTTTAACTGATCGCCGGCGACATTGCCTAGGCCGCCCGAGTAAATGGGGAGTGCTTCGCTGAGCCCGAACTCCATACTGAAGTAGGCGACGCAATTTAATGGCGGGTTACTATGAGCGTGCTGAAACCATGCAGGGCTTTTGAGAGCGCGGCGCTGTTTTTCCAGTCGCTCTTTAACCTGATCCCAGAATTCCGGATTGCCGCGGAGCGACTCAAGCCGGGTCCGAGAGCAAGTTTGCAGAACGACCCACGGATTATGCGTGAGTGCCCAGAGTTCCGGCTCGATCTTGCTCCACAGCGGATCGGTCGAGTGGTTCCAGCAATTTCGCAGGTCCAAAGCCAACTCGACCAACGCGCCGAGATCTTCGGATTCTGACTCCTGCAGAGTCTGATGCAGGTCCGGCATTCGTGCCCCTTCACTCTAAACAGGCGGGTATAGGCGCACGCGCCCGCGGTTAATCGACAGGTGCACTTCCAGCACCAGGCTTCTCAGTTCGTCATTTACCCCGCCGCGCAGCGATCTGGCAGCTTCGCAGGCGAGATCGTCCAGCGATAGCAACCCGACCAATGCTCCGTCCCGATTGACGACCGGAAGCCGGCGCGTACGGTTCTGCCGCATCAGCTGCGCTGCGCAGCCCAGCTCGTCCTCAGTTGTGCAGGATACGACCTTGTGGGACATGGCTTTCTCAACCCGTATCTCCTTCAGTGGCCTGCCTTGGGTATAGGCGGCCATGCAGACGTCCCGGTCGGTCAAAAAGCCGATCGGTCTGCGTTGGTCATCGACCACCGGAACAGCCCCGCAAGGCTCTTCCCACATTATTTGCGCGGCCTTGTTCAGCGAATCTTGCGGACGGCAGGTTTTGACGGCACGATTCATGATCTGCTCAACTTTCATCGGCATCTCTCCAGCGCTTAGTCTCCGAAGAATTCTCATCGGAAAACCAGATGAAACAATTGTCGTCCAATTCCTTGTCCTTCCGCTGCGGCAGCCTCGGACCGCGAATACGGATCAGGCGGGGATGCTCATCGGTACAAACTCTACTTTGCCTTTCGTTCAGTTAAAACTGTTTCCGAAGGACACAGCGGTGATTCAGTGGCGGGGCCGCAGATTTCTCAGCGGTCGGGTGTTGAGAACGTCTTCTTTTTCGATCCAGCCGCGCCGCGCCTGATTGATGCCGTAATCGAGCAACGCTAAATCGCGAGTCGAATGCGCGTCGCTTGATATGACGAGCTTGACGCCGGCCTGTTTGGCCGCCATGCAGGCGGTGTCGGTCAGGTCCAGGCGCTCAGGCTGGGAGTTGATTTCCAGCGCACAACCCTCCTCGCGGGCGACCCGGAGGATTTCACTGAAATCGAACTTGCTGGGCTCGCGATGATCGAGCAAGCGGCCACTTGGATGGCCAATTACATCGACGTTGGGATTGCGAATCGCCTTGATCAGTCTGCGCGTCATCTCGGCGGGATTTTGTTCGAGCTTGTAATGGACTGAAGCGACTACCCAGTCGAGCTCGCTCAGTGCATCGGCGGGCAAATCCAATCTGCCATCGTCCAGGATGTCGACCTCGATGCCCTGAAGCAGCGAGATGCCGGGGAGTTTTTTCCTGATTCGTTCGATCTCCCGCCTTTGCTCGCGCAAGCGCTTGGGATCCAGGCCATGGGCCATCGCCAGGCGGCGAGAGTGATCGGTAATTGCAACATATTCGAGACCGTTCTGACGAGCTTGACGCGCCATTTCCTCGATCGATGCGCGTCCGTCGGTGTACAGAGAGTGGGTGTGAAGGTCGCCGCGAAGGTTTTTGCGCTCAATCAATTTGGGCAGCTTGCCGGACGCGGCTGCTTCTATTTCGCCGCGGTCCTCGCGCAGCTCCGGTGGCACCCATGCAAGCCCCAGGGCGCGGTAAATCTCTTCTTCCGTCCTGCTCGCGATGACCACATCGTTGCGAAAGAGTCCGTACTCGTTGAGCAAGAGTCCGCGCGCCTGGGCGATGCGCCGCAGATGCACGTTGTGGGACTTGGATCCGGTGAAATAGGTGAGCGCCGCGCCGAAACTCTTTGCAGGCACTACGCGCAAGTCCACCTGAGCGCTTGGGACCCAAGCCTGGAATATCTCTCAGTTCGAGGAGCTGGGGCGGGAACTTTGAGGCCAACTCGTGATGCAGCGGCAGGTCGCCGGTCTGAACGATCGTCGTTATTTTTCCCGCCAGATCGGCCCCGATACCGGGAATTTCGTCGATCTGTTCTTTGCTTAGACTGGCGACTTGCGCCGTTTGATCGCGAATCGCCCGAGCGGCGTTGCGGTAGGCCCGTACGCGAAAGAAATTCTCGCCCGCCAGCTCGAGCATATCGGCGGTCTCGTCGAGGACGTTGGCGACTTCGTCGTTTTCCATCGTCACTGTATCCCGTTGCGATGGTGGAGCTCTTGCACAGTCAATATCCGGACTACCTACAAAGCCGATCGCTTCTTGTCCAAGGTTATCGCTATCTCAGTTATGGACGGCAAGGACCTTGAAGCCGTACTCCTTCAACGCGTGTGCCGCGCTTTGCGCGCTGGTCGAAGGAACCAGCACGAATAGAACCTCATGTCCCGGGTGATTTCGCTTTCGCTGGTACGTCCCGACACCGAGGAGAGGACAAATCGCCCGAACGAGGCTGGTTGCGGCCTCTATCTCTCCGGAGCCCTCCAGATCGAGATCGATTCTGGAACTGCCCTCGGAAGTATCTCCGAGTATGGCCTCGAGCGCCCGCAGCATATCGGTGGCGGTTATGATGCCGACCAGCTTGCCATCCTCGACCACCGGGAGACTGCCGATCTTGTTGGTTATAATCAGGTGAGCGGCTTTCTCGACCGGCGTGGAAGGATGAACCGAAAATGGATGGGCGCTCATGACCGCATCGACCCGCGTGTAAGCCAACTGCCCGAGATACTGGCGTGTGTCACGGTCGGTCAGAATACCGACTAGTTTTTCCTTATCCACCACCGGAACCTGTCGGAACCTGCCCGCTTCCATTCTCTCATGTGCTGCTTCCAGCGTGTCACTCGGCGCGACAGTCACAGGCTTTGGGGTCATCAGCTCGGCAACAATCATTGGCGCTCCTTGAGCGAGTCGCTCTTACAAACAACGGAGCTGTGAAGTTAGATCTCGAAGCTAGAGGCCTAGCACTTTTGCAGCAAAAGATCGAAGCGGCGGGCCCATCTTCACGAGACCGTCACAATGATCAGCGACCCAGGCGCGCGCGCGTTCAATCAGGGCCGCGGGCCATAACCTATGACGCCCTATCCATAGGCCGGATATATGACTGAAACCGGCTTTACCGTCCGCCCGGCAATCGCCGTTCGCTCGGGGCTGAGTCCTATAAGAGAAAGCTTAATCCGCCGGAAGAAAGTTTAATCCGCGGCGATTGCGGCGCGCTCGGCGGCGCGGGCGGCCGCGTAGCGCGGAGCGAGCAGCGCGGTGGCGGCAAGCAGCAGGATTGCCTGCGCGCCAAGCGTTTGCACGGTCGGGAAAATTCCGATCGCCGGGAGCGCCGGGACGTAATCGACGAAAGTTGCCGCAACCCAATCGGCCTCTTGCAGGCTCGCGACGCCCTGACCGATGAAGATCACTGCCATCGCGTAGAGCATCACCGACGTTGTCTTGAAGACAATCGCCGACGCAATCTTGCGTGCGCTCCATTGGATTATGACGAAAAGGGCGGCCAGCGCGAGCGCTGCGGCGGCGATCCCGGCGGCGATCGCATAGCGCTCGGCGCCCGCGGCCGCGCCTGCCGAAAGCGCCTGCAGGAAAACTATCGTGTCTGCCCCCCTGCGCACCACGGCCAGAAAGGCGGTCAGCCCCAATGCCAGGGCCGGCAGGCCGATCCGTTCGGCGCTGGGTAACTTGCCGAGGATGAACCTGCGCGAGCGCTCGGATCGACTGTTCGCGGTCAGCCGCGAGATGACATAGAAGAGCGTCGCGGCGGCAAGCAGTTGAAAGACGCCCTCGAGCGTGTCGCTGGCATCGTCGCTGATCAGATAGTTGGCCGCGATGGCGAGTAGGATGCTGGCGACGATCGCCGCGGCCGCGCCGGCGTAAATGTCACGCGGGCGGCCGTGGCGGCCCGCCTCGCGGGTGACGGCTGTCAGGGCAACGATCACGAGCATCGCCTCCGTCCCTTCGCGAAACAGGATGCCCAGGGAATAAAGGAGGTAGGGAATGGCGGTTTGGGACATGGCGTTTGCTGATGCCTCTTCAAAACCTTGAAAGCGTTGAAAACACCGGAGTTTTGGCGCCCGGCCGCAATGCGCTGCGAAGCTAACAAGGTAAAATGACGGCGTGATGAAGGAAATTTATCGAAGCAATCAATTCTGCGTTGCCGGTGGCTCCGCAAAACTTGAACCGCGCGTTACGCTGCGTGGCCAGGATGCACGCGGGCCGGCGGCCCGATCAGATAGGCATTTGGTTGAGATCCAGGATCCGGAGTGCGCCGGTCAAGCTCAGGACATCGTTGGTGCCGTCCTCGATCAGAGACGCGCGTGCGTCGCGGAAGATCTTCTCGATCGGGTACTCGCGGCTGAGCCCGTTGCCGCCGAAGATCTGCAGCGCGTCGGAAGCGATCTCGAATGAGGCCTGGGTGCAGAAGGTCTTGGCCGCAATCGCATACTCGAGGTCGATCGCCGGCGGAGGATCGTTGTGTACCATCACGGCCCGCGACAGCGCGCGGCATGCCTCGACCCGGGTGAACATGTCGAACAGGCGCTTCTGGACGAGCTGATGCTCGCAGATCGGCTTGCCGCCCTGGATGCGCTGCTTTGAGTAGTCCATCGCGGCTTCGAAGGCGGCGCGCGCAACGCCGGTGAACACCGCGGCCATTGTGCTGTTCGCGTTGGTCAGCGTAATCGCCGCCACCATCGGGAAGGCCTCGGGCGTGGCGAGTACGTAGCGGTCCGGGATGCGCACGTTGTCGAAAAAGATCTCGCCCTGGTTGAGCGCCCGCTGGCCAATCTTGTTGAGCGGTTTTCCCTTGGAGACGCCCGGCAGATCGAATGGGATGAACGCGACCACGCCCCCGGCCGGCTGGCCGCCTACCGCCGGCGCCATCAGGTACACGATTCCGTGTGTCGAAATCGTGCCGTTGGAAACCCACGCTGCCTTCTGCCCGTTGACCACGTAGGAGTCGCCCTCGCGCCGGATGGTGGCGCGGCCGGCGCGGTTCGCTTCACCTTCGCTCGCAAGAAACATCGCCCAATCCGAGCCGTGGTTCGGCTCGGTCACCGGCCATGATCCGATAAAGCGGGCGTCGCGGTCGGCGACGAAGGGCTTGACGAAAGTGTCGATAAGTTCGGGATTTCCGGCGATCGCCAGCGCACCAAACGGAGCGCCCGCGACGCCGAGGCTGATCGCGAGGTCGGCACTGCCCCATCCGAGCTCCTCCAGGAAGATCTGCATCCCAAGCCCATGAAGGCCGAGCCCGCCGATCGCTTCGGGGAAAGAGGCGGTGTGATAGCCAAGCGCATACGCCTGGCGCATGAAGGTCCAAAGCGCAGAGCCGGGCGCGATGACATCTTGCGGGTCGGGCAGGCGGTCGAGTTCCGTTGCGGCCGGCCGCAGCACCTCTTTGGCAAAGCGGTGGACGTTTTCCCTGAGCGCGCGAAGGTCCGCGGGCAGGTTACGGTCGATCTCCATGTAAGCGTCCATTGCCAACCTCCCGCAGCCTGCTAGCGGCTACGAACTGCTACCGGCAGGGATGAAACTCGTCGGGATGTCCAGCGCCTTGTGGACGAATTCGAGTTCCTGCTGGCGCCATGGCAGCGGAGCGGGCGCCTGGATCATCTTGTCGCGCTTGAGTTCCTCGACCACCTTGGGATCGCGCTCGAACGGCTTGCCGTGCTCGTTGACGAAGAACAGTTGTTCGAAGGGCAGCTTGGGCCGTTGGCCGCCCGCTTCGCGGCTCTCGAGCGGATAGCCGACGCTCATCACGACCAGCAGATGGGCGGTATCGGGAAGATTGAACGCCTTGCGCATTTTGCGCTCGCGTACGCCGCCAAGCTCTCCGGTGCCGATGCAGCAGGTGCCGAGGCCCTCCTCGTAGGCGACTAGGGTGGCCAAGGCAATCGCCTGTCCGCAATCCATCTCGGTAAGTCCGGATTTGAGCATTTCCTCGGCATTCATGCGGAAATAGGGAATCAACAACTGATCGAGCGCCTTGTGCTCCGCAGCCTCGTCCACGCCCATCACGCGCGCCGCGACCAGTTCATGGAGCCGCTCGCCTTGAGTCAGATAGCCAGCCTTGCGGTCGAAGATCGCCTCTTCCACCCAGTACCAAAGGATCATGGCCGGACAGTGTTTTAACTGGCTGGTTCCGAGTGGGGCGATGACCGCCGCCCAATTTTCCGGGGGCGATGAATCGCGGAACATCACGATCGCGCGCAGCGCCTGCACGTTGCCCCAAAACGAGGTGAGCCGCGCGGCCTCGAGCATCTTCTGAATCTTCTCGCGCTCGACCGGCCGATAGGGATTGTAGAAACGGATGGTGCGTCTGATGCCGATTGCTTCCTTGAGTTCCATGCGTGTTTTACTCAGCTCCTCAATGGGTTGCGTCCACCAGGGCGTTCTTGTCCCGATCCCAGGTGGTCGGGGTGATACCCCATTGCTTTAGTTGTGCCTTCTGAATCCTGTGGGTTTCGGTCTTTGGCAGGCTTTCGCAGTAGTCGATATAGCGCGGCACCATGAAACTTGCCATCCGCTGCTCGAAAAGGATGCAAACCTTGTTGCCTTGCTCCTTTGCGCGCTCGGACAACACCGAAGCTGGAGAATTAAATTTGGGCCGGGCCGTTTCCATCTGAGCGAGACCTCGCCTGCTGCCGATCGCCTCTTCGCCGCGCCGCGCTCAGGCCGCTTGGGTCCCGCGTCCGCTGTGCTCAGCCATCGTGCGTCCCTCCAGCGCCTTGCCGTGCGCATTCAGCATAAAGACCTGACCATAGATTTGAAAACATTCGCAAGAGTATGCGCTCGTTCAGCGGTGGTTCAGTTTGGGCCTTCGCGCCAACGGCGCGAAGCACCCTTTGAAAGCACGGCAACTACATCAATACCCGCCCGATCTCGGCATCCGACCGGCAAGGGGGTATGTTGGAAGGAAAGACGGCATCCGAGCAGAGACACCGTGACACGATGGCCTCGACTCCAAAGAATCCGAAAGCGTTTCTCTCTTATTCCCACGACAGCCCAGCGCACCGCGCTTGGGTCTTGAATTTGGCATCCCGACTGCGCGGGGACGGTGTGGAAACAATCTTAGACCAATGGGAATTGAAGCTCGGCGATCAGATCCCCGCGTTCATGGAGAAAGCGGTGCGCGACAGCGATTCCGTCCTTATCGTGTGCACGCCGCGCTACAAAGAGCGCTCGGACGGTCGAGTGGGGGGAGTTGGCTACGAAGGCGACATTATGACTGCCCAAGTCTTTAATGAGCGCAATAGCAGGAAGTTCAAACCGATCCTCCGCTTTGGTGAGTGGTCTACTGCGTCACCTTCGTGGTTGGCGGGAGCGCTCCACGTCGATTTACGTGGCGACCCGTACCCCGACAGGCAATACCAATATCTCCTTGACACCCTTCTCGACAGACTGCCGACGGCGCCGCCAGTGAAAGCGTCGCGCAAGAATCCCGGCCTCCTAGTGGCATCGGAACCGCAACATCAAGCGGAACCACAGCCAGCGGATTTGTCCGTCGAGATCTGTTATACGAAGAAACCCGCCAGCACGGGCGAGCGTCACGATTATTGCCTTGAGGTCAAGCTCATAAACCGTGGCACCGAGTCGATTGGCTTCTCCCATGTTGACCTTGAGATGCCGGCTCTCGTCGTGTCGAGTCCAGAGGCACATCCGTTGTACGTCCGAGAGCGCAGCACTCCAGATGTCGCGTTCTTCCGCCTTAAATCAAGCAACCACGAACAACATATCTTCTACTCAGGCGACAACAAACCCGTCATGTCTATTCCCTATTACGTGGATAATGAAATCTACCAGAGAAACTTTTGGGGCTTGTCGACCCGTCGTAGTGCTAGAGATCTCTTTAAAGAGCCCGTGAAGGCTACGCTTTATCGTCCTGGCTTCCGGCCGGTCACGGCTGGGGGCTGTTTTGAGGACTTTCAAAACTTCTGATGACCTCCGCCCGACTCCGTGCTTCGGCGGACGCGCTTCGCGCGCCGATTTGCGCATCCCAGGCACGGTTTCGGTCGCGCGCAGGTGACATCGCGCGCGACAACGGAGCGCGGCCTTAACACTGGGTGCAGGGGTCGCCCCTGCCGCGCAGGTGACATCGCGCCCGTGAGGGGTTAGCTTCTTATCATGCGGCTTGGCGCGATTGATGTCGGATCCAATTCCGTGCACATGATCGTCGCCGATGTCGGCCGCGATGGCCACGTCGAGGTGGTCGATCGGGTCAAGGAGACGGTGCGGCTGGGCCGGCGCGCATTCATGACCGGCCGTCTGATGCCTGAGTCGATGGACCTCGCGGTGCGCGCGCTGGTCAACTTCAATCGCATCCTGCGCCTGCGCAAGGTGGACAAGGTGCGCGCGGTGGCGACCAGCGCAGTGCGCGAGTCGAAAAACCGCGCCTCGTTCATCCGGCGCATCCGCCGCGAGACCGGTCTCAACGTGCAGATCATTTCCGGCGCCGAGGAGGCGCGGCTCATCTTTCTTGCCGCGCGCCACGCGCTCGGACTCGAGGGCGGACCGCACCTGTTGATCGACGTCGGCGGCGGCAGCGTCGAGCTGGTGCTGGTTCGCGACGGCCGGCCGCTGTGGATGAAGAGCGTGAAGCTGGGCGCGGCGCGTCTGGCCGAGCGCTACCTTACCGACGACCCGCCCAGCCGCGCGCAGCTCAAGCGGCTCGAACGCCATCTCAACGACGAGATCGGCGCGCTGATGAAGAAGGCGCGCAAGGCGGGCGTGGTGCGCGCAATCGGAACCTCGGGCACTATCAACACCCTGATCGCGATGGCGCGCGCCGCGCGCGGCGATGAACTGGAGCGGCTGCACGGTGCCAGTGCGACGGCCGCGGAGATCAGCAAGCTCGCCGGCGACCTGGTCTCGGCAAACTCGGCGCTGCGCTCGGAGCTGCCCGGCATCGACGCGAAGCGGATTGATCTGATGCCGGCCGCGGCCGTGCTGGTGGACTTTGTGCTCAAGCGCTCGGCGGCGCCGGTGCTGGTCGCATGCACGTGGGCGCTGCGCGAGGGCCTGCTGCTGAGCCTCGCGAGCGCGACCATTCACGGCGCGGGCGAGGACGTGCGCCGGCTCTCGGTAAATGCGCTTGCGACCCGCTTCGCCGGCGTGAACAAGCACGGGCGCCAGGTCGCGAAGCTGGCGCTGAAGCTCTTCGATGCGACCGCTCCGGTGCTCGCGCTGCCCAAGAGCGCGCGCGAGTTGCTGGAGTACTCGGCGTTGCTCCACGACATCGGGCATGCGATCGATCACGACCGCCACAATCGTCACTCGTACTATCTGATCAAGAACGCGGAGCTGTTCGGTTTCGATCCGGGCGAAGTCGAGGTGATCGCGCAGGCGGCGCGTGGCCACCGCAAGCAGGCGCCGAAGCTGGACTCGCCCGAAATGGACGGCCTGGCGCCCTCGAAACGGCGGGTGGCCCGCGGTCTCGCCGCCATCTTGCGCGTTGCCGACGCGCTGGACCGAAGCCACTTCAGCGTCGTCAAGAATATCGAAGTTCGCTACTCTCCCGGCCGACTCATCATCGGAGTCGATTCCAACAACGAGAAGGCCGACCTCGAATTGTGGACATGCGAGCGAAGGACGGACCTGCTCTCGAGGTTGCTCGACCGGCAGGTGACCCTGGAGCATTAGCCGCGGCTGCGGAGCGTCCCCGTACGGAGCCGTGCGCAAACGCGAGGGGAATCAATGGGCAAAATGGCTAATCGGCGCGTAGTGGTGGTGGGAGCGGGTATCGCGGGACTCAGCGCCGCGCTGCGCATCCGCCAGGCGGGCGCCGAGGTCACGGTATTCGAATCGAGCGATCGCGTCGGTGGCCGCACGAGTTCTGAGACCCATGACGGTTACCTGTACGAGCGCGGGACGCAATTCTTCACTTCCACCTATCGCAACGCATTGGCACTCATCAAGGAGATGGGGCTCCAGGCCGAGCTGAGATCGAGCAGTCCGTGGATATCGGTGTTCAACGATGGGCGACCGCATCGGATGCCGTCCGGGATGCTGTTTGGCGTGTATGCGTTGACCAGTGGACTGCTCAGCGTGCGGGACCTTGTCCGATTCACCTGGCATACCACCAGCTCGCGATGGCCGGCGCTCGATAACTATTCGGCATGGGCGGCGTACGACGACCAGGATGCCGCGAGTTGGAGCGCGCCGCGCCTGGGCCGCGGGGCGGAGTTCCTCCTCGAGCCGGTGCTGGCGGGCGGTATGATGCAGCGGATCGAGGAAACCTCGCGCGCGTGCGCGCTGGCAGTGCTGGCGGTGACCGCCAACGGCCGGAGCAAGGACCTGACGCTGGCGCGCGGCAACGACTCGCTGCCGCGCGCGATGGCGGCGCGGGTTGACGTTAAACTCGAGGCGCCCGTCCAGGCGGTCGAAGCAACGCCCGACGGCGTGACGGTGCGACTGTCAGGAGAGACGGTTCACGCCGACGCGGTGGTGCTGGCAACTACGGCTTCGGTCGCGGCCGGAATTTATCGCGCGGGAGACAAGATCGAACGCGAGCTCATGGCGACGCCCTATGGGTCGGTGATCAAGGTCGGTCTGGCGACCAAGCGCGACTGGTCGCACGATCCGGGGCTCAGCAATGTGTGGGCGATGATGATACCGCGCGGCGCACGCCGACAAATCGTTTCCGTCACCATGGAATCAGCCAAGGACCCTGAGCGGGTGATTAAGGGCGGCGAAATGCTCAACTTGTTCGTCACGGCGGATAACGCGGAGCGAATGATGGATTGGCCCGATGAACAGGTGGTGAGCGCGATTGCGGCGGACGTCGAGCGGCTGTTCCCCGGAGCGTTTGCCGCCAAGCAGTTCACGCGAGTAGTTCGTTGGCGCGAGGGGATGCCGAAGTCGCCGGTCGGGCGCGCACGTGCGCTTGCCGAGTACCGCCGCACCCGGCCGCGGGACGGCAGAGTGTGGTTGGCGGGCGATTACATGGGGATGCCGTTGCTCGAATCGGCGATCGAAACCGGCACCTGGGCGGCGGCCCGCATCGTGGAAGGCTGAGCGCAAGACCGACGATCCTCGCCTCAAACCAAATTAGGCAATCAAAAAAAAAGGCACGCGGAGGCTTCACCATGAGGGCATGTGGCCAAGCGTGCCTTCGGCTCCTTGGGGGAGGTGGAGCCGACCATTAGGATCTTAATAACGATGCGCGGTTAATGCCACCGGCGGTGCGTCACGAACGGAACCATTTTGAATGTTTGCACCGCTCACCGCATGTTGAGCCAGCATCCATCGTCCGGCACTTTCCGGAGAATCCCGCAAAATTCGCGTTCTGGTCACGAACAGTGATCGGTTGCGGCATCATCCGCCCCACGGATACTTATCGAACGGGTACGCCGCGCACCCGCTCTTCCCGGCCGTCGGATAGTCCTGCTTGGTAAACGTGCGCGATCGGTTCACCAGATCGTGGAAGATCATGCATTTGTCGCGCTGCGTTGGCAGACGCGGATCAGTGTCGACCGCGGCGAGCACGCCCGCTGTCGTTTGAGTGCCCGACGACGTCATCCGTACTCCCCCGTCGGCCGGGGTGTCCAAGATGACGAACTTCGGATTGGTGGGCGCGCTGTTGTCCCACGCCAGCCAATCCGGCTGCTGACCGTCGCGGCCGCGGCCGGGTGCGCCGCTGTAGGCGAACTCGGCCCAGTACGACATCATCTGTTTGCTGAGCGCCAGGCGGCCTGGTTCATTGTCCTGGGAGAAGATGACGTTGGCCTGGCGTCCGAGATCGAAGTGACCGAAGACGAACGGGATCTCAAAACCATGCGCCGCCCCGAGCATCATGGATAGATCCGCGCCCATCACGCGCGGTTCCTCGTGCCAATCGAAGCGGTAAACGAACACGTTGTCCTGAGTCGTCCGCATCGCTGCCGCCGGCTCGTCGGCGCCGGCCGCCTTCCAGAACCTGGACATGTACTCGGCGCTGAGGTTGTAACCCGCCTGGTCACGCAGGTGCGGCACGAGCCAAAACAGGCGCTGCACCCGCCTTGGGTCGCCGAACAGGAACAGTTTGTTCTCCTCCCGATTGGTTCCGACGATCACGGGAACCCGGTTGTACCCATCGGCGCGCGTGAAGTGTTGCATTGGATCGTCTTGTGGCAGCACCACGCCGTCGCTAAAGACTTTCGGCATGTCGATCATGGCGGTTGCGGGCGTCGGCATGTAGGCCAGCAGAATCTCGAAATTCGTCTTCCCGCGCAGATAACGCTCGACATCTGTGGCGCTCATCGCGGCCAGTAGTTCCTTGGCTCCGGCGCGGTCGGCCGCGCGCTGGTCCTTGATCAGCAGCCGCACCAGCACTTCATTCGAGCTGTTGGTGTGACCGGGTTCGCCGTCGTCGGTGAAGTGCTCGGCCTCGGCGATGGTATTCATATTCAGGCTGCCGCTTTCCGAGATCGCGCGGTGAAACAAGCCATGCGCTTGCGGCGCCAACAACAGCATGTACACGTTGTTGGCGCCTGCCGACTCGCCGAAGATGGTGACGTTGCCGGGATCGCCGCCGAAAGCCCCCACGTTTTCGCGTACCCATTGGAGCGAACGGATGATATCGAGGATGGCGAAGTTGCCCGATCGGTCGAGTTCATTCGTGCCCTCGCCTCGCAGTGAAGCATGGCGGAACCAGCCGAAGGGGCCGACCCGATAGTTGATCGTCACCACCACGACCTTGTGCGTCGCCGCCAGGTTACCGCCGTTGTACAACGCCCCGGTACCAACCGAGTTTCCGCCGCCGTGTATCCACACCATCACCGGCCACCGCGCGCTGCCCGTGGGCACCTCGGACTCGGCAACCCGTGGCGCATACACGTTCAGATAGAGACAATCCTCGCTGCCGACAGGCTGCCCCGGGCCAGCCGTATCGAGGCCGCCGATCGGGCTCGGGAACTGCGTGCACGCCGAGCCAAAATTGAGTGCCTCGCGCGTACCGGTCCATGCTTGGGCCGGCTGCGGCGCTCGCCATCGCAGCGCCCCGACCGGCGGCTTGGCGAACGGGATGCCGAGCCATGCGTGACTGCCGTATGCGCCGACGAAGCCGGCGACTGTGCCCGATGCTGTGACTCGGCGCGATGCGGGATCGAGCACGCGTTGCTCGCGCACCGCGTGGCGGCATCCGCTGGTGACGACCAGCGCCGCAAGGATCAACAACGCGGACAATAGCCGCGCGATGTGCGACATTGCCTCAACTCTGGTAGTGACGGCCTGCGCAGCATACTTACGTCGAATCATTCGAATAACCCCTACGGCGACCGTGGAGGCGGCGGACTACATTCCGAAGATCCAGTTCAGGAAGAGACCGAGTACGAACAGCGCGCCGGCGCGCCGCGTATGTACGAAAGCAGCCGACACATACCACAGCGGCCATACCGGATATCCTGGCGGCGGCGAAGTCGGCTTGGGTTTCGAATAGACCTTGAGCACCCGCCATAGGATCGGCAGCCCGCCGAGCACGAGCAACGCGCCGAACCCGAGCGTACCCGTCAGGACCATCGCTACGACCACCAGGTAGAACGAAATCATCAGTGCCTGATTGAGCCGTAGAGCCCGCTGCTCGCCGAGGATCACCGGCAACGTGTGCACGCCCTTGGTGGAGTCGTAGGGAAGTTTGTCGATGTGCTTGCCTATCAGAACGCTAGTCACGAGGATCGCGTAGGGAAGCGACGCAACCCAGACCCAGGCTGGTAATTCACCGGTCGTGATGAAATACGTGCCACCGACCATCAGCGGTCCCCATACGATGAACACGCCGGGCTCGCCCAGTCCGAGATGCTTTAAACGCACCGGTGGTGCAACGTAAAACACGCTGATGAACAGTCCGGCCAATGCGAATAGGACCACCGCCCATCCGCGCACCACGAAAAGGAAAACCATGATCGCCGCGTCGATCAGGTTGAGCACGACGATCGCGCGTAGGAGTTCTGCCCTGGTAACCCAGCCCGCGAGCACGGGATGGGGCGCATACAAGGCACGCGGCGCTTCCGACGTGTCGATGCCCCCGGTCAGATCGAAGTAGTCGTTGATAAGATTGTTGGATGCGTGCGCGACGCCCAGCCCGATCAGACCTAGCAGGAAATATAACCAGTTAGGATTGGTTGCGCGCATTGCAAGCAGCCCGCCGATAAGTCCTGACGTCAGCGTCATCGGAATAACGCCTGCGCGCGTGATGATGAGCCATCGCGAGACGCCGTCCATGCGCTCGTCGGGCAGGTTCATCGTGAGTAGCGCCTCGCGCCAGTTCTTCAGCCGCTCAGTCCAGTCGATGGGATGGGGCTTTACCAACTCTGCCATGACTCAGCTCTTAATTGGGCACATCGGCGTTCGTCGCGACGGCGGGTAATACAGCCTGCCAGGTCGGTTGCGGCGTCACTGAACGTAGTAAGCGCTTGTACCGGACCACCGGTATGGTGTGTTCTTATCCGGAGGCGTATAGGTTCCCTGCACGGCGGCGTTGTTATGCTGGGTAGTCGTGGCCGGCGCCAACACAGCCGGATTCGTAGTACTGGATTCGCTGGTCGTCGCGGTTTCCGTGCCACGAGTGCTGGACGCACAGCCGGCTAGCCACACCATCGCAATACCAACACAAATAGCTACTGCGGAACTAGTTGTGTGTTTCATTGTTCAGGCTCCTGTTTATTTTGTTCTCGACAAAAAGCGATAGAAAACAAACGTCCCGTTCAACACTACGCGCTTCCTGCGGCGTCGGCAAAGGCCGTGGAACAAAACCGGCCTGGAACCTTGCACGGGGATGCCGTCGGGTCTATAGCGGACTGGGAATCACCGACTCAAAACGCAAATTCCGGTTGACTGCGCGCGCGATAGCGAGTGCCATTCTGGCAAGGGCCGCGATTCGCATCCAACCGCCTGCCAGAGCGCACCAACGAGGACATCCATAGATGGAAACCGCCGCGCATGTGTACGAAGCCTTCGAGTACGACCTGAGCCTGACTGCCGAGCAGTTGCAAATCCGCGATACCGCTCGCCGTTTCGCCGCCGAGGTCCTGCGTCCCGCCGGCATTGCGATCGACAGGATGACGCCTGAGGCTGCCATCGCGCCCGGCTCGCCGCTTTACAAAGTTCTGGCCCAGGCGGCTGAGCTGGGCTTTACCAAGCTGAGCGCACCCGCCGCGCTTGGCGGGCTTGAGGCGTCGCCCACCACCGCGCACATCGTGCTCGAGGAATTGGCGTGGGGAAATGTCGGGCTGGCCGGCGTCATTTTTCTCGCCTCCTATCCTGCCGGGGCCGCGCTGGCGACCGGCAACGCCGAGTTGATCGCCGAGTTCTCGGCGCCTTACTTCAGCCAGGCGGGCGCCTCGATTATCGGATGCTGGGCGATCACGGAGCCGGATCACGGCTCCGACCATCTGGGCGTGATGCGCCCCGAGCTCAAAGTAAAAGGCCGCGGCAACCTGATCGCACGGCGCGACGGAGACTCGTGGGTCTTAAGCGGCCAGAAGTCCGCCTGGGTGTCCAACGCACCCATCGCAACCGTGGCCGTGGTGAACGTGCAGCTCGGCTCGAGCGACGCTCTGGACAACGGTGGCGTATGCTTCGTGCCGCTCAATCTTCCCGGAATTTCGCGCGGGCGTCCGCTCGACAAGCATGCATTCCGCGCTTTGCCGCAAGGCGAGATTTTTTTCGACGAGGTCCGCATCCCGCGCCGCTACATGATCGCCCAGGGCGCAACCTATCCCGCCCACGTCGAGGGCACTCTTACCGCCTTCAACGCGGCGGTCGGCGCGATGGCGACCGGGATCGCGCGCGCCGCCTTCGATTGCGCGCTTGCCTACACCAGGACGCGCATCCAGGGCGGACGTCCCATCTTCGAGCATCAATCGGTGCGCGCCCGGCTGTTCCGCATGGCGTCGTTGGTTCGCGCCTCGCACGCGCTCTCGCGCGACGTTTACGTTTACAACCTCACCCGGCTTTCGCGCGGCGAGCCCGCCCGCCTCGATCAGTCGATCACCGCGAAGGTCTTTTGCTCCGACGCGGCGTTCGAGGTCGCGACCATGGCGGTGCAGCTCCACGGCGGTAACGGGATGACCCGCGAGTACGCGGCCGAGATGCTTCTGCGCGACGCCACTGCGTGCACGATCGCCGACGGCGAGAACAACTACCTGGGCCTGATCGCGGCCTCGATGCTGTAGCGAAGCACGCCCGCCGCCATCCGTACCAAACGGGAGGGAATAACCTTGGACACCACCGGCTCGAGCATCGAACAACGACTGCGGATTCTTGAGGATCGCGAGGATATTCGCGAGCTCGCGGCCACTTACTGCTTTCTCGTCGACGACGGGCGTTTCGACGAACTCGTTGAACGCTGCTTCACCGAGGACGCGTCCTGCGACTTTCACGGCGCGGGCGGCGGGATGGCGCCGATGGTCTCGCGCGGGCGCGCCGAGCTCCGCAATTTCTTCAGCGTGATGGTGCCGGCAGCGCTGCGCGACATGGCGCACACGGTCCACAATCATCGCGTCTCCATCGACGGCGACCACGCGTCAGGCGACTGCTATTTCGAGCTTACCGCCGTCGATCGGACCTCTGGCGAAGCGGTAGTCGGCGCGGGCCGCTACCTCGATCGCTATCGGCGCGACGCAGGCGCGTGGCGCTTCGAGATGCGCAACGCCGCGATTTTCTTCATCGCACCGCTTCGCGAAGGATGGGCACAGCAACGATTCCTGAACGCACTCGCCCAATCATCGCGCTGAGCGCTGCCCTGCGGCGCAGTCCCCTTGGTCCGCGACGCGCATCGGCGTAACTTTCTCTGTTGTCCGGGCGCCCCCTTAGCTCAGATGGATAGAGCACAGGATTCCTAATCCTGGGGTCGGCAGTTCGAATCTGCCAGGGGGCACCAAACCCCGCCTCTCTGATACCTCGCCCGTTATTTCACGGGAGAGGCGGCCTCGCGCAGCGAGGTAGGTGAGGGTGCCGCCCCCGCATGCTCACATCGCATTCCCTCATCCCGAGCAAAGCGAAGGATCTCGCGCGCGCAGGCGCGTGTCCCTCCAACATCGCCCGCCGCGCGACGCAGTCCCCTTGGTCCGCGATACGCATCGGCGTAACCTCTCTCACTACTTTTTGATTCGCAAATGGTTGGGATGCGACTGATGGTAAAAAGAGCAAAGGACGACGAAGCGTTACGAAAACTTGCCGCAGAATTTTTTTCTGCAGCGTGGGCAGCGCGGTGCAAATCAGCCGAAGAAACCCAAGCCCTTTTTAAGAAGCGACTGGGTTTCCGCATAATGGGTAATACGTTTTTCTCCAATGGCCCGGAAGTTCAGCGGCCACTTGGGGCGCTGGTCCGCCGCTGTATCAAGGTATTAGGGTCGAAAGCCGGGCATGAGGGAGATATAGAAGAAGCTGCATGGAAGCATGCGGCTCAAGCCGTTGGAGATGAAGTTAAGCCTGTAGTCAAGGCATTTATGGACGATTTGGACGCGCTGGGCGCGGTCAGATTTACATACATCGCCCCAAATTATGCAATCCAATTCGAAGACGGCATCCGCGAGATCGTCATCGGTCCAGTGCGCGCATGCGTCTCAGATGTACTAGCAGCTGAAATCCGCAGCCACGATCAAAATCCCGCTTTGGAGTTTGCCGTTGGTGTCCATCCCGGGGTTACCTTCGCGAACAAGAAGATGCTGCATACACTAGCTCCGGTATCCTGGGAGGTAACCGTCACCGCATCGCGAGGAAATGTTGAGGAGGAAGCATTGTGGCTCGTAAATGTCGCCGTGGGCCTTCTTCGCCTGAGCTATCCAACGGTTCGTACGTTGCCATTCTTCCCAATGATAGGCGATGCAGAGAATGATCCAACCCTTCCCCCGGATTACGAAAAGAGGAGCATGGTTAGCGCCGGTAAGGGCATTGGTGGCGGAGGCTGGCACGCACCGCTCTTATACATCGTCAACAAGGCTCTCCTAAACCACCTTCAGTCCACAGGGTTCGCGGATCGCGCGAATAAACTATTCCATTGTGGCATTAAGACAGTTGGTGAGAGGGTTTTCCAGGGCCTGGGCTGGATGACGCGTGGCCGCCAGGCGCGAGATCGGTCCGAGCGTCTGCTGTTCTTCTTCACGGCGATCGAAGCGCTACTCTCTGGCGACGACAAGACTGCGCCTGTGACACAGACTATCGCCCGCCGTGCAGCTACGATTCTTGTCGACGATCCCACCCACCGGCTCGACATTTTCAGGAGTATAACACGACAATACGAAACTCGGTCTGCGCTCGTCCACGGCGGTCGTCGCAACGTCTCAAATCTTGAGGCAAAGGATGCGCAGAGTCTTGTGGAAACCTTGTATTGGACGGTGTTGGGAAAAATTTCCCTTAGCACCTCCTCTGAGAAGTTTGAAGAAGATCTTGCTCAGGCCGGCTTCGGCCTTCCTTGGCCGCTTGCTTCGTCGAACGATTGACTCGGCTTGAATTCGCATTCACGCGGTACTTACCGCGCTGAAGGCTCCACCAAATTGCATGAGTAGGTCTTAATCACCAGCCAGACTTCCTTCCCATCTTCAATTCGCAACGCATCGATCGCCCCCGGCGTCAGATGCACCTCGAACGGTGCGCCGCCCGCATCGATCATGACTACTACCCTAACGCCTTCGCGGCGCATCGATAGGACTCGTCCCGGAAAAGAGTTGCGCGCACTTAGACCATGCGGCCGCTCGTCCGCAACGATGATATCGCCGGCGCGAATCGCGATTCGCACCCGCTTCCCCGTTTCCGCGTGGCCGAGCGGCACTTCCAGTCGAGTCGCGCTCCCGTCCAACTGACACAGCATCGTGCCCTGAGTCTCCGCGATCGATCTCACCGTCGCGTCGAAAACATTTTCGAAGCCGACTACCTGCGCGATCGTTTCATGGCGCGGCGTTGCGAGTACGTCATGCGGCATCCCCTGGGCGAGGATTCGCCCCGATTCGAGCACTAACACCCGCTCGCCGAGCGCGAATGCCTCTTGGGGCGAATGCGTGACGTACAGGATTGGAATTCCGTGGGCCGCATTCCAGGCGCGCAGGTCGTCGAGAATCTTCGACCGGGTCGCGTTGTCGAGCGCGACCAGCGGCTCGTCGAGCAGTATCGCGGCCGGATTCGTCACAATCGATCGCGCGAGCGCCACGCGTTGGCGCTCGCCGCCGGAAATCTCACCGGGCTTGCGCGCGATCAGATGCGCGATTCGAAACGACTCGAGCATCGTCATCATTCGCGCGCGCCGCTGGACGGCCGGCATCTTCGCGATCCCGTATTGAACGTTCTGTGCGACCGTCAGATGGGGAAACAGCGCGAGATTCTGAAACACGTATCCCAATCGACGCTCCGCCACCGGCATATCGATGCGCGCATCCGAATCGAAGAGCACGCGCGCACCGAGCGCTATCCGGCCGGTGTCCGGCCGCGTCAACCCCGCAATACAATTCAAGATGGTCGTCTTTCCGCCGCCCGACGGCCCAAGGATCATCGTGAAGCCGGCCGACGCCTCGAACTCGGCCTCGAGCGCGAAGCTGTTCGAGGTCCGATACTCGATGCGAACCGACAGGCCCCCGTCGCGTATCGCACTGTTGCCGGATGCCATCTGTCGCAACCGCCTGCTAACGATGCATCGGCCAGACCGCCCAGATTCGGCGGTTGAGCGAATAGGTGATCGACAGTGTGACGAACGAAAACGCCATCAGCAGCAGCGCCATGTGATTGGCGCCGGTGTAGTCGAGCGCCTGCACGTGATCGTAAATCGCGATCGAGACCGTGCGCGTCACGCCCGGGATGTTGCCGCCCACCATCAGCACCACGCCGAACTCGCCGAGCGTGTGCGCGAAGCTCAACACGAAACCGGTGACCACGCCGCCCACCGAAAGCGGGAGCACGACGCGAAGGAAAGTGCGAATCCGCGAGGCGCCGAGTATCGACGACGCGTTGATCAGGTTGCGATCCACCTGCGAGAACGCCGCCGCCATCGGCTGGACCGCAAAGGGCAGGCTGTAGATGACCGACGCGATCGCCAGGCCTTCGAACGTGAACGGCAATCCGTGGCCGGTTAAAGATTGATACCAGCGGCCGATCGGGCTGTTCGAACCCATCGCGACCAGCACGTAGAAGCCGAGCACGGTTGGCGGGAGCACCAGCGGCAGCGCGACGATAGATTCGACGAAAAATTTCCATCGCCAGCGCGTGAAGCTGAGCCACAACGCGATCGGCGTCCCGACCACCAGCAAAACTGCGCAAACGACCAGCGCGAGCCGGATCGTCAGGAAAATCGCGCTCCAATCCATCAGTGGTCAGCGCGGCGCGGACATTGCGCTTTCGTTGTGCTCCGCAACGGAGTCCTTGGGAATCGAGAAACCATATCGCGCCATCAGCGCTATAGTATCGGGCTGCTTGATGAATTTCATAAACTGATTAGCCAGTTGCTGGTTGCGCGACGATTTCAAAATCGCGGCGGCCTGGATGATCGGCGGATAGTCCGTCGCCGGGATTTCGACGTATCGTCCCTTATCCTTCATCGCGGGCGCGAGCGCGAGCGAGAGCGCCAGGATGCCGGCGTCGGCGTTGCCGGATTGAACAAACTCGGCGGCCTGCGAGATATTTTCGCCGAGCACGAGCTTGCTTTTGATCTTGTCATAGACCGCCGCGTGGCGCATCGCCGCAACCGCCGCGATCCCGTACGGCGCATGTTGCGGGTTGGCGATCGCGATCTTTCGGATACCCGGATCGAGCAGCGTCGCAAGACCGCGGCTTAAGTCGAGGTTCGACGCGTTGGGAACCCATATCACGAGTTTTCCGCTCGCATATTCGTAAATAGTGCCGGGTTCAATCAAGCCCGCGGCCTCGAGCTTCTTCGGATAGCCAACGTCGGCCGAAAAGAACAGATCGAATGGCGCGCCATTTTGAATCTGGGCGAAAAAATTCCCCGATGAGCCATAGGTGAGCTTGATACTGTTGCCGGTTTGCTCCTGAAATCGGGCGGCAACGTCCTGGAACGCGAACGTCAAATCCGCCGCCGCAGCGACCTTGATTTCCGCGGCGCTGGCCGCGGCCGGGCGCCACATGTAAAGAAGAGTTGCGAGAGCGAACAGCACCCGCAAAACGACTTTCGCGCGCTTGCGATCAAGGATTAGGTTCACGAGTCGTCTCCAGTCTGTCGATTGCCAAAGGATCTCAAGCTCCTGCCATGATACTTGTCATAGTGCTTGAATAATGGCACAGCTCCGGACGTTCGCACAGTGGCGGCGGCGGTCTCAGCGGGGCCAGGCGAGCATTGATTCGGGCTGGTTCTCATCGTTAAGTAATCAAATGGCGAGCAAGAACAAAATCGCGACATTTGGCGCCGGATGCTTCTGGGGGGTGGAATCGGCGTTTCGCGCGGTCGAAGGCGTCGTCGATGCGGCCGCAGGATACGCGGGCGGCACGGTTCCAAAGCCCAGCTATCGAGCGGTTTGCAGTGGCAAGACGGGACACGCCGAAGTCGTGCAGGTGGAGTACGACCCGGCGCGGGTATCGTTCGAGCAACTGCTGGAAGTGTTTTGGCAGATTCATGACCCGACGACGCTCAACCGGCAGGGACCCGACGTCGGCAGTCAATACCGGTCCATAATTTTTTATTCCGATGACCACGAGCGGAAGGCCGCCGAGGAATCGAAACGGCGACTCGATGAATCCGGCAGACTCGCGCGCCCGGTCGTCACACAGATAGTACCCGCCGCGGAGTTCTACCGCGCCGAGGAGAATCACCAGCGCTATTACGAGCGTATGGGTATCGCGCCGAGTTGCGGAATACGCGGACGAATCGACTGAGGTTACGGTTCAGAAGGATTAAAGGATTAGAGGAAGTCCCGAATAGGTTGGCGATGGGCAATCGCGCGAAAATCGATATCGCCGGGAAATCCGTCACGGTAACGCCGCCCACCCCGGCCCCTGACGGTCGCTTGGGTTTTGCGCATCGGTTCACCAGTCGGCTTCGCGACCCTTCCTGGCTCACTGTCCAACGCGTCACATTTTATTCGGGCGTCCTGCTGCTTGCATATCTGGCTGCGGCGATAGCTCAACTCTTTCACGCTCATCACCTGATGTTTGCGAGCAGCACCTGCGTTGGAGGCGATTTCGTAAACCCCTACGCCGCTTCGATCGCGGCGCTTAAAGGCGATCCCGCCTCTGTTTACGACATTCATCGCCAGCACCTGCAGGAAGTGGCGGTAATGGGAGGTAAGGATTTCGGTGTCCTGGGCTTCCATTATCCGCCAATGTTCCTTCTGATCGTGCTGCCGCTTTCGATACTGCCATTCATCGCGTCATGGATCGTGTTCGAGACCGTAACGCTTGCCGGCTATGTTGCCGTACTCCGGCGCATCGCTCCCGCTCCTCTCGGACTCTGGCTTGCGATCACATTTCCGGCGGTCATCATCAACTTCATGTGCGGGCAAAACGGCTTCCTGACCACCGCGCTAATCGGGGGCGGTCTGCTGCTTCTCGACCAATGGCCGCTGCTTGCCGGATTCCTATTTGGCTTGATGGCTTACAAGCCGCAGTTCGCGGTATTGATTCCGCTCGCATTGATCGTAGCGCGCCGATGGCGCGCACTTATTGCCACCGCCATCAGCACGATTCTGTTCGCGGCGGCTTCGCTGGCTGTCTTTGGCGCACCAGCATGGCGCGCGTTTGTCGGCAGTATCGCGTTCACACAGAAAATTGTCCTGGAACGGGGTGGGATCAATTTCCCCACCCTGCAAAGCATCTTTGGCGCAATCAGGATGTGGGGTGGCAGCGTCGAGGTTGCGTACGTGTTTCAGGCGGTGGTTGCGATATACGCGGCGTCTGCGGTGGTTTGGGTTTGGCAAACCAGGCGCCCGTTCGCGCTCAAAGCCGCCACTCTTGCCGTTGGCTCCTTGATGGTTTCCCCATACGTCCTGCAATTACGACTTGGTGTTGCTCGCGCTGCCGATAGCGTGGCTGGCGATGGAGGGTTTCGAGAAGGGGTTCTTGCCCTATGAGAAGGCCGTGCTCTCGGTCGCGTGGATTCTGCCCCGCGTATCATTGCCTGTCAGTCAGAGCGCCAAAATCCCAATTGCCCCAATTGTGATTATCGCACTGTTGACGGCAATCCTCCGGCGCGCCAGCTATCGCGAGCCCAGCGCTCACCAGGAACCAGCACGTCACCGCGCGGATTTCGAGACACCGGCACCATTGGTCCTGCCCGGACTCGGGCAGTCGTCCTGAGAGTATAGCTCGGCACCTGACGCGGGGTACACGCTCAAGATTATCGAGCGGAGAGACGGAGGCCGGGCAGCTACAGCAAATCTATCGGCTCGCGCTCTTGCAGTTCGCGGTCGATCGACCGGCGCGGCTTCTCGAGAGCGTAGCTTCCGTTCCAGAGTGGTCGAAATTTAAGGAGGAAGCGGCTCAGTTTTCCAGGGGGCGAGGATCTTGCCTGGCCTCTCTCATGTTCAGAATAGCGGATTCCCTTTGACGTCGTTGGCAGCATCCTCGCGCCCTCCCCGTGCGTTGATAGCCTTCATCCCGCTCATCCGAACCGCCCCCGCACTGGGGGCAAGCAATCAATGTGCCACGATCCGTTGATCAATAACGCCCCGAATAGGCGGCGCGCTCCCGCTATCAGTCAACCGACAGCTACACATTGTAGAATCGATGCAACAATTTGTCACCGGCGCTATTTCGTTCCTGAGCTAACGTAGGCGCGCATCCGCCCAATCAGCCGATTCCAAAGACTCCAGGAATCAACGAGGCCACGCTCGCGGCATCAAGATCGTTTGCATCGATCGGCGCCTCGGCTCCGAGCGAAGACCGCGGCACGCGAGCGACGGGATTTTGCCGTGATGCCGAAAGCCTGGCAATTATCAGGGGCGGCCCGGACCGTCCGCTCAGATCAAATCGGTGCTGGCCGGTTCCTCGATCACATGGTTTTCGAGGTGGCCGATCTTCTCGATCTCGATTCGTACCACGTCGCCAGCCTTGAGCCATTTGGGGGGATTCATCGCGGCAGCCACTCCGCCGGGGGTACCGGTCGAAACGATCGTCCCCGGCAACAAGGTAAAAACCGTCGACAGCGTCTCGATCTGTGCGAAGCAATCGAAGATCAGATTCCTGGTATTCGAATGCTGGCGCGGTTCGCCGTTGACGAACGTGCGCAGGTCCAGCTTGTGCGGATCGCCAATCTCGTCGGGCGTTACGATCCATGGGCCAACCGGCCCGTGCGTATCGAACGACTTGCCCAGCGTCATCGTCGGCGCGCGGCGCTGCCAATCGCGCACGCTCACGTCGTTTACGATCACGTAACCCGCGATTACCTCGTGTGCGCGATCGCGCGGCACGTGACGGCATCGCCGGCCGATGACGAATCCGAGTTCGCCTTCGTAATCCAGCGCCGATGACGCGCGCGGCAGATGAATCGGATCGTATGGTCCGGTCACACAGCTCGATTGTTTGTTGAAGAACATCGGAAACTCGGGATGCTTCATCTTCGTTTCTTCGACGTGGTCCGCGTAGTTGAGCCCGATGGCGAGAAACTCCGGGGGGCGCGCGATCGGCGCCTCGAGCTTGACGCTCTTCAGCGCAATCCGGTGGACAGAATTCTTCCCCGCGCCCATCGCGCGCTCGGCTGCTCGCGCCCCCGCCACGATGAAGGCGGTCATGTCGCGCGGCAACCCGGGCGCCGCGGCCGCAAGGTCAACGATCGAGTCATCGACGACGACGCCAATTCGCGTCGCGCCGCCATGGGTGAATGTCGCAAGTTTCATTTGACTACAGCCGTTATTGCAATGATCGACCCGTCAGACAATGGCAGGCGAGGGCGCATTGGGCGCATGCGACAGGATAACCGTTCAACGATGGGGGCAAAGCCCCGGCGGCGCGTGTTCCCGGCCGGATCGGGCAATCTTGTACCGGCCGTCCACAATCGGCACAGTCTTCTTAAGAGGCGCGCTGGCATGGGCTGCGGACGGCGGGTCGATTGCCGTGCGGCGCCCAAGGGAAACGACGTGACCAGGAACGGAAACTTTTTCAATCTCTACAATCACGATTTCGTCAGAATCGCGGTTGGGGTGCCGTCCGTTCGCGTCGCAGATCCCGCTTACAACGCCGAACATACCGTCGCGCTGATCCGCGACGCCGCCGAGCGCAAGGCGGTGCTCGCGCTGTTTCCCGAATTGGGGCTGACCGCGTATTCGTGCGACGATCTGTTTCAGCAGCGCGCGCTGCTCGACGCATGCCTTGACGCAATCGCCGTGGTGGTCGAGGCGACCGCGAAGCTTTCGATCGTCAGCGTGGTCGGAGCGCCGCTCCAGATCGATCATCATTTGTATAACTGCGCGATCGTGATTCATCACGGGCGGATTCTCGGCGTCGTGCCGAAGACGAACCTCCCCAACTACCGCGAGTTCTACGAACCGCGGCAATTTTCCTCGGCCGACGCCGCGACGCGCGACGAAATCGAGCTGGCCGGGAATCGCGCGGTTCCGTTCGGCAACAACCTCATCTTCCAGCACGAGCAGCAGCCGCTGCTCACGATTCACGCCGAGATTTGCGAGGACTTGTGGGTTCCGATTTCGCCGTCGTCATACGCGGCGCTGGCGGGAGCGACGGTGCTGCTGAACCTGTCGGCGTCGAACATCACGGTCGGCAAGGCCGACTACCGGCGCTCGCTGGTCATCGGCCAATCCGCGCGATGCATTGCGGCGTACGCATATTGCGCGGCCGGAGCGGGTGAATCGACGACCGATCTCGCCTGGGACGGCCACGCATTGATCGCCGAGAACGGCAACCTGGTCGCCGAGTCCGAGCGCTTCAAGGATCGGCCGCAAGTGGTCTGGGCGGAAATCGATCTCGAACGGCTGTCGCAGGAACGGATGCGTCAAAACACGTTCGGCGACACGGCTCAGCGCGAGCGCGAGCGAGTGCGGCGCTTTCGGCGGATTTCATTTTCGACGGAATTGCCGCGGCGCGCGAAGATGCTGCTGCAGCGGCGCTACGAGCGGTTCCCCTACGTGCCCTCGGATCCCGCAACCCGCGACGAGCGATGCGCCGAAGTCTTCGACATCCAGGTTCAAGGCCTGGCGACGCGGCTGCGCTCGACCGGCCTGGAACGCGTCGTGATCGGAATCTCGGGCGGAATCGATTCCACCCACGCGCTGCTGGTATGCGCGCGTGCGATGGACCGGCTCGGCTCACCGCGCAAAAATATTCTCGCCGTCACGATGCCCGGCTTTGCCACCGGCGCGCGAACTCTCGAGCAGGCGCGCCGCCTGATGAAGTCGCTCGGCTGCTCGACCGATGAAATAGACATTCGCCCGAGTTGCATGCAGATGTTCAAGGACATCGGGCATCCCTATGCCAAAGGCAAGAAAGTTTACGATGTCACGTTCGAGAACGTGCAGGCGGGCGAGCGCACCAGCCACCTTTTCCGATTGGCGAACCTGCGCGGCGGGCTGGTGGTCGGCACCGGCGACTTGAGCGAGCTGGCGCTGGGATGGTGCACCTACGGCGTCGGCGATCACATGTCTCATTACAGCGTCAATGCGAGCGTGCCGAAGACATTGATCCAGCACGTAATTCGATGGCTCGCGCAAACTGAAAGCCTGGGCCGCGAAACCAGTACGACGTTGCTCGAGATTCTTGCCACTCCAATCAGCCCCGAGCTGATCCCCGGCACGTCGGCGGACGGACATCCCAGCCACGACACCGAAGCGACGCTTGGCCCCTACGAGCTGCACGACTTCTTCCTCTACTACACGCTGCGCTTCGGATACCCGCCGCCGAAGGTCGCGTTCCTCGCTTACAATGCGTGGCGCGACAAGGACGCGGGCGAGTGGCCGGACATTGGGCGCGATCGCCGCAACCAATACGACATCGCGACGATCAAGCGGCATCTGCACACGTTTCTGTACCGCTTTTTTCAGTTGAGTCAGTTCAAGCGCAGTTGTATCCCCAACGCGCCCAAGGTCGGTTCGGGCGGATCGCTCTCGCCGCGCGGCGACTATCGGGCGCCCTCGGACAGCGAAGCGACCGCATGGCTCGAGCAATTGAAGTCGATCCCCGACAAAGATTAATCTCGCCATCGGTTTCGCGGGCGGCTTGCAGGCGCTTGGTGATTCAGTGAAAAAGTGAAAAGTGAGAAAGTGAAATTGATCGGCGATTTGAATGTCGAGTGGCACCCCGCGTGCACTCTGCGATGAGGGAATGAGATGCTAAAGGCTTCGGGAACAATATTTGCGATGCTGGCGCTGGCGGCAGCCGCCGCGCTTGCCACCCCGGCCACCGCGCAGCAGTCCGCCGCACCACAGGAATCGCCGTGGGCGATGCGTGCGCCGGCTGCTGCACCGCACGGGGCTCCGACCCGTTCGGCCCAGGACGTGGCGGCTGAGAAGGAGGCTGAGAAGGGTACGCCGCAGCAGCGGGAATTGGCGCGCAAGATGGTCTACGCCATGTACGCGAAAGATTTCGCCGCGCTCAAGCAGCTGATCGCGCCGTCCACGATGAAATGCATCGGCCAGAACCAGAATTTTCTTGACGACCGGATAAGGAAGCAATTCGCCCTTCCAATCAGCAAGAACTATCAGGTGACGGTTACCGAGAAGCCGGCAAATGTCATGCTGCCGGACAAGTTCGCCACTTACCCAATGCCGGCGACTCATTATTTGGGAATAGCATTTGGCACCGAGGACAGCGGCACCATCACGGTGAACGAATGGATCGGCCAGGAAAATGGCCGCTGGTACGAGGCACAGCCATGCCCAACGGAACTTGGGATGCAACGGTTTGCCAAGCTGCAGCGGATGCGGGCTCAAGGTCGCGAACGGGCCAAGGAGTATGTGGCGCGCGTCCAGGAGCCGCTCAAGTCGCAGCTGCTGGCGCTCATCGCCAAGCGCGATAATGCCGATGCGTGGACGCTGTGCGTGAAATCCCTGCACGTTGACTTTCAGACCGCTCACGAAATAGTTGCGATCCTCGCGGGTGACGAAGCAGACTGAAGCCGCTCGCGAAGTTTCTCGATCGCTTCGACGCCGAAGTTTGCCCCAGGCTCGCGTCAGCGAAGCAGTCGACTTGCCCGCGGCGGGACTCAGGCCGGCTGCCCGATAATGCGGTAGGGTCAAACAAGATGAACGGTCTGGCGCATCTGCTCGACAAGACGGTTTTCCCGGTTCAGCCGCTGATTGTGCCGGTTGCTTTGATCGTATGGATCGTCGCTGCAATCCCACGGGTCAGGAGTCGACTGAAGTTCTTCCCACAAAAATACCCCCTCGGACTCGCAGCGGCCGGGATGGTCTTCCTGGGTATTATCGGAGCTGAGTTCGCGCTGGTTGCTTTCGTAGAGCACGAGGCCTGGCACGAGATGGTGCCGCAACTGTACGGCGAGATTGAGTCCGTGACGGTCGACGGAATTCAGATTGGCGATAGCGGTCCGCTGGTAGCCGCGCTGCGAAACATGCAGGGGACAATCGGACACCACTCCCATCCAACGAGCAGCCATGTCGTAGTGCTGACAACTTCACGCGGATCTCTGCCGCTGAATTTGAAGAGAGATTCCGAAGATCCTGATGAATATTGGGTGTTCTATCCTTTTTTTCAAATCACGAGATTCAACGCGGTGGGGCACGCCTTCACCGACGCTCTGGAGGGGATGTAAGCCCGCGTGCCGCCGACTTGCCCGCGGCGCGAACGCTCTGTAAACTCGTGTCGCTTTCACTAGCGATGTAAAGGGTTCTCGCGTTTAGAGCAATCCTCGCATCGCTTGTGCCGCTTGGACGGTTGTAATTCGTGGGAAAGACCATCTCGCCAGGATCCATCGTTGTGGCATCCAAGGACCAGATTTCCTGCGATCTCGAGGGTGAGGCCGCCATTCTGAATCTCAGGAGCGGGACCTACTTCGGACTGGACCCGGTAGGCGCCATGATTTGGAGCCTGATTGTGCAACCGCGCCGAGTGGCCGAGATTCGCAACGCATTGATCGATCAATTCGACGTCGAAGCCGAGCGATGCAGCCGCGATCTGCTGCAACTGCTTGGCGAACTCCAAGCGCATGGCCTGATTCAGGTCCTGGACGAGCCGGCTCCGGACGGTCGGGGATCGGATGAAGAAGATAGCTAAGTTCTTCGCGTTGCCCGCGTCGGATCGGGTGCTTCTGTTTCAGTCGCTGACGGCGACTTTGGCGATGCGTGCGGGGCTGTGGATGTTGCCGTTTGCTCGTGCGCGCCGGCTTGCTGACGCGATGAGCCATCCGATGCGCGCAAACTCCAGCTCTGTGCGTCCATCACCTGAAAAGATTGCGTGGGCAGTCGCCACCGCCAGCCGGGCCGTCCCCAGCGGCGGCAACTGCCTGGTTCGCGCGCTCGCGACCGGCATCGTGCTCAAGCGCTACCGCTATCCCAGCGAACTCAAAATCGGGGTCATGAAACCGGTCGACGGGCATTTCGGCGCTCACGCATGGCTCGAGAGCGGCGGCATCGTGGTGATCGGAGATTTCGAACTTGATCGATACATGCCGCTTGGCGGGCCGGACTCCGTTGGCCGATAGTCCCGCAAACCCGCCGAAGAAGGGCACGCTTGCGGCGTATCTCACGATGCTGGTGCGGGTTTCGCGCTGGCATTTGATCAGCGTGCTCGTCGTGATGGTCCTGTTTTCGCTGACCGAGGGGGTAGGCCTCGCTCTGCTGCTTCCCACCCTGCAGGTGGCGGGCTTCAATCTCGCCGGACAGGGCGAGGCGGGACGCTACGCGGCGATGGTTGCGAAGGCATTCGTTGCGGTGGGGCTGCACCCGTCGCTGATTCTTCTGCTTGGCGTCTTCGTGCTGCTGGTTGGCGCGCGAACGGTGCTGGGACAGATGCAGGGCGTGTGGACTTATGCGGTTCAGCAGGAAGTCGAGGATCATCTGCGCCGTCGCCTCTACCATGCGATTGCGGATGCGAACTGGTTGTTCGTATGTCGCAGCAGGACGTCGGATTTCACTCATGCGCTGACCGCTGAAGTCAGCCGAATCGGCTACGCCACGAATCTCGCACTGGTATTCATCGGCGAAGTTGCGATCGGAATGCTCTACATGGCGATCGCGTTTGCGCTGTCGGCCGGGATGACTGCATTGGTGCTGATCTCCGGCGCGTTTCTGGCGTTCGCTTTTCGCGGCCGCACGCATGCGATCGAAAGCCAGGGCGAGGAGGTCTCCGCAACCAACAAGTCGCTCTACGCCGCCACCATCGAGCATTTACAGAGCCTCAAAGCGGCCAAGACTTATGGCGCGGAAGCGCGTAATTTTTCGATTTTCTCCGAGCTGAGCGCCGATGTTGCCCGGGCCAACGTGGACGGTACGCGTCAGCAGGCGATCGCCGCAACGTGGTTCGAACTTGGCACGGTGGTAATTCTCGCGGTGGTGCTGTTCGTGTCGATTCAAATCCTGGCGGTGCCGCCGGCGTCAATTCTGATCCTGTTGCTGCTGTTCGCGCGCGTGATGCCGCGAATCATGAGCGGCCAGTACCACTACCGCGCCTTCGTCAACGCGCTGCCATCGTTCGCCAACCTGTTGGATATCGAAACCCGATGCGCCGCTGCCGCTGAGCCGGCGGTGCATCTGCACGATCGGCACTCGCTCACACGCGAACTTGCCGCTGAGGGCGTATCGTTTACTTACAGCGAGGGACGGGCGCCCGCGGTAAGCGATTTGAGCCTGGTGATCCCGGCGGGGAAAATCGTCGCGCTGGTGGGGCCGTCGGGAGCCGGCAAGAGCACCATCGCCGACATTCTGATGGGCCTCGTCGCGCCCGACTCGGGGACGCTCAGACTCGACGGCCGGCCGCTCGGACCCGAAGGCATGCGCGGATGGCGCGATCAAATCGGCTTTGTGGCGCCCGACACGTTTCTCTTTCATGACACGATTCGTGCAAACCTAAAATGGGCGCGCCCCGACGCCAGCGAGGAGGAAATGCTCGCGGCGCTTCGACAGGCGTCCGCGTTCGATTTCGTCGCGGGACTAAGCGACGGGCTCGATACTATCGTCGGCGATCGTGGAATGTTGCTGTCGCAGGGAGAGCGCCAACGCCTCGCGCTGGCGCGCGCATTCCTGCGCCGCCCTTCGATGTTGATTCTGGACGAGGCGACCAACAGCCTCGATTCCGAAAACGAAGGGCGGGTGCTCGATGCGATCGAAAGCCGCCGCGGCGAACTCACCGTCGTATTGATCGCGCATCGCCTGTCGACCATCCGATGGGCCGATCTGATTTACGTCGTCGAAGGCGGGAAGGTGGTCGAGTCGGGCAATTGGTCGTCGCTTAGCGCGCTGCGCGACGGCCGTTTCCGCGCGCTATGGGAAGCGCAGAGTCTGACCATCTGATCGAGATCCAGCCCGCATTTACGTCACATTCTATTAATCCGCGACTAATTGTTCCGACATGTCCCTGAACTAGGGTGACGCCGTTCGCGGAGCGTGGGTGTCTGCTCGAGCGGACGGCGCCGAGCGACGGCATAGATCGCCTGTGGGAGGGGACATGAACATTCAATCGCGTATATCGTCGTTTCTTTTGCCGGCCGTGGCCGGCATCGCGCTGCTCTTGAGCGGATGCGCGCAGCAACGCGAGCTGGGTTGGTGCACTGTTTACGGCGCCGGCGCGGGCGCGCTGATTGGCGCGGGCGCTGGCTTCGGTATCGGCGAGGCCGCAGAAGGCAACAGTGGCTTTAATTCGAGAGTCATCGCGGGTGCGGTTGCCGGTGCGGGAATCGGCGCGGTGATAGGCGGAGTCGCGGGCCATTACTATTGCGATCCGATCGTTCAACCGCCTCAGCCACCGCCACCACCTCCGCCCCCGCCGCCTCCTCCACCACCGCCCCCACCTCCGCTGGTGAAGGAGAAGCTGGTACTGCGCGGCGTGCATTTTGATTTCAACAAATCGAACATCCGTCCCGGCGATGCCGCCGTGCTGGACGAGGCCGCCTCAACTCTCAAGGCCAATCCCGGCGTTGACATTGACGTGAATGGATATTGCGACGCGATCGGAGGCGAGGAGTACAACGTGAGGTTATCCGACCGGCGCGCGAACGCGGTCGTCGATTACCTGACCAAGGATGGAATCGCCGAAAGCCGGCTACATCCACACGGCTACGGCAAGACCAATTTCGTGGCGACCAACGACACTGCCGAAGGGCGCGCGCAAAACCGTCGCGTCGAACTGGTGCCCGAACAGTAACGACACATACCACGGGGCGCTCGCAATCTCGCGAGCGCTCCGCTATCCAGCTTGGGTTTCGCTCACTCTGGCCGGTCTTGGAAACAGGTAGTGCGAGAGGGGGGACTTGAACCCCCACGCCTTGCGGCACCGGATCCTAAGTCCTAAACCTGATGTTTTCCGAGATCAGCTCATGTCATATAATGCAGGAAACATAAGGGTTTCTGGCCAACCGACATCATCTGAGATCCTGTGGATAAATCCGGAAGTGGGCACTAAGTGGGCACTGAGCGCACTCATTTTTCGAGCGCCCGTACATCCGGAGATATTGACGAATGGATGGATAAACGTACATACTAACTGAGCCCAGCGGCTGAGACCTAAATGCGGGTAGTGGGATTCGACTGGGATGAAGGCAACCGGTCCAAGTGCCAGAAGCACGGCGTTTCGACGGCCGCGATCGAATCCCTATTTCACAGGCCGATCGCCGTTCTACGGGATCCCCTGCACTCGAAACCTGAGGAACGCTTCGAGGCAATTGGCAAGACCGATAAAGGTCGCGGGATTTTCGTCGTGTTCACCCTGCGGACGCAGCGCGGCAAAACACTCATTCGGCCGATCAGCGCACGGTACATGCACAGGAAGGAAATGGACCACTATGAAAAAGAAACTGCCACGCTTCCGAAGCGATAAAGAAGCCGAGGACTTTGTCGAAAAGGCCGATCTGACCGAGTACGACTTGTCCGCGATGCGACCGATCCGCTTCGAGTTTCAGCCCAAGAGCGAGCGAGTCAACATGCGCGTGCCCCGGCAACTGCTCGATGCGGTGCGGGCCTCCGCGGCCAAGGCGGGAGTTCCCTACCAGCGCTTCATCCGCCAGGCGCTGGAGGACGCGGTACAGCGGAAACGTGCGTGACATCGGAAATTGGAGCGAGACGTCTGAACTATAGAATTCTTTACTTCTTTCACGGGAGAGTCGCAGCAATCCTCGCGCACGGTCTGACAAAAGAGGATCGAGTTCCCGGCGCCGCCATCGACGCGGCATTTATGCGGAAGCAAAGATACGAGCAGGATCCCAAGCTCCACACGTTTGAGAAGTCGTGAATGGTGAAAATGGCAGGAAAGCGGAAGCCGACCCCGGACGCGATCGAGATCATTCATCGGCGGTACTATGAAGGGCATCCCGAGCGGATTGCCGAACTGGCGGAGGCCGAGGCAAACGATACGGTTGCCCGCAAGATTTCTGCGCTCCGCAAGCGCGCGGGCCTCACTCAGCAACAACTCGCCAAAATTGTCGGCACCACCACTTCGGTCATTTGCAGACTCGAAGACGCGGATTACCGAGGTCACTCACTGGCGATGCTCCGACGCGTCGCGAGCGCGCTGAACAAGCGCGTGGAACTGCGCTTCGTCAGCGCAAGCCGACCTGCCAAGGTCGCATAGTGGAGCAATGTCGAGTCCATCGGAGCAAACTCTTCCCAATATGGCTGAAGAGAAAATCCTAATCACGCTTGCGAAGCTCGCGGCGAAACACCGATTAGTACCCTTCCTTGGATCCGGCTGTTCGGTAGGCCACACCGGCTTGGACTGGGAAGGACTGTCCCGAGTCATGGCAGAAGAAATCAAGCTTCCTGCTGAGCCGCTCGACTGCCTCGCGGTAGCGCAGAGGTATGAAGACGCCAAAGGCCAAGACGGGCTTTGCGATTTACTCAAAGCACGACTTTTCGTCGATCGCTTTAATGACGAGAAAGGCGTGGCGGATCTTGCGATCCTTGGCCTCGGAATTGGTCTTGTTTATACAACCAATCAAGATAACGTATTCGAGCACTGTGCAGGAAAATACGGGCGTCAGTTTACCAGTATCGTGGAGCTTGAGAATTTAGCGGAAGCGAGTCCCGGTGACTGCCTCCTCATCAAATACCACGGCAGCCCCGATGCCCCCGAATCCGTGGTTATCACCAGCCGGGACTACGAAAAGCGAGTCCACAATCCGGAGCATTTTTTGAACATCAGGCTCCGGTCGGACCTTTTGGCGAAGCGCTTCCTGTTCATCGGATACAGTCTGAGCGATTCCGACGTAGACATCGTCAAAATTCTCGAGGAACTCAACGCTGCTTTTTCAGGGCACTTACCGCCGTCTTGGCTGCTCGCGTATCGGTTTAGCCCCGAGCTTCAAGAGCGAGTCTCGCGATATGGAGTGACGGTCATAGACCCGCAGCACGAGATTCCCGAGGCTGTCACCGCTGAGGAGGCCTTCACCACGTTTCTGTGCCGCCTCGGTAGCGAGACGCTGAAGTTCAAGGTCGAGCAGGAGGTCGATAACATTTTCCGACCACGAGTCCCGACCGCCGCCAGGGTCGTTAGCCCATTCGAACTGGAAGCAATGAACGAGCAGATCCTCACTTTGGACCTGCCAAAAGCGTTCAATCTCTTTCGCGGCCTCATGGATCGTTCAGTGATTCCGGAACACCTGCAGAATCAAGCGATAAAGATTTTCGAAAGCCTCGCCGCCCGGTGCCAGACCACCCAGGACTTGGTTTCGCTCGACGCGGCTGCAGCGAATCTCCGCTTCAGATCCGTTGCAAATACCGTGGAGATGCTCGCGATTCTATTCGCTGCAACAATCCACGACACCCGCGGCCACATGGAGAGCTTTTTGTTCGCCGCCTCAAAACACTCGGGCAAGCCATACCTGCAGCTCTCCATCGCGCGCGCAATCGATCGCCTCCAGAGTGCAAACCTCAACGTGACGGACGGATTCAGGTACCACGCGAGCGCTTGGTTGCGCGATGTCGAGAAGCTGCCAGATGATGTTCAGTCGTACGTCAAAGGCCGAGTTGATCAGGCTTGGCGAGGCTCGCACATGTCAAACCCGTTAAGCACGCCCAAGCTTCCCTTGGGATTTCATGCGCGAACCTACGACGAGATCCTCAGCCAGATGCTTTCGCAGATTCCCAAGCAGTTTTCCAAGCCCTATGAGGACTGAAGGTTCCTGAAACTGGCGCACGGGAAGATTAGCAACCTGTCACCGCTTGCCCTCATGTCCATGAAAACTGGTCGGGCGCGTCGGCTCGAAGCGTGCGGGCTGCCACTCGGCTTGCGGCAGCGCTAGCAGCGACAGTGCACAAAGCTCAGAAATGGTTCCGACACCCGGTACGTGGGCGCTCCGCACAAACAGCTTCCGCGTAAGACTGATTCCATCCACAGAGCTTAGCGACCGGCGCCACGAATGACCAATGTCATTCTAGCCGACCTGAGACTTTAGAAGATCGCGAGCGATGTACCGAAACGATTGATCGTCGTCATCTGAGATCACGTCAGGTCCGATAGCGCTGGACGCCACTGAATCCCAGGGCGTTCGTCCGCACTATCACTCGCCGCCGCTCTGGCGCGGAAATTGCTGACACTCAGAACTCAGCGGGCACGAATTTCACAGGATGTGCTCGATCGCTAGCAGCGAGGCGTCGGTATGGAAGGCAGCGTCTATCTCAAAGCGCGGCAGGAATGGGACGAGCGTTACGCTGATCTGGTTCTCGGCAAACGCAACTGGCAGATCACCGCCGCCGGCATGATGGTCATCACGCTTGTGCTGGCCTTCGGGATGGTCTGGCTCAGCGCGAGGAGCCGCTTCGTTCCTTACGTCGTCGAAGTTGACAAGCTGGGCTATGCGCTGGCCGCACCCAGCGCCCTCACTGAAAACCCGACTCGGATCAGCACAGACCGGATGGTGCGATACGAGCTGGCGGCCTTCATCCGCAACGCTCGCGAGGTGATCACCGATCCGGCAGCCGAGCATCAGCTGATCGGGCAGGTGTACAGCCGCGCCCGCGGACCGGCTTATAAGTTTCTGGAGAACTACTACCACGAGAACGAACTTGAGCATGATCCGTTCAAGGTCGCTCAGCACCAATCTGTGAGCGTCCAGATCGATTCGATCCTGCCGCTGTCGAAAGCGACGTGGCAGGTGAGATGGACCGAGGAAGAATCAGGGCTCGACGGTTCTCCGGTCGCCACGACACATTGGGAGGCGGCGCTCGACACCACGATCATTTCGGCGACCTCTGACGCCTCGATCCTGGAGAACCCGCTCGGATTTTACGTCACGCAGCTCAATTGGACCGAGCAGCGAAGTTAGGAGGGGATCACGATGAAGTGCATTGGCACATTTGGTTTCGTCGCGCTCTCGCTGACGCTCGCCGCTTGCTCGGCGCAGCAAACGCCACCGCCGCCACTGACGCTTGTCACGAAAGCAGCACCATCTCCCGAGCCGGAGCCCGCACCGCTAACCGGCGCTCAGATACTCGCGCAGCAGCCCCAAGAGGTTCGGGAGGCGGTTAAACAACATCAGCCAAACGGCGCGTGGCAGGTTTATAAGATGCCGCACCGCGAGCTTTACCCGTATGAAGAAGGACAAGAGCCTGCAGTTGACTGCGCTCCATTGCGAACCACCGACATCCAGCTTGAGCCGGGCGAGACGATCACGGACGTTGCCAGCGGCGACAGCGAACGCTGGCTCGTGACGCCCGCCTCATCGGGCGATCCTCGCAATCCGACTCCGCACCTCGCGATCAAACCCACCGCGGGCGGCATCAGCACCAATCTGACGATCTATACCACGAAGCACATTTACCACCTGATGCTGCGCTCGCGCGCCGGACGCGAAATGCAGGAAGTCGCCTTCTATTATCCTGAGGAACTCAAACAGGCGATGCAGGACGCCGACCACATAGCCGCCAAGGCGCGCGACTCGCAATCACAGCCGGACGGAGTGGTCGCTGCTCTGGCTTCGCTCGATCCGGGCGCTCTCAATTTTTCGTACGCGGTGTCTGGAGCAAAGGTGCCGTGGAAGCCGGTCCGAGCATTCGACGATGGCACGCACATCTACATCCAGATGCCCGCGACTACAAAGTCGAGCGAAGCTCCCGCGCTATTGGTCGCCGCGGGCGACGGCAGCGAGATGGTGAACTATCGCGTCAGGGGCGACTACTACGTGGTCGACAAACTCTTCGACCAGGCGGTGCTGGTTTCGGGCGTCGGCCGCGAGCAAGACCGCGTGAGCATCCGGTACACCGGCACGGCGAGGTGAATCATGGCCACGGCAGCGGCAATTGGACCGACCGGCCCGCGCGTTCACCAACCGCGCGGGGGCGGCGCACGGCTGACACGCACTCTGGTTATTGTCGCCGGCGTCGCAATCGCGGCAGCACTGCTTGTGATGATCGTCGCGCTGCATTCGGACTCGCCGGATTCAAGCCCGACGGCCCGCAGCGACGATGCAGCCGCCGTCACATCCAACGAGGAACGTGCAGCCGTCGCGGAACTGGAAGCGAAGGCCAGGAGGCCGAAGCCTGCTGAGATCAATTCTGTTCCAGTTCTGCCTGCGTTGCCCACGGTAGCGACGCAGGCACCTGCCGCTCCCCTGCCAATGCGACCACCGAGCAGGCTGGCTGCGTTGCAGGAGGAGGAATACGTGAAGGCGCTCTCCGCACCGCCGATGGTCCAAGCGTTTCACCACGGCGAGACGCTGGAAGTTCCAAGCATCGCGAGTCAGGCGGGGGCAAATAGGCCTTACGAGCTTACGATCATGCCATCTGGCCAGAGCAACGGCGCCAGTGCGATCGCGAACCTCAAGCTGCCAGCGTCTCCTTTTCTGATCACAGCAGGCAGCGTGATTCCGGCGGTCCTGATCAGCGGCGTCAACTCGGAACTGCCGGGACCAATTCTCGCGCAGGTCCGCGAGAACGTCTTCGATACCGCAACCGGACGATGGGTTCTGATCCCGCAAGGCTCGAAACTCCTCGGCTCGTACCAGACCAACGCAGCGTATGGACAGCAGCGCGCCCAGATCGAATGGAAGCGGCTGGTCTTCCCGAACGCCTCAAGCATGGAGATCCCGGAGATGCCGGGCGCCGACCAGGCGGGCTACGCCGGATTCAGCGATGAGGTGAACAACCACTACCTGAAGACGTTCGGCACCGCGGCGCTCCTTTCCGTGATCAGCGCCGGCCAGATGGTTGGACAGATGGGAGCGTTCGGCGGAGGCAGCGGTTTCTCCGGGCCTTACGGGTACGGCTACTCGACGCCAAACCAAATGTCATTACTCAGTGAGATGGGCGGCGCGGCGGCGAGTCAGCAACTGGGACAAGTCGCGCAGAGCAGTCTTCAGCGCGGAATGAACATTCCGCCCACATTGGAGATACGGCCGGGTTACCAGTTCAACGTGATGGTGACGAACGACCTCGTACTGCCGGGGCCGTACAGGAATTGAAGAAACAGATTGAAAGGAGCTGGAGAGATGAAACTCAGACTCAAAGACAAAGACTTACCACCCGTACAGTTGCGGCTGACATTGCCCGGCAGCCTCAAGGCGTCGCTGGACGAATACGTCGGCTATTTGCACGACAGCTTGCATCGGGAGACGGACGCCAAGGAAGTCGCGATCGAGATGCTCAAGCATTTCGTTGAGAGCGACCGAGATTTCCGAGGGTGGCGGAGCAAGCGGGAAGGAGGCGTGGAGCGGTTGGTGCAGAGGGAGGAGAAGAACGGGGCAGGCGGGGCGATGCGTTCGTAGAGCAAGATAAAGGTTTTACCGTACTGTGCGCGCTTTTGAGCATATTCTCCAGATCCGGCGCGGGATTTCTTCCCCGCACCGCATCGCCCTGCCCCGTACCCGAACAATTGCAAGACGAGCACTGTTTCCGGTCTTCCTCTTCGCGGGAATCGCAATACCAGTCTTGGGCTTCCAGCTTCTGGGTTTGAGGATCGGACTCACGGATAGCGCGTGCCCGCCAGGGATCTATCGGATGGTTAACCGCGCACCATCGCGCGGCGACTTGGTGCTGGCGTGTCTGCCAGATGCGATCGCACGGTTCGGGTGCGCGCGCGGCTATCTCTTGCGCGGACGCGGTTGCGGCGACGGCATCGAGCCGGTCGGCAAACGACTCAGTGCGCTGCCCGGAGACTCGGTTGAAGTCATGCACGATTACATCGCAGTCAACGGCCAGCGTTTAGAGCATTCGGCCACGCTTTCGCGCGACAGCCGCGGCGGATCGGTACACCACGTCGCCTGGGGCCGCTACACGGTGCAACCGGGAGAGGTGTGGCTGTTAGGAACCAAAGACGCGCGAAGTTGGGACTCTCGTTACTTCGGGCCGGTGCCAGCGAGCTCAGTTCGAGCGGCGCTGGAGCCGGTTCTCACGTGGTGAGTTATGGCGGACGAACTGCACACCAGAGAGCAGGGACTTAGAGTCCATCATCTCGCGAATCTGGGCGGGCTGGTTGCAATTGCGGGGCTCGACCGTGAGCCGCCCGATCTACTGCTCGGTGGATTACTCGAACTTGCCGCGCGTCTGCCGGACCTTCCCGCCGCACGCCGCACCGCGATCGCCTTGGCAGGGCGAGCGAAGCTCGACGCCCGCGCGACTTCGAAGCGTGCTTGGAAGTCCTGGAGTCGATCCAAGGAGCTGCACAGTTTAACGCTTTCGAGCGAACACATCCGGCGCATCATCGGCGCGCTGAACGGCGACGAGCCATGCAATTCCGCTGAACTTCCGCGAATGATGCTGCGGCTTTTGGGCCGGGAAACATCAGATGAGTGACCTGCTGCGCCGCGACCTTCAGATGCAGCCGCGCCCTCCGCGCCGGCGCGGAGGACAGCATCGCGCGAGGCGATGGTGGCTCGCGGCGGCGAAGCGGCATGGACGGGCAGGGCAGCCCAGCCGTATGAACACGCGGCTCGGACGACAAGGCGCCGGCATATCGCGAGAGCCTCGCGCTTTCATGCAACGCAGCGTCGTCAAGGTTTCGTACTCGCGCAATACGAGGTCGGCATCGTGGGCTGCGCACGGACGCTATCTCGCACGCGAAGGCGCGCAGCGTGACGACGCGAAGGGACTCGGCTTCGATGCGGCCCGCGACGACATCAACCTCTCCAAGCTCGTGGCCGGCTGGCAGAAGTCGGGCGACCCCCGGCTGTTTCGGATCATCGTTTCGCCTGAGAACGGCGCCGAGATGGATCTCAAAGAGCATGCGCGCGAGCTAGTCGCTCAGATGGAACGCGATCTAGGAACGCGCCTTGAGTGGGCGGCGATCGATCATCACAACACCGACAACCCGCACGTCCACATTCTGATTCGTGGCGTCACCGAATCGGGCAACGCGCTTTCGATTGACCGCGGATACATCAAGTCGGGGATTCGGGACAGGAGCCAGGAGATCGCGAGCCGGAAGCTGGGCCTAAGGGTGGAGCGCGACATTCTGGAATCGAGAGGCCAGGCCGTCACGCGCGACCAGTTCACGGAAATAGATCGTGCCCTGCTCGGACGGGCGGACTCGCGGAATATCGTCACGTTCAATGACGTGCAGCACCGGAACGAAGCCGCTCGCGAACGTCAGGCGCAAAACGTCGCGAGGCTCGGCTTCCTTGAAAGCGTGGGACTTGCGCGGCGCGTGGATCAACTTTCCTGGCAGATATCGCCCGACCTCGAACAGACGCTCCGTCAGCACCAGCTCTCGATCGACATCATCAAGACCAGGGCGCAGCACCTCGATCAGATTCATGACAGGCGCGCCCCGCTTCGCGTCACGGAACTGAAACCGGGCGAACAGGTGACCGGCCGGGTGATCGGCACCGGCCTCGAGAACGAGACCACCGATCGGCGTTATCTGCTGATCGAAGGCAATGACGGCAAACTCCATTACATCCGCCAAACCCCGGCAATCGAAAGGGCGCGCGGCGAGCAGCGGCTTAAAGTGGGCGCGGTCGTGACCCTTAGCGGCGCGGAGTTCGAGAAGAACGGGCGCAAGGTCAGTTACGTCCATATCGCCGAGCGAGAGAAGGGACGAACACGCTAATGGCTAATCAGTTGCTACCGTACAGGATGCCGGTTTTCCACACCATAGCAGAGCGGGACGTACGCCTCGCCGCGACAGCGGCAGTCGCTTTCACCGCGGCGTTCTCGCTCGCGATTGCAACCCAGCACATCGCCGCGCTGCTCAGACATTCCTCAGTGTTGGGCGCACCTCTGGCGACTCTGCCCTTTGTCGGACCCTTTTACCGGCCGTGGAGCATTCTGATTTGGGCATGGGAATGGCAACACGTGGCCGCCGCAAAGCCGATGCTAAGCGCAGGAATGCGCATATTCGAATACCCAACCTTGACTGTAACGGTCGTGGCGATGATCGCCGTTCATTTTACGCGGCGAGTCGGAGCCAGAGCAGACGATTTACACGGTTCAGCTCACTGGGCCGGCAGGAAGGAGATCAGCGCCACCGGGCTGCTCGACGCAGACAGTGGCGTCTATGTCGGGGCATGGCGAAATGGAAGGAAGACTTACTATCTGCGCGACTCGGGGCCATCGCATGTGCTCGCCTTTGCTCCGACGCGCACCGGCAAAGGCGTGGGACTGGTAGTTCCAACCCTCCTCAGTTGGCCCCACAGTGTCGTGGTCCACGACATCAAGGGCGAAAACTGGAAGCTCACGGCGGGCTGGCGACAGAAAGGCCTTGGCAACCTCTGCCTGCGATTCGATCCGACATGCACTGACAGCACAGCAGCACGGTACAACCCGCTCGATGAAATCCGACTTGGTCCCGAGGAGGTCAAGGACGCGCAGAACATCGCGGACATGCTGATCGATCCGGCCGGCAACGCCCGCCGCGATCATTGGGACCTGACCGCGCACGATCTCCTCACCGGCGTGATCCTTCACGTGGTCCATGCCGAGGCCGACAAAACACTCGCTGGATGTCTGAAATTCCTGAACCCGCCGGATCGCGATCAGGAGAAAGCGGTCCACGCAATGATCGCCGCCCCGCACGCCCAAGAGATCACGCACGCCGTGGTTGCCGGAGCGGCGCAAGCGGTGCTCAGCAAAAGCCCCAATGAGCGCACTTCTGTCCTCAGCACAGCGACTCGCTGCCTCACTCTGTATCGAGATCCGATCGTTGCCGCGAATACGGCCGCGTCGGACTTTTCCATCGCCGATCTGACCCACCACGATCGGCCGGTGAGCCTCTATCTCACCGTGCCGCCGTCGGACCTGACGCGCACTCGGCCATTGATGCGCCTCCTGCTCGCGCAGATCTGCGCACGGTTCACCGAGACTTCGCCTTCAAATGAACATGCGGTGCCGACGTGTCGCCTATTGCTGATGCTGGACGAATTTCCTGCGCTCGGACGCCTCGACTTTTTCCAGAGTTCGCTCTCTTACGCGGCAGGCTACGGAATCAAGGCTTACTTGATCGCCCAGGACCTGAGCCAGCTTTATGCCGCTTACGGCCACGACGAATCGATCGTCTCGAACTGCGCGGTTCGTGTCGCATACGCGCCCAACAAGATTGAAACCGCGCGGCTGATATCCGAGATGGCAGGCGCGGCAACAGTGCGCCACGAGCACCGCACTTACTCGGACAGTCGGACCACGGTGTCAGAACCCTCGATGCAGCGCCCATTGATCACGCCAGACGAGACGATGCGATTGCCCGAGGACGCGGCGCTGATCTTCGCTCCAGGAAGTCCACCGATCTACGGAACCAAGATTCGGTACTACCTCGACCAGGAATTTTCGGCGCGCGCGAAGATCGCTCCGCCCCGACACTCGGATCGAATCGGCCGCATTTGCGAGTCGCCAGAGACGCCGGTCTCGGGTGCGAATCATGAGAATCGATGCACCGAAGAAGCGAACGACCGACATTCAACCGCGGAGCCGGAGCGCGAACAGGCTCTGAGGGATTCAAGCAAGGAGTGGCTATTCAAGTGAGAAACAATGCGCGAGAAGTCTCCTGCTATTTGAGTATCGAGGAAGCCGCTCATTTCAGAGAGGCGGCTTCTGCAAACAAAATCTCGCTGTCTCGTTACCTCCGGCAGTGCCTGCTCGACTACGAGCGTCTCAGCACCAACGGCAACCGAGAACCAAACGGCTTCGCGCTAGTCGAGATGGAGCAGCGACTCGGGCGCAGCATCGAAGTGCAGGGTAAGCGGCTCAATTCGATTTACCACGAGTTGCATGTCTTATTCGCGATGCTCGACCGGCTCGCGTTCGTTTCGTTGGTACACCTGCCCGAGATTCCTGCCGAACTGCGCGAAAGCGCGCTGACGGCCGGAACCCGCCTCTACAACAACTGGCGTCACGCGGTGATGGAACTGACCGAGACCGAATCTCCGACTGCACAACAGACCGAGGAGCCCGCCGACCGGCGACACGACCAACAGGAGAATGGCGATGGGATTGGCAGCGATTCAATCCACGCGGCTGGATGAGCGGCTCAGGCGCGAGCTTGGCCCCGCCGTGCTGGCGGCTCTCGACGACCCGGACGTGATCGAGATCATCCTCAATCCAGACGGTACCCTCTGGCTTGAATCTCACCGAGGAGGAATGCAAGCCGCCGGAGCAAAAATGCACGCCGTACAGGCGGAACGCCTGATCGGAACCGTGGCGTTCGCCCTCAACACCGTCGCGAACGATCAACGCCCGATCATCGAATGTGAACTGCCATTGGACGGAAGCCGCTTCACCGGCTGGTTGCCGCCCGTCGTCAGTTCCCCTTCGTTCGTAATCCGAAAACACGCTCGACTCATCTATACGCTCGACGACTATCTCGCCCACGGCATCATCGACGCCAACCAGGCCGAAGAGTTTCGAGGCGCCGTCGCCAGACGCGAGAACATCGTGCTCGCCGGCGGAACCGGCTCGGGCAAGACGACGCTGGCCAACGCTCTGCTTCACGAGATGGTCCGGCTCGGAAATCCCAACGAGCGCTTCATCATCATCGAGGACACTCTCGAATTACATTGCGACGCGCCGAACGTGATGCAGCTGCATACGACCGTCGCCGCAGACCTCACCTTCCTTACACGCACCACAATGCGAGCGCGTCCCGACCGCATAATCATCGGTGAAGTTCGCGGCGGAGAAGCGCTGGCGCTGCTCAAGGCCTGGAATACCGGCCATCCCGGCGGCGTGACTACAGTGCACGCCAACAGCGCCACCGCCGCGCTCACGCGACTGGGCAGTCTCGTTCAAGAGGCGGGAGTACCGCCCCAGCCGGATCTGATCTCACAGACCGTCAATGTTTTGGCCTTTGTCATGCGAACGCCCAAGGGGCGGCGCGTGACAGAGATGGTTCGCGTTGAAGGCTACGAGCCCGCCTTTGGTTTCAAAATCAGTTCGATAGGAGGCCGTCATGAAGTCGATCGTCAATAGGATTCACTCCCGTACCGACCAGTGGTTGAGCAAGCTGGGCTACGCGATCGCCGTGGTAACGATTCTGTGGCCCGCACGAGCGCTCGCAACCACGGGAGTCGGTACTCTGCCGTGGGATGCACCGCTCGCCACGATTCAGGGAGACCTGCAGGGCACCGTCGCCCACGCCGCGACAACAATAGCCGTCATCGGCTGCGGGCTTACCTGGACCTTTAGCGAGCACGGCACTGGCGCGCGGAAAATGTCCGCCGTTGCCCTTGGAGGAGCGGCGGCGCTTGGAGCAACGCAGTTGATGACGGCGCTGTTTCCATTCGCGCCCGCGCTCTTCTAGTCAGGCGACCGGAGCGTATGCAGCGATGGACACCGAGGTTCAACGAACGCTGATCCATCAAGCGCTCACGCGGCCCGTCTTGCTTGGAGGCGCGGAACGGCGGCTTGCGATTCTGAACTGGCTCATAGTCGCAGCGCTGATTTTCGGGGTCGGCCTGCATCTATACACGGTTGCGATCGCTACGATCCTGGGCACCGCGGGTCACTGGGCGCTTCGACAGGCAGCCAAGTTCGATGCGCAACTGAGCGAGGTTTACATCCGGCACTTGCATTACCAGCGGTACTATCCGCCACGCGCCGCGATCACCGCCCCACCAGCACCCGTTCATCCGGCAGTTCCGAGGCTTCGGAAGTACTAGGGGAAATTAGTAATGTTCAAAGAATTCAGAAACCTTCGGCGCCAGTCAGATCGACTTGGAGGTTTTCCGGACCTCCTCAACTACGCGGCGCTGATAGACCCCGGCATCGTTCTGCTGAAGGACGGCTCGCTCTTGGCCGGCTGGCGCTACAGCGGCCCTGACCTGAACTCAGCAAGCCCGGAGGAGATGACGGCTCTCGTTCATCAGGTAAATGCCGGTCTGGCGCGGTTGGGCGACGGCTGGATGATGAACGTCGATCTCATCCGCAAACCGAGCATCGGCTATCCGGAGGCCGGAGCTTTTCCGGACTCCGTCACCGCGCTGATAGATCACGAGCGCCGGCTGCACTACACGGAGGAAGGCCAGCACTTCGAGAGTCGCTTCGCGTTGACTCTCACGTGGACGCCACCCACCGAGATGCAGTCGCGAGCCGCGGGCCTGCTCTTCCAAGGCCGCAGAGCAACCGATTGGGAGGAGACGCTCGATCTCTTCAGGCGCAGCCTCGCGGAGAATGAAGATGCTCTGAGCGCCAGATTCCTGATGCAGCGCATGGACGATGGTGCGCTCCTGTCGCACCTCAACTCCTGCATCACCGCACGCCCCGATCCCTTCAGGCCGCCTGCCGAGGGGAACTTTCTCGACGTTCTGCTCGGCAATCATGAATTCCATGCTGGCTTTCAGCCCATGCTGGATGACCTTCACATTCGCTTGATCGGCCTGACCGGCCTTCCCCTCCATTCGTGGCCCGAAGTCACCGCATTCCTGGACGAACTTGCAATTCCGTACCGCTGGTCGACACGCTTCATCTTCCTCGATGCGGCCGAAGCCGAACGGGCTCTTCGCATCCAGCGGCGCAACTGGTTCCAGAAGCGCCATGGACTGTCCGGTATGATCAAACAGGTGTTCAGCAACAGCGCGTCTCAGAGCTTTGAGAACAAAGATGCGCTGGCGATGGCCGAGGACGCGGACGACGCACTTGCTGAGGCCAGCTCGAACCGGGTCCGCTTTGGTTACTACACGAGCACCATCATCCTGATGGACGAGAATCCTTCGGCCGCTGACTCCAACGCGAGAGAGATCGCGAAGCAACTGCAGCATCATGGCTTTCCCGCGGTCATCGAGCACGTCAACGCGAACGAGGCGTATCTTGGCTCCCTTCCCGGCCACGGCTATCGGAACGTCCGGCGTCCGCTCATTCATACGCGGAACCTCGCCGACCTCATGCCGACTACCAACGTGTGGCCCGGAGAGGAGATCAACCCGTGCCCTTTCTATCCGGAAAACAGTCCGCCGCTTTGCTACGCCGCGACGACTGGCGGAACGCCGTTTCGGCTCAACTTGCACGTTGGCGACGTCGGCCACACTCTGATCTTTGGTCCGACTGGCTCCGGCAAATCGACGCTGCTGGGCCTGCTAATCGCGCAATTCTTCCGCTATCCGGACGCGCAAGTTTTCTGCTTCGACAAAGGCCTATCGGCATTCGTGCTAACCAAAGCCGCCGGCGGCGACCATTACGATCTCGGAGAAAGCGAAATCTCCTTCTGTCCGCTCGCGAATGTAAACGACGACAACGAGCGGATGTGGGCGCAGGACTGGCTCGAAACTCTGCTCAATCTGCAAGGCGTGACTCTCCTTCCGCAGCATCGGAAAGCCATCTGGCGTGCCCTCCAGCTATTGGGCGACAGCAGACCGGATGCCCGAACCATTACCGATCTGGTTCGCTTGCTTCAGGATCAGACGCTCCGCGACGGGCTCGACTTCTATTCCCTCCACGGCCCGATGGGCCGTTTCCTCGATGCCGACAATGACGTACTTGGCAGCAGCCGCTTTCAGACTTTCGAGATCGAGGCGCTGATGGCGATGGGTGAGAAGGTCCTCCTACCCGTCCTGACGTATCTCTTTCACCGGATCGATCAGCGCCTGGACGGGAGACCGACCCTCATTGTGCTCGATGAAGCATGGGTGATGCTCGCCAACGGTGCGTTTGGTGCGAAGATCGAAGACTGGTTGCGAACGTTGCGCAAGAAGAACGCCGCCGTCGTGCTTTCCACCCAAAGTCTGGTTGAAGTCGCCAACTCGCCGCAACGCGATGTGATTCTCGAATCGTGCCCGACGAAGATTCTGCTACCCAATCCCGAGGCGCAGAATCCCGTGACTGCCGACCTCTATCGCAAGTTCGGCCTGACGAGCAGGCAGATCGAGATGTTGTCGTTCGCAGTGCCAAAGCGCCAGTACTACTACCTCTCGCCCGCCGGCCGACGCCTCTTCGATCTCGCGCTGGGAGAGGCCACGCTGGCTTTCATCGGGGCTGGATCGAAGCCGGACATCCTTCAGGTCCGTCAGATGATCGCTAAACATGGAGATCTGTGGGCGGGCGAATGGCTCCGTGTCAGAGGATTCGGCGACTGGGCGGAATACCTCGGCAGACTCTGGGCTCGTGTCGAAGCGCCCAGCAGGCCCTTGCTCAGCACTAACCGCGTGCCGCCGCTCTATACTAACGGCACGGCAAAACAAGCGGAGATAAACCAATGAAGAGGAAAAGATTCTTCGAATTCTTGTCAACAATCGTGGTCGCCATCGCTTGGCTGTCGTTCACGTGTGTTCCTGCGCACGCTCTGTTCGGAGCCGGCGACGTGGTGTTCGATCCGACGATGTACGCGAGCCAGCTTCAACAGCTTCAGCAAGAGACTCAAACGGTCCTCACTGAAGCGCAGCAGCTCCAGTACATGATCAGAAACACCACCGGCGGATACGCCGGCGTGTGGCAATCGAGCCAGTCTCTGCTCGACGAACTGGGCGGGATCATTGAGCAGCAGGGCGGACTTTCTTACACGCTCAGTAATCTGCAAGCGCAATTCCAGCAACAATTTCCCGGCTACACGGTGCCATCCAATCCGAACCAACAGGAAGCAAAGAACATCGCCACCACCTTGAACACCCTCAACGGCACTCTGGCAGCCGCTCAATTGCAAGCGCAAAATTTTGCCAACGAGCAGGCGCAACTCACCGGGCTCGAAGGTCTGAACAAGACCGCTGCGGGAAACTTGCAGGCAATCCAGGTGGGCAACGAAATCGCCTTGCAGCAGGTACAGCAGATTCAGATGCTGAGGCAGTTGGTTGTCGCCATGATCAACGCACAGAACGTGACCGCCGCGAATGCGGTCAATCGGCAGGCTGCCGAAGACGCCAGCACCCAGCAGTGGCTTGGTGCCGGTCCGACCGTCCCATTTTCAGTGGCGCCGACCGGCGGCCAATAGAACCGAGAGAGGCCCCCATGAAACGTATCGCGCTCTGTTTGTTGGTCTCCGCCTTCATCGTTACCGCTTGCCACAATAACAATACTGACCAAACGCACGACGCGCTTGCGGCCCTAGAGTCGAACAGTCCCGGTCAGCAATATGGTCCCGCCTTCTGGAGCGACGAGTTCCAGCGGAAGACTGATCTATGGCAGCGCGCCTTCGATTTCTGCAGCCAGCCCGCGCATCAGGATTATGCGAACTGTGCAGCAGTCCTCAGCCAAACGGAGAATCCCAGCGCGAAAAACTGGTTGGGAGGAGGCACCAACGTTCCCTTCGGACTGCAGCCGCAACCAACTGGAAGCCCAAGCCACTAGAGGCAGCGAATATGAACAACCTCGACAATATAGGCCAGACATTTCAATGGGCCGGTCAGCGATACATGGCGATCATGCAGCCCTTTGCGGAGAAGATTTTTCTGGGTTTGGTACTCATCGAGATAATCATAACGTGCGTGCACTTCCTCGCCGACCAAGATGAGCCCACCCGCCTTCTCGCCGAGTTAGTTAAAAAGTCACTCGCTCTAGGCTTTCTGTACGCGATGATCGTCAACGCGCCAATATGGTTCAGCGCTATTATCCAGGGCTTCCAGCAGATAGGTGGACAAGCCGCAGGTATACCTGGGCTCAGCCCCAGCTCCGCTTTCAACAGTGGGCTCGCACTTTTTCAGATCATTTATCGTGGCTTCGGGAGCCTCGGTTGGTTTCACGTAACGCTGGCAGCTCTGATCGCATTGATCGCCGGGTTGATCATGTTCTTATCGTTCGCCCTCATAGCCGCCCAAATGCTGCTGGCTCTTTGCGAGGCATACGTTGGCGCTGGAGGTGGTGTGCTTCTTCTGGGATTTAGCGGGTCACGCTGGACGATCAAGTTTGCGGAAGGCTTCTTAGGCTGGATCGTGGGAGTGGGGATCAAACTGTTTTTCCTATATCTGATGGTCGGGATTGGACTGACTATCACGGCGGGTTGGAACACCGCTCTGATCGGTTGGACAGCCGGCGACCCATCCCTCCCCCTAACGATCGCAGGCGGAGCGATGATCTTCGCGCTTCTCGCTTGGACCATTCCAAACACCGCCGCATCGATCGTCGGAGGTGCGGTTTCGCTTAATTTAAGCCACGCATTCGAAGCCGCGATGGCCGGCTATGGCTTGGGGCGAATTCTGACAAGTCAGAAAACTGCCGGAGCTGAATCCGGTTCTTCAACTCAAGGCGCCCACTCGCTGGGCGCAAGCCTCGAAGCTGGCGACAGAGCCGCCGCCAACAACCACGGCAGTTCGGCCTCGTCCCGGCCCACGGTACGGATGCCCGCAAGCGGTAACGTGATTTCCTCGCCCACCCCGAACTGAAGCCAAACGGTCCGTGCTGGTCGCGGCTCGGCTACTCAACAGGCCAATCACACCGCCCAGACCGGTCTTCTGTGAGGATCACAAGCTCGCCCGGATTTCGCGATCCCCGGCTGGATACAAAATCTGAAGGGCATAGCCACGGGCTATCGTCTGCGCAACTGGTTTCACCGTTTGGTGAAAGCGTCATTTTCTGATGAAAGGCCCCGACGGCATGGACAGGCGCCGTTCGCACCGGCCCTCTTTACAAATGGCAACTCGGTGACTACTATTCGCAATGAAGGAAATCAGTGAAGACTTGACGCAAAGGGTGAATAGTTTTCGCACAGAACCGACTCAGGCCAAGAACAAACATGACTAGGTGTGTGACGAAATATCACGAAATTTCTGATGAGTGAAGGGGATTCTCATCTAGTGATAGATTTTCGCGGGCGCTCGTTGCCCGAACCAGCGCGTCCCGTCGGCTATGCGGCCTTGATCGAACGCTACAATCTGCAGATTCCATTGCCTTCTCGACTCGCCGCGACGGCATCCCGACATCACCCCGCGTCAACAGAAGCTTGGCAGCTCTTCACTCCCCGACATGCACCAGAGAACACCCTGAGCGGGCACCTCGAGTTCGCCCTCAAATGGGAGGGCGTGGACCTCAGTGTTCTGGCCGCGCTGTTCAAGGTCGTACCGGACGAGGAGATCGCCGGCGCCGTTCGCTCCAAACCCACCGGCGCTTATGCCCGGCGCCTCTGGTATTTGCATGAGTGGTTGACCGGCCGGCAGCTCGACATAAGGGATCCGGGAAAAGTGCGAGCGGTAGCAGTCGTCGACCCGACCAAACAATTCGCCATCGCAGGCGGGAAGGTCTCGTCGCGGCACAAAGTAATCGACAACCTTCCAGGCACGCGCGCGTTCTGCCCAATGGTGCGGCGCACCAAAGCGCTCGAAGGGTACGCGGCGAAAGGCCTCGACAAAATTGCCCGCGACGTGGTGGGTCGCATTCACGCCGATATAATGGCACGCGCAGCTGCCTTCCTGCTCCTCAGTGACAGCAAGTCGTCATTTTCGATCGAGGGCGAACGGCCATCTCCGAAGCGCGCCGTGCGTTGGGGTCAGATCATAGGTGAGGCAGGTTCGCGCAAGCTGAGCATCGCCGAGTTGGAGAGATTGCAGCAGATCGTGATCGGCGACGCGCGCTTCGTGCATCTTGGACTGCGTGCCCAAGGTGGATTCGTCGGGACGCACGACCGCACGAATAACGAACCGATTCCGGACCACATCAGCGCGCGTCCCGAGGATCTCACGAGTCTCGTTGAAGGAGTGATTGCGTATGCGGCGCGTGGGGTCGCTGGCCGGGTCGATCCGGTGGTCGTCGCGGCGGCTGTGGCATTCGGATTTGTTTACGTTCATCCGTTCAGCGACGGAAACGGCAGACTGCATCGATGGCTCATCCATCACGTGCTCGCAGCCGCGGGTTATAATCCGCCAGGCGTGGTCTTTCCGGTGAGTGCGGCGATCCTGCGGAACATCCAAAGCTATCGAGAGGTCCTTGAATCGCACTCCCGACCCCTGTTGGACTACATCGACTGGCGCGCTGCGCCGAATGGGAACATCGAGGTTCTGAACGATACTGGCGACTATTATCGGTATTTCGATGCGACCGTGCACGCCGAGTTTCTCTATCGGTGCGTGGAGCAGACGATTGAGCGTGACCTTCCGGAGGAGGTCGCCTATTTGCAAGCCTACGATCGATTCGCGCATGGCATCCAGGAAATTGCCGACATGCCCACCGAGAAGATTGAGCTCCTGCATCGATTCCTGCGCCAGGAGAACGGGCGGCTATCCAAACGCGCTCGGGAGAATGAATTTGCCGCTCTTACGGACCGAGAAGCAGAGCAGATTGAGGCCTTATATAGGGCTTCGTTCGAGGACAAACAATTGCCAGAATCCTGAGAAAAATGGCTCGATATCCGAAAATCACGCGCCGATCCGGGCTCGAACTTCGCGTTTGCAAACCGCCTGGGGCCGGTGCTAGCCCGAATCAGGATTCAAGATGGAAGTTCCGGCTCATAGCCTTTTGGCGTCTTCTGTGTTGTCCCTGATTTGCCCTTGTTTTCTTTCATCGCCGATATCACGATGAGCATTCTCTACGAAGCGGACCTCCGGATTCAACGGGCAAGCGAACACTTGACAGAGTTGGAAATTGAATTGCTCCGGTTTGAGCGCGTTAAATTTGTTGAAATCCTCACGGGTCTTCCAGAAGAAGACCCCAGAGCGAAAGAAGAAGACGCCAAGTTCTGGGAATGGATGAGACGAAACAAACCAGAGCCGCGGGTCCCTTCCAGAGCGCGTATTCTCATCGGCGAGGTTGCCTACAATCTCGTTGCCGCATTGGACTATTTGATTTTCGTTCTGACGCGATTCGATTCCGGAGCCGAGCAAGACGGAACGCAATTTCCCGTCTGTAAGTGTAAAAAGTTCTTCGAGCGTGGGCGGAATACCATGCTCAAAGGCATGAGCGACGAACACGTCGCATTGATTGAGCGGTTGCAACCTTACAATGGATGTACCTGGATCAAGCGACTCAAGGAAATTTCCAATCTCGACAAGCATCGACAGCTTGTCCGAGCGCAGGCGACAGCCCTTAACGTAAATGGGTCCGACGCGAACGCGCCGCGCGAAACAGCAAAAGAAGCGCGGGTGCGCCGTCGGGCGAAGTTGCCGAAGCCACCCGTGAAAATATACTTCGGAGACAGCCTTGTTGTAACGTTCGACGATGGGTCGCCGATCATAAAGACGCTGGAGATACTCAAGTCGCAAGTTTCCGATGTGTTTATCCAGTTCAAGCCGATTTTTGATCCGTGAACCGCTTGCGCGCGTTCGCATCTGAATGTCGCAGCGGTCGTAACTGAATACGTCCACTCCGAACTACCCGCGATCTTGTTCGTGCGCCAGGAGCAGGGCCAGGAGATCTTTGTCCTGCGCAACTTGACACAGCGCGATGAGACGCGACATTTGCGCTGGTGACAACCATACCGAAACCCTCGAGTTGTGCTTATCGTCCGTTATGCGGTCAAGCCCGACACTTCGATGTCTGGCACGCCGACCGGATTGATCTGAACGTTCCGATAACCTGCCATCCCGAGGAGGTAGGCGAGAAGGTCTTGGAAAATGTGGCCCGAGACACTGGCGCCGTGCTTCTCGAGAATGGCTGCGATTCGCTCGCGGTGCTCAAGCTCTAGCGGATCATCTCCTGAGAGGTGTTCCGCAAGGCCATTGCCTGAGTGAGCATCGGCTAGCGCGGCCTTAAGCACCACGTGGCCTTCCAATGCCTGCGGCATGAACGCCCGTAAGAACCTCTGCCAATGAGCATCTACATGGTTACGGAGCGGCGCAAGCGATGCCTGTCTCTTTGCAACCCTCGCCATCACGCGGATTCCGATGCTCGTTGTTCCACGCTGGCTCGGAAACGTTTGGTTCGCGTCGACCATTAGCCAACGTCCGTCGCGATCACGATCTCCGCACCAAAACATCGCCGCGACCACACCGACCTCATCCGCTTTGCGCGGCTTCAACGCGTTGCGCTCACGAGGCGCTACGGAGATGGTCTCTCCCGTCGTGAATTTCACCTCGGCCCGCAGCACGGCCGGCAGCGGAGCGTTCCTTGCCATCGAAAATTTACGCCCCGCCCATAGTGGTCGTAACCGAAGGCCGCCCATCCCAACTTTCGATGTGGTGCGTGATACCTGCTGCCTCGAAGCCCGCATCCCGCAGCAGCGATACGAAGTCCTCGTCTTGGGTGGCGACAATGACCTGCTTGCGTGTGCTGATGTCGGCGATGACCTTCGCCATGGCCTCCTTGTGCGAGTGGTCGAGGTTCTGAGTAGGGTCGTCGACGTAGAGAAGGTCGAGCCCATGCGCCGTAGACTCCGCAAGTGCGTAGAAAAGACCGAGTGCGGCGGCTGTAAGCTGGCCGTCGGAAAGCACCAGTCGAGCTTCGCGCGCGGACTTTGAATGCTCCGAGCTGCTGACCTCGAAGGCGTAGTCAACCTTGGCGGCTTTGAGGTCCGCCTTTATAGCCAAACGATCGAACAGCGCATGCTGAACCATCTCCGCGTACAGTTGCTGGGTTCTGTTACTGGCGCGTTTTAGAGCGCCGCCCGCAATCTCTTCTTTGGCAGCGAGCACAGCCTTCCGGATTGACTCGACGTTCGTCGCAAGGTCGTCCATCGCCTCGGCCTTGGAATCGAGCTTGGCGTGACTAGCCTTGGCTTGTTTCCTTCTATCCTCTAGCCTGCGGAGTTCTTCGCGAGCCTCGATGAAGGGCAACAAGACGTCACGGATATTGCGATTGCGATCGAGGAGGGGTTCGAGGTCGGCTTCAATGGCCTTCGCGCCACCTTCGAGTTTGGTGCGTTCGGCCCTTAGGCTCGCGACAGCGTGAGCGAGCTCGGCATCTACCTTCTTCTCGATCAACATCTGCTGGGCGAGTGCCGCTGCGGCGCGCTTTCGCTGCACCTCGATCGTTTTAGTCGCCGCAGTGAACTCAACTGCGGACTCCTCGGCGGCTTCTCGTGCTTCTCCTACTTTCTTTAGCTCGGCGTCGATCTCGGCGATGGCATCCTCCGCGTCGCGAACTGCCTTTGTCGACAGTGATTCCGCACGTGAAGTGAGACTCTTGACGACATCGCCAGGGCGGGAGATCTCCTGCTCGCACACCGGGCAAGTCTTAACATCGTTTGCGGTAAAAAAGTCGGATGCTTGCATTAGGAGGCTGCGAAGAGTGCTCAGCCGTTGGAGCCGTTTCGACTCGTCTTTCCTTCTATTTTCGAGCTCGGTTTGGCGTTTGGCGAGCGACTTTTCATCCCGACCCTTCTCGAGGAGCACAGCGACGACCTTCTGTGCTTTGTCGCGCGACGCGACGGCCTCACGCCATGATTCGAGCATCGCTTCTAGGGCGCCGATGCGAATGTTCAGCGGTGCGAGCTGTTTCTGCAGTTTCGAGTCCGTTCGAATCCTGTCCGCTGCCGACTCGGTCTCGCGGGAGGTTTTGCGAGCTGCGGCAGGGGAGTCGGCCGACGACAGCTCTTTGACATCGACTTCGTGCTTCTTCGCGATCGCGCGCAAGTCTCGTTCGAGTTGCTCATAGAGGCCACGCAGACCGTCGATTGAACGGTGCTTATCCATGAACTTGTGCTCACGCAACCCCGTCTCCGCCTGCTTTAGCCTTTCTTTAAGGAGTTCCTCCTGACTGATGTATTTCGCTTCTCTCTCCTGGATGTGTTTCCTCCATGCCTCGGCCGCCTTGATGAATTCTCTAGGCTTTAGGAGAGTTAGAAAGGCTTCGGCGGCGTCAAGACCAAGCAGACGGTCAAGCGCCTTGGCACGCTCTTTGGGCTCATCGAGTAGCAAGCCCCGAATCCGACTCTGTTGAAGGAGGACAGAGCGAACAAAAGTGTCCGCATCAAGTCCTAGCTCGGCTTCAATTGTGCTCTGAGCCTCGTCACCCTTGTGATGCTTGGCGCCGACAGTGACTTCAAGCTCCTTTCCTGCGTCGCGGCGCGTGACAGTGAGAATCTTATCGTCGCATGCGAGATTGACGACACCGATGTACGCCTTTGAGGTGGTGCCTACTGGCGACATGAAGGCGTCCTTGGGTGCGCCGAGAACTCCGCTGGGAAATCGGCCGAAAAGCGTCCATTCAATTCCTAGCGAAAGCGTCGACTTGCCTACGCCGTTTGGACCCCAGATAAGGCCGGGCCGACTATCGAACTTGTAAGTTTGAGTGCCACTTACGCCACGGAAGTCTGTCAGGGTCACCGACGAGAGCCGCCAACCGCCGCCCTTGTTCGAACGGGATTGACTCATGGCTCTTCATCCTCCTCGTCGTCAGGGCGATCGAGCAATTCCTCGATGTGGCGCTCAAGACCCCCGCTGCCTTCATGCTGATAAGCAGTGACAAGTTCAGGCCAGAGCGCAAGGGCCCCTTTCGAATCTGCCTGCGCGGCCAAGTGACGCTTGACGGCCTCGAATAGGTCATTCATTTTTTCCCCCTGATCTTAGCCCCGTTGGGCATATCGCTACCCAGTCGGCGGCCACGCTTCGCGTTTTCCCCGTTCCTTCCGCTAGCGCTTTTCGAGCCGGCGGAGCTTGCGCGACCAATGGACGCAGTAGAGATACCAGACTACGAGCATGAAAATGAGAAAGCCCATCTCAACCGGAATTTCCATTTTGAAAGGCGATTCAGACTCGCACCAAGACCACGCGGTTTGCAAATGCAAAGTTTGAGCCCGGGTTTGAGTCCAGGAGGCTTCCCCGCGACCCCAGGTTTTGCCCTTCGTCTTCGCCCAAAATGCCCCAATATCGAGCCCGAGTGTGGACCTTCCTGCCGCGAACCCAGCGTGCGAGTAGTGCGACCCAATCCGCTCTTCCGGCCCTAGGCCCCTAAATTGATGGGGCATGAAACATATCGATAAATCCGCTATTTAAGCGGATAGTCTGGCATGAAGCGGCAAGCCTTATTGACTTATATGTAAACATCCGCTAAAATAGCGGAGAATGACTTACAATCCAAACATCTCGCGGCCAAGCTTGTCCTCTTACGTAACGGGGCTCCTTGCCGCTGGCCACCTCATTTTTTTTCGCGACGAGGCTCAGGCCGCTATCGGCATCGGCCGGGGAGCCTTCCTCGACGCCGCCGAGAAATTGCAGAAGCGCGGCCAGCTTCTGAACCCGAGGCAGGGCTTCTACGTTATCGTACCGCCCCAGAACCTTAATTTCGGCAGTCCGCCGCCCGCATCCTTCATCGACGACCTTATGCGCCATGAGAAAAGGCCCTATTATGTCGGCTTGCTGAAAGCCGCCGAGCTTCATGGCGCCGCGCATCAGGCAGTCATGGAATTCCAAGTCGTGACCGACAAGCAAAGGCAGGCTGTGCAGGCCGGCCGCTCGAAAATCGCCTTCTACTTCAGAAAAGATATTTCCGCCGTGGCATCCGGCATCGAGGAGCGCAAGACCGACACTGGCAAGATGAAGATCTCGTCGGTCGAACTCACGCTGCTTGACCTTCTCCGCTATCCCCAGGCGAGCGGCGGCCTCGACAATGTGATGACCATCTTCGAGGATCTCGGCCCCCAAGTTGAAGCGGGAAAGATTTCAGTGTTGAGCGGCGCCTTCGAGCGCTCGGTCATCCAGCGTGCCGGGTACCTTCTGGACCATTCGGGCTTTGCGCAACCAGCCGAGGAACTGCACGCGTTTCTCGAACGCGGCGCGCATCCTCAATGGACCGAGCTCGATCCCTCGCTCGCATCCGATTCGGACTTAGCTCCGAAGATTATCGTCCGTGACAAGCGCTGGCACGTCCTGGTTCGCTGCATGCCGGAGCGCGACGAATGATTCCGAGGATGAATATCATCGCTTGGAGCGCCAAGGCTCCTTGGGCGGACATGCGGCAGGTGGAGCAAGATCTCATCATCAGCCGTGCACTTGTGGAATTGTTCGCAGATCCGATGCTCTCTCGGGAAGTGCGGTTTCGCGGCGGAACAGCCCTGCATAAGCTCCATCTTCCGAAGCCGCTGCGCTACTCCGAAGACATCGACCTTGTCCGCACTGCGGCAGGGCCTATCGGCCCCGTGCTCGATCGCATTCGCCGGAGGCTCGAGCCGTGGCTCGGTCATGCGGCGTTCGACCAGAGCGAGACGGCACCGAAGCTTCGGTTTCGCACGGAGGCTGAGGACGGCTCCGGAACCATCAAACTGAAAGTCGAGATCAATACGCGCGAGATTCGTGCCTTCGACCCTCCACGAACGATCCGCTACGAGGTCGAGAACCCTTGGTACGCGGGCGGAGCCGACATTGCGACGTTTTCCTGCGAGGAACTGCTCGCGACAAAACTCCGCGCGCTCCTGCAGCGAGACAAAGGACGCGATTTGCTCGATCTATTCCATGCCCTCGAAGCCTTCCAAGACCTGAATACGGCGCGCTTGGTCGAATGCTTCGGGCTCTATCTCGAAGGCGGCGGCACGCCGATTAGCCGCGCTCAGGCCGAACAGCGGATGTTCGCCAAACTGGCCGCGCCGCGATTCATGACGGACATCCGTCCGCTGCTCGCTCCGGAAGAGGCGGCCAAGCTCACCGACGCAGCTACCCGGCATGCATTCGTAACCGTCTTTGACAAGCTGATCACCACACTGTCGGGCGAGCCTTGGGCGAAGACTCTTAAAATGAAAGAGAAGTTTGGAATGGCTTGAGACGAGTCCAGTCTTGCCATTTGGGGCTGCATGGCGTTTCGTGGTGCATTGAACAACCAATGAGTAAAAGACCGGGCATCCAAAGAATCGGACAACTATGAGTCAAGTCATTATCGAGAACCCGATCATCAACTCGCTTTTCGACGAGCCGCCGACGGCGCCTGTCCAGGCGCAGACTCAGCAGGGGATCATCGCTGCGGAAGGTCGGCCATGAAGCTCATCAAGAATACTGGCGACAACCGAGTAATCGATGAAGTTCGGGCTGCGCTTGGTCCGCAATCAAAGTTAGACATCGCCACTCCGGCGTTTTCGCTGTTCGCGTTCGGCGAGACCAAAAAACTGCTGGAAGAGGTCGCACGCTGCCGTCTGGTGATCCCGACTCTGCCCGGCAACGCACCGCAGTTGTTCGGTGGCGACGCCGACCGGCCATTTCGTAACCGGCTCAACACTCACGCTCTGGCTCGTCAGCTTGCTGCGTGGGTGGAAAAGAAGGTCGAACTGCGCGGCGCACCCATGCCGCTGCCTCAATCACTGCTCGCAATCGGCAACGGTGCCGACCTGCCCGCTCGCGTGCTCACCGGCCATTGCGCATTCACAACGGACGGCCTGGGCATCACGCCGGGAAACCAGTTCAGCTTGATCCAGTGCGCCGAAAGCAAGGAGGAATGCGCCGTTCTCGGCTCCTGGTTCGATTCCCTCTGGGACGGCCTGCCCGCCACACCGGATGCAAAGAACGCGTTCCTCACGCAGCTGCGTGAGCTCACTGCTCACAGCGCCCCGTCGCTCGTCTACTTTCTGACCCTATTTCACCTCTTCAAAGATCTCGGAGGGGAGCTGGACGAGGAACGCATCGTAAAGTCCGCGACCGGGATTCGCAGTACGATCGTCTGGAAGAAGCTCTTCAAATTCCAGCGCGACGGCGTGGTCGGCGCCATCGACAAGCTCGAACGCCACGGCGGCTGCATCATTGCCGACAGCGTCGGTCTCGGTAAGACCTTCGAGGCCCTGGCAATCATCAAGTACTACGAACTGCGAAACGACCGCGTGCTGGTGCTGACGCCGAAGCGCCTCCGCGACAACTGGACGCTCTACAAAGCCAACGACCGTCGCAACAGCCTCGCCGCTGACCGCTTGCATTACGACGTGCTCAACCACACCGACCTCTCCCGCGACAGCGGCCTCTCGGGCGACATCGACCTCACGCACGTCAACTGGGGCAACTATGACCTCGTCGTCATCGACGAATCTCACAACTTCCGCAACAAGGCTGCCCACAAGGATCGTGAAACCCGCTACGACCGGCTGATGCGTCAGATTATCCAGACCGGTGTTAAGACCCGCGTGCTGATGCTTTCGGCCACACCCGTCAACAACCGCCTGGCCGACCTCAAGAACCAGATTGCCTTCGTCACCGAGGGCGACGACACGGCTCTCGCCGCCAATCAGATCCCGAGCATCGAAGCCACCACGAGAAGGGCGCAGCTCCAGTTCAACCGCTGGCTCGTACTAGAGGAGTCGGAGCGCACTCCGACACGCCTTATGGACATGCTGGGCTTCGACTACTTCAAGTTGCTCGACTTGCTCACCATAGCCCGCTCGCGCAAACACATCGAGAAGTACTATGGGACGCTGGAAACCGGCCGGTTTCCCGAGCGCTTGCCTCCGGTCAACATCAAGGCCGACGTGGACCGCGCCGGCGAATTCCGCTCCATCCGTGAGATCAATAACGAGATTCGGCGGCTGAACCTGAGCGCCTATGCGCCGCTGCGCTACGTTTTGCCACACAAGCAGGCGGCCTACGACGAGAAGTACAGCACGCGGCTGCACGGAGGCCAGCGTATGTTCCGCCAGGCCGACCGCGAGGAAAGTCTGATCCACCTCCTCCGCGTCAATATCCTGAAACGCATGGAAAGCGCCGTTACTTCTTTCGCCCTGACCATCAAGCGCCAGCTGGCCGATGTAAACGCGATGCTCGCGCGGCTCGATGCCCACGACGCGTCGGTAGACGAAATCTCGATCGAAGACATTGAGGTCGATGACCCCGCCTTCGAGACGCTTCTAATCGGGCGCGAGGTCAAGGTGCTGTTGCAGGATGTCGATCGGGTGCGCTGGCGGCAGGACCTAGTCGAAGACCGCAACCGGCTCGACACGATGCTGTCCGCCGCTCAGCAGGTCGTTCCCGCGCGCGACGACAAGCTGGACCGGCTGCGCGGACTGATCCAGAACAAGGTCAGCAACCCGATCAATCCCGGAAACCGCAAAATCATCGTTTTCACCCATTTCGCCGACACCGCGGAGTACCTCTACGGCGAACTAGCGCGATGGGCGCAATCAGATCTCGGGGTACACAGCGGTCTGGTAACAGGTGCCGGCCACAACAAGACTACACTTCCCGGACTGCGCGCCGACTTCTCCAGCATCCTTAGCAGCTTTTCGCCCCGCTCCAAGGAGCGTCCCGAAGAGCTAGCGAACGAAGGGGAGATCGACCTGCTGGTCGCCACCGATTGCATCTCCGAGGGGCAGAACCTCCAGGACTGCGACACTCTCATCAACTACGACATCCACTGGAATCCGGTCCGTATCATTCAGCGCTTCGGCCGCATCGACCGCATCGGCTCAACAAATGCGCGTATCCAGCTGGTCAACTTCTGGCCGAACATAGAGCTGGAGGAATACATCAACCTCGAACAACGCGTCAGCGGGCGCATGGTGTTGCTCGACATCTCTGCTACAGGTGAAGAGAACCTGATTGAGCAACAATCCGGCAATCCGATGAACGACCTGGAGTACCGCCGCAAGCAGCTCCAGCAAATGCAAGATACAGTCATCGACTTGGAAGACCTTGGCAGCGGTATCTCGATCGCCGATCTCACGCTCAACGACTTCCGGATCGACCTGGCGGGCTTTTTACGGGACAACCTCGCTCTTCTGGAACGCCTGCCTTTTGGCACCTTTGCCGCCACTACGACGCAGGGGGTTGGCGAAGCCGCCATTCCCCCTGGCGTGATATTTTGCCTACGCGCCGTCGGCGAGGCCGCGCTCAAGGCCACCGAACCCGGCTACCCGCTGGCGCCACATTACCTCGTGCATGTGGGCGACGACGGTACGGTACTGCTCCCCCATACCCAGGCTAAGCAAGCGCTCGACCGCCTGAAGAAACTCTGCATTGGCCGTGAACTGCCCGACGCCGCTGCGTGCGCCCGCTTCGACAAGTCAACACGCAATGGCGAGGACATGGCTACCGTACAGAAGCAGCTCGCCGCAGCTGTGGCTGCTATCACCGGCAAGAAGGAGGAGCGCGCCGTTGCGAGTCTCTTCACGCCGGGCGGTACCCACGCCATGAAGGGCGAGTTCGCCGGTACTAACGACTTCGAGGTGGTTGCCTATCTCGTTGTCCTCCCAGGTGCCGACGCATGAACCCAACCGGTGGGATCGACGATCTGATCGCCGCGCTCGCACTGCCCGCGGATACGCGGGTCGAGCGGCGCGTGCCCAAGAAGCTGCTTTTGGAACAAGGCGCGCCTACGGCAGCGGACAAACGGCAAATACAAGACGGCATCGAAGAGCTGGCTTGGGTCGCCGCACTGAAGCCAAACAACATCGGAGTACCTGTGTTCCGCGATGAGGTCCGCGAATATCTCGAAATCGCCGTGGTGACTGCAATGCTTCGCAGCGCCGCCAAAACAGCCCGCCTCACCGAGTTGATCCACCGTGCGATTCCCTATCCCCTCGTACTCGTCACCGCGCAGGACGATGGCGTCAGCCTTTCGCTTGCGCACAAGCGCTGGTCGCAGGGCGAAAAGGGCGCCGTCGTTATCGAGGACGTGCGCCGCACAGCCCCGCTGCGGCCCGATTCGCTCGCACCAAATGAGCAAGCGTTCCTCGTCAGCATCGCACTCTCGGGGTTACCGACACACGACCTATACGCGCTTTATCAGGGTTGGCTCGACCGCGTGACCGCGTTGGAGGCCGCCACGATCTCGGGGGCGTTTGCGGTTCCTGATACTGCCGAACATGCGGACGGCCAGCGCGAGGCGCTCGCGAACCACGCCCGCCTCCAGCGTGACATTGCTAGGCTTCGCACGCAGGCGCAGCGCGAGAAGCAGGTCAACCGCCGCGTGGAACTTAACCTCGCGATCAAGAGACTCGAAACTGAACTCGCCGCAACCACAAAAGCACTGTAGAAGGGACCCGCATGAAGAAACTCACCGCTCAGGACGCCGAGGCCCAATCGCCGGATCTCGTTGCGCAGAACATCGAGCAACTCAAGCCCATTTTTCCCGAAGTGGTCACCGAGGGGAAAATCGACTTCGAGGTGCTGAAGCAGCTTCTGGGCGGAGCCGTCGATGAACGGGAAGAGAAGTATGGCCTCAACTGGCACGGCAAGCGCCGTGCCCGACAGCTCGCACTCACGCCCTCGACAGGCACGCTGCGCCCCTGCCCGCAGGACAGCGTTGATTGGGACACCACACAGAATCTGATGATCGAAGGCGACAACCTAGAAGTGCTGAAGCTCCTCCAGAAGAGCTATGCGGGCAAGGTGAAGCTCATCTACATCGATCCGCCCTACAACACTGGCAAGGACTTCGTGTACCCGGACGATTTTCGGGACAACATCAAGAATTACCTCGAACTGACGGGCCAGGTGGAAGGTGGCAAGAAGATCAGCAGCAACACCGAGTCCTCCGGCCGCTTCCACACCGACTGGTTAAACATGATGTATCCACGGCTGAAACTCGCTCGGAATCTGTTGAGTCAAGCAGGAGCGATTTTCATCTCGATTGACGACAATGAACTTTCAGCATTGAAACTTATCTGTGACGATATTTATGGCGACGAGTGTTACGCAGGCTGTGTAGCGCGAGTTACGGGCACTCCGACTGGCGGAGGATTTCGCGCGCTCGTGAATGAGACTGACAATGTTCTCATCTATTTGCGTGAACCGGACGTGAAAATTGAAGGCGTCAGTTTCTCCGAAGACGATGCCGCGATTTATGATAAAGAAGACGCAAACGGCAAGTATCTTACACGCTCGTTGCGGCGAACCGGTGGTGAGGATCGCCGCGAAGACCGACCGACCATGTTCTATCCGCTCACAGCCCCCGATGGTGAGTCTGTCCTACCGATCGCGCCAGCGGGTTACGAAAGTCGGTGGATTTGTGGGAAAGAACGGTACGATGAACTCAATGCCGACGGGCTGATTGAATGGCAAAAGGTTGACCGAAATGGGAAGTCATCTTGGCAGGTGTATCAAAAGTTCTATCTCGAAGGGCGACTGAAGCAACCGTCAAACCTCTGGGCTGAGTTAGAAGGCAACAAGAAAGCGACGCGCGACTTGAAGGCCATGTTCGATGGCGAAAAGGTCTTTGGCTTTCCAAAGCCGGTCGGTTTGATCCGTCACATTCTCCAGCTCTCTGCCGGCGACAAAAGCTCTATTATTCTCGATTTCTTCGCTGGCAGTGGTACAACAGCACACGCGGTGATGGCTCACAATGCAGCAGATGGTGGCGCCCGTCGCTACATTCTCGTCCAGCTTCCCGAGCCGCTCGACCCAGAAAACAAGGACCAGAAGACCGCCGCCGACTTCTGCGACAAGCTGAAGAAGCCTCGTAACATCGCTGAACTTACTAAAGAACGCATCCGCCGCGCTGCGAAGAAGATCCACGGCGAGAATCCGATGTTCGGTGGCGACCTCGGATTCCGCGTCTTCAAGCTCGCCTCCAGCAACATCCGTGAGTGGGACCCGAACCGCGACGACCTGCCGAAGACGCTTGCGGAATCTGTCGAACACCTGAAAAGCGACCGCACCGAGGCGGACATCCTCTTTGAGCTGCTCATCAAACTCGGTCTCGACCTGACGGTGCCAATCGAAGACAGGACCATCGCCGGCAAGGCAGTCCACAGCATCGGCTCGGGCACACTTTTCGTCTGCCTCGCCCCGCAGATCACTGCCGCCCAGGTGGAGCCGCTGGCGCTGGGCATCGTGGCGTGGCACAAGCAGCTGGCCCCGGCCGGGGCCACGACCGTCGTGTTCCGCGACAGCGCCTTCGCCGACGACGTGGCAAAAACCAATCTCACCGCCATCCTCCAGCAGCACGGGCTCGAGTCCGTGCGCAGTCTATGAGGAGAGCGGAATGAAGCTGCACTTCGAAGCCAACCTCGATTACCAGCACGACGCCATCGAGGCTGTGGCCGACCTCTTTCGTGGTCAGGAGACCTGCCGAACCGAGTTCACCGTCACACGTGATGCGCTTGGCGTAGCGAGTCTGCCCGGAATGGAGAGTGACCTCGGCATCGGGAACCGGCTGACGCTGCTCGACGATGAAATCCTTGCCAATCTGAGCGATATCCAGTTGCGCAACGGCCTGCGCCCATCTTCCACACTGGCATCTGGCGATTTCACGGTTGAGATGGAGACCGGCACCGGCAAGACCTACGTGTACCTTCGCACCGTCTTCGAACTCAACCGTCGCTATGGCTTTACCAAATTCGTGATCGTCGTTCCGTCAGTGGCAATCAAGGAGGGCGTGTACAAAATGCTCCAGATGACCGAGGAGCATTTCCGCGGCCTCTACGCCAACGCACCATTCGACTATTTCCTTTACGACTCCGCGAAGCTCGGCCAGGTGCGCAACTTTGCCACCAGTCCGCACATTCAGATCATGGTTGTGACCGTTGGTGCCATCAACAAAAAGGACGTCAACAACCTTTACAAAGACAGCGAGAAAACCGGTGGCGAGAAGCCGATCGATCTAATCAAGGCCACTTGCCCCATCGTGATCGTGGACGAGCCGCAGAGCGTGGATGGCGGCCTGGAAGGGCGTGGCAAAGAAGCACTGGTCCTGATGAACCCGCTGTGCACCCTGCGCTACTCGGCCACCCATGCCGAGAAGCACCACATGGTGTACCGGCTCGACGCGGTGGACGCCTATGAGCGCAAGCTGGTGAAGCAAATCGAAGTGGCTTCCCTTGAAGTGGAAGGCGGGCAGAACAAGGCCTATCTGCGGTTGCTAGGAACCCGCAACAAGCGCGGGCCTATTACCGCGCGGGTGGAGGTGGATGTTCAGCGACTAACGGATGTGCGCCGCCAAGAAACGACCGTGCAAGACGGCGACGATCTGGAGCAAGTGACCGGTCGCGCCATCTATAAGGATTGCCGCATCGGCGAAATCCGCGTGGGTAAGGACAACGAGCTGGTCGAAGTGAAGGTGCCCGGCGGCGAGCACTGGCTGCGACCCGGACAGGCCATCGGCGATGTTGATGCCGACGCGCTCAAGCGCCAGATGATCCGCCGCACGATTAAGGAGCATCTCGATAAGGAGATCCGCCTGCGCCCGCAAGGCATCAAAGTGCTGACCTTGTTCTTCATCGATGTGGTGGCCCACTACCGCAGCTACACAGCGGACGGTGAGCCGCAGAAAGGCAAGTACGCCATAATGTTCGAAGAGGAGTATCGGCGGTGGGCAACGCACCCGGACTACCAGAGCCTCTTCAAGGAAGTGGACCTCGAGAGCGACGCGAGCGAAGTGCACGACGGTTACTTCTCAATCGACAAGAAGAAAGTCGGCGGTCGAACTGTTGAGGAGTTCAAGGACACTCGCGGCGATACGAAGGCCGACGACGACACCTACAACCTCATTATGCGCGACAAGGAGAAGCTTTTGAGCTTCGATACCAAGCTCAAATTCATCTTCTCGCATTCCGCCTTGCGCGAGGGCTGGGATAACCCGAACGTGTTTCAGATTTGCGCTTTGCGCGAGATGGGTACCGAGCGCGAACGCAGGCAGACCATCGGCCGTGGCCTGCGTCTGAGCGTCAACCAGCAAGGCGAACGCCTACGCGGCTTCGATATCAACACCCTCACGGTCGTTGCCACCGAAGGTTACGAACAATTCGCCGAGAACCTGCAGAAGGAGATCGAAGCCGACACTGGCATTCGCTTCGGCATTGTCGAAGAGCATCAGTTCGCGGCCATCGCCGTCATCGACGCGAGCGGCAAGACTGTCCCGCTCGGGTTCGACCAATCCAAAGCATTGTGGAGTCACCTGAAGGCCGCGGGCTACGTGGACGCCAAGGGCAAGGTGCAGGACAAGCTCCGCGCGGCGCTGAAAAACGATACGCTCGCGCTTCCCGCCGAATATCAGACTCAGCTACCGCAAGTGAAGGAGATTCTGCGTAAACTGGCCGGCCGGCTTGAAATCAAAAATGCCGATGAGCGCGTCCAGATCAAGACCCGTCAGGCGGTGCTGGAGAGCGAAGGTTTCCGGGCGCTCTGGGACCGCATCAAGCACAAGACCACCTATCGGGTGCAGTTCGATAACGACAAGCTCATTTCCGATTGTGCCAAGTCGCTACGGGACGCGCCGGCAATCAGCAAGACTCGGCTGCAAATTCGCAAGGCCGACCTAGCCATCGGCAAGGCGGGGGTGCTGGCAACGGAAACCGCGTCTAGTGCTCCAATCACGCTTGACGAGACCGACATCGAGTTGCCGGATCTGCTGACTGACCTTCAAGACAAGACCCAGCTTACCCGCCGCAGTATCGTGTGCATTCTCACCAATAGCGGCCGTCTGGACGACTTCAAACGCAATCCGCAGCAATTCATCGAGTTGGCATCAGAGGCTATCAACCGCGCCAAACGCCTGGCGTTGGTGGACGGCATCAAGTATCAACCAATCGGCGACCAGGAGTACTACGCCCAAGAACTGTTCGCGCAAGAGGAGCTGACTGGCTATCTCAAGCAGAGCCTCGAAACGAAACCGGGCAGATCCGTATACGACCGGGTCGTTTACGACTCCGACGTGGAGCACAGTTTCGCAGACCAACTGGAGAACAATGAAGCGGTAAAGCTGTATGCCAAGCTTCCCGGCTGGTTCAAAGTGCCGACGCCGCTGGGCGGCTACAATCCCGACTGGGCTGTTTTGATAGAGAAGGAAGGCGTCGAGCGCCTCTACTTTGTCGTCGAAACCAAAGGCAGCCTCTTCAAAGACGACCTGCGCGACAAGGAGAGCGCCAAGATCGAATGCGGCAAGGCCCATTTCAAAGCACTTGCCGTCGGCAAAAATCCCGCACGCTACGTCGTCGCAACCAAATTTGATGACCTGATGGCGAAGTATTAGCGGTGTTGAGTCTATTGGGATCGACGAGAATGGGTTAATCTCGGGCGGCTGCGCGTGAATCGGCAAAGGAAGAATCTGATGGCTAAAATCCTACATACGGCGGACTGGCAGCTCGGCAAGCAGTTCGAGAACCTGGGGGTTCCGTCGGATACCCGCGGGGTTGACCTGAAGGACAGCCTATGAGGGCGGACAAGCTGACGGTAGGAAAGATTTTCGATTCGACTGAAACTCGATTCGACGCACCGTTGTTTCAGCGACCCTACGTTTGGGAAGAAGATGACAACTGGAGCCCGATGTGGGAAGCCATCCGAGGCCTTGCTGAGAAACGACTGTCAGCAGAACGTGTCCGACCCCACTTCCTAGGCGCAATCGTACTCGATCAGCTTGAAACTGGAACTGGACAGATCAATCTGCGTCAAATCATTGACGGCCAACAGCGCCTTACGACATTGCAGATCATCTTGGCTGTGGCGCGTGACCTTTCGCGCAAGAAGTCGCAGCCTAAATATGCGCAGTCGTTCGAAAAACTGACAAAGAATGATGTGCCATTGAGTGATGAACCCCATGACGTCTTCAAGGTGTGGCCTACCAACGCAGACCGTGCTGAGTTCGAGGAAGTCATGAATGCCACGGACAAAAGCGCCGTCAGCTCAATCACCGAAAATACGAACGACGGATCGGGGGCCTTACTTGCAAACGCATATTTGTATTTCTGGAAAAATCTGGAGGACTGGATCGAGGCGCCCACCGGCGAAATCACTGATCGCATCGATGCCTTTTACAAAGTGCTCAAGGACGATCTTCTGCTGGTTGTCATTGATTTGGACGAACAAGATGACGCACAAGAGATATTTGAGACCCTGAACCATTTGGGCGCACCGCTTCTCACCGCCGACTTGGTTAAGAACTATTTGTTTCGGCTAGCGCAGCGTACGGGAGAAAACGCCGAGAAGTTGTACGACCGCTACTGGGCCGAGTTTGACGTGGCCAAGGGCTATTGGCGAACGAAAATTCGCCAGGGCCGTCTAAAAACTCCACGTATTGACTTGTTCCTCCATCACTACCTCACGCTCCGAACGATGTCCATCATCGATGTCGGCCAGCTCTTTTCGTCATTTAAGGACTTTGTCAAATCACCCGATCAAAGTGCGTCGAAGCAGCTAATAAGCTTCCGTTCTTACGCCGACGTATATCGCACATTTGACTCCTCCATAAAAGGTTCGCGTGAGTCCACGTTTTTCTACAGACTTTCGCAATTGGACATCAGCACCGTGCACCCTTTGTTGCTTGAGGTGTTCAAACGTTTTGCTGGCCCGGAGGGATGTGAAGCAAGAGAGCAGATCTTGTCGGACTTTGAGTCCTATTTCGTGCGGCGCACCGTATGCGAGTTGACGACGAAGAATTACAACCGCTTTTTTGTGGAGATGATCAAGCGGCTGAACGACCAGAACGACTTTTCAGCGGCCGCGATCAGGAAAATGCTCCTCACAGAATCTGCTGACACAAGTCGTTGGCCCGATGACGTCGAGTTCAGTCGTGCTTGGCTTGCCTGCAAGATGTACAAACGTATAAAGCGTGCCAAGCTGCGGATGATTCTTGAAGCATTGGAAGTCGAATTACACACCAAGAAGACCGAAGCGATCTCCCTGCCGGAAGATTTGACAATTGAACATCTGATGCCTCGCGAATGGACGCGGCATTGGCCGTTGCCAGTCTCCGAGAATACGGAAGAGGCACGCACGGCCCGCGACGAGTTGTTGCACACCGTTGGAAATCTCACGCTGCTCACAAAGGCTCTCAATCCAGCCGTTTCTAACGGCCCTTGGCCCAAGAAACGAGCTGAGATTCTCAAGCACAGCGCACTAAACCTCAACAGAACCCTGCCCGAAGTGTGGGAAGACGTAACTATTCGGGAACGCTCTAAGTCCCTTCTGACCGTAGCCGCTCGATTGTGGGAGCGCCCGGAAGCAGGAGCCGCCACTTCCAAGTCGTCGAATGACCAGTACATCGCGGACAAACGACCGCTTCTGAGGAAATCATCGTCATGAGTCCGATAGGAATCGAAAGGACGAGACCGAGCGCGATCGATCTCTTGCGTCTCGAAGCCAATAGCCGCCCCACGGATCTCTTGGATCGCCTTGACCAGGCCACTCTCGCTAAGGCCTTTCGTGGTGAGCTGGTTTTCGTAGAGCAACCCGACCAGGTTGGCGAAAAGGCGGGCGCCAAATGATTCTTACCGACAACGAGACCAAAGTTGACCTCCTCAATAACGAGGCAATCGCCAAGACAATCGTCACGTTGCTGCGCGAGCGTCCCGGTCATCCGGTAACAATCGGAGTGCATGGCGACTGGGGTGCCGGGAAATCTAGCGTGCTGGAAATGATCGAAGCCGCGCTCAACACGCAGGAGCGCGTTCTGTGTCTCAAGTTTAATGGATGGCGCTTTCAAGGCTTCGAGGATGCCAAAATCGCGCTGATTGAGGGTATTGTTACCGGCCTGCTTGAGAAGCGCCCCACACTCACCAAAGCCGGCGCGGCTGTAAAGGACATTTTTCAGCGCATCGACTGGCTGAAATTTGCCAAAAAGGCTGGCGGCCTCGCGCTGACTGCGTACGGCGGCCTTCCCGCCCTTGGAGTTCAGGCTCTCGTCAGCACGCTGGAAGGCTTGTTCTCTGACCCGACGGCGCTTTCAAAAGAAAACCTAGACGCGGCTCTATCTGAGGCGAAGGGCCTTCTCAAGCCGGAGGCTGAAAGCAAGAATGTCCCCGAGGAAATTGCGGCCTTCCGGAAAGCGTTCGATGACCTCCTGAACCAAGCCGGAATCGACCAGCTTGTGGTTCTGATCGACGATCTCGACCGCTGCCTTCCTGATACCGCGATCGAGACACTAGAGGCCGTGCGCCTCTTTGTCTTCACCGCCCGAACGGCCTTCATTGTGGCCGCTGACGAGGCGATGATCGAATATGCGGTCCGCAAGCATTTTCCCGATCTGCCAGATACGACCGGACCGCAGACTTATGCCCGCAACTACCTTGAAAAGCTGATTCAGATACCATTTCGGATTCCCGCGTTAGGGGAGACGGAGACCCGCATTTATGTCAGCTTGCTTCTGATCGGCGCCGAAATTGGCGAGGACGATCCAGGCTTCACACGACTCATTGCCGCGGCGCGGGAGAATCTCAAACGCCCGTGGACTGCAAGCGCTCTCGATTCTTCTACCGTGAAGGCCGCGTTAGCGGAAAAAGCCGACGCCACGCGAAATGCCCTCACACTCAGCGCACAAATCGGGCCAATCTTGGCTAGCGGAACAAAGGGGAATCCCCGTCAGATTAAGCGGTTCCTCAACACGCTTTTGCTCCGCCAGGCCTCCGCGAAAGCGCGTGGATTCGGGGATGACGTGAAGCAGCCGGTCCTTGCCAAACTGATGCTTGCGGAACGATTTCTTCCACGAGTATTCGACCAAGTAGCCACGGTAGCAGCGTCCTCCCGCGACGGAACCTGTGCCGACCTAGCCGCGTTGGAGGCGGCTATGGTCGGTGAAAAAGAGACCGCAGCAAAATCCCCTCGCGCAAAAGACGCTCCAAAGCTGGAAGCTATCAAGACCTCGAAAGAAAGCGCTCAGGTAACCGAATGGCTTTCGTCTCAGGCAATACAGTCATGGGCTCAGATTCCTCCGGCGCTTGGGACAACAGACCTGCGCCCCTATTTGTTCGTCGCCAAAGACCGCAAGGACTATTTCGGGGCTACGTCGATCCTTGGCCAACTCGCCAGCGTGGCTGAAAAGTTACTTGGCTCAAAATTTACCGTTCAAGCACTGGAGAAGGACCTGCGCCAGCTAGCTCCCCCAGAAGCGGCGCAGGTCTTTGAAGCAGTGCGCGGACGGATAATAGGCTCCGATACCTTCGACTCAGAGCCTGCCGGCGTGGCTGGACTCGCTGTGCTCGTCAGGGCGCATCCCACGTTGCAAGGCAGTCTTCTGGATTTCTTGGAAGGCCTGCCACGTGCTCGCCTAGGTGCCTGGGCCTGTAGCGGCTGGGAGGGCGTCATCAAAGACCCGGATGTTGCCCCACGCTTTGACCAGATCCTTGAAATCTGGAGCAAGGATGGCAGCCAGTTCCTAAGAGCGACAGCGAGCACTGCGCTACGGACACGCAAGCAAGGGAATACTCGCTGATGGGCACGTCGAACTCATACGGAGGCCCTGGGGGTGGCACCCCACTTGTGCCCACTTGGCTCGATCCCGGCGACGGTGCGCCAGCCCCATCACCTTCGGCTGATGCTGGAGAGGACGAGGGCAGACCTCCTCTCTTACCCACACCGCCAGCGCTATCACCCATTCCCCCCGCCGCGGCCGCAGACCGCTTCACGGCGGCCCGAAACAATTTTTCGCGCTTTGCCCGCTCCGGCGGCAGTGATCGCGCCAGTCTTGGTCGGGCTGTGTCGAATTACGTTTCCACGGCATCTGGCGGAAGTCGGACGGCTGCGCAGCGGATGGGCGCGTCTCGAACGTCCGGAGCCCGGCTCCTCGGCTTCCTCTCCGGAGCCGTCGCTAATGGTCCACGTGAAGCACTCCGTGCCCTTAACCTGGAGAATCTTGCCGGCCGTCCAATCGAAGAAGTGTTTCTCGGCCTCATAGAGTATGTGTGCCCTGATGGCGGCACAGTGGATGAAGGAATCGCACGCGAAGCATTCATTGAGACAATAGCCGACCTAGCCGCTAACGAAATTCTCGACATTGATGGCCTCACAGCCGATCAGATGCAAACGATCTTTGAGCTTTATGCAACTCACGCCATCGAAGCCCGAATTTGTAATGACATCGGGACTAGGTCTATAGCGCTTCCTGCTGATCCATCCGCTGCTGCACGTGTACAAACACAACTCCTGGATTTCGTCAGGCGAAGTGTGGCAGATGCGCTGACCTCTGCACGAACAACGATGCAAACACTTACGCCAGAGCGCGTCGCCGGCTTTGTCACGCGGGTCTACGAACAGGCGTTCTCTATTCTGCAAAGCCTGGGTGACGCGGAGGACGATACAACATGAGACGTCACGTCATCATAGGACGATTCGGGACAGGTGACCGGGCACCCATTCCAATCGCTGATGGGGAGGTAAGCTCACGGCTCGAATTCGTCGCATCTACGCGGCGGCATGAGCATGGAATCGGACACGCACTGGACGATCTTGCCAACCTCGGTGTTTTTCCATCGGAATTAGGGCTCGACCTTCTTGTCCTGGCAGCACATGTGCACGCCGCAGATACGCGAATTTCTCGAACAACCGAGTCCCAGGATACTTGGACGCGGGAGATACGTCTCGTTGTACCAGTCAACGAACCCGCTCGGTGGACGGCAACAATTCCGCTACTTCAGCGATTACTGAATTTCCTGACAGGAGACCGGTGGACACTTGGATTCAGGCCGCGGCCACCCGGGTTCAACCAAGCTGTTCGCACCAGGCCGCCGCAATTGACCGCTCCGCAATTTAATAGCCTCTCCCTGTTTTCTGGAGGCCTCGACAGCCTGATCGGCGCCATAGATGTCCTTGAACAGGGTCAAATGCCGCTTCTCATAAGCCACGCTGGCGAGGGCGCTACCAGTGATGCTCAGACCAAGCTGTTTGATGGTTTAAAGAAGAACTATGCGCGTCGGAATTTTCACCGTTTAAGAATCTGGATGGATTTCCGCAACTGGCACGTTCGCGATGTTGCTTCCGAAAACACCACACGCGGTCGGTCCTTCCTGTTTATCGCGGCTGGAGTGTTTGCTGGTACCGGCCTGAGCGCTAACTTCACGCTTCGCGTTCCCGAAAACGGGCTTATCGCCCTCAATGTCCCGCTCGACCCACTACGCCTAGGCGCTCTCAGCACGAGGACTACCCATCCCTTCTACATGGCGCGCTGGAACGAACTTCTCACCGCACTCGGCATTTCTGGCCGCATCGAAAATCCCTACTGGAATAAGACGAAGGGTGAGATGGTTGCCGACTGTGCCAATCGAGCACTTCTCACGGCGTTAGTTCCTGATTCGCTCTCTTGCGCCTCCCCGAAAAAAGGTCGATGGGAAGGACGAGGGACCGAACATTGCGGATATTGCTTGCCTTGCCTGATCCGACGTGCGGCCCTGCTGCACGGTCTCGGCGCTGCCGATCCCACTTCGTATACCGTTCCAGACCTTGCAGCAAACATCCTCGACACAACTAAGGCACACGGCGAGCAGGTGCGCTCGTTTCAGTTCGCGATCGAGCGCCTCCGAAATAGGCCGGAGTTAGCATCGTTGCTCATTCACAAGCCTGGACCACTCACTGATGAATCGCCCGCTCGGCAGTCGGCCCTTGCCGACCTATACAGACGCGGCCTTAACGAACTCTCGCTGTTACTGGCGGGCGTTCGCGCCAGACCGAGCTAAGTTTGAACATGGTAGCTCGTCTCATTGATTTCCACTGCCATTTGGATCTTTACCCAGACCCGGTCACTGCCATTGCCGAGGCCGATGCGGCCGGCATCTACACCCTCACAGTCACGACGACGCCAAGAGCGTGGCCTCGTAATCTCACGCTGACAAAAAACACGCGCTATGTCCGGGCTGCTCTTGGCCTCCACCCCCAGCTTGTGGCTGAACATAGCCATGAAATCTCTTTGTGGGAAGAACACTTGAACGAAACGCGCTATGTTGGCGAAGTAGGACTCGATGCCGGCCCAGGATACTACCGGTCGCTTGACCTGCAAAAGCAGATCTTCGAGCACATACTGAAGCAATGCGCCAAAGTCGGGGGTAAGGTATTAACGGTTCACAGCGTCCGGGCAGCAAACACCGTATTGGACCTCGTAGAGGCGCAGCTTCCGCCTTCACAGGGAAAGGTTGTACTTCACTGGTTCACGGGCTCGAAATCCGATGCACGCCGCGCAGTGGAGCTTGGCTGCTATTTCTCAGTCAATGCTGCGATGCTCAGCACGGAAAAGGGACGCGCGCTCGTCGCCGAACTTCCCGCCGATCGACTACTTACAGAAACAGATGGGCCATTCACACACGTCAACAGTCGCCCGTCCCGCCCCAGTGACGTTACCATTGCGATCGAACAATTGGCCACTCTGCGGCTGATGTCCCCGAATGCCTTGGCCGACCTTGTCATCGCAAATCTCCGCACACTCGTTGAGGCTGTCGGCGATCCCCTGAAAACTTGGTTTACCGGTTAGATCAATTATACCTAAGGAACGTTCTTGTGAATCGAGATCGATTTCTCGCGACGATGAAAGAGACTTTGGAAGCCATCAGGGAGCCGCGTTTCTTTCAAACCGAGCGCGGCTATCAGGGTGAGCTCCTGGCGATGTTGCGAGCCAGACTCGCGGAGGCTGGCTTCGCTGGTGACCCTGTTATCGAACAAGAGTACCAGAAGCGACTCTCAGCGCACGAAATCAACATTCGGCCGGACCTCATTATTCACATTCCGTTCGAACGAGGCACGATGGAACAGCGGAGGGATGGCAACTTTGTGGCGATCGAGATCAAGCGTAGGTCGGCAGATGTCCGGGGAGCTTTTGAGAGCCTTCGCAAAATAAGCGAAGCCTTGGACTATGCACTGACTGTCTTTATCAATATCGACTCCCAACAGACCCACGCTGACTTGTGCCCCGCGAGCATCACGCAACGGACGGTTTGCTTTGCCGTTCTATTGGAAAATGGAGCGCCGGTCGTCAGGGTCCAGGCGTGTGGCTAACCAGAGCTAAAAGTAGCTCAACCTAAGCATATGATAATGTATCTTATGGGAAAGAGTGCTTTCCGGGACGCGAGATTTCACGTATCGCGTAGTGGGGGTCCTTAATGGGCGAAATATCTCTTCGGCGGATTCCAGCCGTGCCTCTAAAGCAGCTGTGTGCTGCTGCTTTGGGGACAACAGCCTTTGGGCGAAAACCCAGACGAACCAGACACTGATGAACAGAATGAGACGTGACGGACGGGCTGCACATCAGAATCAACGCGTGCGTCTCAGCGGGAGCCGGGCCACACTTTACCGGGCGCTGCAGTGAAGCCAAACGGAGTCAGCAAACAATGCAAGGCAACCCTTTTCAGACCCGCGAACCGAATATTGCACAGAATGACCTCATCCGTACCCCGCAGCGGGAGGCGTATGCCGAGCTGGTTAGTTTCGCCGCCAATTCTGAAGGGCCAGCTTGATGTAATTGTTCAGGTCCGAAAGCGCTAGCGACCATAGCCTATTGCTGACGCCAGCTTCCATCGCTGGTGTACACCGGGGAGTCCGATGAATGCGTACGAAGTTGTAGTGCGCGAAGTGCAGCGCGACAGCCGCTTTCAGATTGGCGAGTCTTTTACTGAATGCGTTGGTGAGCCGAGTAAATCTTCTCAGCTCCTGCCCGGACAACCGTCAATGCCGTTACCTCGCTAGCGCCCGTCCACAAAACCGCCGATTTCCGAACAAAACCAAAACCCAACCAAATCCGGGTCTTGGCAGTCCGGAAAATCTGTCTAACATATCGAAATACTCCGATAGCTCAAAGTCTGGCCGAAAGACCATGGCCAGCACGAGATGACCGACATCTCTCAAGGCCGGAGTAAAACTGCATCAGTTGGCCGGAGTAAAAGTACATCAGTGAGAGACGCGAGAAGGAACAACCGCGGCGCGGCAGATCGAGGCATCCTGGGTCGGAGAAGGCCGTGGAAGCGCGTGCTCGCCGCTTGGGCCGAGAGCCAGAAGGCCGCAGGGACGGCATTGTCGAAGCCCCACGCAAGGCGAAATTCGTCGTCGCTGGGATCAAGAGTCCCGGCCAGCGAGCGGGGCCGGAGAAGGTCCTGCTCGCGGTCGAAACTAAAACTATCCACGCAGTGCCCGCGTCCGCCTGACAGCCGCCGCGAACAGAGGATTCGCACATCCTCATTACTCTCCTTGCCAATAACGAGCGGCTTTCGCCGGTGGCGATGAAACAAATCGTTGGCGGGCTGCCTCCACTTCAGCCCGATTCAGCAGGACAATCTGCTGTCGGTCCGCTGAGATTTTTTTGAAGTCGAGGTCGAGGCCCAACTGGCGTTCAAGATAATAGGAGAGGCATACCTTCGTCGCGACCTCGACCGAACCGTTGCGCATTCCAAAATCAAGTTCTATCGCTCGGCGCTGACCTTCGCTCATTCCGGGGTGAGGTCCGATTCGTAGCGTGATTTCCGTTTGCCAAGCAAGATCCCCCGACGGGTCCACCTGATCGGGCTTCGATTCCGAAATAGACAGGAAGCGCGCAAGTACAAAATCACGAAAGTCCTGATGTTCGTGACACCATGCACGTACATGCCACCGAAATCCGTCGAAGCCGAGTGCATGGGGGGTAAGCCACCGGAAGCCTGGGCCAGGTTGGCTGAAGGACTGATACTCAACACGCATCGCGAGCGACTGCCGTATCGCCCGAAGAACCGCGCTCAACTTTTCAGAATCCAAGCGCCGACGGACGAGAGGCACAACAGCGTACGGCGGCACCGATCCCAGCCAAGTCTCGCTCAAGTCGATAACTCCGTCGGCAACAGATCGCAGCTGCGAAAGGTAATGCCCCGCGGTTAGTTCTCTAACCACCGGGTGGAAGTGGTCGCTAACGGCATAAGTCTTCAGGCTTTTGTCGTAGCTGAGGTTCTCCGACCCAAGCTGTTGATATCGGCTGAGATCTAGGGACGCCTGCGGCACCGATATTCCGAAGGTGTTGACTAGATCTGACCGGTTTACCTGACCGTCCCAAAACAGCCGGAAATCAATGAACTCCAACCGCTGTTCGACACTCCATCGCATTCCCGTACTTTCAGCGATTGCCGCCGACATTTTTGTCACCTCGTCACCTCCTCCCTCGTCCGCGCCTTGCAGCATACTAACTTGACTCAAGTTTCTCAATCCATCTAGTTTCTAGACGTATTACGTGATACTCTTCGCAAAAGGGTGCCGCGAGGCACGGATCGAAACGATATGCCCGAGAATAAGAGACCCCTTCGCGTTCTCAGTTTGGACGGTGGAGGAATGCGCGGCACGTACGCCGCGACCTACTTAGACCGCCTCGCCAGCGGGTTTGCATTGCGCCGAGGTATTGCGGGGATCGACCTCGGCGCTGCCTTCGACCTGATCGTCGGTACGAGCACGGGCGGAATCATCGGCTGTGCTCTTGCCGCCGGATTGCAGTTGAAGGAGGTGGTTGAACTCTACCGTAACCACGGAGGAGCAATTTTTCGGCGACCGCTGCCCGAAAGCGCGGGTATCGGTCTGGCCATCGATCTGCTTCGTCGACCGAGAGCTCTTGCGAGCGGCACCGAAGCGCTACGATCCGCGCTCGCGGCGCATTTTGATCAGGAAACTCTGGGCCAACTATACCAGCGCCGCGGCATCGCCTTGGCAATCACTGCTGTAGAACTCGGCCACCATCGGAGTTGGGTATTCAAGACGCCCCACCTGTCAAATACGAATCACCGAGACGATGAGTACCGGCTTGTTGACGTCTGCCTCGCGACCACAGCTGCGCCTGTCTACCGTTCCCTGGCGGCAATTGATCATCCTGACGCACCAGAGGGCACTTCTGGCCGCGATGTGTTCGCGGATGGCGGGCTTTGGGCCAACAATCCGGTCCTCGTCGGGTTGGTCGACGCGCTCGAAATGACCGACCGCGACCGTGCCATCGAGGTTTTTTGTCTAGGAACCTGTCCGCGGCCAGCTGGCGAGCCGGCTGATCGCGTTAATCTCGACCGCGGGCTTGGGCAATGGAAGTTCGGTGGGGACGTTGCGGCGCTCGCGATCGACGCACAGGAATTCGCGTATGACAGCATCGCTCGGATGCTCGCGAAGCATATCAACCGAAAATGCGACATTGTTCGATTCCCTCGCGAGCAGATCCCAGCGGCCCTGATGCCGTTTCTTGGTTTAGATGATACGCGGCCGGAAGCGATTGCCGCCCTGATAAACCAGGCACGCACCGATGCTAACATGGCCAACAGCCATTGTGGCGATCTCGCGAATTTACAAGGGCAGCTAATGGCGCGCTTGTTCATGGAAGCACCGCCACGACCTCCATGATCCAAATTTTCCGTTGGTTGAGTGCCTGTCGCAGCCAAGTCACACGGCTCGTCTGCATTGGTCCCTAAACTTGAGCGTTAAATTACGGAACCGCACGAGGCAACATATGTACGACTGTTCAAAAGAAGTTATTGGCTACCATGACGACGAAGTCACTCTTCCCCAAAGTGAACGCGACGAGATGCGGGATCGCCGCAATGCCAATCGGGATCGGCTGAGAGCCGGATTGAAAAAAGCCGCAAAACCAATGCCAATCGAGTTCAAGAGCCAAGGCTCGTACGCAATGAAGACAATGACGCAGCATCCTGAAAAGGACTACGACATCGACGACGGCGTATATTTTCATGCCAAAGATCTCGTCGGTCCGAAAGGAGGCGAGACTGCTGCGCTCGCTGCTCGCCAAATGGCCCGCGACGCGCTGGACGACGGAAGTTTCAAGACTAAGCCCGAAGTTCGAAAGAACTGCGTCAGAATTTATTACGACGCCGGTTACCACGTAGATATGCCCGTGTACCGCCGGGTTGTTACGACGGATCTGTTCGGAAAAGAGCAAATCCACCACGAGCTGGCTAGCACCGACTGGAAGCGCTCCGATGCGCGGGACGTGACGGCGTGGTTCGAGGACGAGAACAATCGCCAGAGTCCCGATACTGACAATGGTCGGCAGCTTCGCCGAATGTCCCGCCTGAGCAAAAAATTCGCTCGAAGCCGGAGCAGCTGGAACGATCTGGTTTTGAGCGGGTTCGGGATCACCAAGCTCGTAACCGAATGCTATCGCTCGAACGCGAGAGAAGACGTCGCTCTTTATGAAACCATGAAGGCAATTCGCGACCGGCTGAATTTGGACTTGATCGTCAAACACCCGGTCACGCCAGGCGACACAATAACCGAAGGCTCCGAGGATCCGAAGGCGATATTTCTGCGCGACAAGCTGTCCGACGCGTTGAAATGGCTGGAGCCGGCCAGTGCAGCGGATTGCACGCGCGAAACTGCAATGAAGTGTTGGAACAAGGGTTTCGGTACCACGTATTTCACGGACCAACTCGAAAAGAGCGAAGCTAGCCAGTTGAACAGCGTAAATTCCATGGGACCGACTATCTTAAAGGCGGGCCTACTCAAGGAAGTTGGCGATACACCCGCAGCTCGTGCCGCTGTTCGCAAGGAAGGCGGGGGTCGTTATGCATGAAGGTGGCGTCGCAAGTACTCGCGCGCCGCGCTGCCGCCAAGGCTGAATTGGAAGAATGGCTGTCCACCGTCTCTGGCGGCGCTCGCGCGCTCACCCCCGCTGAGCTCGCGATCTATTCGAAGCGCCACCCGGTAGCGGGATGGCGTTTGGCCGTCGATTTCGGGGATAGGTGTCGTCGTCTCGACATCTTGATTGACGGCCGGTTTCCTTGGGCGCCACCGAGGATTGCGCTACTGGATCGTCCGCGCTTCTTAGTGTGGCCACACGTCGAGGAAGACGGCGCGCTCTGTCTCTTGTCAGACACCGCCACTATTAAAGTTCGAAGGCCATCATTGGTTGCGGCGTATCTTCTAGCAGAGGCATGCCGGTTGATCGAAGACTCAGCCGCCGAGCGCAATCTGAGCGATTTCCGAACCGAGTTCGTGTCTTACTGGGATTGGGCTAAGACCAAGGATACTCCCATCATCTTTACCGCAGCCGAAATGGAGCCACCCAGCCGCATCATCTGTGTTTGGCGTGGGAAAGGGTTTTTCCTGGTGAGCGATACCGAGGAAGCGGTGCTCGCGTGGCTAGGAAACCGTTTTGGTGAGAAACGGGCCGACTGGTCCACTGAACGCGCGCTGTTCGTATGGCTGGAACAGTTACCCCTTCCCACTGAATATCCTTCCTCCGGAGTAGCCGTCAGAAACTTGTTGCGCAGTACAACTGGACCGGCGCTGGCTTTGTTGGAAGAGCTTGCGGCGGCCGGTTACGATCAGATTTTGGTCCTGCTTGCCGGCCCGACTCAGAATGGACCGTGCGGCGCTGCCCTTGTCTTGAGGGCTCCAAGAGCGGTGCGCGGGAAGAGTACGTCGGATTTTCTCACCCGCGGGTTCAGACCGGGTCGTGCTCCTGCGACAATCGTTAGCCAGCGTTACATGGGAGCGGGTTCTGCGGAGCGGCTGTCTGTCAACCGAGTCGATCCCACGTGGGTACACGGGCGCGGCCGCGAAGGGCGATTTGCAAAGCTCCGCCACGCCAGGGTCGCCGTCTTAGGCTGTGGATCGCTTGGCGCCCCTGTTATCTTGGACTTGGCCAGAGCAGGGGTTGGTCAAATGTGCCTCATAGATCCGGACAAGCTGGTTGCAGCCAATACTGGCCGACACCCGCTGGGCATGCCCGACGTCGGACGTCCGAAGTCGGAGGCACTCGCCGAGCGCATTAGAGCCAATCATCCACATATTCGAGTTGATGCTTTTCCCGAGCGCTGGGAGGAAGTCGTTCAGCGCACTCCCGAAGTTCTGCAATCATGCGACCTTATCGTGAGCGCCATCGGGGACTGGTCCTCTGAAGGCGCTCTCAATGAATGGCATATCGGGAGTCAGCGACGTCCACCGATTGTATACGCATGGACGGAAGCGCATGCGTGCGCCGGACATGCAGTTGCGATCGGCGAAGAGGGTGGCTGCTTCGCTTGCGGGTGTACTGAGGATGGACAACCCATTTTGCGAGTCACTCGATGGCCAGCCGGAAGTACACTTGAGCAGGAGCCGGCGTGCGGCGCGCTATATCAGCCCTTCGGCCCTGTGGAACTTAGCTACATCCACGCGCTCACGGCGGAACTAGCACTCGACTGCCTTATCACTGGCGTGCCGCGCTCCGCACATCGCATCTGGATCGCGCGGCGACCCCTGATCGAGTCGCTGGGTGGCGCGTGGACTGATGAATTCGCCGCGATTGCCGGCGCGCACGAATGCGGTGGATTTATCCAAGAATTGATCTGGCCCGCCGGACCCTGCGCAGAATGCGAGAATCCATTGTGATCGCTTACCCTGTAGGCCAATCCGGTCAAACGATCATCTTTGCAGATTCCGTTATCGCTCACTTCCGCCGACATCGGCAGCGTCGCGCGCGACATAAGGAAGCCGGAGGCCAGCTTTTCGCCCGTATCGAAGAACTAACTATCATCGTAGTCGAAGCCACCGGCCCGCGCAGAAAAGATATGCGCACGCGAACGTCTTATCTGCCCCATCGTCCGTCAGAACAAAGCGAGATTCAGGAACGCCATCGTCGTAATCTCCACTTTGTCGGTGATTGGCACACGCACCCGGAATCGATTCCCTCGCCCTCCCATACTGACGCCCGTAATATCGCCGAATGCGTCAAGCGATCTAAGCATGAATTAAATGCGTTTCTACTGGTCGTGGTTGGCAGTGCCGAGCCGCCGGACGGAATTCAGGTGTCCATCTGCGATGGAGAAAGTAGTGATATATTGAAGCCATCTAATAACAAAGCTCGCGAGCCCGCCGACTCGTCGGAAAATTACAGGAAGCGAAGATCGAACACTCGCAAATAAACAAAAAACTAACGGTGAATGTCGACGTCAGTACGACGTGCTGGGGGAGGGGTGGGACTCGAACCCGCACGGAGGTTGCCCAGAAGATTTCACGGGCACCGGCTCCGCTCTCGACAGAGAGAATCGAGCATAAATCAGCTGGTTGACGGCCGAATCTGAGCTTCTCCGGGTCCCCTTAGGTAGAAGGAAATCCGCGATTATGCGGACTATTGCCGTTTTTTCCGCAGAGAACGCGAAAATAGGTGACTGCTTGGCGCATGACGCACTCCCATGCGAACCGCTCTCCCGCATCAACTGGTTGGCGGTTCACAAGTGGCGATTGACGCATGGTGGTTGTCGCGCGCTGCGCTTTTGAGAAGCGACAGCCAAGGAATATCCAAAGCACGAATGGCGCGGCGCGAGGCCAACAGGAAAGAGACATTTGGCAGCGGGATTCCTGGCAAAGACCTATAGCCAGTCTGCAGGGATTAAAAACTCGTCGTGGTCTCGGCGCCAGTTACCCACGACGTGCACGTGAGCAATTCCATCCCAGGTGATGGACCCAGCATGTTCGGTCACGATTATCTGAAATTGTCCCTCTACGGCATCGAAAAAATGGGATAGAGCAGTGAAAATCCGGTGTACGCCCTCGATGTCGGATGAGCGGTCTTTTCGCTCGTCGGGCGGCCCCTCCATCGATGGCCAAGCCTCAGGAAAATAGACTTGAGAGGGTTGGTCAATGACGAGGAAGCGGGGCACCGGGTTCTGGCCCAAGCCGACGAAGTGCTCATGCAAGGCCAACAATCCGGCGACATGGTATCCCACCCAGTTTTGCCCGCTGCCTACCTCCCAAAGAAAATCAGTCCGACCAGAGAGGGGGCTAAATTGAAGGGTAAGTTCACTAATGTTTAGACGGACGTTTTCCTTCGCGTGCTCGAGTTGCAGGAGACCTGCGTAGTCTGCGACTTTCGCTGACACAGTATCGAGAGCCGCGTTAAGCCGATCGCGTTGCGTGCGCGGGTCGAGGTCTCTTTTCAGTTCGGCAATTTTCTGCGCTAACGTTTTCACCCTGTCGCGAAGTTCGTCGACGTTGCGGCTAGCGCTGACATTTTCCAAAGCCTGTTCCACGCGGCCCACGAAAAGATAAATCTCCCGGACGCGTTGCCGCTGGGCGGAAAGTGCGGCGGAACGATCTTCCAGATACTTTCGCTTCTGACGGGCCTTGGAGATGGCCCCTTCGCGCTCGCGGAGTTCTTGACGCAACACCGCGAGCTCCTGGTCAAGCTTGGCGGGAGCTGAATGAACCGAAGCGGTCAGCGATTTCAATTCGCGCGCCAACGTTTGCAGCTCGGCTAAACGAGGATTGGCCTCCGTATGAATGGCCGCGCACACGGGGCATTCATGCGTATCGCGCACTTTCTCCTCGAACCAGCCGACGCCTTGCAGGCGATCCTCTTGGCCTGTGAGCGTAGTGCCATACTCCCCGACCGAGGACGAGAGTTGATCAAGCTTGCCCAGCCGTCGGCGAATCGAGCCGATTTCCTGTCCCAGTTGATCCTCCTCGTTAATGAGGCGCGTCAACTCCGTCACTGCGGCCTCGCTGGTTCCTTCCCGAATATCCGGGATGTCCATTGTTCGGATGGTGCTGGGCACCTTCTGCAGTTCCAGAATGTATTTATCCAACAGCCAACCCACTTCGGGCGGTGGTGAATCGGGAAGCAGACCAAGCGCCCGAGCTTGCAGGTAATAGCTCTCCACCTCCGCTTCCCAGGCACGCGCCGCACTAAGACGTGCATCCAATTCCCGGCGCAACCGAACATGTTCGCGCTCTAAGTCTTTCAACTCGCGCTGTTTGGCAAGCGTACTGGCATCAATCGCGCCGAGTGCGAGGGGGAAAATGATTTTCAACTTTTCCCTGTGTTCCGTAGTATCCGCCTTGAAGAAAAACGTGTAGGGATTGGCAACGATGTGCTGAGGCTGAAAATTAAATGCCGCCATGTCGCGACAGCTCGCACGCCCGCCGAATCCCACATTGTCGTCCGTGGAGAAATCGAGAGTTGGCAGATGCGAGATTTGATTGAAGCGGTTCTTCAAGTCCTCCACCCGAGCGTTTTTCTCGACGGTCGGAGGTACCGTTAGCTGCAAGCCCTCTGCCCAATAGATATCAGTCGTGGTTTGTTGCCCTTCCGGGTTGCGCCTCGCGACGATCATCTCGGTGTTGGCCAGTTGTAGATGGAGGCCAAACCATCCGGTCACCTCACGAATCCGACCAACAGGAATTGAGCATTTCTCGCTCCCGAGACAATAGTCGATGATCCAGGTCAGGGAGGATTTGCCCGTGGCGCTCTCGCCGGTGACGATATTGATCTTGCCGGGCGCAAAAGGAATGACGCGCGCACTGCGGCTCGAGTCTTTAGGCCAGAGAATAACTTTCAGAATAGCGAGTTTCATTAGAAGCTGATGTTCAAGTGGGTACAGAGTTGAACCAGAGTCATTTCGGCAAAGGCGTGGCCGACCCGTTTGGCGGCATTCAAGACACCCTTCACCTCTTCCGTCGCATGCACCACTGGCGGCGTTCTTTTGCCCGGAATTAACTGACGCTCGTGATCTTGATCGAGCCCGAGGAGGCCAGTGTGAAAGGCAATCGAGAGCGCCTGGAACGTTCGATCCGACATCGCCTGCATCCGCATCTGCAGACCGACTGTAATTTCACGATCGTCGGCGAGTGCCTTGTAGAGTGCACCGGGTTGCGTTTTTGACGCCAACGCTCTCGCGGTGCGCTGGTGGAATGTGAGCGGCAGGACGAGAAACGCCATTGGTAGCGATACACCTTCGGCGCGACCTTTGGCTTCAAAGGCTGAGTCCACCGCCTGCCAAATCACCTCCGCGGCAAGGCCCGTGTTTTGAACCACCCGCTGTTCAAACAGGACGTCTATCATGGCCCTACAATGAGTTTGCTCATGAGTTGTTTGAACCGCGGATGCCACCCGATTCGGATCATATCAGCCAGACGGTGATAGGTACCTGACGTGAGATAAACCTGCTCAGTATCGCTGCCGGCGAGTTGTTCGCGGTGGTCCTCCGTAGTGTCCGTGAAGATTTCGAAGCCAACGTCTTCCTCCGGCGCTGCCTTCTTCATTCGGATAAGACGCGCGCGAATTTTTTCCCAGCGAGACAGCAACGCTACCTCGAATGCTTTCCAATCGTCATCAGTGATGTTTCCCTCCGTGGACAAACGACTCTTTTCAATATTGCAGCGGATGAATTCACGAATGGCATTGTCCACGATGCTGTCGTCATCAGTGACCAAGTGGAGCTGTTTCACGAAAACACTCCCTTTCTCCTGGCCGAGCGTATCCTCGGTTACCGGAATAAGATGCTCCGCGCGTTCCCGCGCGATTTGCCGTTTACGCAGACCGATGACCGCGTGAAGCTGGTTAACAAAGTGATCGCGTTGAATCCAGGCCGGCTGTTTTTGCTGCCACTTGGCCAGTGCGGTCTTATGCAACCAGCCCAAAAGTTCGTCGACGATAGAGTCGGCAATCGCCAAGCACGATTCGGGCAACTGTAGGTGACCGATGGTTTCCTTGCGCAGTGCTGGTCCCGCTGTAGCTAGCGAACCGTCGGCCAATTCACAGCGAGAGATTAGCTTCAACAGGCTTGTTCGGGATTCGTGGCGCAAGACACGCTCCATTAGCGGCGCAATCTGTTTCGGCGGTTTTTTGGCGGCTGCTTCCAAGGCAGCGACGCAGGCGGTAATCTGTGTTGTCGACGTTGCTCGGCCGATTTGTTGGGCGATACATTCCGGCAATACCTTATTCGTAACCATTAAGAAGGTAGTAGTGTCGGCCACCACTTCTTTAGTATCCAGCGCCTCGATCCATATCGCCAAGGTGTTCCACAAATCCTTGGAGCGGTTACCGAACGGCTCAGCGGCGGCGCGAACGGAGTGTTTGTCCTGCTCCAATAGCTTCGACGAGTCGGCACCACTCACGGCAACGTCATCTTCGGTCTCCACGCCTATGATCGAACCTGCCGGGCTCTGCGCTAACCAACACAGGGCGCGTTCAAATTGGTAGCTGAATCCAGCGTTGGTGCCCGCTGCCGAATGGTGACTGAGAGTCATATCAGACTTGGTTTCTACTGGACCATCCCATTAAATCGCTCAATCCTGAGTTCTGAATCATGCACCCAATCCCCGCAGTCATCAACTGGAGTTGGTGCCATCACCGACGAAGAGCGGCGCAGCCCCGTTGAACTGACAGAGTTTGCTGAAAGGGCGATGTCCAGGCGAACGCTTGTTTTGGCAGACGATGGCGCGAGGGGCACCGGCTCGGTTCTCGACAGGGAGAATCGACCATAAATTAGCTGCTGACGGCCGAATCTGCGCTTCTCCGGTCCCCTCAGCCAGAAGAAAATGCGCGAACATGCGACCTATTTTCGGGTTTTCTGCAGAGAGCGCAGCAATCGCGGACTGCCTAGCGGAGAGACGGGGATTTGAACCGTCGCGCCCCTTCATTTCAGCACTTTCTCCGCCACCTCAGGGGTATTTCGTTTCTCCAGAGAACTCGCGTTGGCTAACCGAAAGACGAAGCTATTCTCACCAAGTCCCTCCGTCTCGACTCAATGTGCACAGACGCGCGTGCCGCTTCGCTGTGAGCCGCCCCGCTAATGCTCCGTAAACTACGCATCGCGGCCCATCCGCCACAACCCCAATCCCATCCTGCGGCTCCGCTTCGCCGCCGCTCTAATTGGTGGCGGTCGCTGCGCTAGCACGCGTGCCAGCCGCCTTTGGCGGACGCTGACGCTCTGTCACGCCTGCCGCCCGCTCCGCTCGCGCATCTAGAAATCTGCGCACGGCCCTCCAGTTCGGTTTGAGAGGGCCGCGCGGAAAAAAGTTGTGCGGTGATGAAAGCAACGCAGCACGCCCTGCCCGATGACGGGAAGCGGGCGCAGCCAAACAAATGGAGGTTATGGCTATGGCAATCAACAAAGTGATCGTGATCGGCAATCTGGGAGCCAATCCTGAGATTCGTACCCTGCCCAAATCCGGGCAGAACGTGGCGAATTTCTCGCTGGCGACCACAGAGCGTTTCACGGATCGAAACGGCGACAAGCAGGAGCGCACCGAATGGCATCGCGTGGTGGCGTTCGGGCGCATCGCGGATACCTGCCAACAGTTTTTGAGCAAAGGCCGTCAGGTTTACATCGAGGGTCGGCTCACTACCCGCCAGTACGAAGCGA
>PLDK01000038.1 GCA_003135135.1 Deltaproteobacteria bacterium
CGCGACTACACGATGGGCAGGGATGACCGCAGGGGGTGACCCCTGCACCGCAGGGCTGAGCCCTGCACCCAGTATTAAAACAAAGATGCGGCCTGACGGCCTGTTAGGACTTTTTTTGAGTCATCCTGAGCGAAGCGAAGGAACCCGGATCCGGGGTCCCTCGGCTTCGCAGACTTCGCGCGGGATGACGGAGAAGAGTGAGAATGCGGCGGCTGCACCCTCACCTACCGGCCGCCATGCGGCCGGCCGCCTCTCCCGTAGAAGAAGGCGAGTATGCGGTACTTGACGGATAGATAAATTTGCGCTATATTGGTTTTACCATGAAGACGAAGCGCGAAAAGCATCAGCCGAAGTTCACGGTGCAAATGACGTGGCCGCAATTCGAGCGGATTTTCCCCGATGAGGAAGCTTGCAAGAACTATCTGTTCTCGCACCGCTGGCCGGAGGGCGTGAAATGCCCGCGCTGTGGCAAGAGCGAAACCGTTTACAAAATCGCCCTGCCGTGGAAGTGGGAATGCGCGAATAAGGATTGCCGCAAGGGGAACGCCTATCGGTTCTCTCTCATCGCGGGAACGATTTTCGAGAACACCAAATACCCGCTCCGGACTTGGTTTTGGGTGCTGTTCTTGATCCTCACTAGCAAAAAAGGAATCAGCGCGCTTCAAATCCATCGGATGATTGAATCCGGTTCCTACAGCACAGCCTTCTATATGTGCCATCGCTTGCGGGCTGCGATGAACGATCCGGAGTTCCGGCAGTTGATGGGGATCGTCGAAATCGACGAAACCTACATGGGCGGCAGGGACGCCAATCGCCATTGGGACAAGAAGCGTCACATTCGCGGAACCGGCGACAAGATTCCGGTCATCGGTGCGATTGCCCGCAAAGGCAACGTGGTCTGTCAGATGATCGAGCACGCCGATATGCCGACGATGCACCGTTTCGTTAATCGTGTCGTGGACAAGGATAAGGTTGAACTGGTCGCGACTGATGAGCACTCCGGCTATCAGTACCTCGCACGATGGCAGGAACTTCCGCACGAAACTGTAAATCATCGCGGCGGCGAATACGTGCGCGGACTCGTTCACACGAACACGATGGAATCGTTCTGGTCGCTGTTGAAGCGCGGGATCGTCGGCACCTACCACAATGTCAGCAAGAAATATCTGCCGCTGTACCTTGCGGAGTTCAGTTTCCGATTCAACAATCGCCACGAACCAGACATCTTTGGGAAGGCGATAGCAGGGTGCTGAGACACGAACACTGGCGAATGTCTCAGCTATCTGAGAACGACGCCAGCGAGCCGCAGCAATTGAGTTTCGATTTCTAGTTCGTTTTCGCATTGTAGCAAACAGGGGCGGCCCCAGTCTGGATTACGCAGATCGTAATCGCTCCGGTAAACCGATTAGTCCGCCAAAAGAAAATCCCCTGTTCTGCGTGGGTTTCATAGAAACCGCCGTTCAACATCGCAGCGAGAACTAAAGCTGCCCCGAGCACGATTGCCGCGCCAAAATTTCGAGTCATACCCAGACCTCTGCGACCAGTTAGAGTTCTCATTTGCTGATCAAAAAGAGGCATATCCACACGACGATAAAAGTTACTAGATAGCCGATTACGATCAATCGAACTGTCTTTCGTTTTATCCATTGGCGAGGCTGAGGAAGTCGATCCGCCATTTGAGCTAAGTAGCCAGAAGCACCCCGCGCGATACCACTTACATCTGTATTGAGTCGATTCTGACCCAGTAGGCTGAACGCTGGGGTTGGAAATGCTTCGGGCATCAGCAGTAGTTCTTTTTCAATTGCCCTAATCTTGGGAGCAACCTCGCTATGAAGCCGCTCTGTCTGATGAAATCGTTCCTCGGCTAGTTTAGCCGTCGTGGTTCGCATCGCCGCATCGATCAGCGTTTTGCATTCAAGACTGAATGTGAATAGTTCACTCGATAGTGCGCGAAGCGTCTTTTGAAATCGAAGTTCGCGTTTTAACTCATGTCCGATGCCAAAAAGAAGACTTAATACAATTGCGACCGTGACGAATGGGGCCGGAGAGGGTACGGTTGCGGGAAGAAAAGAAATTACCCACGCCCGATATTCTGGGAGGACCACGATCGGCGTAAGCAACAGCCCGACAGAACCGAATGCGATCAAGAAAGCCCCGCGGCGGTCGGGCCACATCACATAGACCCCTTGATAGACGAAGGCTCCAAAGAACGCGACGGCGATGGCAAGAATAATTTCCTGAATGGGCGACATGGGTATAAAGCGTAACCGAACCCCCGCCTATCCGTCAACATCTGGATATTCGCCTAGAAGAACGGGCGAGGTAAAGAAGGAATCCGGGATTCTTCGCTGCGCTCAGGATGACACAAAGAGGAGAGGCGGAGGGCTTTTGCAATTGCAAAGGGAGTTCACTATAGGTTTGGCCAAGCGCGGCGAGGTCCGGTCTCGCTTAAATTGCGAAAGCGGGCGCATAAGAAACGGTAATCGGGAGGAAATTGGCCCATGAAATCGAAAGTTGCGGGTTGGCTATTGTTGTTTGCCGTAACTTGCACGCTGATGGCCGGGCCGGCGATGGCTCAATACCCAGGCGGCCGCCCTTTCGGCGCCTACGACAACGGCCACGTTTGGCGCGATGCGGGATGGTGGCATAGCAATAATCCCCAGTGGATGTATTCGTATCATCCTGAATGGGCGGTGGAACGGCGGGATTGGTGGCAGTACGACCATCAATATCATCCGGGCTGGTTCTGGGCGCCGTTTTGGGGATTGTACCCGCTTTGGAGCTGGGGCGCTCCTTACCAAGGCGTCTATCACGACTACTGGTGGTGGCATCAGTACCATCCCGATTGGATGTATGCGAACCATCCTGAATGGGCTGAGCCATATGGCGGATGGCTGCGCGACGATTATGCCGGGCATCCCGGATGGTTCACGTCGAATTATTGGCGCGAGCATCCGCGCGACTGGGCCAATCCTGGCAGGGCATTCTGGAATCGTGAGGACGGCCGCTTCAATGATTATTTAAACAAAAACCCAGAGCGTCGTTCTCAGCTAAGCGCCGGAGCAGGCCCGGGCGGCGCGCGCGGCCAAGAACGCGGCGTCGAGCGGGGTCCCGAACACGCTGGCGGCGCGCGCGGCCAAGAACGCGGCGTCGAGCGGGGTCCCGAACACGCTGGCGGCGCGCGAGGTCAAGAACGCGCGGGAGGTGCCGAGCGGGGTGCCCGTCCGGGCGGCGCGCGCGGTCAAGAACGCGCGGGAGGTGCCGAGCGGGGTGCCCGTCCGAGCGGCGGACATCCCAATGAAGCTTCTCGCGGGGCCACTCACAATGCCCCTCATGAGGCATCGCACGCTGAGCATCATGAGGGCGGTGGCGGCTCACACGGCGGCGAACGGGAAAAGAAGTAAACCCGCATCTCTTGCGACTGAATCAGCGTCGCGGACGGCAATGCATCTGTGCTTTCCGCGACGCTGTCGAGTGTTAAGGCCGCCCGCCGTTGGCGGGCGCGGCCCCTCGCCATGGCGACGGCAAAGAAAAAGATCCGGGATCCTTCGCTGCGCTCAGGATGACACAAAAAAGTGAGCAGGCGGGCTTTTGTGATGCGCCCGCAGAACCCTCACCTACCGGCCGCCATGCGGCCGGCCGCCTCTCCCGTAGAAGAACGGGCGAGGTAAAGAAGGGATCCGGGATTCTTCGCTGCGCTCAAGAATGACACAAAAAAGTGAGCAGGCGCGCCGCGTAGCCATCCGAGCAGACGTATTTGACTGAATTGTTCTCCGGCGCGAACTGCGTGCGGGCCAGGCGCTCAGGCTGCTTCCTTGCGAGTGCCCGAGTATTCCTTTCTATAGACAAGCAGCAGCGACGCAAACACCGACATGATCGCGGGGCCCAGGAACAGGCCGAGCGGCCCGTACGCTTCGAGTCCGCCGAGAATCCCGAGAAACAGCGCGATAGTGGGCAGGCCCGTGCCGTGCTTCATCGCCAGCGGCTTGATGAAATTGTCGATGACCGCGAGCGCGATCGAACACCAGATGACCAGGCCGACCGCCGCCGACCATCCCGACACAAGGCCCAGGTAGAGCGTGGCGGGGATCCATACCAGTGCGGTGCCCCCGATCGGCATCAGTCCCGCGGCAGCCGAGGCGATCGCAAGGAACAGCCAGTACGGCACGCCGAAGATCAGCATGCCCACGCCGATCGTCACGCCCTGCAGCACGGCGGACAGCATCAGGCCGCGCATCACCGACGAAAGCGTGGTGCGCAGGGTATCGAAAATCGCCTTCTTGTCATCTTCATGCAGCGGGGTCAGGTCGCGCAGGCCGCGGTAGTAATAGTCGCCGTCGCGCAGCATGTAGAAGAACGCGAGCAGCGCGATACCGAAGTCGATGATGAACGAGAGGATGTTTTTCGCGGCCTGGGTCGCATTCCTGGCCACGAAATTGCTGGTCATCTGTGCCGCTTGCAGCGTGAGCTTGGGCAGTTCCTCGTCGAGCTTGTAACCGCGTTCCCCCATTTTTTTGGCGACCCATGCACCGAGATCGGTGTGGACCGCCCAGTCGTGCAGCTTGGTCACTCCGCCGCTGCTCACCAATTGCGTGGCCTGCGCGTAAAGCGTCTGCGCCTCGACGACGAGGCGGCCCGAGGCCCAGACGGCAGGCAGAATGACGCCAAGCCCGACGACAATGCTGATGATCGCCGTCGACAGCGATCGCCGCTTGACGTACTTTTCGACTTCGATCAGCGCGGGATGCGCCATGAATGCGAGCAGGATTCCCCACACCAGCGGGGTCAGGAACGGCAACAGCAGTTCGTACAGCTCATAGGCCATCACGGCCAGAAAGCCGAAGAAGAAAAGCTGCACTATGCGCTCGCGATCCATTCTGGTAGCCGTGGCGTTCCTCCGTCGGGATGCGATACCCGGCGCGAAATCCTAGCAGATGCCCCCGCTACCGTCGCCTGCCGTGGAACGGTGAATCGGGACGCGCGGTTTTTCGGTTGCCCGCGAGCGCAAGATCGGTTAGCGTCAGCGTTTGCTTGACGTATCTACTCAATACCGCTGCCCCGTGAAGGCACGTAGCTCAGTGGGAGAGCGCTTCCTTGACACGGAAGAGGTCGGCGGTTCAATCCCGCCCGTGCCTACCAGGTCTGTGCCCACAGCCGCGCGCGCGAATTTCGCCCCGCCAGTTTCCCGCAATGATTAGAATCTTCGCTTGATGAGTTCCAAAGTAACCGTAACCCTCGGCGGCGAATCCCGCGTCGTGCCGGTTGGCACTATCGTTCGCGAGGTACTGGACGGGATTCCAAGCCGCGAGCTGGTGGCCGCGCGCGTCAACGGCAAGGTGGTCGATCTCACGCACAAGCTCGAGCACGACGCGTCGGTCGAGCCGGTGTTGGCCGACTCGGCCGAGGGTCTCGAGACAATCCGCCATTCCACGGCACATCTGATGGCGATGGCGGTGCAATCGCTCTATCCCGGCACGCAGGTGACGATCGGCCCGGTTATCGAGGACGGCTTTTTCTACGACTTCGCGCCCGCCGCGCCGTTCACGGTCGAGGATCTGCCGAAGATCGAAGCCAGAATGCGCGAGTTGGTGAAGGCCGACCACAAGATCCAGCGCAGTGAAGTGTCGCGCGAGGACGCTATCCGCAAATTCTCGGCGATGGGCGAGAAATACAAGGTCGAGATAATCCAGGGCATCCCGGACGATCACGTATCGATCTATACCCAGGGCGACTGGTTGGATCTCTGCCGCGGACCGCACGTCCCCTCGACCCGCTATCTCAAGGCGTTCAAGCTCACCAGCGTCGCGGGCGCGTACTGGCGCGGCGACGAGCACAACGCGATGCTGTCGCGCATCTACGGCACCGCGTTCGCAAGCAAAGAGGCGCTCGAGGAGCATCTGAAGCTCGTCGAACTCGCCCGCCAGCGCGACCATCGCAAGCTGGGCCGCGAGATGGGCCTGTACATTTTCGATCCGATCTCGCCGGGCTCGCCGTTCTACCTGCCCAAGGGCGTCATCATCTTCAACGCGCTCGTCGACTACATGCGGCGACTGTACCGGCGCTATGGCTACGACGAGGTGGTCACGCCGCTGATTTTCAAAAACGAGCTTTTCAATACGTCGGGGCATTGGGAAAATTTCCGCGAGAATATGTTCCTCTCGCCGGATCCCGACAGCGAGACGAATACTATCGACACCGGCCCCGACGGATGGCATCACGGCTACGGGCTCAAGCCGATGAATTGCCCCGGCCATACCTTCGTGTACCGCGCCGAGAAGCGCTCGTACCGCGATCTTCCGCTGCGCATTGCGGAGTTCAGCCGGCTGCATCGCGCCGAACGCTCGGGCACGCTGCACGGCCTGATGCGGGTGCGCGCGATGTCGCAAGACGACGCGCACATCTTCTGCCGGGAAGATCAGATCGAGGACGAAATCGCGCTGAATCTCCAAATGGTTCGCGACGTATACGGCGCGCTGGGTTTCGAACGCGTCGAGTTCAAGCTGGCGACGATGCCCGAGCACCATCTCGGCACCGCAGAGCAATGGCAGATGGCCGAGGGCAAGCTCGGCAACGCGATGAAGCGCAACGAAATCGCGTACGAGATAAATCCGAAGGAGGGCGCCTTCTACGGCCCCAAGATCGAGATTTACGTATCCGACGCGCTCAAGCGTAAGTGGCAGGTCGCGACGATACAGCTCGATTCCAACATGCCCGAGCGCTTCGACCTGACCTACACCAACAGCGCCGGCGCCGAAGAACGTCCGGTGATGATTCATCGCGCGATCCTGGGCTCGCTCGAACGCTTTATCGGCGTGCTGATCGAGCATACCGGCGGCGTGCTGCCGTTTTGGCTCGCGCCCGAGCAGGTGCGGGTGCTGTCGCTTAGCGAAAAGGTCGAGGACTACGCGGGCGAAGTCACCGGGCTGCTGAGGCGCGAGGGACTGCGCGCCCACGGCGACATCCGCAACGAGAAGCTCGGTTTCAAGGTTCGCGAGGCCGAACTGGCCAAGGTGCCGTATATGATTGTGGTCGGCGAGCGCGAGGCCGCCGATCGATCGGTGTCGGTCCGGCTGCTGCGCGGCGAGAAGAGCAATGCGATGCCGCTGGCGGCGCTGGTCGAGCTATTGAAAAAGGAGCCGATACCGGCTTAGGAAGTTCATCCGGCCACCAAGCCGGAGGAGGTGCTATATCCGAAGAGATTTCAGAACGCCGCCCCCAAGGGAGCCCGCGATTCGCGTCAATAACCTGATTCGCGCTCAAGAAGTCCGTGTAATCGACGCCGACGGCAGCCAGGTCGGAATCCTGCCCCTGCGCGAGGCGATCAAAGTGGCGGAGAGCCGCGGCCTGGACCTGGTCGAGGTCTCATCGACGGCGACGCCTCCGGTGTGCCGGGTCACCGACTTCGACAAGTACCGGTACTCGCAGAAGAAAAAGACGCACGACTCCAAGAAGCACACCATCAGCATGATCAAGGAAGTGAAGATGGGGTCGGCGACCGGGAAGCATGATGTGGACTTCAAAGTTAATCACATCAAGCGCTTTATCGGTGAAGGTCATCGTGTTAAGCTCACCGTTTCGTTCCGCGGCCGCGCGATTACCCATCCGGAACTCGGACGGGCGCTGATAGAGAGAATCGTCGCGCAGGTTACGGAAATCGCGCAGGCGGAAGGCACGCCGCGGATGGAAGGACGCAACATGTCCCTACTGCTGACGCCGCGATAGGCCGAAAAAGGAAATTTCAGGAAAGAAGCAAAGCGACCATCGTATGCCGAAAATCAGAACCAGCCGTACCGCGGCCAAGCGCTTTTCCGTGACCAAGAGCGGCAAGGTTAAGTTCAAACACGCGTATGCGCGCCATATGTTCTCGGCCAAAAATCCGAAACAGAAAGCGCGGCTCCGCAGGACCGGTATCCTGGGCAAGGCCGACGCCGAAAAAGTCAAGCTAATGATGCCGTACGGTTGAGCGCGGCCAACTAAAAATTAACTTACCCGATATCTACCAAGGAAGGATTCAACTCCGATGCCTCGCGCCAAAGGCGGACCCAAGACGCGCCGCCGTCATAAGCGTCAACTCAAGCTCGCCTCCGGCTTCGTCGGCGGGCGCAAACTTTACCGGCAGGCTCGCTCGACGCTCGAGAAGGGCCTCACCTACGCCTATCGCGATCGCAAGGCTAAAAAGCGCGATTTCCGCACGCTCTGGATTGCGCGTATCAACGCGCTGGCCCGCGAAAGCGGAATCTCGTACAGCAGCCTGATGAACGGGCTGAAGAAAGCGGGCGTCGAGGTCGATCGCAAGATGCTGGCGAAGCTGGCGCAGGAGCGCGACGGATTGTTTACCGAGCTGGTGCGCACCGCGAAGAGCGCGCTCGGCTTGCAAGCAGCATAGAGCCGCGCCGTTCCAGGGGCCGCGCACCAGGAAACCATGTGGGCCGTTCGCCCACGTGGTTTTTTGTTTTTGGTTTTTCAGTGCGTGCAACATTGCAGGGAAGACCATGATGAGAGAACAACTCGAAGAAATCAGGCGCCGCGCGATGGCGGAACTCGCCGACGACGCCGGCGAGGCGCAAATCGACGCGGTTCGGGTGCGCGTGCTCGGCCGCTCGGGTGAGCTTACGGAAATCATGCGCGGGATGCGCGAGGTCCCCAATGCCGAGCGTCCCGCCATCGGCCAGCTCATCAATCAGATCAAGGGCGAAGTCGAAGCGCGCATCGAGACTCTGAGCGAGAAACTCAAGGCCGCGGCGCTGAGCAAATCGCTCAATGAAAAACGCCTCGACGTGACGCTGCCCGGCATGCGCATCGCGCGCGGCCACCTCCATCCGATCACCGACATTCTCGAAAAAATGCTGCAAATTTTCGAGTCGATGGGCTTCGAAGTCGCGATGACCCAGGATATCGAGGACGACTTCCACAACTTCGCGGCGCTCAACTTCACGCCGCATCATCCCGCGCGCGACATGCAAGACACCTTCTACCTCGAAGGCGGGATGCTGCTGCGAACGCATACCTCCAACGGCCAGATCCGGGTGATGGAGAAACGGCGGCCGCCGCTGGCGGTGGTTTGTCCCGGGCGATGCTATCGGCGCGACGACCTGACGGTGCGAAGTTCGCCGATGTTCACGCAGATCGAGGGTTTCATGGTCGATAAGCGCGGGCGCATCACGATGGCGCATCTCAAGGGCGTGCTGACCGAATTCGCGCGCGCGTTTTTCGGCACGACGGCGGTGCGCTTTCGCGCCAGTTATTTTCCATTCACCGAGCCGAGCGCCGAACTCGACATGCATTGCATCCTCTGCGACGGCGCCGGATGCCCGGTCTGCAAGCATTCCGGATGGACCGAAGTGCTCGGCTGCGGAATGATCCACCCCAACGTGATGCGCGCGGTCCAGTACGATCCCGACGAGTACCAGGGCTTCGCCTTCGGCATGGGCGTCGAGCGCACGGGTCTGCTGAAGCTCGGGGTTGACGACATGCGTCTGTTTTTCGAGAACGACCTGCGCTTTTTGAGCCAGTTCCCGGCACTGAGCGGAGGTGTGCGATGAAGCTTCCGCTCAGTTGGATGCGCGACTTCGTCAGCGTGGACGCGCCGGTCGAGGAAATCTCGCGGCGTCTCAGTTACGCGGGGCTGGTTGTCGAGAATGTCGAAAAACTCACGCCCGGATTTGCGGGCGTGTTCGCCGCCCGGGTGCTCAACGTCGAAAAGCATCCCAACGCGGACCGGCTGAATCTTTGCGACGTGGACGCGGGCCAGAAAGGCCAATTCAAAGTCGTGTGCGGCGCGCCCAACGTGAAGGCCGGCATGATGGCGCCGCTCGCTCTGGTTGGCGCGCAGCTCGGCAAGCAGCCGCCGCTGGAGGCAGCCATCATTCGCGGTGTGCGTTCCGAGGGCATGCTCTGCTCGGAGCGCGAGCTTGGCCTGTCGCAGGAGCAGGCTGGAATCCTGGCGCTTGGCGCGGATGCGCCGCTGGGTGGCGACGTGGCCGCGTATTTGCACCTCGACGATACCGTGCTCGATGTCGAAATCACGCCGAATCGGGGCGATTGCCTGTCGGTTCTGGGCCTGGCGCGCGAGGTCGCAGCATTGTTCGCCGCCCGGCTGCGCGCGCCCCGGCTGCGCGCGGCGCATTCGGCCGGCTCGCCCGACGGTGCGCGCTTCACGGTTTCGGTTTCGATCGACGCGCCCGATCTATGCCCTCGTTACGCCGCGCTCGCGATGACCGGAATCAAGATCGGTCCTTCGCCGGCGTGGCTCAAGCGCCGGCTGGAACTGTGCGGGATGCGCGCGCTCAACAACGTCGTCGATGCGACCAACTACGTGATGCTCGAACTCGGCCAGCCCTTGCACGCGTTCGACTTCGGCAAAATCGCAGGTGGAAAGATCATCGTCCGCCGCGCCGGCGACACGCGCGAGTTCGTCACGCTCGACAACCTCTCGCGCACGCTCGATCCGAACGATCTGCTTATCGCCGACGGCGACAAGCCGCTCGCAATCGCGGGCGTGATGGGCGGTCTCAACTCCGAGGTGGGCGATTGCACCGGGACTATTTTGCTCGAGAGCGCATACTTCGAGCCGATGACCATAGCGCGCACGGCGCGGCGCCTGGGTTTGCGCAGCGAGGCGAGTTACCGCTTCGAGCGCGGCGTCGATCGAGCGGGACAAGTCGGCGCGCTGATTCGCGCCGCCGAATTGATCCGCAGGATCGCGCGCGGACGCGAGGCGTCGCCGATAGCCGACTTCGAGCCGCGCAAAGCCGAGCCGCGCGAGATTGCGCTCGACCTCGGCGCGATGGAATCGTTACTTGGCGCCGCGATACCGCCGACGGTGGCCAGGAGCCGGCTCAAATCGCTGGGCGCGCAGGTGAGCACGCGCGCCAAGGGTGTGCTGGCGGTGGTGCCCCCGTCGTTCCGCTCCGATCTGGCCGAGCAGGCCGATCTGATCGAGGAAGTCGCGCGGCTCGGCGGCCTCGAGGACATCCCGGCCCTGCTGCCTGAACGCGTCAATCCGCTGGCGCCCGTCAATCGCGAGCGCGAGTTCTTGAAGGGCACGCGCGAAGTGATGCTGGGATGCGGCCTGACCGAGGCCGCCACCATCGCGTTCATCGCGCCCGCCGACAACGCGCGCTTTTCGGGGATTCAAGCGGCGACCCGGCCGGTCAAAGTAACCAACCCGCTGTCCGCGGAACTCAGCGAACTGCGCGTGAGCCTGATGCCGGGGCTGGTCACCGCGCTCAGGTTCAATTTGAACCGCGAGGCGCGCGCCTTTCACGCGTTTGAAATGGGCAAGACCTTCCGCATGGACGGCGACGCCGCGACCGAGCACCATCATCTCGCCGCCGTCAGTTACGGAGCTTACGCGCTCTGGGCAATCGGCGAGCACAGCGTCGCGGCGGGATTTTTTTCGATCAAGGGAATCCTCGAGACGTACCTGGAAGCGATTGGGATTTCGTCGCGGGTGGCGTTCAAAGCTCTCGAGAGCGCCGATGCGCCATTCCTGCATCCCGGCCGCAGCGCTATCGTTACGCTCGACGACGCGCCGATCGGTTTGATTGGCGAGCTGCATCCGGCGGAGGCGATGCGCCTGGACCTCAACGATCCATGCGCGGTGTATGAACTTGACTTGAGTGGGCTCATTGCCTATGGTTTCTCGCCGCGCAAAACTTTCCAGCCGCCGCCAAAATATCCCGCGATCAGGCGCGATTTGGCGTTGGTGCTGGATCGAAATTTCCCGGCGGATATGGTAGTCAAAGCCATTCGGGAGTGCGGCGCATCGCTGCTGGAAAGCGTCGAGGTGTTCGACGTGTACGAGGGGACGGCGGTGGCGGCCGGGAAAAAGAGCGTGGCGTTGGCTTGTCGTTACCGTGCAAAGGATCGCACGCTGACAGATGAGGAGGTTAACCGCATTCACACCGTGTTGATCGAGCAGGCGCGGATGCGATTAGGGGCGGAGTTGCGGCAGTAAGCGTGCCTAACGCGAGCGGGTGGGGGATCGTTACGCCGCAGGGCATGACTAAAGCCGATCTTGTAGATCTGATCTACGAGCGGGTAGGCTCCTCGAAGAAGGAAGCCTGTGAAGTGGTCGAAGCGGTATTTGCGATCATCAAGGATTCATTGCGCCACGGTCAGAAAGTGAAAATTTCCGGCTTCGGTACCTTTCTCGTCAATCAAAAACATGCGCGCCGCGGGCGCAACCCGCAGACCGGCGAGCCGATTACCATCGACTCGCGCCGCGTGCTGTCCTTCAAGCCCAGCCAGGTGTTGAAGGAGCGGGTTAACAACGGCTCCAAGCCGGCGGTATGACGCCGATGCCACGCCAGCCGTCAGTTCGGCGGCAAAAATCCAAGTCGGATGCGCGCGCCACGATGCCGCTGTTCCCCGAGCGCGGGTTGAAGATCGGTGAAGCGGCGCGCGCGCTGGGCGTCGAGACCTACGTGCTGCGTTTTTGGGAAACCCAGTTCCCATTTCTGAAACCCAGGCACACCCGCACCAAGCATCGCTTCTACAATGAAAAGGACCTCGACGTGCTGCGCCTCATCAAGCGCCTGCTGCACGACGAAGGCTTCACGATCGTAGGCGCGAACAAGCACATCAAGGAATTCGGCATCGACGCGCTGATGACCGGCAAGCCGATCGCGAAGCCCGCCCCGCCGTCATCGGAGCGCGCGCCGGCGCGGCCTGCGGGAATCGACGGTCAAGCCCGCCGCGTGCTCAATGAGGTCCGCCGCGACCTCGAATCGATCCACAAAATTTTGGAAGACTAAGCAGGGCGCTCGCGGCAGGGGATGACGGTCGGGCAGCGCAAAGCGCCTGACGGGGGGCTTGTCAGGGGTTCAGCCCCGGTTGCCCAGTTTTCGTTGCGGTCATCGAAACCAGCGCTGAATCTCTTCACGGCTCTTTTCGCTGATTTGTGCCTTGATGAAATCGTTCACGCTGCGTGGATCGGGATTGTTTCTTTTGGCAGAAACTTCAAAATTGTAAGTGTCCCAATTTGCGACCTCTCCAAAGAGAATGAGGCCGAGTCCAAAGCGCTCGCATTCATCTAAAATTCTGTCGAAGAGCGGATTGGTGTCGTAGGCATCTGCGTCCGGGAAGGCGAGGTAACTGCGGTTCGCAAATGCGGAGTGAGCGGCGCATTCGTATACCCCCTCCATCGCGGTTTCGATACTCGGCTTGATCTCAAATGTTATGACATCGAACTGTTTCGTCGGGACAAAGACGAACGTCTGAATTGCAATGAGCGTGACGTCCGGCCGCGTCCACACACCTCCGGTGCTCCGCCTGCCTTGGAAAGCTGTGATTTCACATATCCAAGGCTTAAGATCGTTGTCCGGTACATACCCCTCCTGAATACACTTTTGAAAAGGCTCATAGAGAGAGGCCTCTGCGACCGCTTTAGCTATTTCAACGGTAGGTGGCGTCGAACCAGCACCCGGGACCGCAGGCTCAGCCTCGGTAGCTACTCGGCTCACCGATCCGCCGCGGCCGCGCCCTTTTTCCAGCTTGCCATCCGTAATGAGAGAGTTTCGCAAGTCCCAATAATCGTTCAGGGAGAATTGCTCTCCTGGGAACGCGCTTTGCAACGATTCGCGCAGCGTGGGATTGCTGATTGCCTTCCCATCAGGAGGGGTAAGTTCATGGAGCTTTTGCTTAAACTCTTCTCGGCGTTGCAAGTCCATAAGCATCAGGATGCGGCGGGAACAACCTGAACGCAAGATCGAGGAGCGGGCCGGCCACCCTAAAGTCTCCGCGACGCGGCTGCGCGATCATAGTAGGATGCTGGTGACGAGTCCGACCTTTCGGCCAGGTTTAGTCCACGCGGGAGGTATCAACTCCAATGACTGAAGGTTTCGACAGCATAATCCGCGAATACATCGATTTCGTGAACCGACAAGTTGGCGTCTACATGGACGCGATGGCAGGGTTCGAGAACATCAAGCTTAAAATTGAGCGACAGGTTCACCGTGTCAGGCGGCCAACTGGAATAAAAAGCAACGAAGCGGGCGATCGTATCGTTGTATGGTCGTCCTACGAAGATCCGAGTCAACCTGAAATCATTCACAGTCGGATTGTTCGCGCGAACAACTACATCGCTGCAAACTCACCGGGCGGTACGAACGAACAACAGCATTCGCAAGCCATTCTGGTTTTCATGGTCGCGTATTGGGAAAGCTCGATTCGTCCTCGACTGGCTCAGGCGCGAGGCGTTGAAACCAACGAGATAAGGTCGAATGTGATGGGAGACTTGACGATTGTCAGAAACGCCATCCTCCATTCCAAGGCGGTCATCAAATCGAAGGAGTACAAAAGGATGAGAAGTCTCTCAGAGATATTTGAGAAAGAGCAAGAAATCTTCGTGCCGTACGAAAACATGCACAAGGTCTGGCCTGCTCCCCAATTTCCCGTCAATCATAAGTAGAGTCCGCCGGTTTTTTCGCCCTCCTGGGGCGGTTGCGTTTCCTGTCCTTTAAGCACTGCGAACTCGG
>PLDK01000044.1 GCA_003135135.1 Deltaproteobacteria bacterium
GCTTAAAGGACAGGAAACTCAACCGCCCCAGGAGGGCGAAAAAACCGGCGGACTCTACTTATGATTGGCTGGAAATTGGGGAGCAGGCCACCTCGTATCCATCAATCGTTCGCCGGGCTGATTGGAACTCACGAAAGCTCTGCTTGGCCTTCACTCGTCGTTTGATCGCTCGATGATCCTGCTCCAGGATGTTGTTCAAGTATTGGACCGGCCGATGTCGGCAGCGGCGGCGCAGGGTTCCTTCCTCTTTCACCGCGGCAATCGCCGAGCCGTAGAGGCGGGCCTGATCGGTGTTGATGACGCGGGGCTGGGGGTGCGATGGATCGCTGAGAGCCTTGCGGAACAGGCGTTTGGCCGCAGCAGCATCGCGCAACGCCGACAGCAGGAAGTCGATAGTGGCACCGGTGGAATCGACGGCCCGATAGAGGTAACACCAACGGCCCTTCACTCGAATATACGTCTCATCGACACGCCAGGATTTGTTGGTCGGCTTGAGATGACGGCGCAGCCGCTGCTCCAGTTCGGGACCGTAACGTTGAACCCAGCGCCAGATCGTCGTGTGATCCACCTCCAGACCGCGTTCGGCGAGCAACTCTTCGACATCGCGGAGCGAGAGCGAGTACCGAAGATGCCAGCGCACGGCACACAGAATCAGCTCCGGCGCCGTCTGCCGCCACTTGAAGATTGCCGGTCGGGTCACGTTCTTCTCGATCTCTTCAGACTACCAGCCACCCCCGCCAAAGTTGCAACACATCCGATCAAAGGGTTCGTTCATGGGCGCTCTTTATCCTCTCTCCGCGTTTGGTCGAAAATGACAATCGCACGCAGATCGTTATAAAATTCGAACGCCACCCTTGATGATTGCGCTGAAATTTATTCGTGGATCGGCGAGCACCTTGATATCGTCAAGTGGATTAGCCTTGCTGATGACAAGGTCAGCAAACGCGCCTGACTTGATAACCCCGACCTTACCCTCGAGCCGGCAGAGTTTCGGATTAACGACGTACATCGCATGCAAAATTTCGTGCGCGCTCTGCACCTCTGAGCGAATGGCGAATTCGCGGTTTTGCAAATTCTGCAGTTCACCGATCAAATCGGTGCCGAACCCAATGCTCACGCCGGCCGACTTGGCAATTTCCAGAGACGCGAGTCCCGCTTCGAGCACCTTCTGATTCTTTAGCGCATTCGTCGCGGGCAGCCCGAACTTGGCGCCAGCTTCGCGCATCCCGAAATATGTAACCAATGTCGGTACCAAAACAGCGCCGTGGTCCACCAAGGCTGCGGCTGCCTTGGCATCAATCAGATTACCGTGCTCGATCGAATGCACCCCGTTTTCGACGGCCATCGCGATCGATGCCGGTGAATAGGCATGCGCGGCTACATAGGTATGTCGGTTCTGCGCCTCGCGCACGACAGTCGCAATTTCCTCCGGCGTATACTGAATCGCCTCCAGCGGATCGTTCGGTGAGGCTACCCCGCCGGAGACGTGGATCTTTATGAAGTCGGAGCCTTCTCGCAGGACATGTCGCGCCGCCTTGCGGACAGCCTCCACCCCGTCGGCGACTATCCCGAAACTGTTGTGCCGCATCGAACCGGCCCACTGAGGTACGGGACGCCTCCCGGATTCCGCATCTCCATGTCCGCCGGTTTGGGTAAGGGAAAGACCTGCACGCACTATTCTCGGCCCCACGACAAGGCCGGTTCTGATCGCCCGCATCAGGGAATCGACTTCACCGCAAAGATCGCGCACCGTCGTAAAGCCCCGATGCACCGTCTCTGTGGCAAGCCGTGCCATCATGATCCCGAACTCCACCTCGCTCAGCTCTGCAAGCCTGTGGAAATTCAATGTTGCGAGTCTGAAGTGGACGTGGGCGTCGATCAGGCCGGGCAAAACAAATTGATTGGCGGCATCGATCACTGCGTCCGCTGAACCAATTGCGGTTTCGCCGACTGAGAGGATTATTTCATCTTCGATGACAATCGTGGAGTCGCCAGCGAATGAAAGGTTCGTCGTGTCGAAATAGTTGGCGTTCTTGATGACCGTCCGCATGTTCCCCCGCAAAATAATTCTTATATCCGAAATTGCCTCGTCGGAGTTACCCCGGTCGAGTGGACGGCAGGGGGCTTGGGGTGGATTGCTCTGAGGAGTGACTCCTTTCGTAGTTGATGGGCGACAAATAGTCGAGGGGGGAATGGCGGCGCAACACACCTGATGCGGAGTGCAATCGTCGCAATCCTGGTGGTCATGCTGATGGCGATCGCGGTCGGGCCGCCTATCGCCGCCGCGACGGGGCAGCAGCAAAGCAACTCTGCAGCAGGTACATGCGATCGAGCGCTCGCGCGCTGGACCTCTCACACACGATTCATCATACGATGATCGACGTGCGCAACGACCTCGCCTTTCTGATTGGTAAGCGTCGAACGTACCACGACAAATATCATCGTTCCGGTACGGCCGGTCTTTTCGTAAGTCTCCTTCACCCTGGACGACACACGGATCGAATCGCCTGCGCGAATCGGGGCGTCGAGTTCGATATCGATGCCAGCCATGAGGCCGCCGTGGCTGAACGCCGGGATCTGTTCGAAGACATTGTCAGCATACCGAAAAGAGGCCACGAAGGCGGGCGGCGCGATGATGCCGCCGTACGGACCCGCTTTTGCGGCGGCCGCATCGAGGTACAAAGGATTGTCGTCGCCGACCGAAGCGCAAAAGCTCGCGATCCGCTCGGCAGTTACCAAAAAAGACTCGTCAGCCTCGAAGGTGCAGCTCATGAAGTTCGATTTGTCTTCCTCCATTCTGACTCCGAGACCTGGCGCGAGGGCGCGCGGCTCAACGCGAACGGAACTGCGGAATGATATCTTCAGCGAAAGCCTGGATATCCTCTTCGGCGGTCATCGGTGGAATGTGCATGAATATGAAGTGGGTGACGCCCGCTTTGATGAATCGTTCGATTTTATCCACGCACTCCTGCTTGCCGCCGATGATGATCCGATCACGCGCCTTGTCCGGATTGGTCTGCGCCATCATCGCGACGATCCCGGCGAGCGTCTCCTCGCGCTGCTTAGGGGCCTTGTAGCACAACGCGAGCATCAGGGTCTTTTCGATTTCATCGGTATTGCGCCCGACCGTATCCCCGTGGCGCTCGATCACTCCGATGAGCCGTTTCATCTCCTCCGCATCGGCGTTGCCCATGTTCCACATATCGGCATATCGCGCGACGATCTTGAGCAGCACCTTTTCACCGTGGCCCCCGATCATCAGGGGCAGATGCTTTTGCACCGGCCTTGGATTACAGACCGCGTCGACCACGTTGTAATGCTTGCCCTTAAGCGTGGTCTTTTCCTGGGTGAGCATCCCCTTGATGATCCGGCATGATTCGTCGAGCGCCTGGAGTCGGCCGCCAACTGTTTTGAAATCGATGCCGAAGCTCCGATGTTCCAGCTCGAACCATCCGGCGCCGAGCCCCAGGTTGAGCCTGCCACCGCTAACTTGATCGAGCGTCGCAGCCATCTTCGCCGTGAGGCACGGGTTGCGGTAGGTGTTGCCGTTGACCAACGCGCCGATACGCGCACGCTTGGTGTTCTGGCTGAGCGCGCTCAGAAGCGTCCAGCTTTCCATGCAAGGGCCGGCCGGGTCGGGCACGAAGATCGGATAGAAGTGATCGAACGCCCACAACGAGTCGTAGCCCCAGCCATCGGCGTTGCCCCAAAAGGTGCGCAATTGCTCCCATTCGATGTTCTGCTGTCCGGTCTGTACTCCAAAGCGAATCGGATGCTTGTCCACGCGGTTTCCTCCGTGATGGCTCTCGATTTCGTCGTGGTCGTGTAACGTTGGTTGCGGCCGCCGCAAATGATTCTAGCATTTCGCGGGAGCTATGTGGCTAACTCTTCGAGCAGGGCCCTTGCGTCTTTCAGGAGCAGGGACGCACTCGGTGATCGTTTTCCATTCTCCAAACAGGAGAGTCGAGGAAAGTCTGATTCACAACTATAGTATAAACACGGCGCAAGAGGCTGCGGATTGCGCTTCGCAGGACCAAAGCCATGAATGCGGAAAGTTTCCGGCAGGACGATATCGCTGTAGTGGGCGTCGTTTACGACGGCCGCCTCGACATAGACGCGGTGCTTTCCGCTTCCGTGGATTTGTTGCGGTCCAACGGCGTCCGCGTCGCGGGACTGTTGCAGCGCTTCGGGGCGCCACTACCCGGTGGAAAGCGCAGCATGTACGCCGAGGATCTTTCAAGCGGCGAGCGGATTAGGCTTGATTTGCCGCGCGGACCTGAAGCGAGCGGTTGCGCCCTGGATCCCGACGGTCTGAATCGAGCTGCTTGTGCCCTCAGGGGTGCGATTGCGCAACGGCCCGACGTTTTGATGGTCAATCGCTTCGGCAAGCAGGAGGCGGAGGGACACGGGATGCGCGCTGAGCTGGCCGAGGCCGTCAGTTCGGGCCTGCCAACGGTGGTCGCAATTCACCAGTCGCTATTGGGGGAGTGGGAAAAATTTCTCGGCGAACCCGGCCATCTTCTGCAGCCCGAGCCAACCGAAATCGTGAATTGGTGCCGCCAGCGGGTCCGATCCGGGGACACTATTCACCGGACCAGATGAGCACGCGGCGCGGAAGTCAAACGCTGACGGTAGTCCCACGATAATAGTGCTGCAAGATTTCTGTGTAAGTCTTGCCCTCATTTGCCATAACTGCCGCGCCGATCTGGCATAGGCCGACGCCATGTCCCCAGCCGGCTCCTCTCAAGACAAAGCGGCCGGACTCCTTGTCTACGACGAATGCAGAGCTATACAGATGCGTGCGCGATAAAGCGCGGCGAATTTCCAGTTCTTTACCGATAACGATGTGGTCGCGTTCCCCGGTGATCTTGAGCCGATATATTCGGCCTGAAGGTCCGCGAGCGAGCGGCTGCACGTCGTGAATCGGACCAAGATCCGCACCAAGCCTGGATCTGATCAGATCGGCGAGTTCTTCGGGCGCGTACGCGACCCGCCAGCGATAGAAGTCCCGGGTCTCCTGATCGAATCCCGGCAGAACTCGTGAGAGAAGCGCCGAATCGTCCGTATTGCAGTAAGCAGGCGGCCTTGAGCGTATCCATGTCTCAGGACTGTCAGAGCGGGACTGCGCCGGACCGTCGTAGATAGATTCAAGATAAGGAATATCTTCATCTTCCCAAGCGGTCGCATAGCGCTCGGTCATTCCGCCGCAGCATTTGGAAAACCGTGCGTCGCAGATGGCGCCCTTGTAACGGAGAAACTCGCCGGCCGTGGCGCGAACCGCTTCGGCTACGGCTGGAGAGAACGCCTTCGTGATGCCCTGATACCGCTGGCAGTGGTCGTCGGCACACACATCGAAATCCGGATGCGCTTCGCGGCCATACCAGCGAAGGATTTCGTGAGAATTGAGACGATCCCCGCTCCTGGAGCGAGAGGGATTTGCTTTAGGAAACCACAGCCAGCTGCGCGAAATCAGCGCGTGAGCTTTCAGCAGTTCGAGCGGGCATGACGCGCTCATCTCGGATGAAATCACGCTCGTGACGTAGTCTTCGAGCGGGACATCATTGATCACCGTCATCCCGGCTGCTCGTTTCTTCAGGCGAAAAGCCCCGCGGAATACCTGGCGCTCCATCCGTTCCCAATGAAATCCGATTCCTATCGTGACGTCGTCCAGCGCAAACGCGCACGATGCCGGGTCCGACGGAGTGAGCGTAACTTCAGAAGTAAACCTATAGCGCCCGGGGCGGTAAGGCTTGCCGGAAGTATCGGTAAACGCACCCGTCAATTCGACTTCGGCAGCGGATTGTCCTTCGATCAGTCCTACCGATACGTTCAACGCTCACTCTCCAGTTTGCCGGCGACTTCCTGAAACTGATCGTCAGGCAAAGTGACCTCTCGGAAAATTGCGGCGATGGCGTCACCCGTGATTGCTTCGAAATGCTGTGCCAGCGGCACAACAAATATTCCGCACAAATCAATCGATGCCGGACTGACCGTCAGTTCGCCCGTGTAAAAGACCTCCGGCCGGTGTTTGCCTCGCGGGAACAGATATGCGACCCACTCGCCTCTCTCATGAAAGACCGCGATGTTGACCAGCGGTTCCGGCCGTTTGCCCGTCGTTTCCGCGAGCAGATCGATGGCACGATCCATTCGATGGATTAAAGCAGATCGATCCCGGCCACGAAGCAGGAACACCTGTCTTCCGTAATTCGGAACAGTGACGCCAGTCAGTCCAGCGGTGTCCTTCTCGATCGGAAACAATCCTCGCGAGCCTGCCTGAAAGTGCATGTGGTCCGGCGCGGATGCTCCGCATTCCGGACCGTTATAGACGACGAAATATCCAGCGAGGGCTGCAGCCATGTCGAGCATATTTCCGAACTGGTTTGCGATGCGCTGCGAGCCGTGTTCCCGGTGAGCGATGGTCAAATGACGATCCACGATTGGAAACGGATTGCAGTAGATCGTGAAGTCCTCATCGAACTGCAGACCCTCTTCCTCCGAAGGCAGATTGCCCGCGCATAGGAAGCAGGGGCGTCTGGCAACCGACTCCCGGTCGACGGGAGCCGTGGTGCTAGCCATGCGATGGGGGATGTGACGGATGAAGATGTCGAACCAATCGATCCGTACCGGCCGAGTCATCGCCCGCGCAAGGCCTTCAACGCCTTTGGCGAGCTGCGGCCATGCCCGCACCTGGCGTGTGAACAGTTCTTCTACTTCGTGGATCATCGCCGCATTCGAGCCTGAATCTCGATAGTTCGCAGCCAGTCCTTGTAGAGATCGTACCGATTCGCAACCTCGAGCGGCAGGGCGCTGTCGCTATTGCCTTCCCAGCGGCGGCAAAGATAAACGGACTCATAGATCCGGGCGATCTCATAGTCACGGCTGATGCGCAAGGCCACGGCGTAGTCCTCGCCATAGCTGACATTGGGGAATCCTATACGGCGCAGAACCGCAGTATTGAATGCGCGAGGCGCGCCAAGACCATTGACGCGGAGTGCATTGTTTCTTCCGTTGTCGCGACTCCACTCGCGATGGTCGATTAGGCCGGGCGGAATCTCTTTCAACGAAAAGTCGACCATCGTATAGGAGCCTATGACCATCGCATAAGGTCCAGCTTCAAGTTCCGCAACAATCCGGCGAAGGACGCCGTCATTGCTGTACAGGTCGTCAGAATCAAGCTGGATGGCGTATTGTCCGCATTCCCTTGAGTAAATCGCCTCGTTCCAGCACCCGCCGATTCCAAGGTCCCGGCGCTGGGGAACGATGTGCTTAAGGCGCGAATCGCCAATACCGTGGAGGATTTCCGTGGTCCGATCGGTCGAATGGTTATCGACGACGATTACATTGACTTCGAAATCGGCGCTCTGGACGAGGGCGCTTTGAACGGCGTCGAGAATTGTCCGCTCGCGATTGCGAACCGGTATGACAACGCTGGCCTTTAATCGAAATGTTTCCGTCGCGGCTGGAACGTTCTCGAAGTGCGGCTGCATCCAGGCGCCGATTCGTTTGAGATGCGCCGTCGCGATGCGCTCCATTTCGATTTGGTAATCGCGATTGCGCGGATCCACATAATCGAATTGCTTTTGACCCGTCGGCCGCTCATCAAGCATCGACGCGCTGTACAAAGGTTCGGGAATCCGCACGATAGGGTGCTTTTCCGAAATCCTTAACCGTAGGTCGTATAGCCCTCCCCATTTCCAGGCGCTGTCGATTCCTGACTGACGCGCAGCCTGAACCGACACACCTACTACCGGGCCAAAGTCGAAACTGTCGCGGATGCTCCCGCTTTGATAGTCGATACGAGGGTGGCCTACTGCGTCGGCATAAACCCAGCCGCCGCCGGTTTCACGTATGACCTGCGCCATTCGATCGAACATACGCGGTCCGGGCCCGATGCTTACCCGCGGATCACCGAGAAAGAGGAGATCGGAATCGGCAGCGTCGAGAAGTCGCTGAATAGTCGCGGATGAGTAGTCCTTTGGATAGACGAGGTTCACGTTTCTGACTGACCGAATGAATGGGTAAAGGTAATTCTATACCATATGTTGGTAGTGGTTCAGTTTGCTCTATGGTTAATACGGATAGTCCATCCCGGTTTCCGTTGGCTTTGCTACGGCAGTAGAACGCTCACGAGATCCAAGCAACATAGCGACGGCGCCCACCAAGATTAGTGCGAGGGCCAAGAGTCTCAGCCACCACCTTGATTTCATTCGGCCACACTTTCAAACTGAAATAGCACCCACCGGTTGTGGTTGTGAGACGGTTGTACCACAAGGGCTAGCTTTGTTCCGTCAACAATAATTTCGGCGCGAACCGGAGGGCGTCCGACTGCGAGCGGGCCACGCGAGTATCGGGCATCCTTACATTTGCGCATACCGTGAGCGTAGCACGCCGAGCGCATCGGTATCAGGCTGAACAGTTCATCCCCAAACCCGACCTGAAATCCGTAGCCGAACGAGTGCCCTCATCTTAGTGACTTACTGCAACGCGGCGCGTCACCCCTTGCGGGCGCATGACAATGACGCCAGCCATCCGATTCGCCTTGAGAAACTCGCTCAATTCCTGTTCCACGACAAAGCCATTGCTGCGCGACGCGTGACGCATGAAAACTTTCTTGCCATCGCGCACGATGATTCCAGCATGAAACACATCGAGATGCTTGCGGATGGACACAAAAAAAATCAGATCGCCGGTTTGCAAATATGGTTCGAGCCGCGGCACGGCCGGCTTCGGTACACATTTCACGCGAGTAGGCTGCGGATCGAGCCCAGGTACAACATTCAGAACGCGTTCCATCCTGAGTATCGGGACCGCCGGCATCGAAACCGGCCTGATTATCCCTGCGCGTACATTGTTGCGAATCCACAGCGTCATATAGTGATTGCGCCGATCCCATTGAATGCGGCCTCGTTCATACCGAATCTTTCGCAGCCAATCGGTGAAGTCATCAACGCTGGAAGCGCGGGCGAGCGCCAGAATTGTTTCGATGTACGTGACACAGTCGAATCCATCGAGGGAAGCGGTGAACACTTCGGCGGTGTCGGCCGATCCAATCAGCGGATTTGGTTGGTAGGAACGTCCAACGAAGCGGCGGGAAAGAACGTCAATTCGGCTAGCGGCGGACCGATCATGCTTCGTATCCGATAGAAGCTGTTCCACGCGCCGGCGGCTGAGACCTAGTGGTGGTGAGTGCTTCATCGGAATTTCAATCTAGCACACTTTCGGCCTGGTCAGGCGCAATGTGCTTTACTGTTTGTTATCGCACTGGGCGGGGCCATCCGTCTGGGTGAGGATTCCAGTGCGATAAGCTTTCAAAAGCGCCTTCTTGATCCTCTCTTGGTCAGCCGCAGGCCACATCTCATGCAGGGTCTGCCAAGCCTGCTGTTCCCGCCCGCTGTACAGATAATTTAGTATGCGTCGCAATATGGCGATCTTGGTATTTACGTTTGCCTTCGCTGCAGGCGCATTCAGAAACCGCGTTACGTCTTGAGCTGTCAATTTTTTGCGTGTTTCCGCGATTTGCTCATCATACCTTGCTGGAAAACAGTTGCTGGCATTGAGCAACCTGTGGCCTTCGAGCCGTAAAATGACTTGAGGAAGAGCGAAATCATAGTCACGGGTGCGCAGCAACTCTTCAAAGAGAAACCGGCCAAGCGTTCCATCCCAAGTAACAAGATACATGGGGCCACCTTTATTAAGTCGCTTCACGTGCACTCCATACTGATTCACAATTTCCTTCAGAACCTCAAATTGCTCGCCAAGAGAAGCAAAAATATAGCGGAACTCATAACCTGCTACACGGTTTGATGACTGTGAAGTTAATACAAGAGTTGGCGCTTCTCCACCCCGAATCATTGTCTATGACCGCGAGCTGGCAATTGTGTGCGCTATCTGGGTACAGACGAACGGTATACTTGCCGATTTGCCGGCTCACTGCCGGGTTGGAAGTGCCAGAAATACATAGGTCATTATCCGTTAGGTTTGCGCCAACTGGCTTCGGAGTGAGCACCACCCAAACGAGCGCGAGCAGTAGCGCGGTCTCCTTCAACAAGCGGTTGATGTAGAACTTCACGGAGGCTGACACCTACTCCTCGGGGCTGGGCGGCTCAAGCAGCAGGGCGAATCCATCGGGGTCATGAAAATCCGGTTTGCCGGCCGGATGGCGAAGCGCCCAGTACGAAAACCCATCGCTCACCTCGATGACCGCCGAGAGCCCGACACGCAGCGAAGCACGCGGGTGGATGGCGGACAGGCGATCGAGCCGGACAAGGGCGTCCAGCTCAAGCCGACTGCCAGTAGAGCGCACGGCAATATCCGGGCGCATCATTTCGCCGGCAACCGGACCGCCGTTGCGATAGCCGCAGAAGGCGTAGACGGCCCACTCCCCCGACGGCGCGAAGTTGAACTCGTGGTACGCCGGTTGCCCATCCACCGCGATGAAGGCCTCGAAGCAGGTGTGGCGCCAGAGCTGTGTGGCGATGCGCGGCACGTCCGGCGCAGAGACCAGGATGCGGGGAATATGTCCGTCGAGGCGGAAGGTCATCCGGAGTTCAGCTCCGGGCGAGCGGCGTACGAGCACCCCAATGGCGCGCACCGTCTCAGGGCGTGTCGGCGGATGACACGTGAGGTCGATCCAGTGTTCGACAGTCATGACCAAAATCTATCTTCAAGCATTTTATAGTGCTATGCGGGTGGGGGCGACTCAAAAGGAGAAGCGATGCAGGACGAAACAATATACGCGCAACTCGCGGAGAAGCTGGAGATCGCCGGGCGGAAATCGAAAATGGTTCCGCGCATCCTCGAAAAGCTGCTTGACGAGACCGAAGCCAGGCTGGTTCTCGCCGCCGCGCCGCCGGCTACGGTTGAGGAGCTATCCGCGAAAACGGGCATCGATGCGGCCAAAATCGAAGCAATGGTCGATCCGTTGTTCCGAAAAGGCATCCTGTTCAAATCCAGGAAACCCGACGGGATCCGTTACTACCGCGTGCGCCAGGTTCTGCAGATGCACGACTCGACCGCGGTCATGAACGATCCGCCGGCCGGCATGCTCGAGCTGTGGAAGGAATACACGCGCACCGAGTGGGCCGAGGAATCCAGGGTGTTTCAAGCGCCGGTGCTGCGGGTGGTTCCAATCAACGTGAGTATCGAACCGAATGCACAAATCCTCGTCTCTGACGATGTCCGCAATTTGATTAACCAGGCTCGGAACATCGCGGTTGCCAAATGCTCCTGCCGGGCTATCGACGGCTCCTGCGGACAGCCGGTGGAGGTGTGCCTGCAGCTCGATCGCGCAGCCGATTACTCGATCGAGCGCGGTACCGGCCGCAAGCTCGGCACCGAGGAAGCCATCCGCATGCTCGAGATGTGCGAGGAACAAGGCCTCGTGCACGTCGCCGAGAACAAGCAAGGCGTCGGCCACGTGATCTGTAACTGCTGCAGCGACTGCTGCATCAACTGGACTGCGATGAGAACCGGCGTGGGGAAATTCGCATCGCCCAGCCGCTTCCGCGCTGCGATCGATACCGAAGAGTGCAACGGATGCGAGAAGTGCATCGACCGATGCATCTTCGATGCGCTCACGATGACGGTCGATGGCAGCTTTGCCACGGTTGACGAGCAGAAGTGCATGGGCTGCGGCGTGTGCCGGCCGGCTTGCATCCTCGACGCCATCGCCATGCAGGTGGTCAGGCCCCAGGATTTCGTTCCCGCGTAACGAGCCGCGATCGGGGTTCGGCGCGGTCGTCGCGTATCCGAAAGCACCTATGCACGAGTTGCAGATTACCGAGCGCATCCTGGATGTCGTTCTCAAGCACGCCAGCGGGCTGGACGTGAGCAAAGTCGTGCGCATTCACCTGAGAATCGGCGCGCTGTCCGACCTCGAGGATGAGTGGATCCAGCACTACTTTGACTACCTGAGCCGGGGCACTGTGGCCGAGAACGCGCAGTTGGCGATCACGCGGACAGGCGCAGTCCTGTGCTGCCAGTCGTGCTCCTGCTCCTTCGAAGTCAAGCGGGAAGAGTTGGGGCACGCGCACTGTCCCGATTGCGGCGAGACGGGTCTGGAATTGGTCTCCGGCCGTGAGTACGTGATCGAGAACATGGAGGTCCTATGAGCGACGCCGTCAGGCTGATCGAAATCAAGGAAGAGATTCACGCCGACAACCAACGGGTCGCGCAAGGTCTGCGACGCCAGCTCGAGGAAAAGAAAACCTTCCTGCTCAACGTGATGTCTTCGCCCGGCGCCGGCAAGACCAGCACTATTCTCAGGACGATTGACGCGTTGCGCGACCGCTTCCGATTCGGCGTGCTGGAAGCCGATATCGACTCGATGGTCGATGCGGAGCTGATCGCCGCGCAAGGCATCAGCGCTGTGCAATTGCGGACCGGGGGCTTCTGTCACCTCGACGCCGCGATGGTGGCCCAGGGCCTCGACGCGCTGGACCTCAACGCTCTCGACGTCGTTCTCATCGAGAACGTCGGGAACCTGGTTTGCCCGGCAGAGTTCGACACCGGCGCCGTCAAGAACGTGATGATCCTGAGCGTACCGGAAGGAGACGACAAGCCGCTCAAGTACCCGTTGATGTTCACCGTGAGCGATGCGCTGCTGGTCAACAAAATCGACTACCTGCCGTTTTCGGATTTCAAGCTGGAGGCGATGCGGGAACGGGTGCTGAGGCTCAACCCGCACATCGAGATCTTCGAGATCTCGGCGAAGACCGGCCAGGGCGTCGATCAGTGGGCCGCTTGGCTGAGCCGCGAAGCGAGCAGCTTCATTGGGTCGGCATCCGGCGCTTCACAGCCGAGGATCGGAAAGTTCCTTAACGCTTCGCGCTGCTAGAGTTGAGAAGCGACAGCATCTTTTCCGGCGCGAATCGTTACTTCTCGAACGATGGGCCCGCGAAGTTTCCCGGGATGACCGGCGCCGGACCGGAATCCTGTCCGAACACTGCGCCGCCTGCGGTCAAGCCCCCATCGACGACCATAGCGGTGCCAGTGACCCATTCGGAATCGTCACTGGCCAGGAACAGCGCCATCGCGGCGATGTCTTGCGGATGCCCCGCGCGCGGAATCGGCTGGATCAGCGCGAGGAACTGCTCCGCCACCGGCTCACCTCCGGGCACGTGGGTATTTATCAGCGGAGTATTGACGCCGCCCGGACAGATACAGTTGACGCGAATCCGATCTTTGCCGACTTCAAGGGCGACCGAGCGCGTCAGATTAATGACCGCCGCCTTCGCCGCGCTGTAGGCGTGCGGCCCCGCGCCGCCGCGAAGACCCGCGACCGACGCGGTCGAGATTATCGATCCACCGCCAAGCTTGCGCATCTCGGGAATCGCGAACTTCATTCCGAGGAAAACCGAGCGCAGCAATATCGCCAGGCTCTTGTCCCAATTCTCGACCGTGGTCTCGTCGATCGGGCCGACCGCGCCGCCAAGGCCGGCATTGTTATACATGATGTCGAGGCGGCCGAATTCCTTGACCGCGCGAGCGACGGCAGCCTTGACGTCCGCCTCTGCTGAAACGTCGGTCTTCTGAAAGACCGCGCGGCCGCCGTTCTCCTTGCAATCACGAACCGCAGCCTCACCGCCTTCGACGTTCAAATCGGCGATCACTACCGCGGCGCCTTCGCCCGCGAACCGAATCGCAGTGCCCCGGCCGATTCCACTCGCCGCGCCGGTGATCACTGCGACTTTGCCATCGAGTCTCCCCATCGTGGTGTCTCCTCTCACTTTTGCTCTTCGAGGTTCTTGACGTACGCCTTCATCGCGTCGATCGCCCAGTCGGTCGTCATCAGATCCATGAAGAGGTTGCGTTCGAGCCTAAGGCCCTCGGCTATCGGCGTCTGCATGGCAGATCGCGCCAGGCGCTTGATGTGGGCTATCGCACGCGGAGACTGGCTCGCGAGCTGACCCGCCACTTCCATCGCCCGTTCCAGGGCCTTACCATTCGCCAGCTCATTAACGAGACCGAAGGCGGCCGCTTCGCGTGGGGTGACTCGTCGCCCAAGCAGCATGAACTCGAGCGCGCGGGCCGTACCGACTACGCGGGGCAGTCGCTGCGTGCCTCCCCCGCCCGGCAGGATACCAACGGTCACTTCCGGGAGCCCCAGCTGATATGGGCCGTCTTCGACGATGCGAATATCGCAGCAGAGCGCGAATTCGAGTCCGCCACCCATGCAGTTGCCATTGATCGCGGCAATGGCCGGCTTGGGCATCGCCTCGACACGGCCGCAAGCGCTATCGAGTGAAAAGCTCTGTGGCTCGCTGCGTTCGTCGAACCTGACTCCACTGGCTCGCAGTTGCTCGGCGATCGATACCAGTTCCTGGACCGAGTAGTGCTGGATGAAAACCCCAGGCGACCCGCCGGTGAAGACCACCGCGCGGACGCTTTGGTCAGATTCGATCTCGCGCGTGACCGCATCGAGTTCGTCCCCGGTCTGCGCCGTGAGATAAATCATCTCAGGCGTGCCGATCGTCACCAAAGCGATCCCCTGGTTCTTTACCATTTTTATATGCTGCATTGGTTACTCCTCGCGCTGGTCGCTGATGCACCTCTGCGTCATAACACGATTTGCCGGTTCGCTCGATGATCGGGAATGACAGGTTGACAGAGAGCAGTACGCATCGGACTGCATCATCCACCCAGTCCCTTATCGAGAGCTTCGCGTGGGACGGGCTATCTCATAAGATAACCGGGTGCCCTCCCGCGCGAACTCACGGTCCCCGCAATGTCACTGATCGACGCGATTCTTGGACGCCGGCTTGCCTCCGACGAGGCGGGCGGCCAACGTATCGGCGCAGCTGCCGGCGTGCCGACCTTCGGACTCGATGCGCTCAGTTCCGCCGCATATGGTCCCGAGGCGGCACTGACCGTACTGCTGCCGCTCGGTGCTGCGGGACTGACGTTCATCCTTCCGATCACCGTGGCGATCGCCATTCTGCTCGGCATCATCTACATCAGTTACCGGCAGACCATCGCGGCGTATCCCAACGGCGGCGGCTCCTATACGGTCGCGCGCGCAAACCTCGGCACGAACGCCAGTCTGCTGGCCGCGGCCGCGCTGATGACGGACTACGTGCTGAATGTCGCGGTCGGAATCTCGGCCGGCGTCGGCGCGTTGATCTCGGCCGTACCGGCCCTTCAGCCTTACACGCTGATGCTATGCCTCGTCATTCTGATTGCGCTGACCTTCGTGAATATGCGCGGCGTCGGCGAGGCGGGCACGCTGTTCATGCTGCCGACCTGCGCCTTCATACTGTGCCTCGGCGCGATTGTATTCTGGGGCGTGCTAGCGACGATTTCCTCAGGCGGCCATCCGCATCCCGTGGTTTCTCCGGCGCATCTGGCCAAGGCCACCGAAGCGGCGGGCGCGTGGGTGCTGTTACGCGCGTTCGCCAGCGGCTGCACCGCAATGACGGGCGTCGAGGCGGTCAGCAACGGCGTTCAGGCGTTTCGCGAACCGGTAGTGCCGGCCGCGCGCCGCACTCTCACGATCATCATTGTTATCCTGATGGTGCTGCTGCTCGGCATCGCCTACCTCGCGCATGCCTACCACATCGGCGCGACCGAACCGGGGACATCACAGTACCAGAGCGTTCTATCTCAATTGATCGGCGCGGTCGCCGGACGGGGAATCTTTTACTGGGTAAGCATCGTTTCGATTCTGCTGGTGTTGTGCCTGTCGGCGAATACTTCGTTCGCCGACTTTCCGAGACTTTGCCGCGCGGTGGCCGAGGACGGCTATCTGCCTCGCTCGTTCGGCAACCAGGGGCGGCGACTGGTCTACTCGGAGGGCATCTGGCTCCTGGCGATCCTATCCGGAGTCCTGCTGTTGGTGTTTGACGGCGTCACCGACCGGCTGATTCCGCTGTTCGCAGTCGGAGCCTTTCTGGCCTTCACCCTGTCGCAGAGCGGGATGGTCGCGCATTGGTGGAAGAGGCATGAGCGCGGCGCGCGCGCCAGCATGGCGGTGAACGGGCTGGGCGCAACCGCCACTGCCATAACGGTAGTGGTCGTGGCGGTCGTCAAGTTTATGGCCGGCGCCTGGATGGTGGTGCTGCTGGTGCCGTCGCTGGTCGTCGTGATGCTCGCGATCGGCCGCCATTATCGAAGAATCGACCGGGAAACTGCGGCGCTCGGCAATCTGAAGCTCGATAATTTGCAGGAACCCATAGTGATAGTGCCGATCATCGAGTGGAGTTCGATCGCCGAGAGCGCCTTGCGGTTCGCGATGACGCTGTCGCGCGAGGTCGAAGTGCTGCATATCGAAAGCGAAGACAGTACCAACTCGCTGAAGCGGGCTTGGCCGTCGCGCGTGGAAGAGCCGGCGCGTCAGGCGAAGCAGACCGTCCCGCGGCTGACGGTGCTCAAGTCACCGTTTCGATTCGTGGTGCAGCCAATCATCGATCATGTCCTGGAGATCGAGCGGCAAAACCCGGATCGCACCATCGCGGTGCTGCTCCCGGAGCTGGTCGAACGGCATTGGTACCAATATTTTCTTCACAACCAGCGCGCCCAGACTATCGCGGCTCGTCTGCTGACGCAGGGGACGCACCGAATCGTGATCATCAATATGCCCTGGTATCTGCGTTAACGGCGATCAAGGCGGGTTGCCGAGCCAGGGTAACGCGCAGCCTCGAGCTTACCAATTGAAGCGGGCGCACGACCCTCGAACGCAGCTTCATCTGGCTCAAGCATTCGAGGCCGCGCCTCACGCCGCGCCCGCGCCGACGCCGGCGCGCCGAAAGAGATCGAAGGCATCCCGGTGAAGCTCGTCGAAAGCGGCGAATTCTCCGCCTACTGAGCTCGAAAGGTTCTCGGTCAGCGCGCCAATCAGCAGATGCGCCAACGGATTGAGCCGGCGAGCATTACATCTTAGGTCCCCGACTGCGCGACCGCGGCCTCGCCGATGGGTTGAGCGAGTTTTTGCTCCTCGAGATCGAAGGCGGCGGAGAACAAATCCTACTTGTCACGAGCGGACTTGCCGCCCTTTACGCTTACGAATCGCAAACTCCCCCCGTGGCGACCGCGAAAATCGACGGCCTCAGGCGTTTCTACGGCATCTCTGACGAGCGTCCGCCGGAGCGGAGTAACTCATTCTATTACCGCGACGAATCAAGCCGTCGAAAGGCAGTGAACGCCCGGACGCAGGCTTGGATTATCCGCAGTCCATCTTCCTGTGAACCGCTATTGAATTGCTGGCCGTCGTGATCGATTGCGTTGCTGACCATTGCAATGGAGGCGACAGCGACGCCTCGGGCAACGCCAAAAGCAAACAAAGACGCTGCCTGCATCTCCACGGCAAGAACGCCCTCAGCCGCCCAGTTTTCTAGCTGCGTTTTCGTCTCCCGGTAAGGAGCATCCGTTGTCCATACTTCACCGCACCGAATCGTCCAGCCAGTCGCGGCCAGCTCGCGCACTAGCAGCGGCACCACGGGCGCGTGGCAGGCGACATCTCGGCTGGCTGGCAGATAGTGAAAGGATGTCCCTTCATCACGAATCGCGCCGGTCGCCACTACCAGACACGGGAGCGGCAATTCGGGGGATACTCGGCCGGCGGATGTTAAGCCGACGATGAGTTCAACTCCGGCCGCTGCAAGTTGTTCGGCAATCAACACCGTGTAGGGTCCGCCGATCGTTCGCGGAATGATGCCGCAGGTTATGCCTTCAAATTCGATGGCAAACATGGTGGTGTGAAAACAGGGCCACGATGGGAACGGCTTTGCAAGGCCCTGTTGAACGAGCCAGTCCGTGAGGTCCCCATCAAATTCAAGAAGACAGAGCGGCGGGATGGCACTGTTCGGGATTTTCCGTGTCCGGCGGACACTGTCGATCAGGTGGCTGGCCGTGAACGCGGAGGGTTGTTCAAGCGGGTGATTCAAAATCGGGGCTTTAGAATTATCGGGCATGGATTTCCAGCTATCCACGGTACGCATCGGCGCGAATGGCGGTTATTGCGCCAACGTGCAGTGGCAGTAAATAAACTGCTGCGTGGTTCCGAACGGCGTATGGTGCAATTCCCTTGAGCTTTCAACCAGGCGGAAGCGCGACCCAAATTCTTGGTGAAGCGATTTGGCGTCGTATCGCATGACATCAAGCCCGCTGCATTTCTCGGGACCCTCGGGGCCAAAAGTGCTGACAATCACGTGACCGCCCGGCTTAACCGCCCATGCGACGTTCCGAACATAAGCGAGCCGCTCTTCTGGCTTCGTCAGGAAGTGAAAAACGGCTCGATCATGCCACACATCGTAGGAATGCGCCGGAAAGTTCTCTCCCGTCACATCCGCACGCAGCCATTGGATCGATTTCGAAGCTTCGCCCAGTCGGCTCTTCGCCACCTCGATAGCCACCTGAGAGATGTCGAGGACTGTGAGGTTGCAGTATCCTGCCTCAATCAGGTCATCAACCAAAGTGGATGCCCCGGCGCCTACATCAATTATCGAAGCCGACTGGTCACTAGCCGCGCGTTCAATCAGGGCAAGCGACGTCTGCAGATGAGGACGGAACCAACTCACCTGATCTGGTGCTTTGGCGCCATAGACCTTTTCCCAATGCGCCCGAGTGTCCATACCGCTCTGTACCACGCCCCCGCGACAGATTTCAATTTAGGACGCCACCCGCACTTTCAGAGTCATTTCGCGTCATTGCCTCTTCTGTGCAGCCGGGTTAGGGTAGTGGGCGTGCGCTTTCTCGCTGTAATCCTCATTGCCCTGCTGCTTCCGCTCAGCACGAGTGTGCCGCCTGCGATGGCGTGTTCCGCGAGCGCGTGCTGTGCGAATTGCCCGAAGACCGCTCCGATGAATCAGTTGAACTGCTGCAAAGCGCCGACGGCGCCGTATAGAGCGACTAATCAAGTGCGCGGCGCGGATCATTTCGACTCGATCGGGAGTCTGCCTGCCACTGCGGTGATAACCGCGATTTCATACGTTCGAAGTACCGTCATCACTCGTGGGTACTCGCCGCCCGACCGTCTCCTTTCGTTAGCACTTCTCTGTTCCCGTCAAATCTGATCCTTCCTTAAGCGCGTGAGTTGAAGCGCGGATGCTTCGCATCCGTCGCCGACGCTTGCTTGGCGCGCTCGCTCGCGACAATTGGGAAATATATTTGCCGATGCGATCGGCAGATAAAGACGCGGGTTTTCGACCTGTGCAGACGCAGCAGCGCCGCGATCGATCGCGGCTGGAAGGTTGGATTTTTGTGAAATGCTATACGCAAGCATTCGCCGCATAGCGGCGCGAAATTTAGTGGCCATCCTGATTGCCATCGTAATTCTGATCGGCATTGGGTCGTCAGGACACGCCCAGGACAGTGCCGCGATGGCGGCTCATCAGGACGTCGCTCGGCCTGGCCGTGGCACTGAGACACCCGCCAGTTCAGATCGACTGCGAGCGCTGGTCGACGAGGCCCTTTCGCGTAGCCCGATCGTGCTCGCGGCGCGGAGCCACTGGCAGGCTCAAATGAAGGTGCCGATCCAGGCGGCGACGATCCCCGATCCACAGGTGTCACTCCAGCATTTCACCGTCGGCAGTCCGCAGCCCTTCTCCGGCTACGAGAGCAGCGACTTTTATTACACCGGCTTCGGTGTCTCGCAGGACATCCCGGGTCCGGGCAAGCTTCGCTTGCAAAAATCCGAGGCCGAAAAAGACGCCGACTACGCCAAGCGCCGCTATGAAGCTGCGGAGCGTGGAGTCGAGGAAAAGGTCAAGGAGATTTACTTCGAGCTTTTCTATCACGCGAAGACGCTCGAGATTCTCGGTCGCAATCAGGAGGATCTGAGACAGATCCAGCAGATCATAGAAACCAGGTATCGACTGGGACAGGGGCTGCAGCAGGACCTGATCAAGGCGCAACTCCAAACCACCGAGATTTTGACCGAGCACGCGATGCACCATCAGGAGGAGGACCAGGCACAGCTCGAGCTCAAGCAGATACTCGGACGCGATCCCGACTCGCCGAATATCGGCATCGGCGGGGTCGAAGCGACGCATCTGGATCTCGATTCGGCCGAGCTGGCACGGCTCAGCGACGCGGGCTCCCCGGAACTCGCGGCGGATCGTGCGATGGAAACGCGCAGCGCGGAAGCATTGAAGCTTGCGCATCAGGGGTACTGGCCGGACTTCACCGTCGGCTACTCGTACCAAAAGACCGGCCCCGGATTTCGCGACTACTACATGCTGAATCTGGGCGCGAAGGTTCCGCTCTATTTCTGGCGCAAGCAAACGCCCGCGATCGAGCAGGCCGCGCTTGAAGCCGAGTCGGCGCGCGAGCAGACCCGTGCAACTCAGCTGCAAGTTTCCTCCGAAGCGGAAAGCAGCCTGGTCGCGATGCGCACCGCGGAGCGAACGATGTCGATCTATCGCGACGGCCTGTTGCCGCAGGCCGAAACGTCGGAGGCCTCGGCAATGTCCGCGTATCGGGTCGGCAAAGTCGATTTCCAGACGCTGCTCTCGTCGGTTCTCGATTTACGCAACCTCCGCCAGGAGTACTACCGCAGCCTGGCCGACCACGAAATCGCGATCGCCAAAATCCAGCAGGTTATCGGTGCCCAAAGATGAGTTACAACACATTACAATTGCGACTCAGCACAGCCCTTTTGATCCTGGGATCCCTTCTCATCCTCACGGCGCCAATCGCATACGCAGCCGATTCCTCGCTGGCGCCAATCCGGATCGCGCCGGAGCGCCGGCAATTGATCGGACTCAAGTTCGCGACCGTGGTGCGAAAGGACGTGAGCGATCGTCTGGAGACCACCGGGAACATCGAAGCTGACGAACGGCTGCAAGGCTATGTGCAGACGCGTTTCGCCGGATGGATCGAACAGGTGTTCGCGAATTCGACTTATCAGTACGTCCGCCGAGGCCAGCCGTTGTTCACGATCTACAGCCCCGACCTCGTCAGTACCGAGAACGAATATCTGCTCGCCGTCGATGCCCGTAAGCGCGTCAAGGACAGCTCGGTCGCCGATGTGACCACCGACGCGTCATCGCTGGTCGATTCCGCCGCGCAGCGCCTGAGCCTGTGGGGAGTGTCGCCGCGCGAGATCTCGCGCTTGGAACGCGAGCGCACCGTCCGCCACGCCGTCGAGATCGACTCACCCATGAGCGGGTACATCGTCGAGCGCAACGCGCTGCCCAACATGTACGTGCAACCGGGCACGCGCCTGTTCACGATCACCGATCTGTCGAAAGTGTGGATCTATGCGGCGGTGTTTCAGGACGAGATCGGCAAGGTCCATCCCGGCGATCCTGCAACCGTTACGGTGGACGCCTATCCGGGTACGAACTTCGAGGGGCGCGTCGATTTCATCTGGCCGCAGATCGATCCGACGACTCGCACCGCCAAAGTGCGATGCGAGTTCAACAACCCCAAAGGCCTGTTGCTTCCGGGGATGTTCGCGCAGGTTGCGCTGGAGCTGCCGATGGGCGACCAAACTGTCATTCCGGACACTGCGGTGCTACGCACGGGCGCGCACAATGTCGCGTTTATCGATCGCGGTGACGGTTATCTCACTCCCGCCGAGATCGAACTGGGACCGCACGCCGGCGATGAGTTCATCGTGCTCAAGGGGCTCGCGCCCGGTCAGCGGATCGTCAGTTCCGCCAATTTCCTGATCGACTCGGAAAGCCAACTCCAGGCCGCCGCGGGCGCGTTCGTGCCGCCTCCGCCGGCCGCAACCGCGAATGCGGCCGGACCGGCGGCGCAGCCTGTCCCCCAGGCAAGCATTGCGTTCACCAGCGACCCCAATCCTCTCGTGCGCGGCCACAACAAGGTGATCGTGACGCTGCGCGATTCCAAGGGCGCCCCGATCTCGGGCGCGAAAGTGACGGTCACCTTCTACATGGCTGCAATGCCGGCGATGGGAATGGCCGCGATGCGCGCGCAAGCCATCGCAGATGACCGGGGCAACGGCGCCTACGCCGCAAATATCGAACTGCTTAGCGGTGGCACCTGGAGCCTGACGATCGTCGCGTCGAAGGGCGGCCATACGATCGCGACCAGGCAGATGGACGTATCAGCGAGCGGCTCCATGGCGATGTGAGGAAAGAATGATGATCGAGAGAACTATCGAATGGTGTAATGCGAACCGCTTCATGCTGTTCGCCGGTGTGATTGCGCTGGTACTGGCGGGCGTTTGGTCGCTCGATCGGATCCCGCTCGACGCGCTGCCGGACATCTCCGACGTCCAGGTGATCATCCACACGCAATGGATGGGGCAGCCGCCCAGTCTCATCGAGGATCAGGTGACCTATCCGATCGTCACCGCGATGCTTGCTGCGCCGCATGTGAAGGCAGTCCGAGCGCAGACGATGCCCAGCGATTCATATGTGTTCGTCGTGTTCGAAGACGGCACCGACATCTATTGGGCGCGCAGCCGCGTGCTGGAATACCTACAACAGATCGCCGGCACGTTGCCGGCTGGCGTCAATCCCGTGATCGGCCCCGACGCAACCGGCGCGGGCTGGGTGTACGAATACGCGCTGGTCGATAAGAGCCATCTTCACAGTCTCGCCGACCTTCGCAGCTTGCAGGATTGGAACGTGCGCTATGCGCTCGAAACCGTGCCGGGGGTTTCGGAAGTCGCCACTATCGGCGGCTTCGTTAAGCAGTACCAGGTCAAGCTCGATCCCAATCGGTTGCTAGCGCTCAAGGTCCCGCTGGAGACGGTGATCGACAAAATCCGCGACAGCAACGGCGAAGTCGGCGGCCGCGTGCTCGAGATGTCGGGAGCGGACTACATGATCCGCGGCCTCGGCTACGTCCATTCGGTGGCAGACCTCGAAGATGTTTCCGTTGCGACCAACAACGGCACGCCGGTGCTGATAAGAGACCTGGGCGTGGTCAGTCTGGGACCCGATCTTCGCGAAGGCGCCGCTGAGTGGAACGGCGACGGAGAGACGGTCGGCGGCATCGTCGTGATGCGCTACGGGCAGAATGCCCTCACCGTCATCGACGGGGTCAAGCAGAAGCTTGCCCAGATTCGAAAGACTCTGCCGGCGGGAGTCGAAATCGTCGCCGGCTACGACCGGTCGGGACTCATTCAGGCATCCATCAACACCCTGAAACGCGACCTGCTCGAAGAGGCCGTCATCGTCAGCCTGGTGATTATCGTCTTCCTCTTTCATCTGCGTTCGGCGCTGATCCCGATTCTTGCGCTGCCGATCGCGGTCATCGCGACGTTTATCCCGATGTACTATCTGCAGATCAGCTCCAACATCATGTCCTTGGGCGGGTTGGCGCTGGCGATAGGCGTGCTGGTCGACGCTTCGATCGTAATGGTCGAAAACGGGTACCGGCACCTGTCGGAGGCACAGCAGGAGGCGTCGCGCAAGGGCGAGTCATTATCCGAACCCGAACGGCAGCGGATTCTGCTATCGGCCGCGAAACAAGTAGGCCGCCCGATTTTCTTCTCGCTGATCATCATCGTTGTCTCATTCCTGCCGGTTTTCCTGCTCGAATCGCAGGAGGGGCGGATGTTCCGACCGCTGGCCTACACCAAGTCTTTCGCGATTTCGTTCTCCTCAGTTCTCGCGATCACGGTGGTTCCGGTGCTGATGGTCCTCTTCATACGCGGCAAACGGCTGCGCCCCGAGGAGAACAACCCCATCTCGCGCTTCTTCCAGGCCATTTATCTGCCGGTGATCCGATGGTGCCTGCGTCATCGCGCGCTGACGATTGCCGTCAACGTGATTTTTCTGCTGCTCACGATTCCGCTGCTGTTCAAGATCGGAAGTCAGTTCATGCCGCCGTTGTATGAGGGGTCGAGTCTCTACATGCCTACCGCCCTGCCCGGGATTTCGATCACGTCGGCGGTAAATCTGATGCAGAAGCAGGATCAGATCATCCGCGCGTTTCCCGAGGTCGAGAGTGTATTCGGCACCGTGGGACGGTCAGATAGCGCGACCGACAACGCACCGCTGGACATGTACGACACGACGATCATGCTCAAGGCGCGCGACCAATGGCGAAAGGGCATGACCTACGACCAGCTCATCGCCGAGATGGACGACAGGCTGCATTTCCCTGGTCTGTCCAACTCGTGGACGATGCCGGTCCAGAACCGGCTCGACATGGAACTGACCGGGATCAAAACTCCGGTCGGACTCAAAATTCAGGGTCCCGACCTCGACCGGATTCAGCAGATAGGTTCTCAGATCGAAGAAATACTCGGACCGGTTGCGGGCACGCGGGGAATTTTCGCCGAGCGGGTTTCTCAAGGATTCTACATTAACGTTGATGTGGACCGCGCCGTCGCCGCGAGGTATGGCCTGACGGTCGGAGAAGTTCAGCGGGCGGTCAGCTCCGGGATGGGCGGCGAGAATATCGCGACCACCGTCGAAGGGCGAGAACGCTACTCGATAAACGTTCGCTATCTCGCGGATTATCGCAGCGACCTGAACGCGCTTCGTCGAATACTGATCATGACGCCGACGGGAGCGCAGATCCCGCTCGGCGAAGTCGCGCGTATCAGCTTGGGCCCGGGGCCATCGATGATACGGGATGAAGACGGGCTGCTGACCGGCTACGTCTATGTTGACCTCGCGACCTCGGACTACGGCAGCTACGTTGACAGCGCGCAGCGCGTGCTCGATCGGCAACTGCACCTGCCCGCCGGATACACTCTGAAATGGTCGGGAGAGTATGAGTTCCAGCTGCGCGCGCGAAAGCGCCTGATAGTTATCCTGCCGATCGTCTTGTGTCTGATCTTTGTCCTGCTTTACATGCTCTTCCAGTCGGCGACCGAAGCGATCGTGCTGATCCTTCCGACCGTGTACGCGATGACAGGCGGGCTGCTGCTCCAGTACATGATGGGCTTCAACTTCAGCGTTGCCGTATGGGTCGGGTACATCGCGTTGTTCGGCATCGCTGTCGAGACCGGCGTCGTCATGGTGATTTATCTTCACGAAGCCCTCAATCGTCACATCGCCGCCGGCGCGCTCACTCACGAGGAGATCGAGTTGGCGGTAATCGAGGGTGCCGTCCAGCGGCTTCGACCCAAGCTGATGACCGTTGCAGTCGTGATGCTCAGTCTCGCGCCGATTCTATGGGAGAGCGGGATCGGCTCCGACCTGATGAAGCCCATCGCCGCGCCAATCGTCGGCGGCATGATCACCTCGACGATGCACGTCCTCATACTTGTGCCGGTGTTCTTCGCGATCATGAAGGAGCGGGAATTCAAGAAAAATGGCCTGCACTGAGGAGCAGCTGGCTACTGACGAATGGCCGCCACGGCGCAAACCAGGTTTTGAGAAGCGGCAGGTCGGCTCGATTCGCCAAAGATCCGGTCTTGTCTGGCTCCCTGGCAGATCCTGTGGAACTAGCCATGCCGGCGACATCACGGCGGTGAACTCCAAAACTATGGACTTTTCGCCGCTTTCGGAGCTTTTAGTAGCCACAGCCAATCTCGACCTGTGACGGCGGCGTTTCATGAGAGCGATCCGACCATCAAAAGTGAGTGTGAATAGCTGGCCCGAGAGGCCCAATCAACTCAGGAGGGTACTATGGCCAGCATCGACTACGAAGTGGAGCTGACTGAGGGAGAGCGAGCCGTTCGGGAGACGGTTCACAGATTTGCCGAGGAGGTCATGCGGCCCGCGGGCGCGGAGCTCGACGCGATGGCGGACCCCCGAGACGTAATCGCCAAGGACTCCATCCTCTGGGAGGTGTTCAAGAAACACCGCGCGCTGGGCCTCGACGATCTCACGGCTCCCAACGCCGACCTGACGCCGGCACAGCAGGCGAGACTGCGCTGCATCATCAGCGAAGAGCTGGGCTGGGGCGATGCGGGGCTGGCAATCAGCTTCGGCGTCGCCGGCTTCCCGCGGATGATGGCCCAGATGTCCGGGAAGCCCGAGCTGATCGAGCGCTTCAGCGCCGACGACTGCATTGGCTGCTGGGCGGGCACCGAGCCGGACCACGGCAGCGACCTGATCTATTACATGAACAGGCAGGGCGTCGAGCAGCCGGGCCGGCCCAACTGTATCGCGCGCAAGGACGGCGACTCCTTCGTGCTCAGCGGACAGAAGGCGGCCTGGGTCTCCAACGGTACCATAGCCAAGGCGGCCGCGATGTTCTGCGCCGTCGACATGGGTGACGGGAAACGGGCAGACGCCGGGTTCCTGGTGCCGCTCGATGTCCCCGGCGTGTCGAAGGGCAAGCCGCTGAACAAGATCGGACAGCGCGCGCTGAATCAGGGAGAGATCTTCTTCGACCACGTGCGCATCCCTGCCGACTACATGGTGATCCCGCCCGATGCGTACGGGTTCGCGACCGAGATCATCCTGACCACCGCGAACGGGGGGATGGGCTCGATCTTCGTCGGCGTGGCGCAGGCCGCGCTCGATCTGGCCGTCGGCTACGCGAAGCAGCGCGTGCAAGGGGGAGTGCCGATCTTCCAGCACCAGAGCGTGAAGATGCGCCTGTTCAAGATGTTCCGGAAGGTCCAGGCAGCCAGGGCACTGAGCCGGCAGGTGACGCTCTACAACTCGATTAACGTACCCTCGCAACTGCACCTGGCAGTCGCTTCGAAGGTCACGTCGACGAACACGGCCTTCGAGGTGGCGAGCAGCGCCCTGCAAATCTTCGGGGGCAACGGGCTGAGCCGCGAGTACCCGATCGAGAAGCTGCTGCGCGACGCCCGCGCTTCGATGATCGAGGACGGCTGCAACGATCTCCTGAGCCTGGTAGCTGCTGAGAGCCTGTGAGTGGGCGAGTCAACTACCTGGAAGCCGTAAGCGCGCAGCGCGCATGAATCCCAAAACGTCTTCTTCGGCGCGTAAACGAGGTCGCATAGAAGAAAAAGTAGGTTCGAAGGAGCAAGCATGAGATCAGTTCTGCTGCCGGGGCAGCGATGACAGGCGAGAATTACTGGCAGTGGGATTCGTGCAGGTGGGGCACGCACCATCACGCCGATCGTGCCCGGCGGCGAAGTGGCGCGCAATCGCCCGCGCACCAACGCGCATACATTCGTGAGTCCGCCGTTCGAAATGCTATGATGGCGGTACATGGCCTCGCTCATCGAAGAACTCCAACGCCATGCACTCGACCGATCAGTTCCCGTCGAGGACCTGCTTCGGAAGGCGTGGGTCGCCGCGCAAAAGCTTGGGCTGACCGAGTTTTCAGCGTGGGCTAAGAAGGAACTCGATGGCTACGACCCATCCGACGCGATTCCTGCATACCGGCGTGTTCAAAGCGAGTTTCAGGCATATAATCCATACCACGGGTGGCAGTCGATCATCTGGTCGGACGTCAAGAAAGTCCAACGGCTGTTCGAGCCAAGGGAGATAATTACACCGGCAGGACCTCTTGAGCAGATTGCGGATGAAGATCAAGCGCTCTTTATTTTGACCCCCGAACTCAAAGCGCGTCTCGTTGCCTCCCTAGAGGTTCCGACCGACGTCAGGTGCTTGCTCAATAAGAGTGAGTTGCTGGAGATAATCAGCCACGTCCGAAACGAGGTTTTGAGGTGGAGCGTGGAACTTGAGCAGGCGGGCATCGTCGGCGAGGGCCTCAGCTTTTCCTCGCAGGAGAGCGAGAAGGCACAGAGGGTCGAATTCCATTTTCACGGCGTCCAGAACGTCTCGAACATGCTCGGCGATGTCGCCGAGGGCGGGCGCATCACGATCAATCAGCAAGCCTCACAAGGCGCTGATCCGCAGGCACTTGCAGATCTTGCCGAACAGCTCCGCCAAAACCTCGATTATCTGGTCCCGGCGGCTGAGCAGCAGCGATTCGCGCACGAGATCGAGGTGATCGGGGCCGAAGCAGAGGCTGCGACACCCGATGTCGGTAAGCTGAAGCGGGCGTTGAATGCGGCGAAATCAATGATTCAGGAGGGCGCGAAAGGCGCGGTAACCTCGCTCGTTACGCAGGGAGCCCTCGCGCTCATCGAAGGCGCGCTTAAGCATCTATGAAAATGGAGCTCGAGACAGGGTCGCGCGCCGTCCTACTAGCTACACCGATATGATCCCCCGTCACAGCGAGCTAGGGCTGGGTCGTGACTAACGAGTCCAAATTACTGGCGACCAACGACGGCGGCGCAAGCTGGACCGACATCATGCCATAGCGGGACTGGCCACAGGCGGCAACCCCTTAGCCCGCAGTCCGGGGTGGGCGAGCATCGGGAGAGCGCGAAGCTTCAAAGAGAGGAAGGATAAAGGCGTGACCATCGAGGCGGTGATTTGGGATTTAGGCGGCGTTTTCACGAGCTCTCCCTTCGAGGCCTTCAACCGCTTTGAGGCCCAACGCGGCCTGCCGAGGGACCTCATCCGGACTGTCAACACCACTAATCCCGACTCCAACGCCTGGGCGCTGTTCGAGCGTGGCGAAATCGATGGCGCCGGCTTTGACCGGAAATTCCTGGAGGAAACGACCACGCTCGGTCACCCGGTGCGCGGAGCCGAAGTTTTGCCCCTGCTTTCCGGCGAGGTGCGGCCGCGGATGGTCGAGGCGCTGACCATCTGCAAGCAGCGTTTCAAGGTCGGTTGCATCACCAACAACATGGTCCATGGTCACGGACCAGCCATGGCGACAAACCCCGAGAGCGCCTCGCGCGGCGGCGGTATCATGCAGCACTTCGACGCAATCATCGAAAGCTCGAAGGTCGGCGTGCGAAAACCCGATCCCAGGATCTACCTGATGATGTGCGAGCGACTTCAAGTAGAGGCCAAGACTTGCGTCTACCTGGACGACCTGGGCATCAACTGCAAGGCAGCGGCGCAGCTTGGGATGGTGGCGATCAAGGTGGTAAGCGAGCCCCAGGCTTTGGCCGACCTCGAAGGCGCGACCGGACTGACCTTCCCAAAAAGTCAGAATCGCTCATGATCACTCCCGGTCGCTGATGATTGTCCTAAGCCGCAGGTCCCCGTCGTGGTTGCGGCGCGCGGTGCATCATCGGCTGAGCAACCCCGCGTCGATTACGAACTGGGAGCCCGTGATGAATCGCGCCTGCTGCGAGGAGAGAAAGACCACCGCCGCAGCCACGTCTTCGGGCTCGATCCACGGCACCGGGAGGAGATTGCCGGCGGAGCGCTCGGCGATTTCCAGCGGCGTACTCCCCTCGAGCGACGCCAAGCCGTCATTCATTGGCGTGTTCACGCCGGTGGGATGAATCGAAACCACGCGAATTTTGTGCGGCGCCAGTTCGATCGCCCACGACTTCGTCAATCCGACCAGTCCCCACTTGGAGGCGGCATAGTGACTTAACCGCGCCATGCCGCGCAGCCCGGCAACCGAGGAGTTATTGATGATCACGCCCGACTGGCGGGAAATCATCTGCGGAATCACGTTCTTCGCCACCAGCCACGCGCCCTTCAGATTGATGTCCAGCATCGCGTCCCACGCTTCCTCACTGAGCTCTTGAGCGAGACCATAGGCGCAGATGCCCGCGTTGTTGAACAGGATGTCGATTCGTCCGAAAGTCTCGATCGCCTCCCCGACGGCGGCAGCCACGGCGCGACCGTCGCGCACGTCGGCGACGAGCGCGAGCGCGCGCACGCCGAGGCTCTGAATCTCGGCCGCAACGGAGTCGAGCTCGTGCGCGGTTCCAAGCGCGTAACCGGGGTAAGCCAGTTGCCTCGCCACGTCCAGCGCGGCGATGTGAACACCCTCGCGGGCGAGCGCGATGGCGCAGGCCCGACCCTGACCGTGAGCGGCCCCGGTAATCAGCGCCACTTTGTCTCGAAGGTCGTCGTACATGATGCGCTCCCGAAGGATTTCCGCCGAATGATGCGCCGGCTGGAGGCATTCAGCCGTCGGCGGGGGTACCCTTGCGCCGAAACGGCTGGAGATATCCGTCCAGATCGACGTGCAGTGCGTTGTTGAAGACGTTGGTCGCGATCATGATTGCGCCGAACGCCGTAAGCTCGACGATCTGCGCGGGCTTAAGAAAACTCTCAAGCCGTGCGTAGAGCTCATCGCTCACGCGATTGGCGTCGACGACAAGCTGGCGGCCGTAGTCGACCACCGCGCGCTCGGTCTCGTTGAGCTGCAGCGAATCGGGGTCTTCGCCGGCTTCGATGAGCAGGCGGCGGAAGAACGTGGAACAGATGAGGCAATCGGTCTGGGCGGAGATCGCGTGGACGAAAAGCGTTGTGGCGCGTTCGCCGAGGAAGCGCGCGACCGCGTCATGCAGCGGATACCACTGCATCAGCGCCTCCAGCGCGATCGGCGAGTGCGCCAGCGTGAGCTTCATGTTGGTCACGCGCCCGTGCGCGAGGCGCTGGCGTTGCAACTCCTCGCGCGCGGCCGGTTGGGCCTGGGCTTGTGAAATCGGCGGTACGCGGCTCATTTCGTCCTGTGCAATGACACGGCGTTCTTCACGGAGTCACAATCCTCAATCTCGCATCAGCATCATCGTGTCTCGATCGCCGGTCAACCGATTGGCTCAGGCGCGACTGCTCAGTCACATACGCACGTCGAACACAGCCGTTGCTGCTGTGCGCTGGAAAAACTCAGGCCTGCCGAGGGCGCGCCGAACGAATTGCCCGCGCCTATACCTTGCGCCGCCCCGGCGAATGAGCCGAGCGAGGAGGACGACCCCGAACTCGCCGCCACTCCGGGAAAGCCGAAGGATTTGGCGGCACCCGCGTTCTGCTGCGCCCCAGGCATCGGCCCGAAAGAATTACCGGCACCAACGCCGCCCGCCGCTCCGTAGGAAGGAGGCCTTCCCTTGTTGTAGGAGACGCAGGCACCGCTCGCGCTCTGGCTGGCGCTAAGGTACCCAGCGGCGGTCACTTGGCCCATCCAGTGAGTAGGCTGACCAGGACCAGAACAGGAGCAGTTGAACATTCGCGCTCCGGGGGTCGAATAGGCGGCGGGCAGCGACGGTACCGGAATTGGGATTGGCGCAATCGCCGTGCTAACAGGGGCCGGCAGTTGGGCTGGAGGGCCGGGCGGCAGGGGAGGCACCACAAGCGGATTGGTAGCAGGTAGCTGAGCCCATGCGACGGAGGTCAGCATCAGCGCCAGTGCAAGCACCGTTATGGACTTAAGTACAGTCATAGCCCTGTTTGCCGGCATGGTCATCGGCACGGGTTCAAAAGCGCGAGTACCATGGCGACTGACGCGGGTTCTGCACCTGGAAGTCGATGTTGAACTGCCCGAACAGCGTGCCTTCAGCATGCCACAAGGCCAGGCGCGCGTTCTCCAAGCCGACATCGGCCTGAACCTCGTTGCCTTGCGCGGTTACCAGATTGCTTTGGTACTGTAGAAGCGTGTTGGTGGTTGCCATGCCGACGCGGAATTGCGCCTGAGTATCGTGCAGACTCTGTGCCGCGTAAACGGTAGCCTCCCGGGTGGCCTCGACCTGCTCCTCGTAGGCGCGCAAATTGGCAAGCGCACTTTTAACCAGCAAAACCGCCTGGTAGAGCGCCTGGCGATACTGCATCCGGGCCTGGTCATACGAGACATGAGCCTGCGCCAGAGCGGCTTTCGCGGCGGCGTTGTCCAGCGGCATCGAAAAGCCCAGGACCGCGGCATAGTCATAAAATTTGAAATCGAACAGGCTGTTCAACGACGAGCCGTAGTCGCCGCCAAAGGGAAGCTCGGCCGCATTGTCAGTTCCGGGTTTTGCACTGGGTCCGTTCGGGTCATAGCAGTTGGCATAGGCGGGTATCGTGCCGGAGGCGGTACATTTGGAGTTGCCGGCCTCTGATGTTATGCCGATCTGCACGCCCAGATTGAGCGATGGCAAGGTCTGATTTTCCGCGTATTTGACCTGGATCAACGCGCTGCGAATCGCTTCGCGCAGGCCGGCCAGTGCGGGGCTGTCTTCGAGCATCTTCTTGAACGCGACATCGTCGGTCTCGAGTGGTCCAAACTTCGTGTCGGGTTGCTGCAGAGGCTCGATTTCGGCGGCAAGCATCGCACCGGCATGGTTAAGCGCCACGTCCTGGCGAAGCGTAGTGCGGGCGATCTCGAGGCCGGCCCGGGCTGCGGATAGGTTTGCCCGCGCGGTGGCGGCTGCCGACATAGCCTCGGACAGGTTTACCGCAGCCATCATACCGAGCCGGACGTTGTTGCCGTTAACCCGAACCAGGTCTGCGTTGAACTTCAAGGCTGAATCAGCGACCTGCAAGCTCTGCTCGGCCCCCACCACACCCCAATAGTCGTTACCGATGCGCTGAACGAAGTCGTTAATCGATGAAGCATAGTTCCATTGTGAAGACCGTTGCGCCGACTCGGCCAGACGGACATTAATCGTGGCAAACTGCCAGCCGAAATTCTGCAATAGCGGCTGCGACAGCGACATTACCATGGTGGGCGTATATACGGGATTGACCGGGCTGAATGAGCTGTTGGTCAGCTCGCGGTCGTTGTTGAAGGTAATGCCCAAAGTGCCGTTGCTCCCGGAAAGCACTTTGCTCATCCCAAAGTTCCAATCGTAGAACTTCCCCACGTTGGCAATGGAGCCGGGGTTCTGAAACGGCGAAGAGACTGGCGTGACTTCCTTCTCCGTGTCTATTTGCGAGCTTAGCTGGGGGTCGAACACGGCGTTCGCCGCCTTGACGCTCTCGGTCGCCGCAACCGGGTCCAACGACACCGACTGCAGGCCAGGATTATTCTCCAGCGCCAGGTAGATGGTTTCTTTGAGACTGAGCTTATGCTCCTGGTTGTCCTCGATCCGGGGGAAGTAGTCGCGTGCTAAATCCTCACGGCCGGGAATCCATTGGCGAGCTAGCATATCAGGCAGCGACAGGATGGGATTAGTTTCGAACTTGTGCGCCGCCTGGGAAGAAACGCTGACATCGACGGGCGGCGTCGAGTTTTGCGCTCCGACCGAGCTGGTTTGATTTCCCGAGCTGACTGGATTCCCGGTACTCCCGTTTGCACTCTCCGGCTGCGCCTGGGCATACACCAGTGGGATCGTCGTCGCCATCAGGCCGGCGGCTACGAGGGCAAATGACCCGGCGATGCCTGCCTGCAAGCGCCAAAAGCTGCGTGAAGCTTTGGCGACGACCGCAGCATCGTGTCGCTGTATTTCCCCCGCACGAAAGCGCGCCAGGAGGATCGTCGCCCGCGCTCGCGCGCTCAAGTTGCCGATAACGATGGCCAAGCGTGAAATGGCGGGAACATACAGGAGCATCGCCAACGGCCACAGCAGCGGCGAGGCCGAAGCGATTCGCCGGATTGCACAGATTGCATTAAGTAGCGCCGCACCTATGGAAGCAGAATGCAATTTCTTCATTTGGTTAGGCTCGCGAGAACTTGTCGACCTCATCGAAGGGACCGCGCAAGGCAACAGCGACGCGGAATTCTAGCAGGGTTGATGCATTTGACGAGCGCCACGATGCCGGATCGCAGCACTTGCGGCCCATTTCGCCCCCGTACCTCAACATACAGCCTCATGAATCCGGATAAATTAGAGACGTGGCGCCTCGGCAAAGGTTACACCGGTTTTCCATGCGCACTTCAGCGCGAGAACGCGGCTGGCGTCAAGTAGAAGCGGGATTCGCCGGGCGTTGCGTGCCCGCCAGACGCGAAACCGTCCGCTTTTTTCCGGCTGTCGCTTCTCAAAACCTAATCCGCGCGCACGGCGACCGCAAAGGGCGTCTATGGCGGATCGCATGAGAACCGGGCTCGAAATTTGCGTTTGCAGACGGCCCGGTGTTGGTGCGAGTCTGAATCAGGATCCAGAATGGAAATCCTCGCTTACTATGGCCGCCGATTCGTTTCGCCATTGGGGGAGGGAACAAATGATAATCGAAGAGGCTGATACAAAGGCGAGTACTCGCCCCATACTGGCGAGCGCCCTGGTGTTGCTGGCACTAATCGCCTTGAACGGATCGTCCGCGCTTGCCGAATCGCCCAAGGCCAAACGGCGCATCATTCCAGTAGAGATCAGTAAGGGCCAGAACTACACCATAACTGACGTAAAGGAAGGTACGGCCCCCGGCCAGAAGGTGGTCAACAACCCCAATGCGCTCGTGGTGCAAAATGCTCCGGGCAGGATCGAAGTGGTGGGTGCCGATGCCGGCAGTTCCAAAATCGACGTGACGCTCGCTACGGGAGAAGAAGTTACCTATGTGGTGACCGTGAAGGCCGCAGCGCCACCTCAAGGTTCTCTCAATCCAGGCATTGCGCCGACCGTCATTCCATAATCTTAGGAACCGGCAAACCCCATATCAGTGATGGCCTGCGCATCAGGATCGGTGCATACCTTGACCAGTGCGGGCTGACCGCGTTTGATCGCTCGCGGTCAGTTTCCGAAGTCCCAGCCTTCCCCAGAGTGATACCGTCCCAGCACGTTCTTCGCGATCAGGATCCGGTGGACCTCGTCCGGGCCGTCCGCGAGCCGCAGCGTCCGGGCCCCCAGGTACATGGCGGCAAGCGGCAGGTCGCCCGAGACGCCCGCCGCGCCCCACACCTGGATCGCGCGGTCGACCACCCGCTCGTAGGCCGCCGGGACGAAGATCTTGATCGCCGAGATGTCCGTGCGCGGGTCGGTGCCGCTGTCCATGCGCTCGGCGCAGTGGATGGTCATCAAGCGCGCCGCCTGGATATCGATGTAGGAGTCGGCGATGAAGCCCTGAATGAACTGCTTGGTCTCGAGCTTGCCGCCGTGCACCTCGCGCATCGTGGCGCGCTCGACCATCAAGTCGAAGGCCCGCCACATCTGCCCGATCGAGTTCATGCAGTGATAGACGCGCCCCGCGCCGAGGCGATCCTGTGCGGCCTGATGGCCCGAGCCCGCCTGGCCGAGTTGGTTAGCGAGCGGCACCCGCACGTCGTCGTAGGTGATCTCGCAGTGGTCGCTCGGCCTGCCCCAGATCTCGATGCCGCGCACGATGCGAACGCCCGGCGTGTCCTTGGGCACGATGATCTGCGTCATGCGGCCGTTGTCGTCGCCTTTCCCGCCGGTGCGGCACATGACGATCAGGAAGTCGGCGCGAAACCCGTTTGAGGTGAACCATTTGTGCCCGTCGATCACCCACTGGTCGCCCTCGCGGCGTGCCGTGGTCTTGATCGACCGCGGATCCGAGCCTGCAGAGTCGGGCTCGGTCATGGAGAAGCCGGACTCCATCTTGCCCTCGGTGAGCGGCACCAGCCACTTGCGCTTCTGCTCCTCCGTGCCGTACTTGAGCAGGATCTGCTGGTTTCCCGAGTTGGGCGCGACCACGCCGAAGAGCGCCGCCGCTCCCATACTGTAGGCCAACACCTCGTTCATGTACGCATGCTCGAGGAAGCCCAGCCCGGCGCCACCATACTCCGGCGGAAGATGCGGCGCCCAGAGGCCCGCCTGCTTCACCTTCTCCTTGATCGAGTCGCGTAGCTCCCGAGCGCTGCGCCGCTCCTCCTCCGTCGCGCCGTCGCGCCAGCCCGCCCAGAGCTTGTGCTCGTTGGGCATGATTTCGCGGTTGACGATCTGCGCGGTGAGCGCGCGGATCTCGTTAATCCGGGCGTCGAGCGTCGGGATGGGTTTCACGTTCATTTGCATGTTGTCTTCCTCTGCGGGCTCAAGCGTTGCACCGCGCCACCGCGGTCAAAACTTCTCCCGCTCGCCTTGGGATCAAAGGCCACACTCCACAAGCCTTGTTAAGGTTTTCATCGCTGAAGCACATCCGGCGTTGCCAAACGATTGCACTGGAAAAAATAATTGCGCGTGTCGGGTCATAGAAGAGCGGCACTCGTTGGGCATCACCGGTGGCGATGCCCATGAGTACACAAGCCTTCCACTACTGAACGAATCAGAAAAATACAAGAACTCACATACGACTGGCAGCTAGGCTCCAATGCGCTGTGGCATGAACTCGCCCGCGAAAGATGACACGCACGCCATGACATGCGTGATCGCATCGGTATCGTATTCGTCGCCCGATCGGTACGTTTCGAAACAGGAGTTCAATCGCGCGACGCGCTCCGGCCACGCCTCAGCGGCCTGCAGGCCGACCGAGACGCCGAAGTTAGTGAAGGCAAATTTCACCGAATGCGCCCCCGGCTCGCGGCAGAAGTAGCCGGGCGGATCGATCCACATTCGGTCAAGTATCGCGAGACTTCGCTCGCGCTGAACGCGCGCCCATTCTTCCTCAGGGAAGAAGCACGTCATCCACAGCATCATTCCAAGACCGAGGTCTTGAGTGATCACCAGGGTTTCGTAGCTTCGTTCGACGATGGTTTTCATCTGCCGGATCTCGTCCGCAAGCGCATCTTCATCAAGTAGCCGGTAAACAATGTATCCATGGAACGGATCGAGCGAGCCTGGTCCGAAGCCTGGATATGGTCCGCTCAAGTCTTCGAGCATTTTCCAGCGCACGCCTCGGCCCGGAATCAGAAAAGCGGGATGGATGTCCTTCACCAGTTGAATCGCTTTCGCGCGATATTCGGGAACTATCCTGCCCAATCGTGACAGCGCGAAAATCCACATCGCCAGATAGTGAAAGTACTGGCCGTCACGATCCGCGGCTTCGCCGATTCGCAAGCCGCGCCGGCGTCCCAGCACGCGCTCGACCTCTGCGACGACCCGCTGAGCTTCGTCGAGGAACTTGCTCTGTCCCAGTTTGTGGTAGAGCGAAACCAACAGAACGACGCCGAAAGCGTCGGTCCATAGGTATCGCATTCCATTGGGCCAGATGCGTTGTTCGCGCATCCAGTCGAGCCTGCTCAATACTTTTCTGACATTCGCGGTCATGTCGTATGCCCGGAATTATTTTCGTGAATCTGCGACAATCCTGCCTGTCTGCTCCGATCCTGAATCAACACGCGGACCAAGGATACGATTCAACTCGTCGGAACCGACGGTCTCCTCGCGCAGCAGCGCTTCTACCAGCCGATCCAGCCGCTCTCTCGAGTCCGTGAGGCAACGGCGGACGCCGTCGTGGGTCTCCTGGAGCAGACGCGAGACCTCCTGATCAATTCGGGCCGCGGTCGCTTCGCTGTAATCACGCCCCTGCGAAATCTCGTAACCCAGGAAAGGTTGCTGCTCGTCAGTCTTGAAAGCCACGAGTCCGAGCTTGCTCATCCCCCATCGGGTCACCATCCGGCGAGCCAGACGGGTTGCTTCCACCAGGTCGTTCTCCGCGCCGGTGGTCACCTCGTCGAAGACGATCTCCTCCGCAGTGCGCCCGCCCAGCATCACTGCCAGCCGCGCCATCAGATAGGACAGGCTCAGGTTATGGCGCTCTTCGCCCGGGATCTGCTCCGTCATCCCGAGAGCCTGTCCGTGCGGCACAATCGTCACCTTGTGCACCGGATCCGCCGCCGGCGTCATCCACGCGACCACTGCGTGTCCGCACTCGTGATAGGCGACGACGCGCCGCTCGCCTGGATTCACCAGGTGTTTTTGCGCCGCACCCATCCGAACCTTGTCTTCACTCTCTTCGAAATCGGCCATGGTAACCGCCGGACGATTATTTCTCGCCGCGGTAAGCGCGGCCTCATTGCAAAGGTTCGCCAGGTCCGCCCCGCTCATCCCTATGGTGCTGCGCGCGAGAGTAGCCAAATCGACGTCGGTGGAAAGTCGCAGCTTGCGCGTGTGGATGCGCAAGATGCCTTCGCGCCCTGTTTTGTCCGGAAGACCAATCACTACCTGACGATCGAAACGCCCCGGCCGCAGCAGTGCCGGATCGAGAACGTCCGGCCGATTGGTCGCCGCGAGAATGATAACCTCGAAGCGCTCGTCAAAACCGTCGAGTTCGCCCAATAGCTGGTTGAGCGTCTGTTCGCGCTCGTCGTTCACGGTGCCCAGGCCGGCGCCGCGTCGGCGTCCAACCGCGTCGAGCTCATCGATAAACACGATCGACGGCGCCGCCGCTTTGGCTTGCTGGAAGAGATCTCGTACGCGGCTCGCTCCTACGCCGACGAACATCTCGATGAACTCGGCGGCATTGAGGCTGAAGAACGGTACCTCCGCTTCGCCGGCTACTGCGCGTGCCATAAGAGTTTTGCCGGTTCCCGGCGCTCCGACCAGCAGCACGCCTTTGGGAATTCGTGCCCCCAAGTCGTGGTACTTTTGAGGGTGCTTCAGGAAATCAACCTCCTCCTGAAGCTCGGCCTTGGCCTCGTCCGCTCCTGCCACGTCATTGAAAGTGACCTTTGGCTGCTCGCTGCTGTAGCGCTTTGCCCTGGTCCGTCCAAAACCGAACATCCCTGATTGACTACGCACGGCCCGGTTGCTCAGCCACCAGAAGAATCCGAACAGAAGTATCAGCGGCCCCCATGTGAACAGCAGCTCGATGAACCAAGGAGTTGAAGACGACGACACGTCTACGACGACATGGTGTTCTATGAGCAGAGGCATCATGCCGGGGTCGCCGACGGTCGCGGGAAAAGTCGTGCTGAATTCGCTGTATGCTGCGGTGGCTTGTGCCGCAGCGCCCGGGCGCATGGCGGTTGGAGATGCCGAAGGCGGCTGCGTGGGTTTCGACGATGGCGCGGTGGGAGATTCGGGCTGCGGCCAAATAAGCTGTTTTACAAATTTCCCTTCGATCACGTCGCCGGCGATGTGAACCGACCGGACATTGTCCTGGCGTATTTGGGCGAGAAAAACGGAATAGGGAATGTGTGCCTTGGATTGCGACGGCGGCCACAATCCGGTCACGTACCAGATCAGCACCGCCAGAGATATCAGCCACCAGAACAGGACGCCGCGCGGGAGCGGCGGTTGCCCCGTCCCCGTCGTTCTCTTTTCTGGTTTCCCTTCCTGCTGCGCCATTTGCCGCATCCTTCGCCCATTGCAACGTTCACAAGATGGCACATCTGAAGTCAATCTATCCTACGCCAAATCGCACGTGGACAAATCCGAAAATGTAATTAATCGGCTTTGAGGAGCGCGCCGACGAGGCGTTCAAGCACGTGGCGCGCGCGGGGCAAGGAAAGCTTCTGATTCTTGCGCAATCGCCGCCAGGTCTCAAAACTCAAGACGAGATCAAGGCTCTCGAAGAACAAGGCATCGTCGCGCTTGTCCTTTGGGACCAGGCGGCTAAGCGCGGCACGTTGCTCGCGTGTCATCTCGGCCACTTGACCGGCGAGAAACGGAGAATGATGGCGGTGAACGTCCGCCGCGATCTTGAACGGCATGATGCGCTCGAAGATGCCGATGCGACGGTCGATCAATTCACCGAGCTGCGCCTTCCATTCGCCGGCGGAGAAGGGACGATCGACCATTGGACGAATTTCGGCGGTCATCACCGCATCGATCTGCTGGTACAGGCTTTCCATATTGTCAAAGTGGCGAAACACCGTACGCAACCCCACGCCGGCGCGTGCGGCGACGGCTTCCGCACTGGGCGTAACCTGGCCAGCCCCGACGAGTTCCAGCATCGCGCGTACGATACGCTCGCGGCTTGCTTCGCTGCGCTGGCGCCGGCCATCGGTCTGTTCGCGTGTGGGTGTGTCTATATTCATCGTCCCGCTTCAGTCAGTAGCCGAGCCTGGGTTGCGGACTTTGCCAGCGTCGGCCGGCCACGGCTCCCGTTCCCACGGCGGTCCAAAAGGGCGGTTGAGAGCGGGACGCGGCGGTGCGCTGTAGTTCGGCAGCGTGCCGGCATGATCGGCGTAGTCCGCGAAGAAGGAAAGAATTCCCGCGCGCGCCAGAACCGCGTCGAGCGCATCGCTGCGATACTTTACATAACGGGCGAGCAGAGTTGCGCGGGCTTCGGCGAGAAACGGCGTGATCGCGATTTCGATCCGCTGCCCGCCTGCGAATGCGAGCTGCGCTTTGCCGTCCGCCGCCGCACGGCTGACCCACGGCAGGTAGAAGCGGGCTAGTTCGGCGAGAATTGCGATCAGCGTCTCCGGCACCTCTCCGGGCGCCATCCAATCGCCGAACTGTGCATCCTCAGGCTCCATGAGGCGATGAGTGAGCGTGACGATCGCCGGCGCGTCCGCATCGACCCATCGCCGGCACAACGGATCGTTGATGAAATGCGCCGCGTTGCCGCCGAAGAACGCGAAATCCGCCCGCGACGGACGCCCGCCCAGAAGAGACGGATACGCTGCGAGATGAGCACCCGTCACCCGAAACCACGGCCGCAGAATTTCCCCGATCCACGAATCGATATTCGCGGCCGTCACGCCAAAGGGCTCGCAGGTCGCGGTGACGTGCGCCTTCACGACAGCGTATGCCTGGTCGCACGGAAGGTGCAACTCATGGGTCGCGTCGCGCGCAAGCTCCCATCCGCCAACCCGATGGTTCTCCTCATAAAACCATCGCGATCCGACCGCAGGGCGATAGAACCATTCGTCGAGCGCATCTTCGAGGACGTAGCCGATAAAGCCCAGCACCGGATCGTTGGGAAACACGGGTGGCTGGGGAAAGCGCGACTCCAGATGATGGATCATCGCGGTCGTGTCCCACATGAAGTTACCGTCGGGGGTCGTCACGACGGGCATCGCGCCCGGCCATCGGGCCTCGCGCGCTGCGCGGTTTGCGCCTGCGAATCGCCGCAGCAGGTATGGGATACCCTTGTAGTCGAGGTAACCGGTGAGCTTGCGCGTGAAGTAGGACTGCCTCATCCCATACACGCGATAGCTCGCGGCGCGAGGCTTGCGGTCAGACGCCGTCGCCAAGGTCAGCCACGCAGCCCGGCAAGACAGCCCGCACGATCGAGGACTGCGTCAATAGCTCGCTTGTCGGGCAGCGCGGCGTATTTTCCGCGCAGCGCACCGAGAGATTTGGCGTGATATTTCTGCGGCTTCTGAGTCCACGTGCGGCCGGCCAGCTCGACGCTGAATTCCTCGCGCCCGTCGACAATAGCGCTCGCGTTGGCTGTCGTCCACGGCATGAACAACCGGCCGACCTGCCGCTCCAGCAGCGGCATCAGCGTTGGCTCGAGACTCGTCCAATCCTCGAAATCACCTTCCGCTCGCGGCCACAGCATTCGATGGATCCACGCCAGGACATTCGTGGCGCGCGCTTCGATGATCGCGCCGGGCGTAGGATCGGTCCATAGGTTGTAGATCTGACCCCACATTGCGAAGTCGCCGAAGGCGGGCCGCGCGCCGAAGAGATAGGCCCGGTTCGTCAGATGCGTCTCAAGCATCGCAAGCGTCTCGCAGAAGGAGTCTTCGATCTGGGGCGCGGTCTGTGCGCTCGAGCCAACAAACCAGACTCGCCCGACCATTCGCTCACGCACCTGCGCGATCATGGTGGAGAGCTGTTCGTCGTCGGCCGCCGGCATCAACATACGTGCGATTCGTCCTGCGCAGCTGAGCTGATCGACATCGCGCGCCCACCGATAATGGAACATCCACTTGTTGCCCCATTCGTCGCCGAACTCCTCTAACAAGACCGAGACGAAGGCGGCAACCGGATCCGACGGATGAATCGACGGTTGAGGATGCACAGATTCCATGCGCTCGATTATCGGCGTCGAGTCCTGAAGGGCTTCGTTCTGAGGCGTAACGACCAGCGGCACGATCGGGAGCCGGGCGTATTTCTGGTATTCGGCGTGGCTATCGGCGTTGCGAATGATCCACTGGTGCGGAATTCCTTTGTAGCGGAAATAGGAACGAACCTTCACCGAGTAAGGAGACAGCTCGGCGCCGAAGATACGATATCTGTCCGCCATTTGGCTTATTCCTCTGCTGGACTGCCTGTGACAACAGGCTCGCGCAGGCTAATATATTGGCATATCAAATGTCAATATATGAAGACCCTTTGGAAGAGTTGCGAATATCGGCGAGGGGCGACATTATGCAGGTCAACAACCGCATCCGACGCGATCACGGTGAGTGCGCGCGGAAAGCAAGGAGTTCCTTATGAGAGAAGCCGTTATCGTAGCCACCGCCCGCACGCCGATCGGCAAAGCGTATCGCGGCGCGTTCAATGATATCGAGTCGCCGTCGATGGCGGCGCCGATTATTCTTGAGGCAATCAAGCGCGCCCGCGTCGAACCGGGCGAGATCGACGACCTGATCATGGGCGCCGCGATCCAGCAGGGAAGCCAGGGATTCAACGTCGCGCGCCAATGCGCAATGGCCGCGGGGCTGCCGAAAAGCGTCGCAGGCCAGAGCGTGGACCGGCAGTGCTCATCGGGCCTGATGAGCATCTCGATGGCGGCGAAGCAGATCATGGTCGATGGCATGCAGACGGTGGTCGCGGGCGGAGTCGAGTCGATCAGCCTGGTGCAAAATTCGCACATGAACGCATACCGCCAGGGCGATCCACTGGTCCTCAAGAACGCGCCGGCGGTGTACATGGCGATGATCGATACCGCGGAGATCGTCTCGAAGCGCTACAAGATCTCCCGCGAAGCTCAGGACCAGTATTCTTTCCAGAGTCAGCAGCGAACCTTCGCCGCGCAGGAGGCCGGACGTTTCAATAACGAGATCGTCAGCACCACTGCTACCAAGCGCTTCGATGATAAGAAGACCGGCGAGACCACGCACCAGCAGGTCACGCTCGAGCGCGACGAATGCAACCGCCCCGGCACCACTCTGGACGGCTTGCTCTCGCTGCCGCCGGTAAGGGGTCCGGGAAATTTCATCACCGCGGGCAACGCAAGCCAGCTCTCCGACGGCGCCTCAGTCTGCGTGTTGATGGAACGCGCGCAGGCCGAGAAGCGCGGGCTGCATCCGCTCGGCATCTATCGCGGGATGGCGGTGGCGGGATGCGAACCCGACGAGATGGGTATCGGGCCGGTGTTCGCGGTGCCCAAGCTGCTGGAGCGTAACCACCTCAAGATGGACGACATCGGGCTGTGGGAACTCAACGAAGCGTTTGCGTGCCAGGTCATATATTGCCGCGACCGGCTGGGCATCCCGGACGAGCGGCTGAACGTCGACGGTGGCGCGGTCTCGATCGGTCATCCGTACGGGATGAGCGGCTCGCGGATGACTGGACATGCGCTCATCGAGGGCAAGCGGCGCGGAGTGAAATACGTTGTGATCACGATGTGCGTCGGCGGCGGAATGGGCGCGGCCGGCCTGTTCGAAGTGGCATAAGGATCCAGGGGGGGAATCGCCCCCCCGATTTCCGATTTCTTATTTGTCGCGCCATTGCGACCTGGTGCCGCGAGCGCTAGCGCATCATTGGGGCCGTCACCGATCATCGCGACGAGCTTGCCGTCGGCCTGCTGCTTAGTGACATCTGCCGTGTGATCGAGCCTCAGGATGGCGGTGCTTTCCGGCCGAACGCTTTCGATCAATTCGTGCACAATTCGCGTAGCGGCACCGTCGGCCTCGGTATGACTTCCTTATGCCGGCGGCGCACATAACAGTTCCTTTTGAATTGAGGCGAGTTTGCATTTTGAAACGTCCCAACACTGCCCAATCCGAATGCAACGCGATCTGACGCGCAAGCGGGAGAATCCTGAAGAGTTGCGCGCCTTTCGATCGGCCAATCCGGCGCCCCCGTTGCAACCGCAGCACCGGAGGCCGTACCACTGGTGGCGTGGAATTTGCTGTGTATATCGTCGAGCAAGCGAAGCGTCGTCATGCTTGACGAAGCCTATCGATGAAATCGAATCGAGAAATTCAACCACGTCCTTCGACTGCCTTCTTTGGCGCAAAGGTCGACGAGATCTCATTTATGCGACTGCATCAAAGGGACCTGTTTGCTGCGCTGGGCAACCCCGTGCATGGAGGCGCCCTATTTTCGGCGACGCAGGAAGGCGCAGCCCGCACCAGGCGGAAGATGGCCTTCGCGGCGGAGGAAATGCGCCACCAGTTCGCGATTGAGAGCCTGGAAAAACCTGGGGCCTTGCGCCCACAGCCCTATCTATATACTTGCGTTCGCTGCAAATGGATTTTCAGGCTCAATGATTCGCGTGGCTCGATCATAGCCCTGGACGGGTTGGGCAGGCACTTACCCGAACCCGAAAACGCCAAACGCATAGTGACCTTCCACCGAGGACCATGTCCCGCCTTTCGGGTGTTCGAGGATTTCGCGCCTGAGATTCAGCGCGAAAGGCGACCTCATAGCTATCTTCCGAGACTTATGGATGCTTTACGCAGTCTCACTAAAGGTAGCCGTCGAGGCCATCGTCGCGCGGAACAAACGGCGGCTTCCTAGCACCTGGTAAGTCCAAGGGGCCGCGCGTTTAGCCTCGAGCGGCTCGCTGCTTTTTCTCTGTCGTGATCGGCTGCATTTTCCTTGCGCAGTCGGCTCACCAATTCGAGCGCGATTCCTCTCCACTGGCGAAGAAACCCGTCGGCGAGCGCCGATAAGTCAGGTTCCGTTCAAAATTAGGAAACGATTAGTGTCGGACGCATTCTGCTTGATGAGATCCGTCGCTGCGGGTGTCTCTTTCAACAACCTGTGGTTGGCCCGGAAGAAGGCTCCGTTGTTTTACGGATTGTGTTTGACAAGGTCGCTGAATTACGTCAAACTTCCTGAAAATACCGTGAATTACCTTGTTGTGTAAGCTACCGACCGGAGCGAACTGCTGATAGAAACAGCTTAATGCTCGGTCTGGCACGTATAACCGCCTCGTTTCCGTAACGCGGCACGATGGCTAAGCCGCGCCCGAGTGCCGAATCCAAGCAAGAGCAGAATTTTCTTTGAAACCTGCGGCGCTGAAAGAACTACCGGCTATTAACCTGCCGCACGGCGGAGAACTGTCGTTATGCACTTGAACGTCAGGGAAGTGTCGAAACTGCTGCAGGTCTCAGAGAAGAAAGTTTACGACTGGATCAAGCGCGGAATCCTAAGAGCCGATCGCGTCAATGACCAGTACCGGTTGCATCGTAGCGATCTGCTGGAACGGACGTCGTCGCGCGAAATAGACATCCCGGCGCAGATTTTCGAAGTTCCCTCTTCTGCCGGAGTTTTTATGCCTCGACTGGCCGCGGCGCTGAACGCGGGTGGCATTTTCTATGGACTGCAGGGCGACGATAAGGCGGCAGTTCTAGGCGCCATCGTGAACAGTCTGGCGCTGCCGTCGAACATCGATCGAGAATCGCTCACGCAACTCCTACTGGCGCGCGAGGCGCTTGGTTCAACCGCGATCGGCGAGGGCATCGCCATCCCTCACGTCCGCAGACCAATCCTGTTGAACATCTCCAGTCCGGCGATCTCGTTGTGCTTTCTCGAGAAGCCCGTTGATTTCGGCGCTTTCGACGGCCAGCCGGTCTTCGCTATTTTCCTGCTAATCAGCCCAACCGCCCGCATGCATCTTCATCTGCTGTCGCGTCTTTCATTCGCATTGCACGACTCGCAGTTGAAGGCGGCTCTGGTGCACCGGGCGGCGCGCGACGAAATCCTTGCCGAGTTTGAGCGCGTGGAGCGCGCGATGAAGGAACCGCACGTCGAAGCGGAGGATCACGCCTGAATCATGTCAGCGCTGCTGATAGCGCTACTGTCCTTTGGCGCCGGCGCGATGGGGGCACTGGTCTTCGCAAATCGTGGACGAGGGGCGACGATCTGCGGTGCAGGAGGAGTCCTGATCGGCTGCGTATGCGGAATCATTCCCGTTTTACGCGTAGCGCTTGGCGAACCGTCACAGTCAATCCGGATGGCGTGGGATGTGCCCTATGGCAGCCTTTTCCTAGAACTTGATCCGCTGTCGGGTTTCTTTCTGATTCCTGTTTTTGTGCTGTGCGCACTAGCTGCGATTTATGGGGCTGACTATCTGGAAGCGTACCGCGGCAGGAAGACGCTCGCCGCGCCGTGGTTCTTTTTCAATCTGCTCGTCGCCAGCATGGTCGTCGTTATTCTCGCTCGCAACGGCGTCCTTTTCCTGATGGCGTGGGAAGTGATGGCGCTGTCCTCGTTCTTCCTGGTGACCTTCGAAGACGAAAAGGAAAGCACGCGCCAGGCCGGATGGGTATACCTCGTCGCCAGTCATATCGGGACTGCCTTTCTGCTAGTGCTATTCATACTGCTCGGCAGAGCAAGCGGGTCTTTGGATTTTGATCGGTTCTCGGCATCTTCGGGCGCCGGACTTCTGTTCGTGCTGGCGCTGGTCGGATTTGGAACCAAGGCGGCCTTTATCCCGCTCCACGTATGGCTTCCCGAAGCGCATCCAGCCGCGCCGAGTCACGTGTCGGCTGTGATGTCGGCCGTCATGATCAAGACCGGCATCTATGGCCTGATTCGCGTCATGATGCTTCTGGGCGCGCCTCAGGCGTGGTGGGGATGGGTACTGTGCGTGATCGGCCTATCTTCCGGGGTCATTGGCGTCCTGCTCGCGCTGGCGCAACATGACCTTAAGCGCCTGCTTGCCTACCACAGTGTCGAGAACATAGGCATCATCGCTCTAGGACTGGGTGTGGGAACACTGGGACTCTACGCGGGACTCCCAGCCGTGGCGGCCATGGGTTTCGCCGGCGCCTTGCTGCATGTCCTGAACCATGCGCTTTTCAAGGGACTGCTCTTTCTGGCCGCTGGTAACGTTGTGCACAGCGCTCATACCCGCGAGATCGACCACCTAGGAGGTCTGCTGCGGCGAATGCCGCGTACCGGTGCGATCTTCCTGATTGGCGCCGCGGCGATTTCAGGTCTCCCGCCGCTAAACGGCTTCATTAGCGAGTTTCTAATCTATCTCGCGAGCTTCAAGGGAGCGGTGACGCTCGAGGGGGCCAACAGCGTGCCGATGCTAGCCACGATCGCGGGACTCGCGTTGATTGGAGGCTTGGCGGCGGCCTGCTTCACGAAGGCTTTCGGCATAGTTTTCCTCGGTGAACCGCGAACCGAGCACGCCGAGCAAGCACACGAGGTCGGGCTAGCCATGGTGCTGCCCGGGGCCGTACTGGCGGGCGCGTGCATATTGATCGGACTGCTCGGCGCAAGCGTAGTGTCCTCGATGCCTCCGCTGATTTCGGAAGTGACAGGACTGTCGGCGACGATCGTCCGTGCAAGCCTCTCGACCGCCGCGCACTCCATCGCATTGGTGAGCATTATCGGCGGGGCCTTGGCCGGCATAGTAACGCTGCTCGCGATAGGCCGCGCGATCGCACTTTCTAACCGATCAGTCTCCACAAATGTGACCTGGGACTGTGGCTACGCCAAACCGTCGCGGCGAATGCAATATACCGCATCGTCGTTCGCTCAACCTTTAACCGACACCTTCGATTTGCTGCTGCAAACACGCCGCCATGTAATCGCGCCGCAAGGCTTTTTTCCGAAGGAGGCCAGTCTTGCTACCGAAACTCCCGATCCATGCCAGGAATACATTTATCGCCCGCTCTTTGGCGCTATCGGCCGCGACCTCTTGCTGCTGCGGCCGCTGCAGCAAGGGCAGGTTCAGCTTTACATATTGTATATCGCCGTCACTCTCCTCCTGCTTCTGCTCTGGCAGCTCGCATAACTCATGAGTCTGCGATCAACATTACCATTGCTGCTTGCGATGGTGCTCGCTCCCCTCATTCAGGGAGTTGTCAATCGCACCAAGGCCGTCGCCGCTGGCCGCGTTGGTCAGCCACTCTTGCAGCCATATCGCGACCTGATAAAGCTGGTCCAAAAGGGCGCGGTATACAGCCGAACGACTACGTGGGTCTTCCGGATGGGACCAGTAGTTGGTCTTGCGGCCATGATCTGCGCCATGGCGCTACTTCCTTTCGGAGCTTTTCCGGCGCTTGCGCCATTCGCGGGCGACCTCGTGATGGTCGCATATCTTTTGGCGCTGGCCCGGTTCTTCACGGTGCTAGCCGCGCTCGATACCGGTTCTAGCTTTGAAGCAATGGGCGCCAGCCGCGAGGTCACATTCTCAGCACTGGCAGAACCCGCCCTTTTTCTGGGATTGGCCGCGCTGGCCCGGCAGACTGGAACTCTTTCGCTTACTTCCATGCTCGGATCGGTTTCTACCGCCATGTGGATGCGAGCCGCACCGGCGCTCGGTCTAACTATTGCGGCTCTGGGTGTGGTTTTTCTTGCGGAGAATGCACGTATCCCTGTGGACGATCCTACAACGCATCTCGAGTTGACCATGATTCATGAAGTTATGGTCCTCGACCACAGCGGTCCTGATTTCGCGATGATCCAGTACGCAGCGGCGCTCAAAATGTGGCTGCTTGGCGCAGTCATAATCGCGATAGCCGTCCCCTGGCATTCAGGCAATCCTTTGCTCGATGGCGGCTCCGCCATTGCCGGGATGTTCGGTCTGGCAGTGGTAATCGGGATCATCGAATCTTCGATGGCGCGTTTGCGACTGCTTCGCGTAACGCAACTGCTGATCGCCGCTGTGGTGCTGTCCGGTCTGGCTCTGGCGCTGGTCCAAAGATGAAGAGATGAGCCAGTTGGTAAACGCGATTCTGGTCTTCCTGCTGCTAACCGGCTTTCTGCTTCTGGCATCGAGCCGGCTCATCGCCTGTATCCGCGCCGTTGCAATGCAGGGAATATTGCTAGGTCTTTTGGCCATCGCCGCGCAGGATGGAAACCCATCTGTTTTTGGCGTGCTGCTTCCGCTTGTCAGTGCCGCGGTCAAAGGCTTCATCCTGCCGTGGCTACTCATTCGAGCCATGCGCGACGCTGACACTGCCCGTGAGATCGAGCCGTTCATCGGCTACAACCTATCGGTGATTATCGGAGCGGTAGCACTTGGGGGTTCGATTTGGCTGGGGCAGCGCCTGCCCCTTCCCAACCAGCCTACTTCGTTCTTGTTGGTGCCCGCGGCGTTTTTCACGTGCCTGGTGGGCTTTGTACTGCTAACCACCCGCCGCAAGGCAATTACCCAGGTCCTGGGCTACCTGACTCTGGAGAATGGCGTGTATGCATTCGGGGCCGCAGTTGCGCTGGAAATGCCCATCCTCGTCGAACTGGGCATCTTACTTGATGTGTTTGTAGGAGTGTTCGTGATGGGCATCGCGATATTCCATATCAATCGCCAGTTTGATCATATCGACACGGGCCAGCTTGTAACTCTGTCCGATCGGGTCCGATGATCCTGCTAGTGATATTGATTCCGGCGCTGGCGGGTACGGCGGCATTCTTTATCGGGTCAGATCCGCTCCGCCGCGGGCTCCTTGTGTCCACTGCGATTGTGCAATTCGCATTGAGCGTCGGAACATGGCTGGAGCCGCCGACGCCCGCGCTTAACGGTTGGCTTGCTGAAGATGCGCTCGGCCGGTTGTTCATGACCCTCACCAGTGCACTCTTCCTGGCATCGAGCTTTTACGCAGTTGCGTACCTGCGCGAAGAACGCAGTCAGTCGCACTCGGATTTCGAGGAGGGATTTCTTTTTTCCAATGCACGTGAAGCAAGCTTCACGGGTTGCCTCCTTTTCTTTCTTGCTGCGATGACGCTGGTCACACTTAGCCAGCACCTGGGACTTCTTTGGGTGACTGTAGAGGCGACAACCCTGGCCAGTGCTCCGCTGATTTACTTCCATAGGCATCATCGCTCGCTTGAGGCGACGTGGAAATATCTGCTGATTTGCTCGGTTGGGATCGCGTTGGCGCTGCTGGGGATTTTCTTCCTTGCGGTAGCTGCTACCAGTCCCGGGACCGGCACCGTCTCCCTGGTTCTGAAAGATCTGCTTTCTGACGCGCCGCACTTGAACCGTCTGTGGCTAAAGGCGGCGTTTGTGCTGATGCTCGTCGGCTACGGCACCAAGATGGGGCTTGCCCCGTTTCACACCTGGCTGCCCGACGCCCACAGTGAAGCGCCTTCAGTGGCGTCGGCGCTGCTTTCCGGCGCTCTGCTCAATTGTGCGTTTCTCGGGATTCTAAGAATCCACCAAATCTGTGTCGCGAGTGGCTTGGTTGATTTCAGCGAACGGTTGCTGCTCGTTCTAGGACTGCTCTCGATGGCGGTAGCGGCGATATTCATCACGGGTCAGGTTGACTACAAACGCATGCTTGCATACTCGAGCATCGAGCATATGGGCATCCTGGCGGTGGGCGTAGGATTGGGCGGCGCAGGGCTGTTCGGAGCGATGCTCCATGTGATCAATCATTCGCTGACCAAGGTGATGTTGTTCATGGTCGCAGGAAACCTCCTGGCTGTTTACCATACCAAGATTGCGAAAAACGTCTCGGGAGCTTTGCAGGTCTTGCCAGTATCCGGTTTGCTATGGGTGTTGGGCTTTCTTGCGATAACGGGCTCGCCGCCATTCGGCCCGTTCCTGAGTGAATTCACCATCCTGAAAGCCGCGCTGGATCAGGGCCGGTCTTTCGTTGCGATTGCCTATCTGATTTTTCTGGCGATCATTGTGGCGGGAATGGCCACGCCCGTGCTTGCAATGGCACAAGGCACTCCAGACAGCAACGTCGTCGTCCCGGCGGGCCGAGGTGTTGCGTTGAGCGCGGTTCCGGCGGTACTAGGCGCTGCAATTCTGCTGATGGGTATTTACGTTCCGCCGGTCCTGAGTCGGACGCTTCACGAAGCCGCGCGCCTGCTAGGTCAGCATTGACTATGGCGATAGGTCTTTCACCATTCCACAGTGGCGAACCGGTTCCGCTTCGCAGCGTTCCCGACCTGTCGATTGCCGAGTTCAGAACCGCGATTCTCTCCGCGGTGAGCAGCACCTGCAGCCTGGCAGCGCTGTTTGGGATGCCCGCCGGCGATCGCCTCGTTCGGCTGATCGCCGTCGTGGCCGACTCGGTGACGAATAGCCTCTCGATTCTCAGCACCAAGGTCGGCGAGTCATACCCGTGCCTGACGCTCGAATGTCCGCAAGCTCATTGGTTCGAGCGTGAAATCGCCGAGCAGTGGCAGGTTCATCCGGATGGGCATCCCTGGCTGAAGCCGATTCGATTCCACGCGCCCTACCGGACGAGCAACAGCTTATCGCCAGCACCAGTTGCGGGGGTGACCGATTTTTTCGCGATGGCCGGTGAAGAGGTTCACGAAGTCGCGGTAGGCCCTGTGCATGCGGGAATCATCGAGCCTGGCCATTTCCGTTTCCAATGTCACGGTGAGGATGTCTTTCATCTGGAGATATCGCTTGGCTACCAGCATCGGGGGGTTGAACGGGCGCTCGTGGGAGGACCCGGCAAGCGAACGATCCATCTGATGGAAACGCTATGCGGTGATACCTCGATAGGACACGCGACCGCGTATTGTGAAGCAATCGAAGCCTTAGGCAGTACGGCGGTTTCAGCGCGGGCCCAAGTGCTGCGTGGAGTAGCGCTGGAGCTCGAGCGTCTTGCAAACCATACCGGCGACTTGGGCGCTCTCGCGGGAGATGTCGGGTATCTGCCGACCGCGGCGTATTGCGGCCGCATTCGCGGAGACTTCCTCAACCTAACGGCAGCACTGTGCGGAAGCCGCTTCGGCCGGGGATTGATAAGACCCGGCGGGGTCGGATTCGATGTGGGTAAGCCGCTCGTCGCCAAGCTACAGGAGCGGTTAGAAGCGGCCTTGAAGGATGTCGAGGACGCGCTAGCCCTGCTATGGGACGCACCATCCGTGCAAGCGCGCTTCGAGCACACCGGGACGATAACGCGAGAAACCTGCGAGGCGCTTGGGATGGTTGGTCCCGCGGCGCGCGCCTGCGGGGTTGAGCGAGACATCAGACAGGATTTTCCCAGCGGCATCTTCAGATTCGCGCAGATACCTATATCCAAATGGCATAGCGGGGACGTCTTTGCGCGAGCCTGGTTGCGATGGCTTGAAATTCAGCGTTCGGGTGCATTCGTGAGAGAGCAGTTCGCCTCGATGCCCGACGGACCCATACTGTCGCCGGCCGGGCCGCTACCAGCCGATCATCTGGTGGTGTCTTTGGTCGAGGGATGGCGCGGAGAGATTTGCCACGTCGCGATCACCGACGCAGATGGGCACTTTGCACATTATAAGATAGTCGATCCGTCGTTCCACAATTGGATGGGATTGGCGATGGCGATGCGCAATCAGCAAGTCTCCGATTTTCCTCTGTGCAACAAGAGCTTCAACCTCTCATATTGCGGTCACGATCTCTGAGGATAGCCAGTGCCTAGCTTGATACTCACTCGACTGCGTCAGGGCAAACGCACGTTGCCATTTCCCGAGACCGAGCCGGTTCTACCCGAGCGAATCCGCGGCCTACCCGTTATGGATCACGCACGATGCCCGTCGGGCTGTACGAGTTGCGCGGATGCCTGCCCGACGGATGCGATTACCAGTGGCGGAAATTTGCAAATCGATCTCGGCCGCTGCCTGTTCTGCCCCGAGTGCGCCAACGCATGCCCCGAAGGAGCGATTCGTTTCACCTCGCAATATCAACTCGCGACCAGCAGTCGGAATGATTTGGTCTTGACCGAAGGAGAAGCGCTGCGGCTGGCGGGCCGTCTGGCTGAACAGACCTATCGGGTCCTCGGCCGCTCTCTCAAACTCCGACAGGTCAGCGCCGGTGGATGCAACGGATGTGAGTCGGACGTTAATGTTCTCAATACCGTGGTGTTCGACCTGGGCAGATTCGGCATTCAGTTTGTGGCGTCGCCACGCCACGCGGATGGACTTCTGATTACGGGCGCCGTCACTCAGAACATGCGACTGGCCCTGGAGAAGACCTACCAAGCCGTGCCCTATCCTAAGATTGTGATAGCAGTGGGCGCCTGTGCAATTTCAGGCGGCCCATTTCGCGATCATCCCGAGGTACTTAACGGCGCGGATAGCATCGTTCCGGTAGACCTTTACGTCCCGGGCTGTCCGCCACACCCTGTGACAATCCTTGACGGCCTCTTGCGCCTCATCGGGAAAATTAAAGAATCGCGAGCTACACCTTCCAGCTGACATAAGCGTGACACCCCGCCAGCGCGGCAACGGGCCGGGGCGTAGCACTCACGCTCGCGGCCACGGGACGGGATGGCCGGCGAAGGTCAGGACGCGGGCGAGATGCTCGGGGTTGAGGCCGTCGCAGATCCCGGCAACCCACAGGCAGAAATCGATCAGGTCACGGTCGATCTGATCTTCGGGCGGACGCGGCTCGTAGCGGCTCCAGAAGCCATAGACCATCGCCATCGACGGGCGGCCGCGCCCCAGGTCCGCGAGTTCGAGCGCGTACAGATGTCCGCTCTTCGATCGCCAGTAAACCATCCCCGCGCGCTTGCCCGCCGCACGCTCGAACGACTCGGCCACTTCAGGCCGCGTGTCAAGTTCCTGCTCCCAGAGCAACGGGTCGGCGCGCAAGCCGGCCAGTTCGTCGGCGCTCGGAGTCACGAAGTTCATAGGCGACTGCCCACTGCGGAATCGAGAAACGGGATGATTGCGGCGACCAGGTCGGGTCCGCGGTCGTCCTGGAGAAAATGCGCGGCTCGCTCGAACAGGATCGGGCCCTGGGCGTGCGGCATCAGCTCCTTCAACCGATTCGCGTACTCGATCGGGAAGACGGCGTCCTCCGGCGCCCACAGCAGGATGGTCGGCGTCCGGGCCAGCTCGGGCAGCCGGCGCTGGATCATCGTCATGTCGGCCCATCCGCGGTCGCCCTCGCGAAGCGGGATCGTCCGCGGCCAGGTAAGCACGACGTGATCGGAATCGGGCTCGTCGAAGACGTGGTGATAGCCCCGCTTCTGCGCGTCCGTCATCCCGCGCACGGTTATCGCCGACGGTCCCGCATGGGAGAGCACCTTGAAGCGCTTCATCAGGAGCTGGCCGATTAGCGGCGCATGCCAGGTCGTCCATGGGAGCGGCGACTGATGGAATTTGCCGACGTAATCGGTGAAAAGCCAGGTGTTCATCAGAACCAGCGCGGCGAGTCGATCGAGTCTTTGCAGAGCCGCTCCCACGCCCTGCGGGCCGCCCCAGTCCTGGCCGACGATCACGAAACCGCGCAGATCAAGCTGGTCGATTAGCGAGACCAGGTCGGCGATATGATGCGCCAGGGTAAGCGCGGCGTCGACGCGCGGATGGTCGGAGTAGCCCGACCCGATCCAATCGGGAACAACAACGCGGTAGTCCGCTTTAACCAGCGGGTCGAGGAAGTCGCGGTAGAGAAATCCCCACGTGGGATTTCCGTGCAGGAGCAGGACGGGCCGTGCGCCACGGCTCCCCTCGTCGACGTAGGCCATGTTGCGGCCGTTGACGCGCAGCGTTTTCTGCTCCCATGGGAACAGCTCTCGAAGCCATGCGGGCTTTTGGTTCATGGCGGATGAAACCGGAATTTCCGTTTTGAGTCTCAGATTTCAATCAACCCACAGCGTTCGGTTCCTTTGCCAAGGCGCCCGCGCGCTCGAAATACTCAGCCGCGGCGCGAAACGCACCCGCCGCGCGCTCGAACGTGTCGAAGGTCGCCAGTCCCCGTTCGCGCGCAAGCGCGCCTGCGCTGGCCGCGATCGTGGCCCGCACGTCGGGCGACACATGTTGCGACTCGACCGCGACCGCGAACGGTTTGTGCGCGCGCTGTGCGAAGCGTGCGAGCTGATCCAGCAGGGGGATGTTGTCCTTGACGTCGATCGGGCGTCTTGGGCCGCCAAATGCCAGTCCCGGCCTGAACTCCATCACGATTGCGTCGACCGCCGGATCGCGCTCGAGAATGTCGAGTACGCGATCAAGTTTATCCTGGCCGCTGTCCGCGCGGGGTCCGATCGTCCACGCGGCGTCAAGCGGATTGCGGTAGCTGCCGCCGATCACCTGGAAGAAGCTCTTGAACTCGGCATACGAAGCTTCCGACAAAGCCGGAACTTCGAGTCCATGACTCGCAAACGTGTCGCTGATCACCACCGACTGTCCGCCGGTCATCGCGACCAGCGCCATCCCGCGGCCCCTCACGGGCCGGGCGCGGGTCAACAGCTCCATCGCGTCCAGCATCGGCTCGAGCCCCGTCACTTCGACCGCGCCGCTCTGACGCATTGCCGCACGCCATCCGGCCGCCGGGGTCGCGAGCGATCCGGTGTGCGAGAATGTCGCGCGGGCGCCCGAGTCCGTCACGCCGCCCTTCCAGACCAGCACCGGGACGCGCGCGGTAGCGCGCTTCAGGCTCTCGAAAAAGCGCCGTCCGTCGCGTACTCCCTCCAGATAGATGCCGACCGCGCGCGTCGCGGCGTCGGAGGCCATCACATCGAGGTAGTCCGCGGCCTCCAGCACCAGCGCATTGCCGATCGACGCCGACATGGCGACCTTGATTGCGCGTCCTGGAGCCTGCATGCAGAAACTGATTGCGTGCGTACCGCTCTGCGAGATGAAGCACACGTCGCCCGGTTCGCCCGCGCGCAGGTTCGCGGAATTGAGCAGCCCCAGTCCCGGGTTGCACAGGCCCATGCAGTTGGGGCCGACCAGCGCGATGTCCGACTGCGAAGCGATCTTTTTCATTTCCGCTTCGAGTTCAATTCCGATGGGATCGCCGGTTTCGGAAAAACCGGCGGTGAAGAATCCGACGCCTGCGACCGCGGCCGCGGCGCATTGCGCAAGCGTCTGCGGCGCGACCTTTCGCGGAACGGACGCGATCGCGTAGTCGATCGGTTCCCCGATCTCGGACACGGAGCGGAAGTTCCTGATGCCGAGCGCCTCGATCGCGGCGCCTTCCTTTTCGTCGGGCTGCACCGAAAAGCGCTTGCCTTTGAAACCATCGAGCGCACGCAGCCACATGAAATCGCGCGAGCCGCGATCGCCGATCACAATCGCAGTGCGCGGCTTGAGGGCGCGCCGGAGGTTCTCCTGGCGGCGAGCTTGAAGCGGCGCCGCTTCTGCGGCCGGCAATTGCGCGCGCGCGGCGTCTTTGACCTCGTGCTCGAGCAGAATGCGGGCGTCGAGCACGCTCAGCCCCGACGCATAGGCGGCGATCGGGTTGAGGTCCATTTCCCTGATTTCCGTGCGGCGCGCGGCCAACTCGGATATCCGGACCAGCAATTCCACGATCGCCTCGCGGTCAATCGCGGCTGTGCCGCGCACGCCGTCAAGCAGCGCAGCGCCGCGCAGCTCCGCGAGCATCGCGCGCGCCTCGCGCTTATCGACCGGCGCGATCCGGACCGCGGTGTCCTTGAGCACTTCAACGAACACTCCGCCCAGACCAACCATCACCATCGGACCGAACTGGGGATCGCGCGCGATGCCCGCGAGCAGTTCCAGTCCCGCCGCCGCCATGGCCTGCACCGCGACGCCTTCGAATCGCGCGTCGGGAGCCTTTTGCGAAAGATTTGCGCGAATGCGCGCGAAGGCCTCGCGCACTTCGAGCTTCGAAGCGAGCCCCAGCGCGACGCCGCCGATGTCGCTCTTGTGCGTGACATCGGGCGAAAGCACCTTGAGCACGACCGGGAAGCCGCGCCGCTCGGCGGCGGCCGCGGCTTCGTCGGCGTTGCGGGCCGGCTCGGGCATCTGGGTTGCGATGCCGATCGCTTCGAGGATCCGCTTGGATTCGATTTCCGAAAGCGCACTGCGGCGTTCGGCCGCGGCGCGCGCGATAGTTTCATCGACAGTCTTTGCGTTCACAACTTCCGACTTTTAAGCGAGATTTTGGGTTGATAAGAATCCGTGTAGCCTACCGATCTTTTGTATTAGTTGATTAGGTTAGTTCAGGTCGCATTTGCAAGCGCGATCGCGTCGAACTGGACGACGAGGTTTGCGCGGTGGCCGGTGCGGCGAAGATTGTGTGGCAGAGCGTAGAAGGGGCGCCCCCCGTCACCTATGCAGCGTGAATGACGGAACACACTCCTCTGTCAGCAGTGATTGAAGGCCGAGCGCCAACTCACTCAGCTTGGCCGAGCGTCGTCAGTACGGCGGCCGCCGGCTCGAGCCAGAATCGGATCTGATCGTAGACCGCAGGATGGTTGAGAAGCCGCAGGTGGGTCGTCATCCCCAAGTGGCTCTTGTTCACGGCTCGAAACGAGACGCGCCTGGCCGGCTGCACGCCCCGACCCACGGCGCTCGGAAATCTCACCAGCATGTCTCCGAGAATGAAGCCGAGCGGATCGCTCGGGCTTTGCGTCACGGTTGCGGCAACGAAGTAGTGCGCCGCGGAGTCGAGAAACGGGATGTCATGGCGATTGTCCTCGAGCAGAGCGTCGGCATCTCGTCCCCGCCAATCCTCCTCGACCAGATAGCCGAAGCGCAGGTCTTTGATCCCGTCGCTGCGGCCGTTGACGATATTCGCGATCGGCCGCGTCAGGTCGGACACGTTCAAGGCCCATCCCATCACGTTCCCGAGCTTCTCCAGCGGGGCTCCAAGATGCGGGGTGCCGAGGCAGAAGATATGCCGAACGGAACCGATCCAGCCGTTTCGACGTTGCTTGCCCTGATGGCACGCGCTTCTGGCGACCAGCCCACCCATACTGTGGCCGACGAGAACGATCTCATCCACAGCGACGGGCCACGCGTTGACCAGCTCTTGCATTGTCTCGGCCAGCAGCGCGCCGTTTTCCGAAACGTGGAGACCGGAATTGTAGCGGAGATAGAGCGGCGTGTAGCCGAGGTCTTGTTCCAGAAGCGATCCGTATGTCGTCTCGCGGTCGCCGTATGTTTCTTCCGCGTAAAACCGCCACGACTGTTCGTTGCACGAGAGACCATGGACGAACACGGCGAGCTTTCGGCCCGCGCCCGGGTATGTACGGCGGAGAGTCTCGGCGTCCAGGGCGACAGTTCGACCCTCATGGCGAAATTCCATGCGGGTCCGCAAAGCGTTTCCACTGCGTTCCAGATGGTCGCCCATGAACCCGTTCAGCGCGCTGATGGCGAGATCCAAAGCGGCGGGCAGCGGCTCCTCTTCGGCCGGCTGTGTCTGTTCGAGCGGGATTAGCCCCCAGTCGGCCGCATCCCCGGCCAACTCCATCAGGCTGCGAAGACCCCAGTAGACGCCACCCGCGATTGCGTCGTGAAACATCCGAACCACAGCCGCCGGAGTATGGGTCACCGGGTCGAGTTCGAGCGCCTCGAAAGGACGGCGGGCGATCGCGGCATGAAACTCCTCAACGGTGGTTGTGCCGCTGTTGAGCGCGCTTACGAAGAGGTCCTTGAGCCCGCGGACTGCGTCGATATTTCGCATACGTCCTCCGGGCAACCATAGAGCCGGCGGCATCTCGCACGCAAGGCGCGGAACGGCCCGCGACGATGGTCATACGAGTTGGCTTCCTGCTAAAACCGCATCATCACGAGCCCGACGCGAGGAGGCGACGCGATGGCCACGCACGAACGGCTGAGCACCCTGGACCGGACATTCCTCGACCTCGAATATCCTGAAACGCCCATGCACGTTGCAGGCGTGATGCTTTTCGACGCCGCCCCGCTGCGGACCCCCGGCGGCGGAATCGATGTCGAAAAGATCCGGAAACACGTCGCGTCGCGATTGCATCTCATGCCCCGTTATCGACAGCGGATCGCGCGGATACCGCTTGAGAATCATCCGGTGTGGGTGGACGACGATCGCTTCAACCTTGAATATCACGTGCGGCACACCGCGCTGCCGCGGCCCGGCGGCGACGAGCAGCTCAAGCGATTGACGGGAAGAATCATCTCGCAGCAACTCGATCGCGGCAAACCGCTGTGGGAATTGTGGATAGTCGAGGGACTCGAGGGCGATCGCTTCGCGATGATCACCAAGACCCATCACTGCATGATCGACGGAGTAGCCGCCGTCGATCTCGCAACCGTGCTGCTGAGTCCGTCGCCGGACGCGACGATTGCCGACGCGCAGCCGTGGAAGCCGCAGTCCGCGCCGTCGCGCGGCGAGCTGGTGATGGAGGAAGCCCGGCGGCGACTGGCGACCCTGCTGGAATTCCGCAAAGCGGTCCTCGGCGCGATGCAAAATCCGGCCGAGACGGCGGAGAGCATCGGCGAGCAGATTGTCGCGGTAACCGAAACGATCGGCGCGGGAATGTCTTCAGCTTCGGAGTCGCCGTTCAATCAGCCAATCGGGCCGCATCGGCGATTCGAATGGACCGCGATCGAGCTGGCGGACGTCAAGCGCGTGAAGAACGCTCTGGGCGGGACGGTAAACGATGTCGTGCTCGCCACGGTGGCGGGTGCGGTTGGATTGTTTCTGAGCGGCCGAGGACTTTCTCGCAAAGAAATTGCGGAACTCGATTTCCGCGCGATGGTTCCGGTGAGCGTGCGCGCGTCGTCGGAACGAGGCACGCTGGGAAATCGAATCGCGTCATGGGCGGCACGCCTTCCGATCGCTCAAACCGATCCGCGCCGGCGCCTGCAGGCGGTCCGCGCGGTCACGGCCGATCTCAAAGGGTCGCGGCAGGCGATGGGAGCAGAGGTGCTCGCGCGGGTCAGCGAGTGGACGGCGGCCACACTGTTGTCGCTCGCGATGCGTCTGGCGGCGCGGGCGCGCCCGTTCAATCTGATCGTCACCAACGTTCCCGGACCGCAGATCCCGCTTTACATGATCGACTCGCGGCTGTTGGCCGGATATCCAATCGGGCCGCTGTTTTTGGATCAATCGCTCAACATCGCGCTGCTCAGCTACGACGGCCGGTTGTATTGGGGATTCAATGGGGACTGGGATGTGCTGCCCGATCTTGGCGATCTCGTTGCGGCAACTCGCGCATCGTTCGACCAGTTGCTCCAGGCAACTGAGACGGCGCAGGTTCGAACGCGCGCGCGCAGCCGCCGACCGCCGGCGAAGCATTTCTCAGGCGAGCGGAAACGCTAATCGATGCTGAACGAAGGGCGGCCTTTTTCGCCAGCGTTCCTGATTAATCCTGGGGCCCTTGGGCGGTCTTCGGACCGTGGCATGCTGCGACCTCAGCGACTGTGGAGCCAAGATCCGAGGCGATCTTCGCGTCAGTGAAACCCGCCTGCTCCTGATTCTTCACGGCGTTGCAGTCTACGGGAGCGTTCGACGGGGAAAACATGCTGCATCCTGAAATTCCGCCGGCCAGGATCAGCATTCCGAAAGTGGCCGTAAGTATTAGCTTGCCGGGTACCCGCATGCGACGATTCCTCCCCATCGATTTTTCCGACACCTCAATTTATGCCCTAGATGCAGATGCAACTAATGGTCTAGTTTCTTGAGTAGCGCCTTGGTGACCGCATCCTTCCAGTTGCCTTCGATTTTCAGAACGTCCGGCGCGGGGCCGGGTGGCTTTCGCGGCTCCTTGGGTTTCTTATTCATCGTGTGAGACCTTTCCGTTGGCGAAGCGTCGGCTATATTCGCGACTGATTCGGGTGAGAATGGCTCCGTAGTCTAGTTCGGTCGCCTTAAGATCGCCCCACTCAAAGGGATACGGTTCCACGTTCGTCGCTCGATACCGAAGCACCAGAAACTCATCGAATTTGGGCGCGACTTCTTCAGCGAGCCGCGCTTCTGCCTCGGAAGCTTCCTGATACGGATGGTGATTCTTCTTGCCATCGGTCGGCGTAGTCTTGGTGCCGTCGTATGCGGTACAGGAAAGGGCATGGTTGATGCCAACGATGCCAACGCAGATCGGGTCTCCAGCACCTTTCTTGAACTGCCTGATCTGATCTGTAAGGTCTCGCTTAACACGATCGATCTGCTTGATCATCGCCTTTGCGAGAATCTTTACTTCCACGCCGATTTCCACGGTTGCAACCTGACCACGCGCTACTGTGAACCGAGGGTCTTGGACAGCCTCGGCTCTTGGAACGATCTCGCCGAAGGTTCCATCGCCGCGTCTCGCGCGTATGCCCCGGCGCGTATTGCGCGTGTTCACAACGCGCTCTCGGTTGCCAATTCGAGCAACCAATCGCGCCGACTTCCCTAAAATGTATAAGTCCTCATAGAGATGTATCGCGATGAAGTCGCCGAGGCTGGGATTGCGATGCAAATAGCGCGTACCCTCGAAGGTCTGCCTGAATGCATCTAAGAGCCGATAGGACACGAGGTTAATCGAGGAGTTCCGCTTCTACTGCGCCGACCATCCGGCGCAACGCTATTGCTCGCCCTATCCTCGTCCGCGCCAACATCGCATATGTCGGGTCAATCTCGCTACTCACTGAATTTCGTCCCGTCTGGATAGCGGCAACCGCCGTTGAACCCGTACCAGCAAAGGGATCAGCCACGGTATCGCCTGCAAATGAAAACATGCGGATCAACCGCTCCGCCAAATCAACGGGGTACGGCGCTGGATGGCCTTCGCGGGTAGATGCACCTTTGATGTCTACCCAGAAGGAACGAAACCAGCTTTGCATCTCGTTCTTGGTGAGCATCGAAAGAGCCTTTTGTGTTGGCGTCACAGACCGATATTGACCGCCCTTGCGAAAGAACAGAATGTGCTCAATATCGTTTTTGATAACTTGCCCCGGTTGGTACGGTTTCCCGTAAAATCCCGTGCCGTTGCCTTCCGCTTCGGTCGCGCCGTTAGCGATCTTGTACCAGAGGATCGGCGTCAGACAATCAAGACCGATGCGGCGCATCCGCACTTGAATATCAGCGTGCAACGGCACTACGTAGTGGCGACCACCCTTTTTTCGTGAAACGCACACATCGCCGACAACGCAACAAATTCGCCCACCTGGAACGAGTATTCGGACGCACTGCTGCCATGCCTTGTCGAGTTCGTCAAGAAACTGCTCATAGTCCTCGATGAATCCCATTTGCGCGGCTGACCGCCGGTATTCCTTTAGAGTCCAGTATGGTGGCGACGTAACTATCAGGTGGACCGAAGCGTCCTCGATCCATGATAAATCGCGGGCATCACTTACCCTGATTCGGTGCAGGGTCCGGTTGAAAGGGCGGGGCCAAGGCTTGGTGCGGTAACGCTCGTTGGCGCGCAACAGAGAGCGCAAGCCTTCCGGCGTATTGTCAGCAGCATCGCTCTCATAACTTACCGCCACCTCTTGCATCATCACCACCCCAACGTCCTTTTGCCTCGAATGCTTCTTAGCGTCAACGCCAATGCCGCCTGTTTGTTCACACTCTTATTCACAACCCCGTCAAAATGGCGTCCCTTGTATCGGAGCCGGCGGAAGTGTCGCCACTGGCTCGCGATAGCGCAACCTCTTGCCTTCCGCACTCCGAATCGCACGCGCAAGCCGTTCGCCGTCATCTACTTTGCGCGCATTCCAGCGGAAGTCAAATTCTGCAACGTACCGATGCAAGTGCTTGCGGCTGACGTTGTGGAAAGTCCCGTAGATGCCGCGCTTGAGCAGGGAGAACGAAGATTCAACGGTGTTGCTGTGCGTGCCGTCCGGCTTCAATCGAGGCTTTCCCGAAATTGCGTCAAGTAAATACTCCCCGCGGATTCCTGGGCGTGCAACGCGGATGCGTCGCGGGTCAGCGCGACCGTCGAGGCATGGCGAGCCAGCTCGGCACGACGCGGGGCGGTCTTGACGCACGTCTATCACAAAACCTCGTTTATCTTATAAAATCGGCCAAATGATCGAATCCATGTATTGGGGAAGCTAATGGCAGACAGTAATTCCAAATATCGGCTGGGGACGCTCGGGCTTCACGCCGGACAGGAGAAGGATCCCACCACCAACGCACGGGCCGTGCCGATTTACGCGACCTCGTCGTATTTGTTCAACGACACGGAACACGCATCGAACCTGTTCGCGCTCAAAGAGTTCGGGAACATCTACTCGCGGTTGATGAACCCGACCAACGACGTGTTGGAGAAGCGACTGGCGGCCCTGGAGGGCGGGGCGGCAGGACTCGCTTTTGCGTCGGGCCAGGCTGCAATCAACGCCGCCATCCTGACCATCGCCCACAGCGGCCAAAACATCATCTCGGCCACCAGCCTGTATGGCGGTACGTGGACGCTGTTCACGCAGACCTTCAGGCAGCTCGGCGTCGAGGTGCGTTTCTTCGATTCCGCCAAGCCCGAGGAAATCAGCAAGCTGGTGGACGACAAGACGCGGCTGGTTTACCTCGAGACGCTGGGAAATCCAAAGAATGACGTCCCGGACTTCCGCAAGATCTCGGACCTGGCCCACAGTCACGGCCTGCCGGTGGTCATAGACAACACGGTGATGACGCCGTGGCTGTACCGGCCGATCGAAGACGGCGCCGACATCATTGTTCACTCGACCACCAAGTTCATCGGCGGGCACGGGACGCACATCGGCGGGGCGATCGTCGATAGTGCGAAGTTCAAGTGGGGTGACAACCCGAAGAAATGGCCCGAATTCTGCGCGCCCAGTCCGTCGTACCACGGGATGGTGTTCGAGGAGGCGCTGCGGCCCATCGGCAATATCGCCTACATCCTGCACATCCGCACGCATTGGCTGCGCGATACCGGCGCGTGCATGAGCCCGTTTGCGGCGTTCCTCTTCATCCAAGGGCTGGAGACGCTGCACCTGCGGATGCCCCGGCACTGCGAAAACGCATTGAAGGTCGCCAAGCACCTCGAGCAGCATCGATCCGTGGATTGGGTGAACTATCCCGGTCTGCCAAGCCACAAGGACTACGAGAACGCGCGCAAGTACCTGCCCAAGGGCCAGGGCGCCATCATTGGGTTCGGCATCAAGGGCGGGCGTGATGCCGGCGTGAAGTTTATCAATAACGTCAAGCTGATGAGCCATCTGGCCAATATCGGCGACGCCAAGACGCTGGTTATTCATCCCGCCTCGACGACGCATTCGCAGCTCACGCGCGAGGAGCAGTTGAGCACCGGGGTGACGCCCGAGTACGTTCGCCTGTCAGTGGGGATCGAGGACATCGAGGACATCATCGAGGATCTCGATCAGGCGCTGGCGGCTTCGCAAGGGTAAACGAGCCAGTGGATAGACGTGGCACGCAGCCGCTGGCTCATCAGGCGAAGGTGGGGCAGGGCGATTTCGACAGCAGCGACGCGGTCCGTACCGCAGCGCCGCTGCTGCATGCCAAGCAGGTTACCTTCGACACTGCGCTCAAACTGGAACTCGGCGGCGAACTGCCGTCGGTCACCGTTACTTACGAGACTTACGGGAATCTGAACGAGGCGGGCGACAACGCCGTCCTGATCTGCCACGCCATCAGCGGCGACTCGCACGTGGCCCGGCACGACGACGCGGATTCTCCCGGATGGTGGGATATCGTCGTGGGCCCGGGCCGGTTCATCGATACCGACCGCTATTTCGTCATCTGCGCCAACATCCTGGGCGGATGCCGCGGCACTACCGGCCCCAACAGCATCGACCCGCTCACCGGCCATCCGTATGCGGCGGACTTTCCCACCGTAACCATTGCCGACTCTGTCGAAGTGCAGCGACGGCTGATAGACCACCTCGGCGTGGGCAGGCTGCTGGCGGTGATCGGCGGCTCGATGGGCGGTCATCAGGCGATCACCTGGGCAACCCACTATCCGCAGCGGGTGCGTGGATGCGTGGCGCTGGCGACCGCGCCCCGGCTAACCAGCCAGGCGCTGGCGTTCGACGTAGTTGCACGCAATGCGATCATGCACGACCCGCACTATCACGGCGGGCGATATTACGGAGAGCAGGGGCCGGCGGTGGGCCTGGCGCTGGCGCGGATGCTCGGGCACATCACGTACCTGTCGCGCGAATCGATGACCGCGAAATTCGGTCCCAGCCGCCTGCGTCCGCGGCAGGTCGCCACGGCGTTTGAAAAAAAGTTTTCGGTCGGCGCTTACCTGGGTTACCAGGGCGACAGATTTGTCGAGCGGTTTGACGCGAACAGCTACGTCACGCTGTCGATGATGATGGACATGTTTGACGTGGGCGATACGCCCGCGGCGCTGCAGGCAGCGCTCGCGCCATCGCAGTGCCAGTGGCTGGTGATAAGCTTCAGCAGCGATTGGCTGTTCCCGCCCGAAGAGGGCCGCGAGATCGCCGACGCCCTGCTGGCGCTGGACAAGCCCGTGTCGTATTGCGAGGTTACCAGCTCCAGCGGCCACGACGCGTTCCTGCTCGCCGACAGTGTCGAGACTTACGGCGGGATGATCCGCGGCTTCTTTGCCAATCTATCCGCGACGCCGAAGGTCGTCGAGCGTAGCCAGGCGCCGGCGCCAACGCCATCATCGGGCACATTTTTTCAGGGCGACCGCGTGGATCTGCGAATCCTGGTGGACCAGATTCCGCTCGACAGCAGCGTGCTGGACTTGGGATGCGGCAGCGGCCAACTGATGTCCGAACTCGTCGCCAGGGGCCAGTCCCGCGTCGTGGGCGTCGAGGTGGACGAGAAGGCCGTTCTCGCCTGCGTACGGCGCGGACTGAACGTCATCCATGCCGACCTCAACCGCGGATTGACGGGCTTTCGCGATCGGCATTTCGACGTGGTAGTGCTCTCGCAGGCCTTGCAGTGCATCGAAGACACCAAAGGCATCCTGCGCGAGATCACCCGCGTCGGCGGGCTTGGCATCGTCAGTTTTCCGAATTTCGCGTATCGCAAGATGCGGGAGATGTATTACGAACTGGGCCGCTCACCCAAGCTGCCGGGGCTTTATGGCTACGAATGGTACGACACCCCGAATCGTCGATTCGCTTCGATCGTCGATGTTCGTGAGCTCTGCCATGCAATCGGCGTTCGGGTGCTGCGCGAGATCTGCCTGAACAGCGAATCAGGCCAGGAAGTCCACGACGACCCGAACCTGAACGCCGACATCGCAATGTTCTTCATCAGCGGCTGAAACGCCGAGATGGCGCCCGTTCAGATCCCGGCGCCTTTATCGAACTCCTCGCTGCGCACCTGCGCCTGCGTGATGTTGCTTCCGGACGGCACGCTACGCGTGAGCCAGACATTGCCGCCGATGGTCGAGCCGCGGCCGATGGTGACCCGGCCGAGGATCGTCGCACCGGCATAGATCACGACGTCGTCTTCCACGATGGGATGCCTGGGGATGCCTTTGATCAGGGTGCCGTCTGCGCCAACCGGAAAGCTCTTCGCCCCCAGCGTGACGGCCTGATACAAGCGCACCCGCCGGCCGATGATTGCCGTCTCTCCGATGACCACGCCGGTGCCGTGGTCGATGAAAAAACTCGCGCCGATCTTCGCCCCCGGGTGGATATCGATACCGGTTGCCGAGTGCGCAAGCTCTGCGATGATGCGGGCGAGCAGCGGGACACCCAGCAGATAGAGTTGGTGAGCGAGGCGATGGTGGGTGATGGCCCAGATGCCCGGGTAGCAGACCCGTACCTCTTCGACGCTCTTGGCCGCGGGGTCGCCCTGGTAGGCAGCCAAAATATCGTTTTCGAGTAATGCACGCACCTCCGGCAGACGTGCGGCAAACTCGCGGGTTATCCGGGTCGCCTGTTGTGCTTGATCGCGACTGCTCTGGTCCGGTTGCCGGGATGCAAATTGCAGTTCCAGGCGCACCTGGTTGACCAGCGAACGCAGCGCCGCATCGAGCGTTTGCCCGACAAAGTAATCGATACCCTCGTCGGTAAGATCCGGCAGCACGAAGTGCGTGGGAAAAAGCGCCGCGAACAGTCCGTCGATGATGCGCGCGACCGCCTTCCTCGATGGCAGCGGGGCGGCCTGCTCGTGTTTGCCTGCCGCTTGCGATCCAGCGCGGGAGGCGCGCAGCTCGGCGACGATCGTGTCAAGGTTCCAATCCGAGCCCGCAATCCCGCCGCTACCGTCTTCCTCATCTCGCGGTTTCAATTTCCCGCTCCATCAGCTATCAAAGAGACCCTCGAACAGGGTGGTACTCAGGTACCGCTCGCCGGAGTCGGGCAGTATGACGACGATCGTCTTGCCTGCATTCTGCGGACGTTTGGCGATCCGCGCGGCCACCGCCACGGCGGCCCCGCTCGAAATACCGGAGATTATCCCCTCCTCGCGTGCCAGGCGCAGCGCGTATTGGATCGACTCCTCGTTGGTAGCCGGTTCGATTTCGTCAACCAGCGAGAGATCCAGGACTTCCGGCACGAATCCGGCGCCGAGACCTTGAATCTTATGGGCCGAGGGCTTGAGCGGCTCACCCGCTCGAAACTGCCTGAGCACGGGACTCGCGGCCGGCTCAACAGCGACCGAAATGATCGGCTTTCCTTTGGTGCGCTTGATGTAGCGCGAGACTCCGGTGATAGTGCCGCCGGTGCCCACGCCTGACACAAAAATATCAACGGCGCCTTCGGTGTCGTCCCATATTTCCGGCCCGGTCGTCTTCTCGTGAATCGCGGGATTCGCGGGGTTCTTAAACTGCTGCATAAGCACGTAGCGATCAGGCGCCGACGCCTTGATTTCCTCGGTCTTCGCGATCGCTCCGTTCATGCCCTTGGCTCCCTCCGTGAGCACCAGCTTCGCGCCGTATGCGATCAGCAATTTGCGGCGCTCGATACTCATCGTGTCCGGCATGGTTAAAGTCAGCGGGAGATTACGGGCCGCGGCGACGAAGGCAAGCGCAATCCCCGTGTTTCCGCTGGTCGCCTCAACGAGTTCCTTGCCGGGACCCAGCAGTCCACGACGTTCGGCATCCCAAACCATCGCGGCGCCGATTCGGCATTTGACGGAATAGGCGGGGTTACGCCCTTCAATCTTCGCAAGCACCGTAGCCGGGGCCCCATCGATGATACGGTTTAGCCGTACCAGCGGTGTGTGCCCGATAGATTGTGAATTGTCCTCGTACCAATGCGGCATGAGGTCCTCCTTACAGTCTGTGGCCCGCTCGGCGTGCGGCGCCATCCAATACATCTACACTTAACATTTACACTTAAACAATTTCGACACAAAAACTAATAGTTATACGCCTGGCGGAGCTGACTCAAGCTGGTCCAGCTCGGTAATCTTTCCCGCTTACTAGGTACTTTTCCCTTGCGATCCGGGTGATTTTCCGATTCACCTTCCCGCTCCTTTGCTTCAGCGTAGATAGCAGTTGGCGCGCATAGCTCGCAGAGAAAATTCGCTGCGTAGCGAAGTCAGCCAGGAATCGGAAAGAAGCAGTTGTCGAATCTGTCAAATAATGGTCACGCGAGCGTTGCAACCGTCGAGCCGGCTGCGAGCGATGGAATCCGATCGAGAATGCAGGCGGTTCAATGGGAGCAGGGGCTGCACATGGAGGCGCTAGCCAATCTTGCGCACGAGCTTCGCTCGCCGGTGCAGGCGATCCTCGGCTATCTCGACATCCTGCGCGACGAGTTGAGCGAAGAAATCGGCGGCCGCCACAAGCAAATTATCGAGCGCATGAATGCCAACGCGCACGATCTGGCGCAAACGGTCGAAAACGTGATGGACTTTTCGGTCGCGGACGCGATGGCTGAGGCGGCAGGCGAAGAGGAAATCCGGCTGCTGGATCTGATTGGAGAACTGGCTCCGGCGCTCGAGGCTGCCAACGATTCCAAGCGCCTGGAAATCAGATTCGAACTCGAAACCGCGCCTACGGTTTTTCGCTCGCGGCGCCGGCCAATCAAGTCGATACTGCTCAACCTCGCGCTCAACGCGATCAAGTTTACCGATCGAGGCAGCGTTATTATCGGAGTTCACCGGGCGGTAACATCCCAACTCGGCTCCGCAGTTGAACTCGAAGTCCGCGACACGGGACCCGGTATCGAAGCCGCGATGGTCGCGCAGGCATTCGAACGCTGCGCTCAGCTTTCGCACTCGAGTATCCGCAGTCACCGCGGAATGGGCCTGGGTCTCGCCGTTGTTCGGCGCAATGTGGAAGTGCTCGGCGCAAAGATTATCGTCAAGGCCGCGCTTCCGCAGGGCACCGTGTTTATCGTCATAATCCCCATCGCGGAGCCAATTGCCGATGGTCCTCATCTCGACGCCTGAGCGACCTGGCTAAGAGCCTACGGACGCAGTGCTGACGCGCAACGATTTCTGAATGATAATCTGCGCCGGGCGAGCGAGGCGTGCTTAGCGGTAGTGACGCATCAGGCCGACCACGACGCCGCGAATCGCCAGGTCGCTCTCGCCGACCATGATCGGTTGCATCGCGGAGTTGGCCGGCTGCAGCCGGATCTGTCCCCCCGATTCACGGTAGAACTTCTTGACCGTCGCCTCGTTGCCGATCAGTGCGACCACCGTCTCGCCGTTGTCGGCGCTGTCGCGGCCTTCGACGATTATGTAATCGCCGTCGCGGATGCCGTCTTCGATCATCGAGTCGCCCTTCACCCGCAGACAAAATGTATTGTCGCGCCGGATGAACTCGTCGGGCACGCTGATGGTTTCGTTGTTCTCGACCGCCTCGATCGGCGCGCCCGCCGCAACGGTGCCGAGCAATCGGATCGCCCTGGCCGCTCCATGCTTCTCCGATGGCGCGACCTCGAGCGCCCGGCTGTGATTGTGCTGGCGCGTGATAAACCCTTTCTGCTCGAGGTTGTGCAGATGCTTGTGCACGGTGGCGAGCGATGACAGCCCGAAGTATTGCCCAACTTCGGCCAGCGTGGGTGCGTAGCCGTGTTCCCTGATATAGTCGTTCAGGTAGTCGATTAGCTGCTTCTGCCGCTTGGTCAGCGTCGCCATTGGGTCTTCTCCCCATTCGCTTGTGCGATGACAAATGATGGCGAAAATCAGGCGAAGATGCAAGCGTGGGAGCCTCAATGATGCAGGGACGGTTTCGCCGTCTCGACGCAGCGCATAATCTCAATTACGACCTGAACCCGATGGCGAAACTGCGAATCCAATTCGAAAACGGCGAACCCGAAAAGCTAATCGAGTTCGACCCCGCCAAGGCGCCGTTTCATCACGACGGCAAGCCGGGCTCGATACTCGACGTGATGCTGGGTCACGGCGTCCATCTCGAGCACGCATGCGGCGGCAATTGCGCGTGCACGACCTGCCACGTGATCGTGCGGCAGGGATTCAACAAGCTTGGCGAATCCAGCGAGCAGGAAGAAGATCTGCTCGACAAGGCGCCGGGGCTCACTCCGACTTCGCGGCTGGGATGCCAGGCCGTCATCGAGGATCCCGACGCGGAAATCGTCGTTGTAATCCCGCGCTACACGATTAACCAGGTCAGCGAGGCGGCCGAGGAATGACGGCCGGCCCACCTCCAGCCGCGGCCGGCATGCGCGCGGTGCTGAATGCCCGCGTCGAGAAGATTTTCGATCACGCGTCCGACACGCGCTCGCTTTTTCTCTCACTCACCAGCGGCAAGCATCTGCGATTTATCCCCGGCCAGTTCATCTCGATAACGATTCCGCTCGGCGACGAAACCCGCTCGCGTCCCTACTCGATCGCGTCGGACCCCGAAGACCGCGGCCCATTCGAGATTTGCTTCAATCGCGTCGCGGGCGGGCGCGGCGTCGGATGGATGTTCGAGCGGCGGGTCGGCGACAAAATCGATTTCAGCGGGCCGTTCGGCGCCTTCACGATCGAGCGCGCGCCATCGGTGGAAGCCGGCTTTATCGCGGAGGGAACGGCGATCGCGCCGATTCGCCCGATGCTGAAGCGGGCGCTCGCTTCATCGTCGCGCGAAGCTGCGCCGCCGAAGATCCATTTAATTTACGCGGCGCCGGATCGCGAGCACATCCTGTACGCCGCCGAACTCGACGAATTGGCACGGACCGCGCCGACTTTTTCGCACGAGACCGTGATCGCGCCTCCCGAAAAACTCTACGATCGTCTGTTCGAGTTGGCGCAAACGCGATGGGTTATCGGCGTCGCCGATCGCACGCGCCAGTTCTATATCTGTGGCGTCGGCAAGGGCGTGATTCGATTGCGCGACCTGATCCGCGGGGCAGGCTACGAGCGCCGCGCCGTGCACTACGAGCAGTGGTGATTGAATGTGAAACCCACCGTGGGTTTCACACTTCCTTGGGCAGGGGTGACCCCTGCACCGCAGGGCTGAGCCCTGCACCCGGTATTAACGCCGCGCTCCGTTGTCGCGCGCGGCAGGGTGACCCCTGCACGCAGTACTAAGACCGCCCGCCGTTGGCGGGCGCGGCCCCTGCCAACAGCGCACGGTTTCTTAATACTGGCCTCCCGTGCCAACGGGTCTTAATACTGGCCAGCCGTGCCAACGGCCAGGGCTTCGCCCGGTTAGGCGGGTTAATGGGGGAGCCGAAGTTTTCAACATCCCGCTAGGGCGCGAACTTGGAGAGCATACTGACCGGACCGGGGTGCCCGTCGATTCTCACGGCGCGCGCGATCGTCCCCTCGCGCTCGAGTCGGCGCGCCGCAGCTTCGACCAGCGCCGGATCGATTCCCAGGATTCGCGCGATCGCGCGCTCACTCCCGAATGCCGCAGTCTCGAAATATTTGGCGACGATCGCGTACGCCGCCTGCATCCGCGTGAGCGCCCGGGCCTCGGCAATCGCGTCAGGCCATCGATGCCCCATCGTGTCCCACACGTAGCTGAACGGGTCGGCGCGCTCGTCCACTTTGAGCGCGAGAAATTTTTCCTGCAGCTCCGCCATCGCACGGTCGAACACCGCGCGGCGCGACGGTTGCGCGTAGCCGCTCGACAGCTTCAGCACGCGAGTCTCGGCCGCGCCGCGCCTGGAGAGAGCGTCCATCACCAGTTTGCCGCAATGCGACAGTCCGCCGCGTTCGTAAAGCTTGCGATAGCCGCCCGGCTCGATGCGAAGCTTAAGAAACGCGCCCAGCATCTCGCGCGCGATGAAGCTCGGGCGTCGCGCGATCACTTTGCCGTAATAAACCGCGCGGCGCTGCGGCAACGCGTCCTTTATCCGCCACGTCATCCCGATCGCGTAGTCGTGCTGGATGTGCTCCGGCAATGTGGGTTCACGCGTTCCCGCGATCGCCTCGCGCAGGCACGGCACACCCATCCCGGCCGTGAATCCGGTGCAAAATCCGACCTCGTCGATGAATTTGAGCGCGCTCTTCTCGCCCGTCACGCGGCGCGATACGACCCGCCTGAAGTGAAAGTCGCGATGGCGCTCGAGCGCGTCGAGAATCCCCGGATTATCAACCCCGGCGGGATCGATCATCCCGCAATTCGCTCGACGCAATCCGCGAAGATCCGCCGGTAGTTGGTCTTCACCGCGAGTCCGCGCGTGATTCCTTCCAGCCCGATCAGCGCGCGAATCAGAAACACGCTGTGCGGCGGCGAATGGTAGAGCCGATTCTGCAGCGCAAGCTCACCGACCTTGGCCGCCTTGCCGACCGTATCGTATTCGAGGGGATCGACGGCGCGATCCACCATCATCGGCTCGAACAGGATGTGGATGATTCTGACCATCGGCGCCGGATCCTGATCGCGACCGAGGTAACCCAGCTTGACCATCGCCGCCCCCAGCGATTTGTCGTCGCCGCTCAGAATCGCGCGCGCGACTTGCAGGTGCGCCTTGCGCACCGGCTCCGGGAAGCGCCGAATCGAGCCGAAGTCGAGCACGCCGAGGCGCGGATGGTGGCTCACCAAGTAGTTGCCCGGATGAAAATCCGTGTGCAGCATCCCGAATTCCAGAATCTGCCGCCACGCGAACTCGTGAATCTTTCTCGCGACCCATTCGCGCAATTCAAAATCGACCTCCGGTCCCATCACGTCTGCCAGCGGATAGCCGTCGATGTAGGTCATCGTCAGCACGCGCCGCGAACTCAGCTCCTTGATGAAGTGCGGAATCATGATTTCGCGATCCGCGCCGAGACGCCGGCCGAACTCCACCATGTTGCGGGCTTCGTTCACGTAGTCGAGCTCTTCGCGCAGGCGCTGCTCGAGTTCCCTGTACACCATGGCGGTGTCGATTTGCTGGCGCATCACGTCATGGCCGAGCGCCTGCAGCGTGCGCAGCAGCAGTTTGAGATTGCCCAGATCCTGCTCGACGGTATCCTCGACGCCCGGATACTGAATCTTCACCGCGACGTCGATACCGTCGCGCGTGATCGCACGATGCACCTGTCCGAGCGACGCGGCGGCAAACGCGGTCTGGTCGAAACTCCTGAAGAGCACTTCGGGCCGCTTGCCAATCTCACTGTGAATCTGTTCCGAGATAGTCGCGTAGCTCATCGGCGGCACGTTCGATTGCGTCGTCCGCAGCACGTCGAGCGCCTCACCCGGCAGCAGGTCCCTGCGAATCGAAAGCATCTGGATCAGCTTCATGAACGCGCCGCGAAGCTGCTTGGAGCTTTCGACAATTCGCTGCGCGTTGCGGATGTGAGTTTCCAGCAGCTCGCGATCGCGCGCGGGCGCGCTCAGAAACGGGCGCCGCAGTTGATTCCACAAGTAGCTGGAGCCGACTTGCGATGCGAGCTCGCCCATCTTGATCGCGCGGCGCGCGCGGCCGCTGGTGATTGACGTGCGTTTCGCCATCAGCTGCCGTCGCGCTCGATTCCCACCCGGTTGATCAGCGTCGCCGCCAGCGCCGCGCCAAACCCATTGTCGATGTTGACGACGGTGACGCCGCCCGCGCACGAATTCAGCATTCCCAGCAGCGCGGCCAGGCCGCCCATCGAAGCGCCGTAACCCACGCTGGTCGGCACGGCGATCACGGGTTTATCCACCAGGCCCGCGACGACCGAGGGCAGGGCGCCTTCCATGCCTGCGACGACAATAAGCACGCTTGCCTCACGGATCACTTCGAGGTTCGCAGTCAGGCGATGAATTCCCGCGACGCCGACGTCGTAAACCCGCGCCACACGATTTCCGAACAGCTCGGCGCACAGCGCGGCTTCCTCGGCTACCGGAATGTCGGAGGTGCCCGCGCTCAGCACCATCACAATGCCGCGTCCCGACGGCTTGCGGCGCTCCTTCACCACCGCGCCAATCCGCGCGTCGCGATGGTACACCAGCGCGCGAATTTTGCGTTTGACGATGCGCGCCTTGTCCGCGGCCAGCCGCGTGATTATGAGATTGGTTCCTGACGCGAGCACGCGCCGTCCGATCGCCGCGAGCTGATCCGCCGTCTTGCCCTCGCCGAAAACTGCTTCGGGAATGCCGCGCCGGATGCTCCTGTGGCTGTCGAGCTTGGCAAATCCAAGATCCTCGAACGGCAACTCGCCGATGAGTTTGAACGCCGCGGCGGGAGTCATGCTGCCCCCGGCAACACCATCGAGGATTTGGCGGATTCGCTTTTCGGTCATCGCCGCTTTAGAAGTTCGGGGCGGATCGGATGCGCAAGTGTCAGCATCAGTTCGCGCACCGCCCGTGCGTCGCTGCGGGTGACAGTGATCGTCAAGTCGCCCTCGATTAATTTTTCGCCGGGCTTGGGAATATGCCCGAGTCGTTCGACCACCAGCCCGCCGATGGTAGCATACTCATCCGCCTCTGAAAGCTTGAGGCCGAAGTGCTCGTTCAGTTCCGCGAGCGGCGCGCGTCCGATCACGGACAGCACGCGCGGACTGACTATTTTGGCCAACTCCTCGCCAAGGTCGTGTTCGTCCTCGATGTTGCCGACGATCTCCTCGATCAGATCCTCCAGCGTCAGAATTCCAGCCGAGCCACCGTACTCATCGACGATCACGGCCAGATTTTCCCCGGTGCGTTGCATCGCCACGAGCACCTCGTCGAGCGGCATCGATTCCGGAAAATAACTGACCGGCCGCATCACGTCGCTCACCGGGCGGCTGAGATCGGGCGCTTGCAAAAGATCGAAAACATGGACGACGCCAACGATGTCCGTGATTCGACGGCGGAAGACCGGGATACGGCTGAATCCCTCGCGGCGGACAGTTTCGATCACCGCCGCAAGCGAGGTTTCCTCCGGGACCGCATCGACACCGACCAGCGGCACCATCGCCTTGCGCGCATCGGCTTGCGAGAAGCGAAAGATTCGGCTGATCATCAGTTGCTCGCCGGGCAGGATGGCGTCGGGCGGCTGCTCGGATGCGTCGCCCGGCCGTCGCCGCATCAGGCGCGCTAAATCTTCGCGGCTCAGGAACACGCTCCCGGCATCGGCCGGCACACCCGCAAGCCGGCGAAGCAATCGGCTCAGAACAGTCTCTGCGCCGAGCAGCGGCGCGAGCACGGTCGCAAGCAAACGCAACGGCCGCGCGGCGAACAGCGCAAACGCGTGCGGATTTCCAAGCGTCAGCAGCTTGGGTATCCATTCGCCCAGCACCAAAGTAATCGGGGTCAGAATAAATGGCGCGAGATAAACCAGGTGCGGCCGGATTTGATGCAGGAAGCTGGTGAGCAGTACCGCCGCGACAACCGTGGCGAGGTTGGTACCGGTCAGCGTCAGCGCCAGCAAACGATCGCGATTGCCCAACAATTCGCCGAGCATTCGCGATCGCTCGTGCCCGCCTTCGCTCCCGGCGCGAACTTTCAAATCGTCCGCTGAAACCAATGCGATCTCTGAGGCGGCGAAAAACGCCTGCACCACGAGGCATCCAACCAGCGCGACGATCAGCACGGCCATCGTCATCGATGCAGCCTCACCAGCTCGACGGTCGCGCCGCGCACGCGCTCGATGGTGGCGTCGAATTCGCCGAGCCTCAGCTTCTCTCCCGCGCGCGGCACGCGCCCGAGCCTGCGCAGGATCAGGCTGCTCAGCGTCTTGCCACCGCCATAGACTTCGATAATGCGCGCCGGAGCGAGCGCGTCCGCCAGCTTGCCCAAGGCGATCGCGCCCGACGCCGACCATTCGTGGTCGGATATTTTCGTGAGCTCGGGAATCTCGCTTTCGAACTCGTCGCGAATCTCGCCGAATAATTCCTCGAGCAGATCTTCGAGCGTCACCAAACCCAGCAGGCGGCCGTACTCATTGACCACCAGCGCGATCTGGAAGCGCCCGCGGCGCATCTCGTCAAATAAATCGCCGAGCAGCTTGCCCGGCGGAACAAAATACGCCGGCCGCACCAGGCGCTCCACGCGCGGCGGCGATGGCTCCAGGCGGCGCGCCGCGAAGTCCTTGGCGTGCAGAATTCCGACAATATTGTCCTGGCTGTGGCGATAGACCGGCACGCGCGAGAAATTTTCGTGCGCGATTTCCGCGACCAGCTGCGCCACCGGCATCTCGATGTCGAGCGAGAAGATTCGCTCCCGCGGCGTCATCACTTCCGTCGCGCGCCGCGCACCGAAGTCAAACACGCGATGAATCATCGCACGCTCGGCGGGTTCAACCTGTCCCTGGTTCTCGCCGAGCCTGAGCAGCGTCTTGAACTCCGCCTCGGAGACCGGGCCCGGGCGCGGCGCTTGCTCCAGCGGCGTGATATGCCGCGCGAACGGATGAACAAAATCGGCGAGCGCCGCCAGCGGCCGCGCCGTGATCCAGGTCAGCGCGGCCGGAAATCCGAGTGCGAACGTCTTCGGCGTAATGTCGCAGAACAAAAGTACGACCGCGAGCATCGCCGGCGCCGCGACGATCGGTCCCCATTTATCGCCGAGCCACGCCAGCAGAATGATCGTCGCGAGGCAGTCGGCGAAGATGTTGCACGCTTCGTTCAGCCCGATAATGACGATCAACGACTCGAGCGGCCGGCGCATCAGACGGTCGAGCGCGTGCTGCACGGAAAGGCTCAGCTGCTCGCGGGTGTGCTCCAACCGCGCCATCGAGAACAGCGCGGTCTCGGACGCGGCCAGCGTAGCGCTCAGCGCGATAAGCGCCAGGACCGCGAGCGACAGCATGAACATCATCGCTTCTATCTAACCGCGCGATCGCAGCTGATCCCATCCTGCGATAATCGGTGCGCTATCACCAATCAGGTTCACGCGCTTGCCCCGAACGATCGTGCCGATTCGCCGCACCCCGACGCGCAAGCGGCGCGACAGTTCGGCTTCGTGGAGGCCGGGCCTCGCGCAGAAGATCAGTTCGTAATCCTCGCCGCCCGTGAGCGCGTGCACGAGATTGCCGCCCATCAGCGCACGGTACGCCGGCGAGAGCGGGATTCGCGACGCGTCGATGTCGGCGCCGACGCCGCTTCGTTCGAGGATATGCCCCAGGTCCTGCATGAATCCGTCGCTCACGTCGATCGCAGCCGGCGCGGGCCTGAGCGCCGCCAGGCGTTGCCCGGGATACAGCCGCGCTTGCGGACGCAGAAATCGCTCGATGAGATATTTTCTTGCGGCGCGATCTTTTTTCGCATTGCCACGCGCCTTCAGCTTGCGCGCCAGGATGCGCCAGCCGAGCGCCGCATCGCCGAGCGTGCCGGTCACGAAGACCTCGTCGCCGGGACGCGCCGTATCCCGGCGCAGCGCAGCGCGCCCAACCTCGCCGAGCATCGCGATCGTGATCGACAGCTCGCGCGCGCGCGTAATATTGCCGCCCACGATATCCGTGGAGGCTGCGCGCGCCGCATCGCGCAGCCCCGCGTAAATCCGTTCGAGCGTCCGCGCTGCAATTCCCTCGCGCACGGCCAGGTTAACGACGCAAGCAGTCGGACGCCCGCCCATCGCCGCGATGTCGCTCAGGTTGACCGCGAGTGCGCGCGCACCAAGCGCTTGCGCAGTGCCCCATCGCAGATCGAAGTGAACATTCTCGACCAGGCTATCGATCGTAAACAGCGTCTGCCCGCGCGGCCGCGCAACAATTGCGCAATCGTCGCCGGCGCCGAGGATCGTGCGGCGGCTGAGACGGATCCCCGCGCTCAGTCGCGCGATCAGTTCGAATTCGCTGGACAGTTTGCCGGATGCGTCGGGCAGTTTGCTCACGGCGTGTGCGCTTTCGGTGGTTGCGCTTCGAGCGGCAATTCCGCGATCAGCGTCAGTCCACGCCGGCCGTCCGCGAACCGGGCCTCGACCCGGCCGCCGGCCGCTTCCGCCATCGCGCGCGCGATGTACAGTCCGAGTCCGCGCACCGCGCCGCGATCGCCGTCTTTGTTGGGGCGCTCGAACAACGCTTCCATATCCGCCGATGAAAGCGCCGGGCCGCTGTCGGTGACCTCGACCACGATCGATTCATTGCGCATCCGCGCACGCAACACGACTTCGCCACTCGCTATCCTTCCGATCGCATACCCGAGCATGTTTCTCACGATCCGCTCGAAATGACGCCGGTCGAGTTTGCACGCCGGCAGCCGCGCGATCTCGATGCGTAGATTCAGGCGCCGACGCCGCGCCTGCAGGGCGCAATCCTCCGCGACTTCGCTGAGCAGCTGGTACGGATCCAATTCGGCCGGCGACGGGATGACGGCGTTTTCCTGCACCTCGTAGTAGTCGAGCACGTTGCTGACCACCAAGTCCATGTTCCACGCCGTCGAGCCGATTCTTTCGAGCAGGTCCGTCCGCTCCTTTGGGCTGATGTCCGCCTCCTCGAGCAGATTGACATAGCCGCTCAGCGCCGCGACCGGACTGCGAATGTCATGCGCCATCGTCGCGATTTGCGTCTGCCGAAACCGCGCGGCTTCCTCCAGGTCCTGCACCTGTTTGCTGAGGCGGCGGCGGAATCGGCCGATGAAAATCGCTGCGTATTGAGCAAGGATCACCGCGGCGATCAGACCCATCCATCGATATATCCCGTATGGCGTTGCGATCGGCACCAGGTACTCGCCCGCCGCGTAGCTCAGTAGCGCCATGACAGCCATCGCAAACTGCCAGCGCGTGCCCCAGATCACGAACGCCGCGGTTACCAGCGGACACAACATGATCGTGATAAAGCGCGACTCGGGGTTTCCCGTCGCCCGGCTGATCAGGACGAACATCGCGATCACAAACAGGATGAACAGCATGACCAAGGTTTTCCAACGGCGCTTGAACCAGCGCGTCCACGTCATCGCGAAGAACAGGCAGGTCGCGCCCAGGGTCAGCCAGTGCAAGCCTGCCCCCGGCGCATTCGCTCCCCGCACCTGCTGATCGTACGCAAGATACGCCAGCAGCATGAAGATTCCGACCGCGCCGCCGAGTTTCAGAACTCGCAGCGATTCCTCGTCATCCTCGGTCCAGATGAACTCCGAAGTGGCGCGGCCGAGATCGTGAAATGTCAGCGCGGATCGGCCGTCGTTTTTGACTTGCTCCGCCAATCAGGCTGCCCCGGAATCTTTTCTGCGGCTGCTAACTCCTCTCATGATCGCAAATGGCCTGTCCTCAGCGCCGGATTTCATCAAGCGCCCTTTCCATCGCGCTCAACGCAAAATCGACCTCGTCCGGCACGATCGTCAGCACCGGCGCAAGCCGGACAACGTTGTCCGCGTTGAGCGTCCAGTTCAAAACCACCCCACGCGCTAAAGTCGCCGCCACAAAGCGCCGCGCCAGCGCCGCATCGCGAAACTCGATACCCACCAGCATCCCGAGACCGCGCACTGCCGCGATTTCCGGCGCGCGCATCGCCTGCAGGCGCCGCACGATCTCCTTGCCAATCGTCGCGGCGCGGTCGTACAGACGCTCGCGCACGATCACATTCAGGGCAGCCAGTCCGGCTGCGCACGAAAGCGGATGGCCGCCGAAGGTCGTTATATGTCCGAGCGGCGGATCGTGCGAGAGCGTGCCAAGCAGATCGTCGCGGGCGCACAATGCGCCCAGCGGCAGACCGCCGCCAAGCGCCTTGGCCATCACGACAATGTCAGGCACGACGCCAAAATGCTCGAGCGCGAACAGCTTGCCGGTGCGGCCAAAGCCGGTCAGCACCTCGTCGAAGATGAGCATCGCACCCGCCCGATCGCATTGTTCACGCAGCGCGCGAATGAATCCGGCCTCCGGTATGCGCACGCCGCCCTCGGCCTGCACCGGCTCGACAACCACCGCCGCGATCGTCGAATCGATTTTTGCAAGCGGCCTCTCGTCACCGAACGGCAGATGCCGCACCGGGCCGGGTAGCGCGCCGAACGGCTCACGCATCGCGCGATTTCCCGCCAGCGCAAGCGCGCCCATCGTGTCACCGTGATACGCCCCGTCAAACGCCACGAATCCCGCGCGTCCGGTGAACTTGCGCGCCACCTTCAGCGCACATTCGATCGCTTCTGCCCCGCTGTTGGTGAAATACACGCGCTCGAGCGGCCGCGGGAGAAGCTCGGTGAGCCTTCGCGCCAGCATAACCTGGCTCTCGATCACGTACTCGCCGTACACCATGACGTGCAGATGGCGTCGCGCCTGCTCCCCGATCGCGGCAAGCACCTCGGGATGCCCGTGGCCGAGGGCAGAGACGCCGATCCCCGCGATGAAATCGAGATAGCGCCGCCCGTCCGACGCGACCAGCCACGAACCGTCGGCGCGCGATATCTCCAGCCCGATCGGTGCGTCGGAAGTCTGCGCCAGATTCTGGCGGAAGAAGTCGCCAAGCTCACTCATCGCGCTCCAACCATCATATCGAAGAACCCGCCTCCACCGTGGCGCCAATCAAGCGGCGGCGATTGCATCTCACCGGGTGCGCACACGTACGGTATCCCGATCGATCCGACGGTTGCACCTATGCTGGCGGCTTCCGATTCATCGCCAGCGACCGCCATCGCTTCGATCCGTCCCGATACAGCCGCGATGCAATCGCGAAATTCCCCGAGATCGCGCACTCCGGTCACGTACACCGTCCTGAACCCCGGCGAAACATTGAAGGAGTCATCCCGCGCCGGACTCGGCTCGAAGACCACCGTCCATTCAAGCCGGTCTCCCTCAAACAGCTCGACCGGCTCGCCCGCAATCCGCCGCCAGCGCGCGCGCTCTCGCACTCCGCGTATTTCGACAGCATCGCGCAATGGGATTTTCGCCGGCGGCATCGATTTCCCCATACGTTCGAGCGCCGCTGACATTCGGATCGCCAGGTCGCGCGCCGCGTCGCCGGTATGACTCACCACGAACACCTGGTGGAGCGACAGGCAGCCCAGTTGCTCGAACAATACGACATCGCGCGCGAGTAGCTCCGCGACCGTGTCGATACGCGGTGGATTGGTAGCACCCGGCGCGACCACGGCGGCGCTGACCCGGCTGCCGAATCCGATCACATTGCGTCGATTGTGAAGCGACTCGATCGTCAGGTCGTCGCCGTACGCCACCACCCGCTCGCAATTCGCAATCAACGCCGCGGTCAGATCGGCGCGCGCGCGGCTCCAGTGGAAGACCTCAATGCGCGCGCCGGCGTCGCGATCGATCTCGGCGAGCGTGCGCGCAAACTCCGCGAAAAATATCGGCTCGGCCGAGGCGGTTTTGACCACCACCCCTGCGCCTGCCACCAGCGCGATCGCGATCTCATGCATCCCGGCGCCGGCAACATTGCCCGCGGCGATGAATCCAACCGTTCTTGGCCTGTCGACCCCGCCGCTCGACGAAATCCGCGCGGCCAAAGACTTCAACGCGTCGATTGTGAATGTTTTCAGCAGCGCGTCGATCGAGCTTTCGAGCATCGCGACGGAATACTCCGCCGAGCACGCGATTGCGGCGATCGCTTCGCGCCGGCGCGCGTAATCCCGATCGCGCCAGAGGTCGAACGCGCGCGCCAGTGCCTTGGCCATTCGATCCGCACCGGGGTTGATGCTTTCTGCTCCACGCACACGCGCGGCTGCCGATGCGATATCCGATTCGACCAGCCGCGATGAATCGAGTCCGGCCGTGCCGGGGCTTGGGACGCGCGCCTGCGCTTGGCTCGACGCCGTACTCACGCTTATCGCGGAGCCTCCACGCGCTCGGGAGTCACCGGCGTCATGCGCGCCGCTTCAGTCGCGGAAAATTGCCCAATCGCCAGCGCGCAGCCGCGGGCCAATCCGCCTGTCCCTCTGCCAAGCACGCGCACCCGGCCACGCTCGACCCAGCCCAGGTCTTCCGTCATGACCGCGGACACCGAGCCGACGTTGGCCAGATCGAAGAACGTGAGCAGTCCGATCTCCCCGTCCGGCATCGGTCTCAACGTGACCGGATCCCGCGCCGTCACGCGCAGCCATGGCGGCGGAATTTTGAACCGGTCTGCCCTATGCTCTTGCGTATTCGACAGGCCGGGGCAATTGAACGCCGTCGCGTCGTAAAGCTGCGAGCACAACTCCGTCATCCCGTATTCGTTGACAACCATCGCGGGCGCGATCGCGAGCAATTCGCCGGCCCGCCCGATCACCTCCGCGGCTTGCATCGGTACGGCCTGCCCTTTCGCCCCGCCGGTGTCCATCATTCGCGAACCCGGATCGAGCCGAAATTTCACGCCGCCGCTGCGAAGCTCGGAAAACAGCGCCGCGAATGCCGCCGTCGTCCCCAGGATGCAGACCGGTTCGCGCCGTGCCTGGGCGTCGGCAAGAAACCCGGTCGCCGCCTTGATATCTATACGGTCGCGCGATGCGACCGCCAGATGCGTGCGCGTCCCGAATTCTTCGATACACCAGCTAATCATCGCCGCCAGCGACGACTCCGGCATCACGTCCGCAGTCGGATGCATCGCGAGAATCGCCACTCGACGAGCGTCGGGGAACAGCATCGTACGCAGATGAGCGATCGCCGAGGCGCGATAAACCTCGGGCTGCGCAACGATATGGCGTCCGCGGCGTTGCCGCCCCTGCGTGGTTCCGCTGGTGAGAAAAATGGCTGCTTCCGCTTTCGCTGACCGCACGGCTCCGTCGTTCGCAAGCTCGGCGTACTTGAATGCGACATTGCTGACCGCCGGGATATCGTCCACGGTCCGCACCGCGCCAGGATCGACGCCACGCTGCTGGCAGTAGCGCCGATATGCGCCGACCGCCTCGAATTGATACCGAAAAACGTCCAGCGCAAGCCGCTGGAACGATTCAGGCTCGGGCCTGTGGATAAACGTGAGGACCTGCTCGTAGATGGACATCGGATTCGCGCCGCGGGCCGACGGGGGATGATCATGGCACCGCCGCGCGCGCCCATTCAATCCTGCGATTCTGCGGCGTCCCCTTTGAGAGCGAAAATGCCGTATTTACGTGGCGCTTGAATTGTTCTAGACTCCGGCTTGTTGTGGGAGGCGGGGGATGCCTCGGCGGCGGTCAAAGGACCGGGTAGGCGAGGCTTTCGGCAGGTTACAGCGCTTTAATTAGTCAATGCCGTCCAACGTTACCGCAATTGGGATGTAACCAATTTTGCGCTTGCAACGTATTTTTGGTAAATAAGTTACCTTCGAATAGGGGAGAAGCATCGCGAAATGAAGAAATTCGCCGCCGGCCTGATGATCGGCTTTGTTGCGAGCTGGGCTGTTGCTTTTGCTTCGTCCAACGTGAGCCACAATGGCAATTTCTGGAGCCACCTCAATGGCGCCGCCAAGGACGGTTACGTCAACGGCTATTCCGATGCGATGCGGGTGAGCGTCGGCAAACTCGACGTCCTCAATTCCGCCGCCGATCTGTTTCATTGGAAAGGCGCCCGTCGCATTATCCATCAGCTCTCCGGACAGCTCTCGATGGGCCAGGTGACTGCGAATCAGGCGGTCAAGCGGCTCGACGAGTTGTATTCGAATCAGAAGTACAGTGAGCTCGATCTCGGTGAGGCGCTGCAAACGCTCTCGATTCGCGCCAATGAAACCGCGATGCCCGACGCGCCGGTGAAGAGCGCGAAGTAAAACCCTTCGATTTTCTCATCTGAGGCGGTCTCGTCAGGGACCGCCTCTTTTTTTCGCGACACGCGGCTTAACGGTCGCGCTTGAAACGACAGGTCCGCGGTCCTAGCCTAATTCGCGGGACATCCACGTGAACGCACCGGTATTTCTGCTGGAAAAAGTTCTCCGCGCCACCGTTGGCGTTCACTCGCATATTCCATCGACGCATGTCTCGACTGCGATTGGCCTGGGCACCGATCGCCGCGGCACCGGCACTGTCGTCAGCCCCGACGGACTGATCCTCACGGTTCACTACCTGCTGCTCGGCGCGAAAAACGTGATCGTCACGATGCCCGGGGGCGAACAACTCGAGGCAACGATCGTCGGCAAGGATTACAGCACCGGACTCGGCCTGCTGAAGATCGATCGCGGCAAAATCCCCTTTGTGGAAATCGTGTCGTCGGAAAAATGCGTCGTCGGGCAGGAGGCGTTCACTGTCTCGAGTCTCGGCGGCGAGAAACGATGCGCTGATTGCGGCATCATCACGTATCTCGGTCCCTTCGACGCGGTCTGGGAATTCGTGCTCGACAAGTGCGTCTGCGTCACCGCCTCGTCGCTCAACATCGGGATGAGCGGCGGACCGATCTGCAATCTTCAGGCACAAGTGGTGGCCGTTTCATACTTGAACTTCGCCGACCTGAGCCGCGCGATTCTTGGCGTGCCGGGCGAATGTTTCCTCGCCATCCGCGATGAGTTGATCAAGCATGGCCGGCGCACCACCGCCGCACCGCGCGCCTGGCTCGGCGTGCTCTCATACACGCTGCGCGACCACGTTGTGATCGCGGGCGTGATGCCCGGCGGTCCGGGTCAAAAGGCCGGCCTGCAACAGGGCGACCTGGTTATTTCGATCGATGACACCGACGTGGACAGCCGCCGCGTTCTCTACGAGGCGCTCCGCAACCATCGGCCCGGCGAGAGCATCAATCTCAAGGTCCTGCGCGACACCCACGTTTACCAGCTCGATATCCCCGCCATCCGTGTCGAAGATTACTTCGCCTGATTTCCCGCCCCGTCGCGCGAGATCCTTCGCTGCGCTCAGGATGACACAAAAGACGCGAGCGGCCGCCTCTTTCCCCCTCACCGGTTCTAACCGGGCGAAGCCCGCATCCCGCGGCGGTGCCGATTTGTTTTAACGCTGGGCGTAGGGGGTCACCCCTGGCCGTGGCGACGGCAGCGCAGTATTAAACCCTTGGTAGGTGCCGCGCCCGCCAACGGCGGGCGGCCTTAATACTGGGTGCAGGGCTCAGCCCTGCGGTGCAGGGGTCACCCCTGCGCTACACGTCCTTGAAGGCCGCCTTCTTCTGCGAAGCCTCTATCGCCGCCTGCGCCGCGGCCAGCCGCGCGACCGGAATCCGATACGGCGAGCACGACACGTAATCCAGCCCGAGGCGATGGCACAGCTTGATGCTGGCGGGATCGCCGCCATGCTCGCCGCAAATCCCGATCTTCAATTTCCGGTTTGCCTTGCGCCCGCGCTCGATCGCGATTCGCATCAACTCGCCGACTCCGACCGGATCGAGCTCCGCGAACGGGTCCTTCTTGTAAACTCCAGTACGAATGTAGTCGGGGAGGAATTTCCCCGAGTCATCGCGCGAGATTCCATACGTCATCTGCGTCAGATCGTTGGTCCCGAACGAAAAGAATTCCGCGACCGCGCCGATCTGATCCGCAACCACGCACGCGCGCGGCACTTCGATCATCGTGCCGACCGTGAATGGCACCTTGATGCCGCGTTCCTTGAACACCGCGGCGGCCACTTCGCGAATCTGCGCCGCCAAAATGTCGAATTCCTTGCGCTCGCCGATCAGCGGCAGCATGATTTCGGGCATCGCCTTGACGCCTTCCTTGCGCAGCTCGCACGCCGCCTCGAGAATCGCGCGCGCCTGCGCCTGGTAAATCTCGGGGAAGCTGATTCCCAGCCGCGAGCCGCGATGCCCCAGCATCGGATTGACCTCGAACAAGCTCTCGCGCACCTGCTTCAAATGCTCGAGCGTAGTGCCGATTTTGGCGGCCAGGTCGCGCAGCTCGCTGTCGGCATGAGGGAGAAATTCATGCAACGGCGGATCCAGCAGACGGATCGTGACCGGCAATCCCGCCATCGCTTTCAGGATTCCGATGAAGTCCTCGCGCTGCATCGGCAGGATCTTTTTAAGCGCGCGCCCGCGCTGCTCCGCATTCTCCGCCATGATCATTTCGCGCACGGCCGAGATTCGCTCGGGATTGAAAAACATGTGTTCGGTGCGGCACAGCCCGATTCCTTCGGCGCCGAATTCGCGCGCGATCTTGGCGTCGTTGGGAGTGTCGGCGTTGGCGCGCACTCCCAACTTGCGTACCGCGTCCGCCCACGACAAAAATTTCTTGAAGAACGACGGCATCTCGGGATCGACCGTCGGCACCCGGCCCTCGATCACTTCGCCTGACGCTCCGTCGAGCGTGATGTACTCGCCGCGGCGGACTACCGTGCCGTTGGCTGACAGCGTGCCGGCGCCGTAGTCGATTTCCAGCGCCGAGACTCCCGCGACGCACGACTTGCCCATCCCGCGTGCGACCACGGCCGCGTGACTGGTCATCCCGCCGCGTGCGGTGAGGATTCCTTCGGCCACCTGCATCCCGTGGATGTCTTCGGGCGAGGTCTCCAGCCGCACCAGGATTACTTTGCGGCCGGAGGCCGCGACGGCGACTGCTTCATCCGCCGAGAACACCACTTCGCCGTTGACCGCACCCGGCGACGCGGGCAGTCCGCGCGCGATCACGTGTTTTTTGCTCGACGGGTCCAGCCGCGGATGCAGAAACTGCTCGAGCTGCTCGGGCTCGACGCGCTTCAGCGCCGTCTTGCGATCGATCAGCTTCTCGTCGGCCATATCCACCGCGATTCGCACTGCGGCTTGCGCCGTGCGCTTGCCGTTGCGGGTCTGAAGCATGAACAGCCGATTGCGCTCGATGGTGAATTCCATGTCCTGCGTATCGCAAAAATGCTTTTCGAGCTGCGCCGAGATTTTGAGGAATTGTTTGTAAACGTCGGGAAAGCTTTCTTCGAGCGTCGAGTATTGGGCCGCGCGCTCGGCCTCGCTGATTCCCGAGCGCGCGGCCCATTGGCGCCCCGCCCTCAGGCTGATCTGCTTTGGGGTGCGGATGCCGGCGACGACGTCCTCGCCCTGCGCGTTGGGCAGATACTCGCCGTAGATTCCTTTTTCACCGGTGCCGGGATCGCGCGTGAATGCGACCCCGGTGGCGCAATCGTCGCCCAGGTTGCCGAACACCATCGACTGCACCGTGACCGCGGTGCCCCAATCGCCCGGGATGTTGTTGATTCGCCGGTACGTGATCGCGCGATCGTTGTGCCACGAGTCAAACACCGCGCCGATCGCCATCCACAGTTGTTCGTGCGGATCCTGCGGGATGTCACGGCCGACCCGCGAACGAATCAGCGCCCGGAACTCGCCAACCAGTTCCTGCAAGTCATCGACCTTCAGGTCGGTGTCGTTCTTGACGCCGCGCGCCGCCTTCTTGCGATCGATAATATCCTCGAACGGATCGGGATCGTTCTTGTTCTCCGGCTTCAGCTTGAGCACGACGTCGCCGAACATCTGGCAAAACCGCCGGTACGAGTCCCACGCGAAGCGCGGGTTGCCGCTGATTTCCGCCAGTCCCTTCATCGTCTCGTCGGTAAGACCGAGGTTCAGCACCGTGTCCATCATTCCCGGCATCGAAACGCGCGCGCCCGACCGCACCGACACCAGCAACGGATTCTTCGCGTCGCCGAACTTGCGCGAAAGCGCCTTCTCGATTCGCGCCACACTCTTCGCCACGCCTTCGGTGAGCCCTTTGGGGTATTTGTGGCTGTGATCGTAAAAATAGTTGCAGACCTGCGTCGAGATCGTGAATCCGGGCGGGACCGGCAGCTTGAGCCGCGCCATCTCGGCCAGGTTCGCGCCCTTGCCGCCCAGCAGATTGCGCATCGCGGAGCGTCCTTCCGCCGCGCCCGCACCGAAAAAGTAGATCTCAGGATGAATACGGCCCATGTGAAACTGTGTCTCCCGTCTCCGCATCATATCGTGCGGAGAAATTTTGAAGTTATACCGGCTTCGGAGCGGCCGGGCGCGTCCAGCCTATTCGATCGCTGATCACTTCGACCAGCCTCGCTATCGGCACGCGATCCTGCGCCATCGAGTCGCGATCGCGAAGAGTCACCGTGTCGTCTTCCATCGTCTGATGATCGATCGTCACGCCGTAGGGCGTGCCGACTTCATCCTGGCGGCGATAGCGCCGGCCGATCGAACCCGCTTGATCGTATGCGACCGTGAAATGACGCTTCAGCGCGTCGCGCACCGCGATTGCTTTCTCGGGCTGTCCCGCCTTGCGCAGCAGCGGATAGACCGCAACCTTGATCGGCGCGAGGCGGGGATCGAGCCGCAGCACGATTCGCTCCTCGTTATCGACCACGTCCTCGTCATACGCGTCGAGCATGAACGCGAGCATCGCGCGATCCACCCCCAGCGCAGGCTCGATCACCCACGGCCGAAAGCGTGTCTTGGTGTCCTCGTCGAAATAAGTCAGGTCCTTGCCGCTGAACTTCGCGTGTTGATCGAGGTCGTAGCTGCCGCGCTTGGCCACGCCCTCCAACTCGCCCCATCCGAACGGATACAGGAACTCGATGTCGGTGGTGCCGCTCGAATAATGCGACAATTCATCGGTCGCGTGTTCGCGGGCGCGCAAATGCTCGCGCTTGATTCCGAATTTGACGTGCCAGTTGAATCGGAAATCGACCCAGTATCGATACCACTTCTCTTCTTCCGCGTGATCGGGACGAACGAAGAACTCCATCTCCATCTGCTCGAACTCGCGGGTGCGGAAAATGAAATTCTCAGTGGTGATTTCGTTGCGGAACGACTTGCCCTGCTGCGCGACGCCGAACGGCAGCTTCACGCGCTGCGTATCGACGACGTTCTCGAAGTTCGAGAAAATTCCCTGCGCCGTTTCCGGGCGCAGATAGACAACCGCCGCGGTGTCTTCGAGCGGACCCATGAACGTTTTGAACATCAGGTTGAAATTGCGCGCCGGCGTCAGTTCGCCGCCGCATGCGGGGCATTTGTCGCCCTCGAGGCGATCGGCGCGAAAACGCTGCTTGCAGTTTTTGCAATCGACCAGCGGGTCGGTGAAATTCTTGAGATGCCCCGACGCTTCCCAGGTGCGCGGATGCTGAAAAATCGCCGAGTCCAGCCCGAGCACGTCGCTGCGGTACTGCACCATCTCGCGCCACCACGCCTCCTTGACGTTGCGCTTGAGCTCGACGCCCAGCGGACCGTAGTCGAACGTGGATCCGAGTCCCCCGTAGATGTCGCTCGTTGGAAAAACAATTCCACGGCGCTTGCACAGGTTGACCAGTTTTTCCATCGTGACCGCGCGTTTGGTCGCGGGCACTGCGTTTTCCGCGGACAACAAAAAGTTCCTCCTGGAGCGCTGCGGGCGCGTTTGCCCGCCGAGCGAACGGTGAAGCCTATCATGGGCCCTAATCCCCCGCAATTTTCATGATTTGCTGGATATTACCGCGATTTGCGCGCGACCCCGAAGGCGTCAGCGGCGTTTTCGCAACGGCGCGCATGCGGCGTATGGCCGTTTTCCCGAAGCTCGTGCTACAAGTCCTGACCATGGGATGAGGCGGCCGGCGTGGTCGCGCTCGCGGCCGAGGAGGACTTTCGATGCGAATTTCGACGCTCGTCATCTGCGCATTTACGATTGCAGCTTCGCTGGCGATCGCGGGATGCGGTCATAAGCTGGTCGCGCACAACGGCGAAAGCACCGTCGCCGTCTATCCCGACGAGAATACGTTCACCAAACTGAACGATTTGAAAAAGCAAGGCGGAGTCGGCGGGATGATCGGAGGACTTGGCGAAGGATTCACCACCAAGCAGATCGACAACAACACTCCGGTGCGAATCATCAACAGCGACGACAAAGGCGCGCAGATCGAAGTGCTCGACGGCGCATTCAAGGGCCTGCACGGCTTCGTCCCAAGCGACAACGTGAACTGACGACAAGCCCGCGCCCGCGCCCGGTGGTTCGCGTTTCGTTCTCCTGAACTAAAAGCGTTTCACGTGAAACGTTTTCGTCAAAACCCCAACAAATAAGCGGTGGTTTCACCCAATCCGGCGAATTGCGATCCGCTTGCGCTTGCCCAACGGCGGCGCGGGAGCTTCGGCACGCACCGTGATAGCTACAGCGCGTTGGCGCCGCGCTCTCCCGTGCGAATCCGCACCACCTCTTCCATCGGCATCACGAAGATTTTCCCGTCGCCGATTCTGCCGGTTCGCGCCGCGCGCTCGATGGTCTCGACGACCTGTGCCGCCAGCTCGTCTGAAACAACTATCTCGAGCTTTACCTTGGGCAGAAAGTCCACCACGTACTCCGCGCCGCGGTACAGCTCGGTATGCCCCTTCTGACGGCCGAATCCCTTGACCTCGCTGACCGTGAGACCCTGCACACCGATACTCGACAACGCCTCTTTGACCTCGTCGAGCTTGAACGGTTTGATGATCGCCTCAACTTTCTTCATAAGTCTCCTCTCGGTCTCTTCTCAGACTGGCCGCGCGGGACATATGCCGGCCCGCCACACCGCACCCTCCCTTAACCATTCTCCTAGGATGCCGATGGTTCAAGCCCCCGTTTCGCGCCTGCGTCAGGACGGCTCCAACAGATACCTAGTCCATCCAGCGGGATTCCGGCAACATTCACCGCAACCTTCAACGCAAGCGCGATGCCAACCGGTATTTTCCGCCGATGCGCGTTACCGCGTCATGGATACCGCTCGGCGCGGTCTTTCTGGAACCTCCACAATGCTTAACTGGCGGGCGTCCGATTAATCTACAGGCACTAACTGGAGGCGGTGCGGTCGCTCCGCTTGGGCTGGAACCTGGGCTCCTCGCCACGCGATAAGCGCCGGATATTCTCGCGATGGCGAAACAGGACCAGCGCCGTCATCACGATCGCGAGCAGCAAGTACTGATGAGGCAACCCCAGAGCAGCGGCCGTCGGCGGCAGCGCGATCGCCGCGCCCATCGATGCCAGCGACATGATTCGGCTAATCGCAAACACCACGGCAAACACCGCGAGTGCGACCAGAATCACTATCGGCGCAATCGCGAGCCAAATTCCCAGCGCGGCCGCCACGCCTTTGCCGCCATGAAAGCGGAGAAACACCGAGCAAATTGAGCCGATAAACGTCGCCAGACCTGTCCACGCGATAACCGCAATCGGAAACCCCGCCGCCTGCACCACCATCACCGGAATCGCGCCCTTCAGCACGTCGCCGCCGAACGTTATCGCCGCCGCGCTCGCACCGCCCGCACGCGCAACGTTGGATGTCCCGATATTGCCGGAGCCGACCGCGCGCGGATCGAAGCCGCGCATCCGGCCCACGATCACGCCGGTCGGAATCGAGCCTACGAGATACGCACCAACTATCAGGAGTGCTTCAATCATTTTTTTCAGTGAATTTCCTTCACAATGTAGCGCCCTCGTGGATGGTGCCTTGCCCTTCCCCTGCTGCGAACGCAAAAAACTTGTGGAGGCGATTCACCGAGGCAGCACCATCTAAACGAGAGCGGAGTAGCGGAGAGGCCGAAGCAGTATTCGCGGTCGCAGCCGACTTGTGGAGTAGATGCACTGAAAAAATCGGGGTGACTGGATTTGAACCAGCGACTCCTGCGTCCCGAACGCAGTGCTCTGGCCAGGCTGAGCTACACCCCGTCTCCGGTTGAGCGTGATCGGGAGAATACCGACGAGTGTTTATAGCATCCGGGGCGATCCCGCGCGAGTCCGCTGGAAATCGCATGCGCTCGCCTAGATCGTCGCAGGAGTGCGGGCAATCAGTTCGCGCATCTCGCCCATAGTCTTGCGATAGTCGGGCTTGCCGAATATTCCCGAGCCCGACACGAACACATTGGCGCCGGCGGCCTTCACGTCCGCGATGTTATCGAGCTTCACTCCGCCGTCGATCTCGACGTCGATACCAAGTCCGCGCCGGTTCAACTCGCGCCGGACCTGGCGCAACTTGTCCAGCGCGGCCGGAATAAACCCCTGTCCGCCGAATCCCGGATGCACGCTCATCACGAGAATCATGTCGAGGTGCTCGGCGAAGGGGAGCACCCGGTCGGCGTCGGTCTCGGGATTGATTGCGATCGACGCGCGCGCGCCGAGGCCGCGGATTCGCTTCGCCATCGCGGGGATGTCGGGGCAAACCTCGCAATGCACCGAAACTGAATTGGCGCCCGCCTTCACAAACGCTTCGACGTATCGCGCCGGCTCTGAAATCATCAGGTGCGCATCGAGCGGCAGCTTCGTCATCCTGCGCACCGACTCCAGCACCGGAATTCCAATCGAGATGTTGGGCACAAAGTGCCCGTCCATCACGTCGAAATGAATCAAGTCGGCGCCCGCTTTTTCGAGCGCGTGAATTTCTTCGCCGAGCCGCGCGAAGTCAGCGGACAGGATCGACGGCGCTATTTTGTCAACGGGATTCACGTGTGAAGACTTTTTTCAGCGAATCTCCTCCGAAAGTCGGTGTAACCATAGATAGTGCTATCGCATTGCCGCCAGCAGGCAAAGCACCTACTCGATTTTTCCCTCTTTTCAGCGAATCCTCTCCGAAAGTTAGCGCCGCCCACGGATAGTGCTTAAGCGCCTCTCCTGCGAACCAGGCGCGCGGCAAAAAAACCGTCCAGTCCGCCGACGTCCGGCCGCGTCTTCATGAATCCTCGCGCATCGATCACGTCTTTCAGCACGCCGTCAGCCGCAACGCCGCGATCGATTTCGAAATCGCCGTGGCGGGCGAGAAATCCATCGACCACGCCTTCGCCCTCTTCGGGCGCAATGCTGCAAACCGAGTACACGATCGCGCCTGCGCGACGCACGATCGCCGCCGCATTCTCGAGCATTCGCGATTGTATCGCAGCCATCCGCGCCGGATCGCCCGGCTTGAGCCGCCACTTGATCTCCGGATGCTCCCGCAAGGTCCCGATTCCCGTGCACGGCGCGTCCAGCAGCACCGATTCGAAGCTCGAGGGCGCAAGCGGCACCGCAGCCGTCAGGTCGGCGCAAACCAACTCGACATTACGATGCCGCAGTCGGTGCGCCAGGCCGCGCGCGTTCCTGAGTCCGTTGAAATTGAGGTCCACCGCGATCACTCGCCCGCGTTCGCCCACCATCTCCGCCAGATGGGTCGCCTTGCCGCCCGGCGCCGCCGCACAATCCACGACCGTCGCGCCCGCACGCGGCGCCAGCATTCGCGCGGCCATCTGCGACGCCTCGGATTGCGCGTGGAACAGGCCGTCGCGATACGCGCGCGACTCGAAGTGCGGCGCGCTGCTGAGCACGATCGTCTCGGGCGCGCGGCCGGGCGCGCCGATCTCGAAACCGTCGGCGCTCAGTTTCTCGATTATCTCCGCGCGGGATCCGCGCGCGAGATTGAGCCTGATGACGTTGGGCGCGGCGTCGTTGTTCGCCGTCATCAGCCGCTCAGCATTGGCGACGCCGAACCAATCGACGAATCGCTCGACCATCCAGCGTGGATGCGAATACGCAACGGCAAGATAACTTTTCTCGTTGCGCTCCCGCGCCGGCATCGGCGCCGTCTCGCGCGTCGCGCGGCGCATTACGGCATTGACGAAGCCCGACGCTTCGCGCGCCTCCGGAATTCGTTTGGCGATGCTGACCGCAGTGTCCACCACCGCATGCTGCGGAATCCGGTCAAGAAATCGAAGCTGAAAAAGCCCCATCCGCATGACTGCCAGCGCCGCGGGCTGAATTCCTTCGAGCTTGCGTCCCGTCAGATGCGCCAACTCGTAATCGAGGCGTCCCCGCCACGCGAGCGTCCCGAGCACCAGCCGCGTGATCAGCCGGCGATCGGCCGGCGCAAAATCGGGCAGCCGCCCGCCCAGCAGAACGTCGGCATAACCGGACTCCTGGTCGACGCGATACAGAATCTCGGCCGCCGCCATTCGCGACGCGAGCCCTTCGTCGGTCCGCGAGCTCGATCGCTCGGCCAGCGGTTTTTTCTCCTGTTCTTCGCTCATGTGCCGAATCGCGCGCCGGCTTCCACGCGTTTGCCGCGGAGGAAATCAGCCGCGGAAATTCTCTTTCGCCCGGCCGCTTGCACCTCGAGCAGCGTGAGTCGTCCGGTTCCGCACTGGACCACGGGACTGGGCTTCACGCTCACGATCGTGCCGGGAGGTTCATTGATAAAAGCGTCTTCGACCGCGACCGCCGCGCGCCAGATGAGAACTTCGTCGCCGCCCAGGCGCGTCCGCGCCACCGGCCACGGATCGTACGCGCGCGACATCCGCTCGATTTGCACGGCGCTCGCCGTCCAATCGATCACCGCATCCTTCTTTTCGACCGGTGCCGTGTAGGTGGCGATCGTTTCGTCCTGCGTTGTTTCGACCAGCGCGCCACGCGCAGCCAGATCGATCGCCTCGAGCATCGCGTCCGCACCAAGCGCCGCGAGTTTTTCCTTCAGCGTCCCTTGCGTGTCGCTCGATTCGATCGAAATGCTGCGCTGCAAATACATCGGGCCGGCGTCCATCCGCTCGACGATCCGCATGATCGTGATTCCCGTTTCGGCGTCGCCCGCGAGGATCGCGCCTTCGATAGGGGCGGCGCCGCGATGGCGCGGCAGGAGCGACGCGTGCACGTTCATCGGCGCGATTCGCGCAGCGTCGAGAATCGAAGCCGGCAGAATGCGTCCGTAAGCCGCCACCACCAGGAGATCGGGCGCGAATGCTTTCAGCTCGCTCAAAAATTCCGGCGTCCGAATTCTGACGGGCTTGAGCGTCGGAATTTGATATTTCGCCGCGAGCGCGCCGACCGCGCTCGGCTCTGTGCCGAGCCCGCGCCCGCGGGGCTGGTCGGGACGCGTGACAACTCCAACCATGCGGAAGTTGGCTCCCGAAGCCGCTACAAGCCGCTCCAGGATGTGGGCCGCCAAGGCCGGCGTGCCCATGAAAACAATCTTTAGTGACTCGGCGATTTTAGATCCGCACCGTAGAGGGGCGCCGGCTTTCGGCTTTGCCCTCCTTGATTAACTTTTTCAGTTTGCGCTTGTAGAGTTCGCGTTTGATTCGGCTGATGCGGTCGATGAAGAGTTTGCCGTCGAGATGATCGATCTCATGCTGCAACGCCACCGCGAGCAGATCGTCGGCTTCGATCTCAATCTCCTTCTCGTCGGGCGTCCACGCGCGCACCAGCACGCGCGCCGCGCGTTCCACGTCGGCAGTGTAATCGATCACCGACAGGCATCCCTCTTCCCAAACAATCTTGCCCTCGGCTTCGACGACCCGCGGGTTGATGAGTTTGAGCAGATGCTTGCCGGGCTGTTCATGGTCGGTGTCGAGCACGATTATCCGCTTCGATTCTCCGACCTGCGGCGCGGCAAGACCCACGCCCGGCGCGGCGTACATCGTCTGCACCATGCTGTCGATCAGCCCTTCGACGTTGCCGTTGATATTCTTGACCGGGGCGGCAGGCTGCTTGAGCGAGTCGTCGGGAAATTTGCGGATTTTCAGCAGCGCCATCTCGAATACCGGGGCTTACAAATCTATCAAAGGGCAACTGGCGCGGCGAGTCCGAGCGGCACGAGAAACGATTCCACGGCGCGGATGCACTCGACGGGACGCTCGATTTGAAGAAAGTGCGAGGTCCCCGCGATCGCTTCATACGGCAGCCCCAGCTCCTCGGCCATCGCGCGCCCGATCAGCGCCGGGGCCATCACGTCTTCCAGCGCCGGATCTCCGCACACGAGTTTTACCGGCACCGGGCAATGCGCCATCTGCGGCCATAGCTCCGGTTTCGCGGCACTGGAAAAAACCTGTGCCTCGTATTCGCGCGGGCACGCAAGAATCCAATCGCCGCTCGCGCGATCGTGGCGCAGCGTCGCCCGCGCCATCAGCTCGTAGGCCTCCGGCACCCATCTTTTGAAGCGCTTGGCGAACTGCTTCGCCAGTTCCATCGGATCCTTGTAGCGCTCGGGCCGCCGCGCCGCGCGCGAGGCGAGCGATTCCTTGTCGTCATGCTGCAGGTACTGCATCGGATGTCCTTGGCGCGGATAAAAGGGCGGATCGAACAGCACCAGCGCGTCGAACCGCCGTCCATAGTTGAGCGCATGCATCGCAGCCGTGACGCCCGACAGCGAATGAAACAGCCCGGCGGCAGGTTTGGCGCCAAGCTCGCGGTTAATCGCGTGCCAGACCGCGTCCATATCGGCGATGAAGTTTTGCCACGTATGCCCTTCGGCGGTGTGCAACGGGTTGTGCCCGTGGTTGCGGAAATCGAAGACGATCACTTCGTAACGCTCGCGCAACGGTCCCCAGAATGGAAAATAACCGTCGATCGCAAGCCCGTTGCCGTGACTGAGCACGATGCGCGGCGCGCCGGGGATGCCGTGCTGGCGAACGTGGATCGTCGCGCCGTCCTCCATCTTCACGTCGAAGGCGTGACGCGCGCGCGCCACATGATGCATCGGTTGATGTTCGTTCGTCTCGCTCATTCGTTCACAGCATCCTTACCGGATCGATGTCGATGGCAAGAAAAATGCCGTCGCGCTCTGCCGACGGTCCAACTTCGGCGCGCATCGCGAAGATCGCCGCGCGCATCGGTTTCAGTTCGCGCGATTTTACCATCACCTGCCACCGGTAGCGCTGCTTGATCCGTTCGATCGGCGCAGGCGCCGGACCCAGCACGCGGATTCCCTCGGGTGTCGAGCCCATCGCCAGCGATTTGGCGACCGCCTCGGCCGCACGCCTGACCAGGCGCGGCTCCGCGCCCTCGATTCGCACCATCGCGAGGCGCGCAAACGGCGGATACATCAGGTCACGGCGCAGTTGCAGTTCGCGCCGCATGAAGCGCGCGTAGTCCTGATCCCTGGCGGCGCGGATGCTGTAGTGATTGGGCGCGTAGGTCTGGATGATCACGCGGCCCGGACGCTCGCCACGTCCCGCGCGTCCCGCGACCTGTGTCAACAATTGAAACGTTCGCTCGGCGGAACGGAAGTCGGGCATGTTCAGCGCCAAATCGGCGTTTACCACCGCGGCCAGCGTGACGCCGGGAAAATCGAAACCCTTGGTGATCATCTGCGTGCCGACCAGGATATCTATTTCACCTGCGCGAAGCTCGGCCAGCATCCGCGCGCGCGCTCCACGCAGACTGCTGGTGTCGGAGTCCATTCTTTCGATCCTCGCCGCCGGCATCATCTCCGCCAAGGCCTGCGTGAGTCTCTCGGTGCCGAAGCCCTGGCCCTTGAGCCCGTAGCCATGGCATTCGGGGCACGCGTCGGGCGCCGCAGTATGATTGCCGCAGTAGTGGCATCGCAGCGAGCGGTCGCGCATATGAAACGTCATGCTGACGCTGCAGTTCGGACACGCGATCACGTTGCCGCAGATATGGCATTGCAGAAAATTGTGAAACCCGCGGCGGTTGAGAAACACCATGCTCTGGCCGCCCGAGGCGAGATTTTCGCGCAGCGCCGCGACTAGCGCCGTCGAGAGCGGCACCGCATCCGGAACTTCCATTGCTTGAGGCTTCGGCTCTGCGGGTCCCGCTCCATTTGCAGGCTTGGCCGCCGCAAGCCGGCGCGCGTCGGCGACCTCGCGCCGCATATCGACGACTTCGACCGACGCCATCGCGCGATCGTTCACGCGCCGCGATAGCCGGATCAGCCGGTACCGCCCGCGTCGCGAATTCGCATACGACTCGCTCGACGGGGTCGCCGAGCCGAGCACGATGGGGCATTTCGAAAATCCCGCGAGCGCGACCGCGAGATCGCGTGCGTGATAGTAAATTCCTTCCTCATTTTTGTACGAAGCGTCGTGCTCCTCGTCAACGACGATCAACCCCGCGTCGTGAATCGGCGCGAAGATCACCGAGCGCGGACCAATCATCACTCGCGCCTGCCCGCCAATCGCCGCCATCCAGCTCGCCCATCGCTCCGACACGCTTTGCGCGCTGTGGGCGACGGCGACCAGCGAACCGAAACGCGCGCGAAATGATCGCACGATCTCGTCAGCGAGCGCGATCTCGGGCACCAGGATCAAAACGTTTCGCCCGGCCGCGAGCGCGCGCGCGGCAAGCTTCAGGTAAATTTCGGTCTTGCCGCTGGCGGTGACACCCCAGAGCAAAAACGCTTCGTAGCGCCGATGCTCGATGGCCGGCGAAATCGCATCCAGCGCAACTTGCTGTTCATCAGTGAGATCGAACTGGGCCGGCGCGACGCTCGGGTTTGCCGTGCCGGGCGCCGCCTCGATCGCGATCAACTCGCGACGCGCGAGGCTCTTCAACGCCGCGCTGGCGCCGTCGATTTCAGCCTTCAGATCCGCGACGGGCGCGCCCGTGGGGCCGGCGTTGGCGATCGCGCTTAGCACTTCACGCTGCTTCGAGCCGCGAACGCCCTCGATGCTTGCGCCCGCGGCAAGTCGCGCGATCAAATCCGCGGTATCGCGATGCCTCCCCGAGGCAGCCTCGCGGCGCTCCAGAGTGCCGTCCGCGATGAAGCGGGCGATCATGGCGCGCACCTCGCCGGGCGGACCGATTTTCTCGAGCTGGCGCGTGGTTGCCGCGCGCTTGGCGATCATCTCGATAATCGCGCGCTCGACTCGCGTGAACGCGGCGCGCGCCAGCTCGTCGGGGGGAGTCGCGAGCCTATACGCGGTCCTCGACTCGACCCGCGCGACCGCGGGAATCACGCTGCGATACGCGTCCGCAATCGAAACCATGTAGTAAGACGCGAGGAACTCCATCAATTGCAGATGCGCGCGATCGAACAGCGGCCGCGGCTCGAGGACTTCGAGGATGGGCTTCAGTTGTCCTGTCGAAAGCCGTTCGCCGACCTCGGTGACCACGCCAGTCAGCTTGCGCGAGCGCAGCGGCGCGAGCACGCGATGCCCCGGCTGGATACGCCCGTCGAGCGCCGGCGGAATCGAATACGTCAGCGTTTCGAATCCGCGCGTCGCCCCGACGATCACAACATTGGCCTGCATCCTGACTCTCTCTGCGCGGCGTCCAAACCGGCCGCGCGCATGCAACTTACACCCCGCGCGAGCGATGCGGCGAGCCGCCATACCCCCGAGTCCCGGCTTTGCCCGATCGACCACCGCTTTCGCGGGCGCGTCCAGTCTGGTTGAATCTGGTGGGTGATGGAGGCCCGCTCGAACCAATACGCGCGGGAGGCGAGACAAACCGATGCTGCGATTTCTGACTGCCGGTGAATCGCACGGCCCCGAGCTGATCGCGACGGTCGAAGGCGTGCCCGCCGGCTTCGACATCGACGTTGCCGCGATCAACGCCGAACTCGCACGCCGCCAAAAGGGCTACGGCCGCGGCGGCCGAATGCTGATCGAGAAGGACGAAGTGCGGCCGGTTTCCGGCATCCGCTTCGGCAAATCGCTCGGCAGTCCGATCACGTTCATCATCGAGAATCGCGACTTCAAGAATTGGGTTAAGCGGATGTCCGCCGATCCCAAAGATCGCGCCGAGGCGGAGGTCGTCACGCGCGCGCGACCCGGCCATGCCGACCTTGCGGGCGTGCTCAAATACAACCTCGAAGATATCCGCGACGTGCTCGAACGAGCTTCCGCGCGCGAAACCACCGCGCGCGTGGCGATCGGCGGCCTGGCAAAGCAAATTCTTTCGCCGTTCGGAATCGACGTCCTCGGCTACGTGGCGAGCATCGGCGCGACCGAGGCCAATACTCCCGCGGCGCTGAGCACCGAAGAGCTGCGCCGCATCACGGAAGCATCGCCGGTGCGCGTGGCGGACCCCAGCGCCGAAGGTAAAATAATCGCCGAAATCGACGAGTGCAAAAAGACCGGCGACACGCTCGGCGGCATCGTCGAGGTGATTGCGACCGGATTGCCGGTCGGGCTCGGCAGTCACGTCCAATGGGATCGCAAACTCGACGGCCGCCTGGCGTTCGCACTGCTCAGCGTGCAGGCCGCCAAAGGCGTCGAGTTCGGACTGGGCTTCAAGGCGGGGCGGATTCGCGGCTCCGAACTTCACGACGAAATTGGATACGACGCCGCGCATCGCCGCTTCACACGCCATTCCAACAATTCCGGCGGCACCGAGGGCGGCATGAGCACGGGAGAGCCGATCCGCGTACGCGTGGCGTTCAAGCCGCTATCGACGCTGATGCGCCCGCTGCGCTCGATAGATATCAAAACCAAGGCGGAAGCAGTCGGCGCGATCGAGCGCTCCGACGTATGCGCGATTCCCGCCGCCGCCGTCATCGCGGAATCGGTGGTCGCGTTCGAACTCGCGGCGGCCTTCCTCGAAAAGTTCGGCGGCGATTCAATTGTCGAGATTACGCGCAACTTCAAAGGCTTCCTCGAACAGGTCCGCAACTACTGAAACGGCGGGCGCACCCGGCCCGATAGACGCGTGCGCCTGGTTCCGCGCTGCAACGCAAATGACGCCCAAACTGATCCTCACCGGATTCATGGCCACCGGAAAAAGCTCGGTCGGCCCGCTGGTCGCGCGCCGGCTCGGATGGGAATTCGTGGACGTTGACGCGGTCATTGTCGCGCATGCTGGAAAATCGATCGCGCAAATATTCGCCGACCATGGCGAGGCTCACTTCCGCCGGCTCGAACGCGAAGCGGTCGCGCATCTGACCGGCGATCGCCGGCGATGTCCACAGTGCCACGGGCCGCATCCCGAAGTGATTTCGACTGGTGGCGGCGTACTGCTTGACGAATCAAATTGCGCGGCGCTCAAGCGCGCCGGCGTGATCGTATGTCTCACCGCGCGGCCTGAAGTCGTCGCCGCGCGGGTCGAGCGATCGAAAGCCAGGCGCCCGAAACTGACCGAGGGCGGAAAATCCACTTTGGCTCGAATCAAAGAGCTGATGGACGAGCGGGCTGACGCCTACGCTCGCGCCGATGTCCAAATCGACAGCTCCGATCTCAGCGTTGATCAACTCGCCGATCAGGTTATCGCGGCCTTCGCCGCACAGGGCGCGCGACGATGCGTGCCGTCGTTAGATGGCGTACGATCCGCATAGAGATGCGCACCATCCGCATAGAACTCGGGCCCGCGTCGCATAACGCTCATGTGGGCGCGGGAATCCTGGACCGGCTTGGCGGGCTTGCATGCGACGCCGGACTAAAGCCGGGTTCATGCGCCATCGTCACGGACTCGACGGTCGAAAAGCTTTACGCCGCGCGCGTCGAGGACACGCTTCGCAAAAGCGGTTTCGCAACCGCCGTAATTTCGGTGCCGCCTGGCGAAGCCTCCAAATCTCTCCCGACGCTCGAGCTTCTCTACGATCGGATGACCGAGATCGGGCTTGACCGCAACAGCGCGGTGTTCGCGCTTGGCGGCGGCGTCGTTGGCGATCTCGCTGGATTTGCGGCTGCGACCTTTCTGCGCGGCGTAGCGCTCGTACAAGTGCCGACCACGGTGGTGGCGCAAGTGGATTCCGCGCTCGGCGGCAAGACCGCGGTCAACCATCGCCACGCCAAAAACCTGATCGGCGCGTTCTACCAGCCGCGGCTGATCGTCGCCGACGTGACTACGCTTACAACGCTGGCGGAGCGCGAGTTCCGCGAGGGCCTGGCGGAGGTCATCAAGTATGGCGCAATCATGGACGCGCCGATGATCGCGGACCTGGAACGCGACCTCGATTCGATCCTTGCCCGCCGGCCCGATCTGCTCGAGCAAGTCGTCGCGCGATCGCTGATGCATAAAGCCGCCGTCGTCGGCGCCGACGAGCGCGAAGGCGGTCTGCGCAAAACCCTGAATTTCGGCCACACCATCGGTCACGCGATCGAAGCGAGCGCTGGTTACGGCAGCTACTTTCACGGTGAGGCTGTTGCTATCGGGATGGTCGCGGCGGCCCGGCTGTCCTGCGCATATGCCGGCTTCTCAGCCGACGAAGCGTCGCGTCTCCAGCGCCTGATCGAGCGCACCGGCTTGCCGACTGCGATGCCTCCCGGATGGCACGGCGACGACTTTATCCGCGCGCTTAGTCTCGACAAGAAACGCGCCGCTGGCGCGGTCGAATTCGTGCTGCTCGACCGCCTGGGTCATTCGATGACCAAGCGCCTCTCGATTGACGAGATCGTCGCGCCCGCGCTCTGAATATCCGCCCAGGTCGAGCTACAGCCCTGAGGCTCCTGACGAGTAGTGTTCTTAAGATAACTAATTGTGACGAAAAGTCCATTTGAATGCTTGGCATTTATATGACGAGTTTAGTATGCACTGAGTAGCGTACGCTGGGTTGCTTCGACCGTTACATAGTTAAGGTCCGGGAAGACGGGGAAAACGCGCGTAGCGAAGAGGTGTCACATGAATCGTTTTGATGAAGTGAACAGCAGCGTCCTGACGGTGCAGGAAGTATCAAGCTACCTCCGGGTGCATTCGTCCACGATTTACAGGATGCTGAAAAAAAACCAGCTTCCCGCGTTCCGCGTCGGCAGCGACTGGCGTTTTACCGTCGAGGCAATCGACAAATGGCGCGCTGCCGTCGAGTCTGGCACCCCGCTTCCCGCAAGCCACAACGGACTGAATCTGAAGTAGCCGGATAACCCCCCGGCTGGACGAAAATCGACGCGCTGGCGAGCCAGTTCTGGAAATACCGGCGCCGATTTTCCATCCGCATCGGACGAATCTTCGCCTTTGCTGCGCTGGCCCGCTTCAGAGCCGGCAAGCTATTTTTAGGCACGTGGACCGGCGTCCAGTCACCCGCCGCGGTGGTGCCCTCAAATGCGTCGAGCGGGGATTTAGCTATCTAACCGGAACGATTTGGCGTGGACTCGCCGTCGCTGCCAAACAACGCCGCGAGGATGATCAGCGCGACGCCAATCGAGATCGCGCTGTCCGCGACGTTGAACACCGGGTAGTTCAGGTCGTAGTAATGCGCGCGCACAAAATCGATCACAAGACCGCCGCGAAGCGCACGATCGATCAGATTTCCCATAGCACCGGCCAGGATCAGCGCGAAGGCAACCGAATTGATAGTCACGCGCTCCGATCGCACTATCAACACGATCAGCACAATTATCGCCGCGCACGACATCGACAGCAGAAACGCTCTACGGACCCACGGCGGCGCATCGGCCAGCATGCTGAACGCCGCGCCGGGATTCAGCGTGTACGTGATATCCAGGTAGTTCGGGACGAGCGCGATACTTTCATACAGCGCCATGTGCGACTTGACGAACAGTTTGGTTGCCTGATCCAGCACGATGATCGGAATCGTGATAGCGCCGATTAAAGGCAGGAACGGCTTGCGCGGCGCCCGGCCGGCTAATTCTTTCTCCGCTCCTTGCCCAAGTAGCGGGCTGGGAAGAGGCTTGACGCTCGATCGTTCCTGCAACGGCTACGTCCCCACCACCGCGCGGCATCTTGCGTCCAACTGGTGACCGCCGCCTTCGTCGAAGTACTTCCAGCATCGCGCGCACTTCACCCCGGACGCGTGACGCCCAACCAGCGTGATTGCGGGATTCGCGGTGGCTCGCGCGAAGCTGCCATCGACGGCGAAGTCCTCGCGGCCACCGGCTTGCCGTCTGATCTCGGCTGCTTCCGCGTCGCCCAGAATCGCAACCTCCGAGACTATGAACAAGTCCTTCAGCGCTTCGCGATACTGCTTGATCGTTTCGGCAAGCCCGCTCTCAGAGCCGGCGTCAGCTCCGAGGCTGATCGCAGCATCGAGCGGCGCGCCAATCGTTCCCGCCTTGCGCATCGCCTCGAGCAGCTTGAGCGCCTCGTCACGAATCCTGAGCAACGGCACCCACTGCGACACCAGTTCCGCGTCATGCCATGAACTCAGATCGTTCAGTGTGAGCAGGTGCACGCTCAGTTCATTCTTGCCCGGCAGATATGAGTAAACTTCCTCGGCCGTGAACGGAATCAGCGGCGCGAGCATCCTGACCAGCGCGTCGAGAATCGTGAACAGCGCGGTCTGCGCAGACCGCCGCTCGAGCGATTTCTCCGCCGAACAGTAGAGCCGATCTCGCGCAACATCGACGTACGTCGCACTCAGCTCCACGACTATGAACTGGGAGAGCGTCCGATAGGCTGTCTGGAAATCGAACTCTTTGTAACAGTGCTTTACTACTTCATCCACCTGGGAAAACACGGCGAGGATATACCGATCAAATTCAAGCATGTCGGAGATTTCAACTGCGTCGCGCGCCGGATCGAAATCCGCGAGATTGCCCAGCACGAACCGGCAGGTGTTGCGAATCTTTCGATACGACTCCGACACCGCGCTGAAAATCGTCTGGCCGAGCGTGATGTCGGCCGTGTAGTCGAGCGACGCGTACACCAGTCGCAGCACGTCGGCCCCCATCCGTCCGACCGCATCGACGGCGTCCTCCGAGTTGCCGAGCGACTTGGACATCTTGCGGCCCCGCTCGTCCACCGTCAGTCCATGGCTGATTACACTCTTGAACGGCGCCGTGCCGCGCTCCGATACCGCGCAAACCAGCGACGAGCCGAACCATCCGCGCGCCTGTTCCACCGCTTCCAGGTACGCGTCCGCCGGCCATGCCAGCTCAGGGCGCGCGCCGAGCACCGCGGCTTGCGAGGAGCCCGAATCGAACCACACGTCGAGGATGTCTTCCTGCTTGACAAAATCCGCGCCGCCGCACCGCTGGCATTTGAGGCCTGGCGCGACGAAGTCCGCCGCCGGCCGGCTGTACCATGCGTCGGAACCCTCGCGCGCGAAAATTTCCTCGACGCGATCCATCGTCGCAAGCAGTGGCGCGACCTCATCGCATTTCGCGCACCTGACCGCGGGAATCGGCACGCCCCACGCGCGCTGGCGCGAGATGCACCAGTCGGGGCGCGTCTCCGTCATGTTGCGGATCCGATCGCGCGACCATCCGGGATACCATTTCACTTTGTCGATCGCATCGATCACTTTGACCCGCAGTTCATTGTGATCGATGCTCACGAACCATTGCTCGGTCGCAAGAAAGATCAGCGGATTGTGGCATCGCCAGCAATGCGGGTAGCTGTGCGAGAAGTTTTGCGCATGCAGCAGCGCGCCGACCGCGGCCAGTCTCTCGACGATCGACTTGTTCGCCTTGAAGACGTTCTGCCCCGCCCATTGTCCGCCCTCCGCCGTGAACACTCCGCCGCCATCGACGGGAGTGAACGGCGTCAGCCCGTACGCCTTGCCGACCACGAAATCCTCGTAGCCGTGTCCCGGCGCGGTATGCACCAACCCGGTGCCGGCGTCCGCCGTCACGTGCTCGGCGTACATCAGCTTGACGTCGCGCGGGATAAACGGATGTCGAAAGATGTCCTGGCCGTCCAGCGCCTTGAGCGCGTCGCCGCTGAGCGCGATGCGCTTTTCGACTGCCAGCCCGCATTCCTTCGCGACGTTGTCCGCCAATCGCGACGCTACCACGTAGTAATGCTCGCCGGCCTTCAACGCGACGTAGTCGAACGTCCCGTTCAGTGAGATTCCGAGATTCGCCGGCAAAGTCCACGGCGTCGTCGTCCAGATTACGGCCGACAGTTTGCCGGCCTTGTGCGCGGCGTTAAGCTCGGCGCCGTCGCTGCGATCTGCGGCCAGCGCGCCCGCATCCTTGAGATTCGAATTGAACGCGAACGCCACGTAGATCGACGGCGAAACGTGATCGCGGTACTCGACTTCGGCTTCCGCCAGCGCCGTGCGACATTCGAAGCACCAATGCACCGGGCGCAATCCCCGATACACGTAGCCGCGCTCGACCATCTTGCGCAGCACGCCGATTTCGGCCGCGTCGTACTCCGGCGCCATCGTGAGATATGGCTTGAACCAATCGCCGATCACTCCCAGCCGGCGGAAGTCCGAGCGCTGCAAGTCGATCCATTTCTCCGCTTCGGCGCGACACAGCTTGCGCAGCTCGAGCTTGGAAATCGTGCGCGCCTTGTCGCCGAGCTCGCGCGATACCTTGTGCTCGATGGGCATCCCGTGACAGTCCCATCCCGGCACGAACGGTGTGCGATATCCCATCATCGAGCGCGATCGCACCACGAAGTCTTTCAGAATTTTGTTGAGCGCGGTCCCCAGATGCACCCGGCCGTTGGCGTACGGCGGCCCGTCGTGCAGCACCCACAACGGCGCGTCCTTGCGCGCCTCCATCAAGCGCCCGTAAAGGTCGGTTTCGTCCCAATGCTTGAGCATTTCCGGCTCCCGCTTGGGCAGGTTCGCCTTCATCGGGAAGTCGGTCTTGGGAAGTTTCAGCGTCGATTTGTAGTCGGTCTCAGCCACGCGCCATGTTGCCCGCGCGCCCGTGCGCGCGCGATCTCCTTCGCAATTATCAAGTATTCAGCGTCCGAACAGATTAACTTACGCCGCCTCCGTTCGCGAGCCGCCGTTCCAATCCCGCTCCCTGTCAGAGAAGAGAATTCAAGATTGACGGTTTGCGAAACCCAAACGGGGTTTCGCGCTTCCCCTCCGATCACCTCCTGGCCAGGGTGCAGGGGGCTGGCCCCTGCCGTTTGAATCCCGCCGCCAGCCTCCATATCATCTTTCGCGCACCAGTGAAGCATCGAATTACATATTCGTAGAAAAAATTATGGGACTCAGAAAAGTAACTGTATTCGATAAAGAAGGCACCACCCTCGTTCCCGTCCAAGAGGACGGCCAGGCGAAACCTGCCGTGATGGGCGTGCGATGGGTCAATCGAGACACCTTCGAAACCATTCGCGTGCGCGGCGGCAAACGCACCGGTCCCAGGAACGAAGTCCTGATGGAAGTTCCCGCGACGCTCGACACCGGCGCGTTCGCAATCGAGGACTTGCCCCCGCCCAAGGTCAAGCAAAAGCTCGCGCAAATCGAAAAGCCTGCCGGCGCGGGAAAATCGGCGAACAAATCATGACCGAGCTCGCCGCGCTCGCGGGCCTGCGCGTGCTCGATCTGACCGGCCATCGCGCACAATTTTGCGCGCGGCTGCTCGCCGACATGGGCGCCGACGTCATCAAAGTCGAGCCGCCCGCCGGCGACGACGCACGCCGCATCGGTCCTTTCCTCGACGACCTCCCGCATCTCGACCGCAGCCTGTTCTTCTGGTTCTACAATCTCAACAAGCGCTCCCTCACACTTGATCTCAACCATTCCCGCGGCGCCGACATCTTGCTCCAGCTCGCCCGCTCCGCCGACGTCGTCATCGAGAGTTTCGCGCCGGGCATCCTCGACCGTCTCGGCCTTGGCTGGGATACTCTCCATCGCGAGAACCCCGCGCTCGTCCTCTGCTCGATTGCGCCCTTCGGCCAGACCGGCCCCTGGCGCGACTTCATCGCCGACGACACCGTGCTGACCGCGTTGGGCGGGATGCTGTACATCAACGGCTTCCCCAATCACGCTCCCGTTCGTCCGCTCGGTCTGCAGGCTTACCATTCGTCGGCGTACTACGGCGCGATCGCCGTGATGCTTGCGCTGCTCGCGCGCGATCGCACCGCTGAAGGTCAATGGATCGACCTCAGCATGCAGGAGGCCACCGCGGCCGCCGTCGAGCACGTCGCCGGCGCATTTTTCGAGCGCGGCGAGGCGGAGCCGCGCCGCGGCACTCTGCATTGGAGCCGTTTCTTTCGCGTCGGCAAATGCCGTGACGGCTACATCATGCATTGCACGCTCGGTGACTGGACCTCGCTCATCGAATGGGTCAAGTCCGACGGCAAGGCTGGCGATCTCGACTCACCCGACTATGAGCAGGTGATGTATCGCTATCTCATGGCCGAGCATCTCTTCGACGTGCTCGACGATTGGGTCAAGGACTATCCGCGCGACGAGCTGCTCGAGCGCGCGCAGCTTCTGCGCCAGCCCTACGCGACCGTCCGCCCGCCCGAGGCGCTGTTCGACGACGACCAGCTCGCCGCGCGCGGCTACTTTGTCGAGGTCGAGCATCCCGAGCTCGGCCGCAAGTTCCGCTATCCGGGCGCGCCGTATCTTTTCAATGGCACGCCGTGGCGAGTATCGCGCCGCCCGCCGCTGATCGGAGAGCATACCGGCGAAATTTTGCGCGACGAACTCTCGATGGCTCCCCAAGCGCTTGCCGCGCTCTTCGCCGAAGGAGTGATCTGATCATGGCGGCGATGCCGCTGGACGGCGTCCGCGTCCTCGATTTCACCTGGGTCGTCGCTGGTCCGATCGCGACGCGCATCCTCGCCGACCACGGCGCGGAGGTCATCAAGGTCGAGCGCAAGGAACCGCCGCAACTCGGCAATCGCAAGCTCGGCCTCCAATGCGACCTTAATCGCGGCAAACTTTCGGTCGCGCTCAACATGCAGCACCCGCGCGGCGTCGAACTCGCCCGCCGCCTCGCCGCCAAAAGCGACGTCGTGATCGACAATTTTTCCGCCCGCGTGATGCGCAGTTGGGGGATGGATTACGAAAGTCTCGCCGCCGTCAAACCCGACATCATCTGCATCAGCATGTCCGGCCTGGGGCATACCGGCCCGCGCTCCAGCTACGTCAGCTACGGACCGACCCTGCAGGCCCTCACCGGCTATACGATGCTGATGGCCGAACCCGACGGTACGCCCGCCGGCTACGGCTATTCGTACGCCGACACCTGCGGCGGTTACACCGGCGCACTCGCGGCGCTCATCGCGCTTTGGAATCGCCACCGCACCGGCCGCGGCCAGTTCGTCGATCTCGCGCAGTTCGAGGCCGTCACCAGCGTGATCGGTCCGGCGCTCCTCGACATCGCCGTCAACGGCCGAACCCAGCCGGCGCCCGGCTACAACTCGCAGGAAGGCCCCGCCGCGCCGCACGGCGTTTACAAATGCCGCCCGCTCGATGGCGACGACGACCGATGGGTCGCGATCGCCGTGCGCACGGGACCCGAGTGGCGCCGATTCGTCACCGCGATTGGCTCGCCATCGTGGGCGAGCGACCCGCAGTTCCGCACGCTCTACCTGCGCATGCACAATAGCGCCGATCTCGACGCCAACGTTTCACGATGGACCGCGGAGCACAGCGCCGAAGACGCGATGGCGATCCTCCAACGCGCCGGCATCGCCGCCGGCGTCGTCGAAAACGGCATCGATCTCTGCGCGCGCGATCCTCAACTGAAAGAGCGCGGCTTCTGGCCCGCCGTCGCGACCGCAAGGGGCACGACGACTAACGTCACCGGCATCCCGTTCAAGCTTTCCGGCGGGTCAGGAAAAGTTCGCTCCATCGCGCCCGAAGTCGGCGAGAATTTCGACTACGTGATGGGCGAGTTGCTCGGGCTTGGCCGCGCGGAGCGCGATGAATTGGTCGCCGCCGGCGCCGTCTGGCCCTGACCGCTCGCTAATCCTTGTTACGCAGGTAACAATGTCCCCCAAGTAACGCGCATCGCTCGCAGCCCCTCATTGCGCTAGTGTCAGCCATACTGGCTGTTAACAGCCAGTCGGAGCAATTATTGCACGCAAGCGTAATATCGTGTGCGTTGGTTGGCGTTGACGCGTTCCCGGTCGAAGTCGAAATCGACATCGGCGCCGGGATGCCGCCGCATCGCCTGGTCGGCCTGGCCGAGGGCGCGGTCAAAGAGGCGCTCGATCGCGTCAAGTCCGCGCTCAAAAATTCCGGCTTCGATTTCCCCACTCGCAAGATGACCATCAACCTCGCGCCCGCCGACACGCGCAAGGAAGGCTCGGCGTTCGATCTTCCACTCGCGCTTGGAATTCTCGCCGCGCAAAACGTGTTGAAAGATCGCGAGCGCCTGCGCGGCTATCTCGTGCTGGGTGAACTCGCGCTCGACGGCCGTATCAAAGGCATCAGGGGCGCGCTGCCGACCGCCCTGCTCGCGCGCTCTGCCAGGTTCGCGGGCGTGATCCTTCCGCGCGAGAATGCCTCGGAGGCATCCGTCGTCGGCGAGGGCACCGCCGTGCTCGGCGTCGAGAGCCTGCGCGAGGCTTTCGAATTCTTTGAGGGCCTGCGTCCGCTCCAACCTGCGCCCCTCGATCTCGGCGCCGCGTTCGGCGCGGCAAATGTTTACGACGTCGATTTCAGCGAGGTCAAAGGCCAGGAGCAGGCCAAGCGCGCGCTCGAGGTCGCCGCTGCCGGCGGGCATAACGTCCTCATGATTGGGCCGCCCGGCTCGGGCAAGACGATGCTCGCCAAGCGCCTGCCCTCAATTCTGCCCGCGATGACCTTCGAGGAGGCCATCGAAACCACCAAGGTGCACTCGGTCATGGGCCTGCTCGACGGCCGCGCGCTAATCGCCACCCGCCCCTTCCGCGCTCCTCATCACACCATTTCCGACGCCGGCCTCATCGGCGGCGGCTCGATTCCGCGCCCCGGCGAGGTCAGCCTCGCCCATCACGGCGTCCTGTTCCTCGACGAATTGCCCGAGTTCCGCAAGAACGTGCTCGAGGTCCTGCGCCAGCCGCTCGAGGATGCGCGCATCACCATCTCGCGCGTGATGGGCACGCTCACTTTCCCCGCCTCTGTGATGCTGGTGGCCGCGATGAACCCGTGCCCGTGCGGCTTCTACACCGATCCGCAGCACGAATGCTCCTGCTCGCCAATCGTGATTCAGCGCTATCGCTCGCGCATCTCGGGCCCGCTCCTCGATCGCATCGACATCCACATCGAAGTGCCCGCCGTGAAGTACAAGGACCTGACCGATCGCGTCGCGCGTGAGCCGTCGGTCGCCATTCGCGAGCGCGTCAATCGCGCGCGCGAGGCGCAGCTCGTTCGTTTCAAGGGGATGCCGTTTTTCTGCAACGCGCAGATGCGCGCGAGCGATCTCCGCCTCCATTGCCAGGTTGAGTCGGGCGGCGAGCGTCTGCTCGAGCTTGCCATCAACCGCCTCGGCCTGAGCGCGCGCGCCTACACGCGAATCCTGAAAGTCTCGCGCACCATCGCCGATCTCGATGGCGCCGCCTCGATTGCCGCCCACCACGTCAGCGAGGCGATTCAGTATCGCTCGCTCGACCGCACCGCCCCCTAGGAAAACGAAGCGGGCGGCCCGAATGATCGAGCCGCCCGCAGCGGTGCCGATTTTCTTAACATTGGGCGCAGGGGTCACCCCTGCTTAACTGCCGGCTAGGGGTACGGTGCCTCGTAGGCCATGTAACGCGAGATCTTCCAGCCTCCACCCGGCTGGCGCCGGAATATATCGAGGCCAGGTTCCCGTTTCGTCTGCTCAAATCCGTTTTTCGGGCGCACCTTCAGAGTCCAAACGAGCCGTACAACGCCGACATCGCCCGAGACGATGATTTCCTTGATCTCCAGGTCATAGTGATATGCCTTCGCCGGGTCTGCCAACGCCATCTGCAAATTGGCACACAGGGAATTATAGGTGTCTTCGGGCTCCCCCCGGAAATTTGAAATCAAATCCGGCGCAAACAGCGAGCAGACGTCCGACGCATCGCCGCCATTGAAGTCTCGCGTCCACTTCTCCAGCTCGGCGCGAATTTGATCCTGCGCCGCGCTCGTGGAATCCGCAGCCGATGCATGAGATGCGGACAACAAGAGCGCGAGAACAGCTGCTGTGAATGCTCCAACCTGAGCGCGCTTCATTCTCGTAACCCCGTTTTCTCCTTCTCACGAACGCCAGACCCCTTGCAATCGCATTGTCTAGCCGGGCCATCATGGTTTCGCGCCGCTCGCCATTCTATACGCAAATTTGCGCAGCTTTACGCAAATTCGCGCCCAGTCATCACTCCATCTTGACGACTTGTCAACGTCGCGTTAACTGATTTACCAGTGATCTCGGAAATCGCGGAGAGCTCGGCCTGTCAGCGGCTTTCCGCAAGGGGAGTCAGCGATGAACAGCAGCAACATGGCGCGTATGGCTGTATTCGTTGTCTTGGGGACGGCATTCACGATCGGAGCCCTGATCGTAGCCAGCCAACTGTCCGCCGCCTTCGGTTAATCCGGACCACCGCCCGCCGCATCCGGGCTGACGGGCGCGAGGGCTGTTCCGGCAATTCTTTCTTCAGCGGCTCATCGAAGCCGTACGCAATAGTGTTGTGCCCTGACGATTTCGGGCGCATGTAAAATAACGCCCGAGACAAAATCCGGGTTCCTTCACTGCGCCCAGGACTACATAAAAAAACAGACACCGCCCCTCTTCCCCTTATCCAGTTCTAACAGGGACGAAGTCCCGCAGATTTTCGCGTCTTCTCACTGCGGGTGCAGGGGGCCGCAGCCCCTGCCCAAGGAGGTGCGGAACCCAGGTGGGTTCCGCATTCAATTGATTCCTACGGATTTGGCGTCACCCCTGCCGGCGGCGTTCGCGACCAGAGCGTGAAATGGTCCGTCGTCAGGACCACGCGGAAGCCGTTGCTCGAGAGAAAGTCTTCGGGAACCAGCACCAGCGGGACCAACTGAATCGGCGAATCGCTGATGACGGCCGAGACTTTTCCCCCCGCAATCGCGTCGCGCATCTGTTCGGTCCAGAAGTGTCGGGTATCCGAGATGAGCTGGTAAAAATCGGCCGCGCCAAGGCGGCGGCGTGCGGCGAAGAAGCCGTCGCGATCGTATTCGGCCTTTGCTTCGCGATATACGCCGTAGGTTTCGGGATAGCGGATCAATTCGCGGCGTCCGGCCTCGAAGCATACAAACGACGGCGCGATCACGTCCTCGCCGGGGTGGCTTACGGCGCGCAACGCGTCGGCAAGCTGCGAGATTTCCGCGCGGGGCACGAAGCCGAAGCCATAGACGGCGCCATGCAGCCAGTTCTCGTTGACGAGCGGCGTGATCCAGATCAGAAAAATCGCGATCAGCGCCGCACCGCCCGCAAGCAGTTTCCATCGATGCGGCTGCTGCTCTCCCGCGACCAGATCCTCAATCGCCCGTATCAGCGCCGTCGCACCGACTCCTGCGACGATCGCGATGAACGGGAGCGCCTCGAGATAGTTGTGGCCCCACGCAGTCGGACTCAGCACGCCGTAAAAGGCATACTCGGCGACGACGATCGCGAGCACGAGAATCACGCCACGGCTCAACGCGCGATCGGTGAAGAGTCGCCAGCATCCAAGCACGAACAGCGGCGCAAGCACGTCGAGGATGATCCGCGGGTAGGTCGCGATGCTGCCGGCGGTGTCGCGCCCCTTCAGAAAATGAAACACGAACGTCTGGAAGATGAACTCGTCGCCGTAGAGCCGGTATAGGAGGGCGCTGAACGCCGCGAGCGCGAGTGCGAAGACGGCGCCCGAGACAAATGCGCCCGCGATTCGGCGGTACCCGACGGCGATGAATGCCAGCATCACGGCAAACGGAATCACCGCCGTCAACTTGATCGCGCATGCGGCGAAGAAAATGGCCGCGAGAATCGCGGCTTGGCTAATCGCCGGTATCGTATCGTCGAGCGTGACGATCGCCCCGAGGATAATCAGCGGCGCGATGAAGCTCTCGCGCTCGTAAGCGTGGTAGCGAAAGACGAGCGAGCTATATGCGTATAGAATCGACGCGACGATGGCGGTCGGGCGGCCGGCGGCGCGGCGGGCGAGCGAGTAGGTCAGGATGCTGGCGGTGAAAATCGCCGCCTCGTTCAGGATTTCGATCGACAGATGGCTTGTGCCGAACAACTTGAGATAGCATCCCGCAATCCATTCGAGCAGCGGCATATGCGGATGAACGAAATCCAGGTACGGGCGCATTCCGACGCTTACGAACCACGCGCTCTCGAGGTAGAAATCGTCCTCGACCCACACTTCCGGGTAGAACATCCGCACGACGCGCGGGATGAGCAGCGCCACGACCAGCCATGCGCCGATCCGCGCGGCGCCGGCGTTGTCGGCGCTCGCGGAGACGAGCCGCGATGAGCCGCGAGAAGTCATCGAGTCCGCCCGTCGCACCCGCTTCGGGCGTTCCCGCGATGCCGGGCATCCTCGATTGGGGAATCCTCGTCGCGATCGAGCTGCTCGCGATGGTGATGGTCAAATCCGCGGGCTTGCGGCGTGGCCTCGAACTGATGCCGTGGCCGGACGGACTCGAGTACGCCGCCTCGGCGGTAAACCTGGCAAATGGTCGCGGTGCGGTGCTGCATTTCGGTGGATATACTTACCCGTCGCGCTATACCGGCGGCTACCCGCTGATCCTGGAATTTTTCTACCGCTTGAACGGCACAGGCTTTCGGCCGCTCTACGCCTCGATGCTCCTCGGCATGCTCTCGGTCCTATTTCTTTTCATACTGACACGTTGGATGTTCGGGCGCGCGGCCGCGACGATCGCGGCGCTGACGCTGGCGCTCTCCCCCGTCTTCATCACCTATTCGTCGCTCGTGATGAGCGACGTTCCCACGCTGTTCGTAACGATTTGCGCCGCGGTGATGCTGGTGTTGGCGACCTCGGACTACGCGACCCGATCGCCGAACTGGATGCGAATGTCGGCATGGCTGATGTTCGGTCTCTTCGCCGGGTTCTCGATGGTCATCCGCCCGACCAACGCCACCCTCCTTGCCGGCCTCGCGCTGTGCGTCGTGATGGTGCCGCTAGAGCGCCGAGATTTACCGAGTCTCCTCAAAGCGGCGCTCGCAATAGCAATCGGTTTCGCGATTCCGGTCGCGTGGCAGTTGCATCAGAACGCGATCAATCTCGGGAGCGCATTCGCGAGCGGCTACGCGTGGTGGGTGCCCGAGGTCTATGGCGCCGGCGGCAAGACCTTCAGCATCGCGTACCTGTTCGGGCCCACGATGCCGCGAAATCCGCACGGCAACGTCATCGTGTATGGCATGACACTACTCGGGCTGGACGGGATGCTCGGCGACCCCGGCGACTCGCGCTACTTCCTCTACCCGTTCGCGGCGGCGGTGTTCGCGATTGTCGGCTTCATCGCGATCTTTCGCGCGCCGGGAAGAACCTCGGCGCGCCGGCTGATATGGTTCGGGCTCGGATACCTTGCCGCACTGACCGGGCTGTACTGTTTCTACGTCTTCACCGACGTGGCCTTCATCCTGCCGGGGGCGTTCGTACTATTCATCGCGGCAGGCTCGGGAGCGGCGGTGGCGAATCGATGGATGCGCGACGTGTTCCGAAACCGGCGTCGAAGCGCCGGTCAGTTCGCAGCCGCGGCGAGCGTGATCGTGCTCGACGCGCTGCTGGTCGTGTCGCTGGCGTCGGAAGTGGCCGTGCGATTGAGCGCGCGGCCCGCGGACTCCGCGATGGTTGCGAGCCTCGAGGAGCAGGATTCCACGCTGTCTGCCGACGCGACCGTAGTCAGCAACCTCTCGCTGCAGTTCCTCGAATTGGATCTGCCCGCCAAAAATCTCCACTTCGTCGGCCTCAACTCGTTCGACCCCGGTGAAAAATTCACCGACTACCATCTGCATCGCCTGTACGAAAAACGCGCGGCGGGATGGAACGGCGCGGTGCCGCCGGTCGTGTTCGACGGCGAGCGGATGTCGCCGGCGGTGGCGGATTCGCTCGCATCGGCGATTGACGCGAAGACTCCGGTCTATCTTTTGCTCGCCGCGCCCGAGTCGGATGATTACGCCGGCGCGCTCAAGTCCGAGCTCGATCAGTTGCAGGAAAAATTCACTGTCGAGCCAATCTCGCAGAACAAGTCAGCCGCTTTGTATCGGCTGACGGCGCGCAACCAGCCCGCTACGCAGTGATGCTGGTGGGCGGAGGATCGATCGCGGGCGGGCCGCCGTAGCGCCGCCGGCAAATCGCGTACGCAGGCCAAACGCATACGCCGAGCACGATCGCCAGGATGAAATCCACCTTGCCTACGCCGGCCGAGACGGCCAGCCCGAACGTCGCGGCCCAGGTCAGGATGGGAAGAATTGCCACGAGCGCGAGACCGACGCGGCCGCCGCCAATCGTGAACCTCCCGGTGCGATCCGGCATCCGTTTCCGCAGCCGGATCAGGGCGAGCAGCTCCAGCGCAAGCGCCGCCATGTAGAAGAATACGTCGAGCACGACCAGCGCGACGAATCCGACCGGCACGAGCAGCGTGAAGACGATGCAGCACAGCAGAATCGACTTGCCCGGTGTCGCGGTCGTGGACCACAGCTCGGCCAGCGGCGGCGACAGGTAGCGCTCGCGAGCGAGCACGAATGGCATCCGTGACACCCACAGCATCGCGGCCTCGAACACCGCGAACGACATCACCGCGCCGCCGAGCGCCAGCGCGCCGCCGAGCGCGGGTCCGCCGATGGCGTAGCCCACGTGCGAGAACGAGCCGGTGCCCCAGTCCGCGGCGGTGACGGCGCCCGAGACGGACACCGCGAGCGGAAGCACGTAGCCGGCGACCATTATCGGCAGCGCGATCAGGATGGCGCGCAGATAGTTACGCTGCGGATTTTCGATCTCCGCGGACACGACGCTCAGGTTTTCCCATCCGCTGAAGTTCCAGATGACTACCGTCAGTCCGGCCGCCATCGCAGCCCACGGATCCGCGCCGAACAGCGGCGGCGTCGGCATCGTGAAATGGATCAGGCGCGGGAGGCCAACGACGACCAGCGCCGCGAACGGCGACACGAGGATCGCAGCAAGCACGATCGACGCCATCCCAACCGGCCTGACGCCGAGAAAATTAAGTCCACCCGCCAGCCATACCAGCGCGACGCCGATCGCAATTTGGGCCGTCGGGCCGAGCGGCAGGATGAACGAAAGATAGCCGGCAAAAAGCACCGGATAAATCGCCATGTCCACGGCGGTGTAAAGAATTGTCAAATATGCCTCGGCGAAGCCGGCCAGCGGTCCGAGCGCCTCCTTGACCCAGAAGTAGAAGCCGCCTTCCACCGGCATCAAGGCCGTCAACTCCGCCGCCATCAGGGCCGTCGGCAGACTCAGCGTCAGCGGCACGATGAGGCACAGCATGAGAGTCAGGCGCGGTCCCGCCATCCGGACCGCATCCTCAAGGCCGTACGCGCCGCCGCTCACGACCAGGTACATCACGCATACCAGCGAGATGAGGCCAAGCTTGCGGGGCGAACGATGCGCCAGCGGGGCGGCGCTCGAAGGCGCTAGGGAACGGGTGTTTTCCGTCGGTACGTGCGGCAATTGCGGGGCGGCTCCGGCCCCCCTCCCTATCCGAGGCGACGCGCGGTGGCAAGCAGGCAGGAAATCAAATGAGGGGTGCACAGTCGCATCCAGTGGCGGAATCCTTATAATGTAAAGGATGCGCAAAGGTCCGCGGGCGGCTGTAACGTCGCGGGACACCTCGCGTATTAGATCGAGTAGCGTGGTGCGAGCCCCAATTGAGAAGCTCTCCCGGAAATCTGTTTCGATCATGAGATTTTTCAGCACAAGCGCGACCATCGCACTCGGCGCCCTGTCGATTGCGTTTCTGGGCTGCGCCCAAATCACCGGTATGAAGCCCGAGCTGGTTCGCACCGTCAGCGTGGGCGGGGATAATCCCTTCGGCGGCGCGCCGGCGGTGGAGGTCCCCGCGGATGCGCGCGCGATGAGCGCGTTCCTGAAGGCCGAGTTCGCGATGAATGAAGGCGACCGCGAAGAGGCGCTCAAGGATTACGCCGAGGCGGTCAAGTACGATCCCGCCAACGCCGCGCTGAAGGTTCGCCTGGCCACGCTCTACGTCCGCGACGGGCGCCTGAAGGAGGCGCTCGACCAGGTGAACCAGGCGCTCGCGATCAATCCGGATTCTGGCGAGGCGCGTCTGCTCGGCGCAGGCATCAGCTCGGCGCTCGGCGACGACGCGACCGCGGAAAAAGACTACCGCGAGGTATTGCGTCTCAATCCGAAAAGTCAGGAAGCCTATCTGTATCTCGGCACCCTCTACGCCAAGCGGGGCGATTACGACGAAGCCGAGAAGACGTTCGAGCAGCTGATCACGCTCGATCCCGATTCATTCCTCGGCTACTACTACGCCGGCAAGGTGATGGTGGCGGCGAAGAACTACCCCGCCGCCGAAAAATATTATCAAAAGGCGCTCGATCTCAATCAGCACTCGGAGCTGGTGTTGCTTGATTTTGCCCTGCTGCGCGAGCGCCAGGAGCGGCCGCAGGACGCGCTGGTCTATTACAACAAGATCACGCAAATCAATCCGAACAACGAGCTGGTTCGAAAGCGCAAGGCGGAAATCCTGGTCGGTCAGAAAAAATACGACGAGGCGTTGGAGGAGCTCAAACGCGCCGAGCAGATCGAAACCAATCCCGCCGACACGCGCACGAAGATCGGGCTGCTGTACGTCGAGCAGGGCAATTTTGACGACGCCGCGACCGAGTTCAACCTCGTGCTCGGCTCCGAGCCCAACAACTACCGCGTCCACTATTACCTCGGCACGGTGTACACGGAGCTTTCCGAGTACGACAAGGCGATCCGCGAGTTCAACAAAATTCCCGGCGACAACGAGCATTACGTCGAGTCGCGCCTGCAGCTCGCTTACCTGTACGACAAGCAGAACAAGTACGACGACGCGCTGGGCGCGCTGAAAGACGCGCTCGCCAAAAAGCCCAACGACCCCGAAATCACCGGCTTCATGGTGGGCGTCTATCAGGAAAAGAAGGATTACCTGACCGCGATCGACTTCGCGCGCAAGATGGTCGAGGCCGATCCCAAGAATGACAAGTTCCACTTCACGCTCGGCGCGGCGCTCGATCAGAACAAGCAGCGCGCAGAAGCTCTGGTCGAGATGAAGAAGGCGATCGAGCTGAATCCCGCCAATGCGCAGGCGCTCAACTACCTCGGCTACAGTTACGCCGAACAGGGCACCAACCTGGGCGAGGCCGAAAAGCTAATCAAGCGCGCGCTCGATATCGAGCCTGAAGACGGCTTTTACGTCGATAGCCTGGGATGGGTTTACTATCAGAAAGGCGACTACAAGCGCGCCGCCGAGGAGTTGGAGCGCGCGGTCAACCTGACCGGCAACGACCCCACTATCACCGAGCATCTTGGCGACGCGTATCGCAAGCTGGGCAAGGTCAAGGAAGCAGGCAACGAGTACTCGGACGCGCTGAAGAAGGCGCAGGAAACCGACCAGGTCGCACGGCTCAAGGATAAAATTCAGGTCCTGCAGAATGCCGCCAGCGCGGGCCACTGAACGCGCTCGGCGCCGAAAACCAGTTTCGCTCGCCGCGGTTGCATCGATGCTGCTGCTGGCGACGCTCGAAACTTCCGCCTGCTTCATCGTTCGTCCGCCGCGCACCGGGCAGCCCGAGACGGTAGCGGGCTCCGACGCCGGCAAATTTCAAGTCCAGAAATTAATCGCGGCGCTGGCCGAGCGTGACAAAAGGCTCGACTCGATGCAGACCCCGGCCGTCATGGAATACACTGCCGGCGATCAGCACGTGAAGGCCAAAGAGGAAATCGTGGTCAAGCGGCCCGGCAATTTGCGCGTCGAGGCGATGTCGCCGTTCGGCGTGGCATTGCTGCTCGCGGCGCAGGGCTCGCAGCTCGCAATCTTCGAGCCGGATCAGAATCGCTTCATGCGCGGCAATGCGACCGCCGACACGCTCTACAGGTACGTGCGAATCCCGATGGCGCCTGCGGACGCAGTGGGTCTGCTGATGGGACTCGCGCCGCCTGAGTTCGCGCTCAATGGAATCGCAGACTCGGTGTCGAACGACGGTGCGATGATCGTCGCGTCGTACGGCAACAACAACACCGCGTCGGGGACTCGCGAGCTTGGATTTTCGGGCGGTAATCTCGCGATGGTGCGGGAGACAGCGGGCAACGGCAACGGCCGCGTCAATTACGAGGTGCGTTACAGCGACTATCATGATATCGGCGGAGTGATGTTTCCGTACGTGGTCGATGCGACTTTTCCGGCGGCCGGCAGCCACGTGACGTTTCGTTACCTGCGGCCGATCGTCAATGGAGACATCCCCGATTCGACGTTCGTGTTGACACCGGCTCCAGGAGCCACTTTGATGAATCTGAGTCTTGACGATGCCCGGGCGCTTGCAAATGAAAGCTGAAAGCCGGCGGATGCGAATTTTGCCGGCCATCGCCTGCGCGATTGCGCTGTCGTGGCTCGCGATTTTCACCGGATGCCGGGTGAACCGGCCCGCGAGCGATCACGCGACCAGTCAAATCCTCTACACGGCCGTGGCCAGCGATCCGCGCACCTTCAATCCGATTCTGATCACCGATGCGACCTCGAGCACGCTGACGAGCGATCTGTTTGAGAGCCTGATCCGCGTCAACCCCGTCACCACACTGCCTGAGGCGGGCCTGGCCGAGAAATGGGACATCGCGCCCGACAGCAAGACGATTACGTTTCATCTCCGCCACGACGTGAAATGGTTTGACGGCCAGCCGGTCAACGCGCACGACGTTCTGTTCACGCTCGACGTCATCTACGATCCCAAGGTGCCCAACAGCATCCGTCCCGCGATCACCATCGACCACCAACGCATCATCGCCGAGGCGCCCGACGACTACACCGTCGTCATGCATCTGCCCAAGCCGTTCGCTCCGTTGCTCTATTCAATTGGAATCCCGGTGATGCCGGCGCACATCCTCGAACCCGTATGGAAGGCGGGAAATTTCAACCATACCTGGGGAATTGATACGCCCCCGGACAAGCTCGTCGGCAACGGCCCGTATCACATGACGCACTACACGCAGGGCCAGCTCGTTCGCTACGATCGCAACAACGACTATTGGATGAAGGACGAGCACGGCGGTCAGTTGCCGCGCCTGCATGGGCAGACGGTGACGATCGTGCAGGACCAGAACGCCGCCTATCTGCGCTATCTGTCGGGGCAAATCGACATCTACGGCCCGCGCACCGAGGAGGTTTCGCCGCTTCAGGACAAGGTGAAGAACCACGAACTCGACGTCACAGTTCAGCAGATCGGCATCGACACGGGCTCGCTGTTTTTCACCTTCAACCGCAATCCGCGCCACTACGTCAAAAACGGCGTGACCAATCCGAAGCTCGACTGGTTCACGGACCTGAAGTTCCTGCAGGCGATGGCGCACACGATCGACAAGAAATCGATGATCGATCTTGTCTTTCACCAACTCGCGGTGCCGGCGGTGGCGGATATCTCGCCCGAAAATAAAATCTTCCACAATCCCAATCTCAAGGATTACGACTACGATCCGAAACTGGCCGCCGACATGCTCGAGGCGGCGGGTTATCACCTCGTGAAACCCGGCGTGCGGACCGATCCGAAAGGCAATCGTCTCGAATTCGATCTCACCACCAACACCGGCACGCCCGAGCGCAACGAGATGTGCACCATCTTCAAGCAGGACGTCGAGAGCCTCGGCATCAAGGTGAACTATCGGCCGCTCGAGTTCACCACGCTGGTGGACAAGCTCGATTCGTCTTTCGACTGGGACTGCGTGCTGATCGGATTCACCGGCGGTATCGAGCCGAACGAAGGCGCGAACTTCTATCGTTCGTCGGGCAACCTTCATTTGTGGAATCCAAATCAGCCCACACCGGCTACTCCATGGGAAGCGGAGATCGATACGCTGCTCGACCAAGGCGCGTCGGAGATGGATCCCACGAAGCGCGCGCCGTACTACTGGAAGATTCAGCAAATCCTCCACGAGCAGTTGCCGATACTCGAAACCGTGCGCCAACAGCGCTATTCGTCGTGGAAAAACTCGCTGGAAAACTATCAGCCCAAGGTGTGGGGCACGTACAAGCCGGAGTGGATGCAATTCAAGGCCGACTGAACATCCGCCGCAGCACGCTCGTCGAAATATCAGGCTGCTGACACGATGACCCGTTTTCTGATTCGTCGCCTGCTCAACATGATCCCGCTGATCCTCGGGATCACTTTCATTTCGTTCCTCGCGATGTCGCTGGTGCCGGGCGACTTCGTCTCGAATCTCAAACTCAACCCGACCATCACGCCCGAAGTGATTCACCAGCTCGAGGCGCAGTTCGGTCTCGATAAGCCGCTGATGGTCCGTTACTTCAAGTGGCTGTGGGGCGTGCTGCATCTGAACTTCGGCTTCTCGCTACAATACCGCGTGAGCGTCACCGGCCTCATCGCGTCGCGCGCCTTCAACACGATCATCCTGTCGCTGAGCAGCATGATTTTCTCGTGGGCGATCGCGATACCGATCGGAATCATCGTCGCGGTGAATCAAAATTCGATCTGGGATCGCGTCCTGTCGTTCCTGGCGTTCTTCGGGATGTCGGTGCCGAGCTTTTTTCTCGCCTTCCTGATGATGTACCTGGCGCTGAAAACCGGATGGTTTCCGATTGGCGGCACTTTCTCGCCCGACTACTCGATGCTCGATCCGATGAGCCAGGTAGCCGATCGTATCCAGCACCTCATCCTGCCGGTCTTCGTGCTTGGCATCTCCGGCACCGCCGGCCTGATGCGCCTGATGCGCTCGCAGATTCTCGAAATCAAAAATTCGGATTTCGTGCGCACCGCGCGCGCCAAGGGATTGTCCGAGCGCGTCGTCATCTACAAGCACGTGCTGCGCAACGCGCTCAATCCGTTCGTCACGATGGCGGGATACTCGCTGGGCGATCTGCTCGGCGGCGCCGCGCTGGTCGAGGCCGTGATGAACCTGCAAGGGCTTGGACTGCTGATGCTCGAAGCGGTGCGCTCGCTCGACATCTACCTGGTGATGGGTTCGGTCCTGATGGGCACGATTCTGTTGCTGGTCGGCAACCTGCTCGCCGACATCGCGCTGGTAGCTGTAGATCCGCGCGTCGATTTTTCGTCGGTGACGGCCGATTGAGATGAACGTGGACGCCACGATGCAGACGAATCTCCAAGGCGCTGCGGTAGCCGCGCGAAAAACGTCGGGCGTTGGCCGCGAATGGCGCCTCGCGTCGCGGACGGTCCGCTTTTCCGCAATCTGCCTCGTGCTGTTTTACCTGCTCGCCGCCGCGTCACCGTTCTTCGCGAGTTACGACCCGACCTATCAGAACCGCGAGATGCCCGATTGTCCTCCGATGTCGCTCCACATGAATGCGCCGTCGGACTGGCCGCGCGCGCTGTTCTACACCCATCCGATGCGCATGCAGGATCCGACCGCGCGCACCTTCGTTGCCGACACTTCCCGCCGACTCGACATACATCTGTTCACCCGCGGCCATCTATTCACCACCGACAGCGAGCGCGAGCCGTACTTCATGCTCGGCAGCGACGGCCTGGGACGCGACCTCTACTCGCGAATCGTGTACGGCTCGCGCGTGAGCATGTGCGTCGGGTTGATCGGCGTGCTGATCACCTTCTCGCTCGGCATCACGATTGGCGCGCTGTCGGGCTATGTCGGCGGGACGGTCGATTTCCTGATCATGCGATGGTCCGAAATCGAGATGTCGCTGCCGTCGTTCTATTTCCTGCTCGCGCTGGCGGCGGTGATTCCGTCGGGGATGAGCACGGTCGCGACGTTCTTCATGATCGTGGCGATCATGAGCTTCATCAGTTGGGCCGGCTTTGCGCGAATCATTCGCGGGATGGCGTCTTCGGTGCGCTCGCGGCCGTACGTCGAGGCGGCCCGCGCGCTGGGCGCGTCGCGATGGCGCATCATCACGCGTCACATCATTCCGTCGGTGATCGGCTACGCGATCGTCGCGGCCACGCTCTCGATTCCGGGCTTCATCCTCGGCGAAAGCGCGCTCTCGCTGCTCGGACTGGGAATCCAGGAGCCGGCCGCGAGCTGGGGCAACCTGCTCGCGCAGGCGCAAGACGTGCAGAACCTCGCGCGCTACCCGTGGATCCTGATCCCGGGCATCTTCATTTTCCTTGCGGTGATGTCGTTCAATTTTCTCGGCGACCATCTGCGCGACCGGCTGGATCCCGCCACCGCCGGATGAGCCACGCTCCCGCGCAGCGACCCCGGATTCTTGCTTTCTTTGTGTCGTTCTAGCAGGCGTTGAAAAAGTAATTTTCAACGCCTGCTCCCTCTCTCTTGTCTCCCCCAAAGGGGTTTTTCACTGGTCTCCCCCAAAGGGGGAGATGTTGTAGGTAAGAAGCCATCTTTTACGCAGGGTGTTGAATGGTTCAAGATCCGAACTGCCCTTCGATATGAGTTGTTCAACACCCTGCTAGGGCGGAGAATCCCGAATCCTGACGTTTGCTTGCCGGGTAGTTTTTGGGGGAAAAGGTGCAATTTCTACCATCCGTTGTGGTTCTGTGACGGGTATACCACCAATGCTAGCTTTGTTCCGACAAAAGTACTTTTTCGGAAGCGGACTTTGCCCGATGTCGGGTGAGCCGGGCGAGTACGGGACATCCTGGCGGTTGATGGCCTGCACCCCGAAAACTC
>PLDK01000045.1 GCA_003135135.1 Deltaproteobacteria bacterium
CCGGTATTGCAGGCGCATATCGCCGCGGCGCCGGCACGTTTTCGTGGCATCCGGCACGCGGGGGGCTTCGACGCGAGTCCAGAGGTGAGGAATTCGCATACCAACCCGCCCGCGGATTTGTACGAATCGACGCGCTTCCGCGAAGGCTTCGCCAGGTTGCGGGGCTTGGGTCTCAGCTTCGAGGCATGGCAGTACCATCCACAGATGCCGGCGCTGATCGATCTCGCGAAAGCGTTTCCGGATACGACGATCGTGCTCGATCACTTCGGCGGCCCGCTCGGAATCGGTCCTTACGAAGGCCGGCGCGCGGAAATATACGGCGAGTGGAAGAAGAACATCGCGGAACTCGCGCGATGTCCCAATGTCGTGGCCAAGCTCGGTGGAATCAACATGCCGGTGAATGGATTCGGATGGCATCGCAGGCCATCGCCGCCGAGCTCGGACGAACTCGTGGCGGCGACGCGGGACTACTATCTCCACACGATCGATCAGTTTGGACCGCGACGATGCATGTTTGAGAGCAACTTCCCGGTGGACCGGATTTCATGCTCGTACGTCGTGCTCTGGAACGCATTCAAGAAGATCGCGGCGGGTTTCACGAGGGACGAAAAAACTCAGCTCTTCCAGCGCACCGCGTCGGAGGTCTATCGCTTGACGCTCACGTCCTGGATGCCGAGCCAGGTGCATTGTGACAGACACGTTTAGTAAGATGAGATCATTGGAGGAAGCAAAGTGACAAAACTTTACGGAACTTCACGATCGCGCAGCGCCCGGTCCTTGTGGGCTCTCGAAGAGCTCGGCGTCAAATACGAGCATCTTCCGATTGCGACGACCGAAGCCAAGTCGGCCGAGAATCTCAAACGCAATCCCAACGGGCACGTGCCGGTGCTTGAAGACGACGGCGTCGTGGTTTGGGAATCGATGGCGATCAATCTCTACCTGGCCGAAAAGTACGGCAAGAATTCGCTGTGGCCGCTGGAGCCCGCGGCGCACGCCGACATCTACAAGTGGAGCTTCTGGGCGATGAGCGAGGTCGAGCCGCATCTCATCACCATTTTGCGCAATCGAGTAATGAATCCCCCCGAGCAGCGTGACGAAAAAGCCGCGCTGGCTGCCGTCGAAGCTTTGAAGGCGCCGCTGGGCGCGCTCGAGGAATCGCTCAAGGGCAAGGAATATCTGCTCGGCAAGAACTTTACGATCGCGGACTTGAACGTGGCCGCGGTCATGAGCTGGGCGCCGATGATGAGGCTCGACTTGTCATCGACTCCGAACGTGCAAGCGTGGTTGCAGAAATGCCTTGGGCGGGAAGCCAATAAGAAGGTTCGCGGGCTGAAGTAATCGTAAGTCGCGAGCCGCCTTGAGAATCGAGTACCGATCAACGGGCCGGCGCGCGGCGTCTGTTAGGCTCGTGCGTCAAATCACGCCGGCTTAATCGCGCCGGCTTAATCGCGCCGACTATGCGGTGAAAATCATGGGTGTGTTGTCAGGATATCGCGTCATCGAACTGGCCGGGATTGGCCCCGGACCGATGTGTGCAATGTTGCTCTCGGACATGGGCGCCGACGTGCTACGCATCGATCGCGTGGCGGACGCGGGTTTGGGCGTCGCGATGGATGCGAAATACAGCCTGCTCAATCGCGGCCGGCGCTCGGTGGCGCTCGATCTCAAACGGCCCGAAGCGATTGAGGCCGTGTTGCGGCTGGTCGAGAAAGCCGACGCATTGATCGAAGGCTTCCGGCCCGGCGTAACCGAGCGGCTCGGCCTGGGCCCCGACCACTGTCTCGCGCGCAATCCCCGCCTGATTTACGGACGCATGACGGGATGGGGACAGGAAGGTCCGCTGGCGCACGCTTCCGGCCACGACATCAACTACATCGCGCTGTCCGGCGCGCTGCACAGCATCGGGCGCAAGGGCGAGGCTCCGGTTCCGCCGCTGAACCTGGTTGGTGATTTCGGGGGCGGCGCGCTCTACCTGGCGCTGGGCGTGGTCGCGGGACTGCTCGAGGCGCAGAAGTCCGGCAAGGGCCAGGTGGTGGATGCCGCGATGGTGGATGGAGCGGCGTCGTTGATGACCCTGATTTACGGTATGCACGGCTCGGGTATATGGAACAACGAGCGTGGCGACAACATCCTCGATACGGGCGCGCATTATTACGATGTCTACGAAACCAGGGATGGCAAGTACGTCTCGATCGGAGCGATCGAAGCAAAGTTCTACGAGGAATTGCTCCGGCTGTCGGGCCTCAAGGGCGAGCAGCTGCCGCATCAGCAGGATCGCAACTCGTGGCCCGCGATGAAGCAGCGGCTGAAGACCCTGTTCCGCACAAAGACCCGCGACGAATGGTGCAAGATCATGGAGGGCAGCGACGTTTGTTTCGCGCCGGTGCTCAGCATGGATGAAGCGCCGCGCCATCCGCACAATCTGCATCGCGGAACTTTCGTCGACCAAGGCGGAGTGACGCAGCCCGGCCCGGCGCCCCGATTCAGCCGCACGCCGAGCGCGATTCAGCGCCCGCCGGCAACGCCGGGCGAGCATACCGAAGAGGCGCTGCGCGATTGGGGCTTTGCCGACGCGGATTTGGAGCGACTGCGCAAATGCGGCGCGATCGGCAAGCCGGCGTGACGCGGCGCGAGCCTTAAGCGCGACCCGTGAGGCGAGCGCGCTCCAGCACGCCTTCGAAGATTCGCACCGCGACTGCGTCAATGAGCATCCCGCCCGCGCCCGACGCGCCCGCGCCTTCGCGCGTGGCAGCCTCGTAGGCCTCGGACATTGCGCGCGCGGTTTCGATTTCGTGCGGCGTCGGTGCGAACACGTCGTTGGCGATTTCGATCTGACTTGGGTGAATCGCCCACTTGCCGACGGCGCCGAGTGTCGCCGCCCAGGTCGCCTCGCGCCGATAACCCTCCGGATCCCTGAAGTTGGCGAACGGTCCATCGATTGCGTCGATGCCGTTGGCGCGGCACGCGGTGATCATCCGCACGCGCGCATGATGCCACATATCGCCGGGATATCGATTTGCCGGATCGGTCGCGACGCCAAAGCGCATGCCCTGGCTCGCCGAAAGATCGCCGAAGCCGAGTATCAGAGCCTCGAGCCGCGGCGACGATGCGGCAATTTCCTCGACCCGCGCCAGCGCCGCACTTTCTTCGATCAGCGCCTCGAGGCCGATCTTGTTCTTTAGATGCAGTTTCGTTTCGAGCTGCGTCAGCAGCGTGTCGAAGAACCAGATGTCGCGCGGCGCCTTCGGCTTCGGCACGATTATGACATCGAGCTTGTCGCCCGCGCCCTCGACAACTTCGATCACATCGTCATGCGCCCAGTGCGTGTCGGCGCCGTTGACGCGCACGGCGCGAATCTTTTTGCCCCAATCGAGATTGCGCAGCGCCTCGATGGCATTCTTGCGCGCCGCTTCTTTCTGCGACGGCGCGACTGCGTCTTCAAGATCGAGGAAAACCATGTCGGCTGCGGTCCCCATCGCCTTCTCGATCATTTTCGGACTCGAAGCCGGCGTCGAAAGTTCGGAACGTCTTAGTCGAAGCGTCATGATTGCTCCTTGTGCGCGATTGATATTCCCGCCTCGGCGAGTATCTGCTCGGTATTTTCGCCCAGGCGCGGCGCGCGCGCGTAAATCCCCGACGGCGTGCCCGTCAGCTTGATCGGACATCCCGCAAGCACCAGTGGAGGATTGTCGCCCGGCTGCTCGACCTCGACCAGCATGCCGCGCGCCCTGGGATGCGGATCCTCGAAAATATCTTTGGCGGTGTTGACCGGACCAACCGGCACCTTGCCGCCAATCGCAGCTACGATTTCGCGCGTGCTATGCGCGCTCGTCCAGTCCGAGACAAGCCCGCGCACGAAATCGGCATTCGCGACTCGCTGCTTGCCGTTGCGGGTGCGGTGGTCGGTCGCGAGCTCGGGCCGGCCGATCGCGTCGCACAGATTCTTCCAATGATTTTCGCCCGGCGCTGCGATCGCGATGGCGCCGTCGCGCGTGAGAAAAATATCGAATGGACACAGCACCGGGGTCCCGTTGCCGGCCGGTTCCCTGGTGATGCCGCCGCCCGAGTAGCTGTAAACGACCATTTCGCACAGGGCGAGAATCGCGTCGTACATCGCAACGTCGAGAAATTGTCCCTGCCCGGTCCGCCGCGCTGCATGAATCGCCGACACCACTCCAAGCGCGGCCAGGGTGCCGGGGTAAATGTCGCCGACCGCCGGACCAACCTTGTAGCCGGCGCTGCCTTCCGGACCCGTCACGGCGACCAACCCGCCCATGCTCTGCGCAACGATGTCGAACGCGGGCCAATCCGCATACGGGCTCAGGCCGGTGCGCGGATCTCCGAAGCCGCGAATCGCCGCATAGACGACGGCCGGATTAATTTCGCGCAGCCGCTCGTAACCGATTCCCGCGCGATCCATCACTCCGGTCTTCGCATTCTCGACGACCGCGTCCGCCGTCTTCACCAGCTGGAAAAGCGCATCGCGGCCGGCGTCGGTCTTGATGTCGAGCACGATGCTGCGCTTGTTGCGATTGACGCTGGCGAAGTATCCGCCGTAGTCGCAGCCTTTTCGATCGGCGGGATGCGGCCCGATGCTTCTGCTCATGTCGCCGCCGGGCGGCTCGACCTTGATAACGTCCGCGCCAAGGTCGGCCAGCAGCATCGTGCAGTACGGACCGGCCAGCGCCTGCGTCAGATCGAGGATGCGAACATCCGAGAGCGGTCCCGTGCGTGCGTTCAACGATTGCCCCAGTGCGAGCGGCGCTTGATCAGGACCGTGCGCTCGCCTTCGAAGACGATCGTCCCGTCATGCTTGGTTCCCCAATGCTTGAAGCGGACGATGCCGGCGTCGTCTCGATCGGCGTCGCGTTTTTCCAGAACTTCGCTATAGGCGTACAGCGTGTCGCCGTGAAAGACCGGCGAGGTGAACCTGATCCCCGTCAGGCCGAGTTCGGCGAGTGCGTTTTCGCCCGTGTCCTGCGTCGCCAGCCCGATGCACACCGAGCCGGTCACCAGCCCGAAGACCAGCCGTTGGCCCAATGGCGTCGCCTTCATGCGATGCTCGTTGTAGTGGCTGTCGGCGGTGTTCAGCACGAGCTTGGTGAGCATCTGATTTTCAATCTCGCCGACGGTGGTGCCGCGTGCGTGACGCAATTTCGCGCCGACTTCGAAGTCTTCGAAGTAATTGCCGACGCCGGTCAGCTTCGAGATCGATGCGCTCACTTCTTTACCCTCGGCAGCAGGCGGTCGGAGATGATCCGCAGCTGGATTTCGGAAGTACCCTCGAAAATTTTGGTCAGTCGCGCGTCGCGCCAGTAGCGCTCGAGCGGAAAGTCCTTGGTGTATCCGTAGCCGCCGTGAATCTGCAGCGCCTGGCTGGTGACGCGCTCGGACATTTCGGAGGCGAACAGCTTCGCCATCGACGCCTCCTTGTCGCATCGCCGCCTGCCGTCAATTTCGGTGGCGACAAAGTAGGTCAACTGGCGCGCGGCTTCGATCTCGGTCGCCATCTCGGCCAGCTTGAACCGAATCGCCTGGAATTCTCCGATCGGCTGCCCGAATTGGACGCGCCGCTGCGCGTACACCAATGAGTCTTCGAGCCCGCCGCGCGCAAGCCCGATCGCGCGCGCCGCGGTATGCACCCGGGCCACCTCGAGTCCGCTGACCGTGCCGTAGAATCCCTTGCCCTCGCCGCGGTCTTCGCGCTCGCGGCCGAGCAATGCGTCCGCCGGCAGCTTGAAGTCTTCGAAGTGCAGCTCCCACGTCTTCCAGCCGAAGTAACCGATCTTGCGAATCGGCGAGCCGGTCAGCCCCGGTGGAAACTTGCCGCGCTCCTTGAGCACCAGGAATTGACTGATGCCCTCGTGGCGGCGGTGTGGATCGGACGGTTGCTTGGTGCGCGCCAACACCGAGATGAAATCCGCGCCGTCGGCAAACGTACACCACATCTTGCTGCCGTTCAGCATCCAGCCATCGCCGTCGCGCGTCGCTTTGCACGAGACGTTGGCAAGATCGGAGCCCGCGTCCGCCTCCGACAGCGCCGCCGCGCCGAGAAATTCTCCACGCGCCATCCGCGGCAGATATTCGCGCCGTTGCTCCGCCGTGAAACCGCCGCCGAGTCCGTTGCCGCGCGCGATGATGCTGGCCACGCTCATCCAGCCGCGCGCGAGTTCTTCGGTGATCAGCACGTACTCGAACACCCCCAGGCCAAGCCCGCCGTACGCCTCCGGGATCACGATTCCGAAGTAGCCCATCTCGGCCAGCTTGTCGCGCAACGACATCGGGATGTCGCCCTGCTCGGGATCGAGCTTGTTCGCAAGCGGCAGAACTTCGTTCATCGCAAAGTCGCGCGCCGCCTGCTGAATCATTCGCCGCTCGTCGGTCATGTAACTCACGATGCAGCTCCTCTGCGTTTGGCGACCAGGTTGGTCCGCTCGTAGCTGATGACGAGTTCGTCGCGTTGATTGCGGGCTTCGGTGCGCCACGTGACGATTCCGAAGTTGCCGCGGCTTGCGGATTCGCGCGTGGAGACCACGGTGCTGCGCGCGGTCAGCGTATCGCCCGGATAGACCGGGCGGTGAAATTCCAAACCGTTGAGGCCGAGAAACGGTCCACCCGCTTCGCTCAAATCCTCCACCGAAATGCCGACCACCGTGCACACCACCAGCATCGGATTGACCACCACGTCGGGATGGCCGAGCGCGCGGGCATACTCGGCGTTGAAGTAGAGCGGGCAATGCGCGAGCGTCGCGGTGGTGAAGAGCGAATTGTCGCCGGCGTTTATCGTGCGCCCCCAATGATGCTCGAAGACCTGGCCCTGGTGGAATTCCTCGAAGCAATGGCCTTTCGGCACGAGTTTGAACTGACTGAAATCGGGATCTGCCATGGACCCAGCTCCTAGCAAAACTCTGGTCGCTCCGCGACCTCGGCGCGGGAGTTTCCAGTCGCCGCGCGACAACGACACCGTTAATTTGCGACTATTGCACGGACCGGCGGCTGCCGGGTAATGGCCCAATCGCGCAAGACAGCGCTGAGTCAAAAACAGCGTGTTGTTATTTGATTAAGCCCTTGAGCGGATGCAGCGTCGGTATGAACAAGACCCGGCGCTCGTCATGCTCACCGAGCACTACGCGAAGGCGCTCATCGCGGTTCTCCCGATGATACTGCCCGATATGAAAACCTCGACCGCCCAGAGCGTCATTGTGCAGGTGATTCAGGACTGGGAGGATGTGCGCGGAGAGTTTGAGCAGCAGCCCGGCTTGTACAAATAAAAACGGCGCATAGGGTCATTTTGTTGGGCATGTTCTTAAGCAGCCGTCGCGCTCGTCGTCTACTTTATCAACGCATGCCTGGACTTCCCGCTCGACCTCGCGCCCGTTGTACTGCGTATATGATTCAGCGCAATTGTGGCGAGAAATTTCATGAGTCTGCTGGCACATTCGTCCGCATGCCTGAGCATCTGGAGTGTCCGCGATAGCCACTGATGCGGGCCTCGATACTGATGGTTTCGGTCTGTAATAAAAATCGGAACATCCGATGAACACCCAGCCGCTCGCGAGCACGGCTGCTGTAAAAGCTTTTACACTCATCTGGTCTCAAATTCTCTACAGCATGAAAATCTCTTGCACCTTCGATTCTGCTTTTGAGTACGGCCCGTGAATCGTCCCGCCGAATCCGCCGAACGGGACTTTTCGGTCCTCTGGCAAATGAATCCACCGGACGTAGATCATTTTGATTGGTAAGGCTTTGTGCCTTTCAACTTCCTCGACCACTCCGATTGCGTGGATCGCGACTTCTTTGGCTCCCCGTCCAATCATGCGTTTGATGGCCATGCGATCGCCAGGCGCAATCTTCTCTATCGTGTCCTGGGCCTCGGGCTTGTCTCCAAACCAGAAACCGTGATTGACGAAATACTCAATCATATCTTGGCCCTGTGTGTTCGCCCCGACAACCCAATACTGCGGCTCTTGGTTCGCCATTTCTCCCCTCCAGCCAGTGGATAACTCTGTGTTGCCAGACCCTATCAGTGTTTTACAATTTAGTTAATCCCCCTCAAATGAACCGTATTCTCGCTCGGCTGTTCCCCAGATATTTCCGCCGGACCATCAGGCTCGATATGAGCGTTCGCGACTGGCGCGACTTCGAGCGAATGGTGCTCAAATCGAAGGGGAAAATAAAGGTCGGCGACACCCTGAATCTGGTCGATGAAAATACCGCTGCCGGCTTTGTCGATGTTCAGGTCGATACGAACCCATACGCCTTTCGATTCCGTGGCCGTAAGCCTTCTTGATTACCCCGCGGCCTAGCGGCGAGATCTATTCGCGGAACGAGCCTTGGCGGCGTTCTCGGGTCTGGCCTTATCGTCAGGCTCAGCGCGCTTCCGGGCGGTGACCAGCGCGAACATCACGATCGAGATCATCAAGACCGCCGTGGCAATGGACGCATAGAACGACCAGCGGCGGACGGGAGTCGGACGCAGCTCGACTTGTACATTATGTATCCCGGCCGGAACGGTGAAGGTGATCTCTCCGCTGACTGACGCCGGCGAAGCCGCAACTTCCCGATCGTCAACCAGCACCGTCCATCCCGGATAGTCGAAGACCGAATCCTGCATCAGCGCGGGCTCACTCGCATCGACCTCGAACGACTGGCTATTCGAGCTGACGGCGAGCTGATGTACGACGGGCGCGGAGCGGACTCCTTTGAGCAGGACACTGTCGAAGTTCGGACGGTACTGCACTGTCCGCGGCTCGTACTCTTCACGAGTCGTCGTGTTTATCCCCAGGCGAGCGATCATGTCCGCACTGAAGTAGGCTTCATCATAAGTCTGAATTCCCTTGGGTTCGGTGTGCGCGATATTGAGCAGTACCAGCACTACAATCGCGACCGATGCCAGCCGGGCGCCCATGCGCTCGAAGGCAAAGAGCGCCAGCAGCGGCATGAACAGCGCCGGAACGCACAGCGTGCGCCACGGATAAGCGAGGTATTGAAGCGTGGCGACGTGCGCCCAGATCGTCCATGACAAATCCGTGGCCAACAGCGCGGCTATAATCGACGCGCCGGCAAAGACAATCGCGTCAAGGCGGCGGGTACGGTTCGCCGCGCGCATCGCGATGAAGAGTCCCGCGATCGCCAAGGCTATGTGAACCGGCCCGAGCGAGTACGAGATGCCGTTGCCCGGACCGCGCATCGCGTAGCCGTACCCCCATGGCGACCAAAGCAACTGGAACGGCGAGATTATGTAATTGGTCCAATTGAGAAAGCCGGTCCGCAGCAGGTCGGTCTTGACGAAGCCGCGTTCAAGCAGCGCCGGAAGCCAGAAAAACGCACTGAGTCCCAGCCCGCCGACCAGCACGCAAGCGCCGGCCGCGGCGGTCTTCAGCCGATGATCCGAGACGGCCGATCGAACCGCGATGATCGCCGCGAAGGCCGGAAACATCAGCAGCGCGATCGCATTATGCGCCAGCGGCAGCATCGCCACTGCAAGCGCGCCGAGCGCCACACTGATTGCGCTCGGGCGCTGAACAGCCGCGATCAGCCCGAGCAGCGCCACGGGCGCCACTGCAAGCGCGGCCGACTCGGCAAATCGCGCACACACGTAGATATCCAGAGCCTGGTAGGGAGCGAACAGCCATGCGGCCGCGGCGCCGATCGAGGCGACCCGAGAAAACGCGAGCTTTCGCCCGATCAGAAAGACTGCGGTCGCGCCGAGAGCGAACAGCATCGCCAGCCCAAATTGCAGCGAATCCGCCAGCCGCATGCCGCCTTTGAAGAAGGGCAATGCCGCCGCGTAGATCAGCGGCGGTGCGAATTCGAACAGCGGCTGTCCATGCCCACTGCTGAGATCCGGCGCCCATACCGGAGGGAATTGATGGTCGCCCAATATTTTGGCGAATTCAGTCAGCCGGGGCGGGTATTCCAGCGTGTCATGGCCGTCGAGCAGGGAGCCGCGGAACAGCGTGCGCGTGAAGAGCAGGATCAGGACCGCAAGCGCCAGCGCCGTCCGCATCCGCACCGTCGCCCAGGGAGTCGCAAGCTCCGCCAGCCGCGCGGCAATCCTGCGTTCCATCGCGGCGTAGCCCGGCCTGCGCATCGCTTGAGCGATCAATCCCACCGCAATGATTCCGGCGAGCAGCAATATCGGCTTGAGCGGCCCCGGACGGTATCGCACTTCGATCCGATGCTCCCCCGGCCCGACCGGAATCGCGCAGTAATCGGGATACACGCGAAAGATCGGCGCCGGCTTTCCGTCGACGGTGGCCTGCTGGCCCGGGAAATATGTGATCTTGAGCAACGCGTAGCACGGGCGTAGCACCGCCAGCCGCGCGCTATAGGTCTCGCCCTGTTTACTTTCAGAAATTACTTCCCCGCGCGGAGTCGAGAATCGCGGATCGAGCGCGGGCGGCGGCTGAAACATCTTCCATTGCGGCACTGCGCTGATATCGCCTCCCAGCGCGACCACCGCGCCTGCTCGCACCGCGGGATCCTGCATCCATCCCCAGTCGCGGTTGAGCACAGTCGACAGCGGGCCATCGTAACGGGCGCCAATGTCCACCAGGCCGAAGTAGCCTTCGCTGGAGGCCTCGTAAACCGCCAGGCCACCGTGAACTGCGCGAAGCTTGAAGTAGGAGGGCATCGGCTGAGTCACGGGCGCCAGCGCCGCGCGCATCGCAAACAGCTTGGCCTGGTAGGGATCGCGCTCGTCGAGTTCGGCCGTCACGTCCGAGTTCCACGACAAGCTATGATAGAGAAAGCTGAGCTCATCCAACCCCGCCAGCGAGAGAAACGAGTACGGCTGCGACTTGGCGATCTTGAACTTGGCGCCCCACATTCCCGACGGACCGGCCCAGACGCGGCCCGGACGCTCGCGCAGGATCGTGCGGATGTCGCCGAGCGCGGCGTCGAGGTCGCCACCCTCGCGCGCAATCCCCGCGAGACTTTCGTCCCCCCACTGGTCGTTCTGCTTCAGGTAACTCGCACGCTCGGCGAAAATCACGATCGCAATGGCGCCCAGCGAGATCACCGTCGCAACCTTGCCCGAGTATCCGAACCGCCATGCGGCCGCGACTATCTTGGCCATCCCCCAGGCGGTCAACAGCACGGCAAACAGTTCGAAAACCGATTCGAAACGGCTGACGTGAAACGTCCCGGGCAGCCCCAGCGCGAGCATGAAATATCCCCAGGTCGTGCGGCCGAAAAAAATCAGGAGCCACACCGCGGTGAGAACCAGCAGGCGGCGCGGCATCGGCCTTTTCCAGCGATACAGCGCAAGCAACGACGCCGCCAGCAGCGCCAACGTCATTACCGGCAACCGGCCCCAGTCGAGAAAGCGCCCCGAGAACAGTTCGTTAAGCGCGTTGCCCGCACCCCACGAATCGAACTTCCAAACGTCATCCCATCGGCACCGGTTGATCTCGCCGCTGGCCAGCAGCATGGGAACGACGAACCACGCGAGCAGGATGACGGCGGGAATCAGGATCGATGCGGCGCGGACGACTCGGCGCGAGCGATCGCCCCTGGGTCCGACCAGCGCCATGATTGCTATCGAAAGAATCGCCGCGTAGCCGAACACGACGTGCGAGAGTGCGGTGGCCGCAACCAGGCAGGCTGCCGGAATCCGCCGCCTGCCCGTGTTTAGAGAGTGGGCGGCGAGTCCTAGCGCCGGCATCAGCAGATCGAACGACATCAGTTGCGTGTAGAGGCCCGAGCCGCGCCGAACATACGCGCCGTAAGACAGCCCGTAGCGGCTGAAGTCGCCCACCTCGCTCACTGCGACGATCAGAATCGACGCGAATCCCGCGGCGATCGGCTCCAGGCCCAGTAGCCGCGCGCCGATGTAGGTGCAGGCCGGCACCGCTGCCAGCAACAGATAGTAAAGCACTGCGAATGACGCCGGCGCCGAAGCGAAATGACTCGTGATCGCCAGCCACAGCCCAGCCACCATGTGCGGGATCGGCTGATAGAAGTGCCACAGCGGAAACCCCAGTGCCCATTGCGACACCCATGGATCGAGTAATGAATCACCCGTGATGAGGCTACGGGCGAGGCGCTGCGACGCTGCGATATGGAAGCTCAGGTCGTTGACCGGAACCCGCTCGATGCGAATCTCCGGCGCGAGCAAGATTGCATTTACGATCAGCGCAAGCCCCAGCAGCATCAGCCCGCCGGCTTCCGCGCTGAGCCTCGGCGAAACAGACATCCCCCACCGCGCTGAGGCCGGACGCGGCGCCGGCGATGGCGCTTCGCTGCGAGGTTTTGCTTTCGTTGCCGCCGGCATTCTTCGCTAGCTGGGTCCGCGAAGATTCTAACCCTATGGGATCAGAAGAACCCTGCCGACTGCCTGTCGGCTCTCGATGTAAGCGTGGGCGGCGCCCGCCTCCGATAGCGGGAAGGTTCGATCGATCACGACCGTGTATTCGCCGCGGGCGATCTCCTCGATCAGGCGCTGGATCATATTATGCGCGCGCTCGGTGCCTATTTCCGCGCCCAGGAAAACTCCGGTCAAAGAGCGGTTGCCTGCCATCAGCGGGGAGACGTCCACCGTCATCGGTTCGCGTCCCGCCGCGCCGACCATCGAGACGCGGCCGCGATAGGCCAGCGATAGCAGGCTGCCCTGCAGAGTCGCGCCGCCGACAGGGTCAACCACGAGATCGACGCCCCTGTTGTTGGTAATTTTCATGACCGACTTTACGACGTCATCGGTCCGGTAGTTGATCCCATGATCGAGACCGAGCGGCTTCAGCCGTTCCAGCCGCGCGTCGCTCGACGCGGTCGCAAGCACTGTCGCGCCTGCCCGCTTGGCAAGCTGAATTGCGGCAACGCCGACACCGCTCGCGCCCGCCTGCACCAGCACCGTCTCTCCCTCCTTGAGCCTGCCGTACTCGAACAGACAATCGTCGGCGGTGCCGAACGGCACGGGGATAGCTGCCGCAAGCTTGATGTCGAGTCCTTTTGGGACCGGCCACGCGTTGCGGGCCGGCACCGCTCGCAGCGCGGCGTGAGAGCCGAAGTTGTAAACAGTAGTTACTTTCTGGCCGACCCGAAGGTTGGTTACCTCCGAACCAACCTCGACAATCTCGCCGGCGGCCTGGTAGCCAACCACGTGCGGCTTGGTGAGCAATGCTCCATGCCAACGATTGAGCGTGTCACCGCCCTCGATGCTCACGGCCTCGACGCGGATCACAACGCCTTTCGGATGGCATACGGGATCGGGAACGTCCTCGTACTTGAGAACTTCCGGACCACCGTTTTGATAATAGACAGCAGCTTTCATCGCGCATCTCCTCCAATCACTTTGCCATCAGCGGCGTCAAGCTGATGTTCTAGTACGAATTCGCGCGATTGTCGCGCATCGATAGAGGTGCCGCGACCGGCATTTCTCCGCTAGACTTGAACGCACTATGACACCCCCGATTCGAGTCCATCTTATCACCGGAGGATTTCCTCCTGGTTCCTTCGCCGGCCATGACATGGATTTCGTGCGGCTGCGCCTGCTCGGCCTTCTGCAACAGAACTCGCAGGTGCTTACAACCAGCGGCAATGACTTCGCCGATGTCGCCAAGTGGCTGCCCGGCAGCCGGTTACTGATCACCTACGTCGCCGGGCCGTATCCCAATGACGAACAGAATCAGTTCATTCGCAACTGGCTCGAAGCGGGCGGACGATGGCTCGCGCTTCACGGCACCAGCGGTGGAAAGGCTGCGCCAGTGAGCGGGAAGCGTTACGTCCGAAAAATGGTGAAGGGCGGCTATCACGACACGCTTGGCTGCTTCTTTCTCAATCATCCCCCAGTGCGCAAGTTTCGCGTTGACGTAGCCGATCGCGAGCATGCGCTCACGCAGGACCTGCCGGCGTCCTTCGAGGTCATGGACGAACTCTATCTCATCGAGCTTCAGGACCCGGCCAACAGCCACGTGCTGCTCACGACCGTGCTCGAAAGAGACCCATCGCCGCCCGGATTCGGTTTCGTTTACGACGCCGATACCTCGCTGCTGCCCGACGGCAAAACCCGCGTGCTCGGATACACGCGCAAGACCGGGATGGGCGCAGTGACCTACATCGCGCTCGGCCACTGTCACTCGCCGATAAGCAACGTGCAGCCGTTTGTCGATTCGAGCGTCGAGCCTTCAGGAGCTACGCCGATGGTTTTTCGCGGCTCGTGGGAAACGCCGGAATACCAGACGCTGATTCGTAACGCTCTGCACTGGGGCATTGGCGCCACTTCCTAGCGCGCGCGCCCGATCGACCGCACCAGCCTGCTAAGGCAAACTGCCAAACTTTAGGGGTGAGTTGCGCCGTGTAGATGTTTCCGGCAGCGCATCCTGATCAAATTTGAAGATTCCGATGCTTTCGGGATGGACGGATTCGAGAACGGCGTGAATGGTGGGCTTAGTCTCTTCATCGAGGACCGCGAAATCTATTTTGAACCTCGATGGGGTGTCGGGAGCGCACTCGATGGCGGTGGCGAGTCGTTGGTGATACGGGAGCTTGGGATGCTCCTCAGATAAGTCGAATCCGAAGATTCCGAGCCGTCTGGCGCATCGGTGGAAGTCGTCCAGGGCCGAGCGCATGACTACTGCTTCTATTCTCTTCATACGGGCTTGTTTGGTTTGGTAGCCTCCACCCGGTTAGAGAGCAGGAACTATGCCCGTGGAAAGCTGTGGGCGGATCAAGGTGTTTTGCCAGTCGGACTTTCCAAACGTTGAGGCTTGAAACGTCGCTCACTTCATTTTGCATTCCGCCGCTCCCCCCTAACCCGCTCTAACCGGGACGAAGTTCCGCATCTCCTTTTTTCACTTTTCACCGGGTGCAGGGGTCACCCCTGACCCCGTTGGCACGGGAGGCCAGTATTAAGAGACCGCGCGACAACGGAGCGCGGCCTTAACGGTGGGTGCAGGGCTCAGCCCTGCGGTGCAGGGGTCACCCCCTGCTATTTGATGCCGATCCTGAGGCGGTAGCTCCAGAACCACGGCACGATAGCGTCGCCGAGCGCGTTGCGCGCCGCCTCACGCAACGCCGTGATCCCGATCTCATCCTCGCCGATGCCGTGCTTGAGCAGCGTAGCGATCTCGCCCTGGCTGAGTGCGAGCCCAACCAGCCGCTGGGCGCCTCCGCTCTCGACGTGATGAAGCACGACCTCCTTGACGTAACGGAACCGCCCGCTCTGCCTGATCCTTTCCAGATGCCCGCCCTTGTTCCACTTGAGCACGTCGGGCGCGAGGCGCCGCGAGCGCTCGATCGCCTCCGCCTTTGTCCGGCATGCGTCGTAGGCCTGCTCGGCTTCGGCATTGAGCGTCGGAGGCCAGTCGCAGTCGTAAGCGGCAAACACCCCGCCATCGCGCAAAATGCGCGCGACCTCGGCCAACGTGCCGATCGGCTCCATCCAGTGCAGCGATTGCGAGCAGGTCACGATGTCGGCGTAACGGTCGGGCAGGCCGGTCGCGGTCGAGAGCCCCTCGATGAACCTGACCGTGCCCGCACTGGAGTCTGCCCCGCGGCGTTCATCAGCCTGCGCGCGCATGTCGGCATTCGGCTCGACGCCGACGACCTCGGCTGCGCATCGCGTCCAGATGAAGCTCGAAAGGCCGCTGCCGCTGCCGAGATCGACGACCACGGGCCGATTCTTTGCGGCCAGCTGCATCAGGAGATCTACGATGACTTCAGGCGGTCGCGGCCGGTACTTGTCGTAGAGTTCGGCGAAGCCCGAGAAGCGATCGGTATTGGCGGCAACGTGGGCGCGATCGGTGCTCATGACGTGAACGCCAGCATGCGCCAAGTCTAGTTGCGCCGCGTTATCGACGCGAGCAGGGGTCACGCCTGCCTGCCCGCGTTCATCCCATGCGTCGCCCCTATGATACGGATTGCGGCACGGGTCACGGGCACCAGGCTCGGGCGGTGAATCTTGTCGAGCGTGTCCATGGCGTCGAACAGGTAAAAGGGCGCGGTGAGGAAATTGACCAGCGGCACGCCGGCAAGATGAAAGGGGCCGCCGTCGGTGGTTGGTGATGGGCCGAAGACCTCGGGCGGCAGGATCATCGAGCGCTCGAGATGCTCGGCGACGATCGCCTCGCGCACGATTGCCTCGACCGGCGCGAGCCTGCTCGTGAACCACCATCGCGGCTCGGGATGCCCGGAGGGTACCAGGCCGCCGTCACGCTCGACCATCTCGGTCGCGGCGTGCTCGAGATGGACTTCGAGCACCACGCGAGCCAGTTCCGCCTTGTGCCGCTCGATGAACGCGTGCACACCGGCGCCGCCGGCCATGTGTCCCGCGTTGAGGAGGAAGACCAGGCGATGCGGGCGATCGGCGGGCGCGATGCGCGACCAGTAACTGACCTGCGCCAGGACCATCGCTACGCCTGACGCGTCCTCGACGGCAGACGCCCACGGGCCGTCATGATGGGAGCCGACGATCACGCTGTCGTCGTCGGCGCCCGGAAGTTCGCCAACGACATTATAGCTGGTGATGTCGTGGCGGATTGCGCGGCTGACCAGCGTGACCTGCACGCTGCCCGCGGCGCACAGCCGGCGCAGCCGTGCGCCGTCGCTGCCGCTGATCCAGACTCCGGGGATCGCGCGCGCCACGCCATCATAGGGCACGTAGTACCGGTGCGAGTCGCCGGGGTAATCGCTCAACACCCCGACGAATCCGATCGCCCCTGCCGCCAGCGGTGCATCCATCACTGCCATGATGTGACGGCTGAAAGGCAGCACCTGGATCGCTCCGGCAAGCGTGCCGCCCGGATCGTAGCGGCGCCAGTTGGTATCGGCTTCTCCGGTCACTGCGCCGGCGAGTATGAGGGCAAAATCCGCCGGCGAATGAATGAGCGGCACATCGACCAGCGCGAGCGCGCCCTTGACGGCGGCTGGCGTTTCGTCACGCCACTGGACGAGCACTGCGTCGAGACCGTCACCATCGGTGGTCGCCGAATGCGGCAGGGAGAAACAGGGGATGCGCGACTCGCGGCCATCCGCACGCACGATCAACGCCGACTCCAGCGGCTCCCAGTAAGGCAGCCGCACGGGCTCGAGCCGGACGTTCTCCAGTCCGAGTTGGCGGAACCGCTCAAGGCAGAAATCCTCGGTCCATCGATCGGCCGCATAGCCGGGTCGCCGCACGCCGCGGGCAAAGACCGTCTCGATCCAGCCAAAGATGGTGCGCTCGTCCGGGACGAACGCCTCTTGCAAAATACTCATGTCACTGCCTCGCGGAGATGCGCGCAGAATAGCAAAAGGGGGAACGTGATTGTATGTGAAACCCGCCGTGGGTTGCAGGGGTGACCCCTGCACCCAATGTTAAGGCCGCGCTCCGTTGTCGCGCGCGGCCCCTGCCAAGGGCTTAATACTGCGCTGCCGTCGCCGCGGCCAGGGGCTGCGGCGCCTGCACCCACCGTTAAGGCCGCGCTCCATTGTCGCGCGCGGCCCCTGCCAAGGGCTTAATACTGCGCTGCCGTCGCCACGGCCAGGGCTCAGCCCTGCCTCAGTGGAAGCGGTCGTATCCTAGCCATAGCGTTAGGAGGATTAGGCGCCTGACTAGCGGTTCCTCCGCGCTGCCGACCGTCCCCTTCACTGAATCGGCCAGGCCGCGTGCTTCTCGGCCCTCATCACCGGTGTAGTTTTTATCGGAAACGGGGAAGCCGAGTTCGCGCGCTTGGGCAAGCAGCGTGCGTGTCACGTCGGTGCCGAAGTTAGGATTGATGATGAACAGTCCCTCGTCGAGTGGGCTTACGTACTCGACCATGCCCACCTCGTAAGGCGGCGGATCGTAGCCGAGCTGATCCTCGGCAAGCGAGAAGAGGTAATGCCCTTGCGCGGTCACGCGCGCTTCCATCGCGAGCTGCGTTTCGGGAAAAGACTCGCCCGGCACCGCGGCGAAGAAGAGCGTGCCGATTCGCACCGCGCCCACAATCGTGCGTATTTTGCTTTTGTCGGCCGCCATAAAGGGTTCACGGTTCGAGCGCATCACCCGGTCGACACCGGCCCTTCCGTTGGTCATCAGACTCGTCAGCACAGGATTGTCGGCCGGCTCTTCGAGGATGGTTTCGGCGGTCGCGATCGGACCGTCGATTTTCACCGCGAGTGCCTCGGCTACGAAGGCGAGCTTGGCAACAGTTGCACCGAAGCTTTCGGCTGCCGACGGCCCGCGCGCTCCGATCGCCTTCAGGTCGGGCTGGGTGCGGCCGACCGAGGCGACCATCACGAGCGCCGTCGAATCGGGATGGCCCTTCTCGACAGCTTCCACAGCCGTAGTGGGCCAATCGGGCGAGATCAGCGTATTGTCCTTGCCGAGCGCGGTGACATGCGCGCTGAAGTTGATCAGTGTCGCGAACGGCGCGCCGTCGGAACCCCTGGCAAACAGCACGCGCAGCTTCGTGTCGAGCGGATAGCCGGGGAGGATGCTTTTCAGGAGATGGGACGGCGCGGTATCGATATGCCCGGAGTACAGCGATGCCGGCCGTTCGTCGCGCAGCGCCGATTCGATTGCGGCGACTGTCTGATCGGCGACGAACTTCAAGTATTCCGGTGGCACGCCGCCCCATACTCCAATGTCGTCGGGTCCGGAATGATCGTGCGTGCTGGCAACGATTATGGCGCGCTCGGGAATGCCTGCGTCTTTCGACACGCGCCGGCGGATGTCTGCAGCACCATACGGCGCGTCGTTCCCCTGGTAGGCGAGGAAATGCCCTTGCGTGTCGATCGCGCAGAAGACCACGGTCCGTTCACCGCGCGAGATCGCGATTGCACGCGCGTAGATGGGGCTCCCGACTCCGGTCGATCGCCTGACAGGACCGAAACCGTAACCCCCGAGATAGACCGGCGAGGCCGGCGTGATTTCGCGCCTGGATGCGCCTACGCAATATTCGCCGCTCGATTCGGAGGCGGAACAGGCGGCCGGCATCGTCGCCGCCGCAGCCGGCATGGACGCGCCGAACAAAAGCACGGATGCGGCGGCGGCGAGAATCGCTCGATGAATCTTTCGCGATGCGCGCACCATCTCGGCGGGAAGCTCCCTGCTGGTTCCGAGTTCGGATCGTAAATTCAACGCGTCAGATGTTTGCGACCGCATCAGACTGGACGTCCGGAGTCAGGCCACGCGATACACCTTGTACTCGACGTGGCCGGGTCCCACCCGCCCTTCCGCGACGAAGATGCTCTGGTTGAGCCACGCGTAACGCGGGTCGCCGGTCTCGAACCGAGGCGTAGTGCGGAAATACTGGTCGCCGTAATCGGTGCTCGCGCCTTTCGCGAGCGCGTCAGAGACCTTCTGGTTCATCTCGAGCAGTCCGGTGTAATACACATACAGAGAGGCGCCGTCGTCGGTGAGGAACTGGGCGCGCACGTCGAGGCGCGCGTATCCATCCGGTCCGATCAGCAGCCAATCGCCGCCACCGGTTATAATTTTACCTTTCAGCCGTTTCCCTTCGACCGTCCCGCCGGTGACTTCGAAAAAGTTCCGCGTTCCGAACGGGCCCGCGCCGATTTGCACCGGCGGCTTGAGTGTCGCGACGTAAGTGAATTCGTGTTCCAGCTTCATCGTTAGTCCTCCGAGAGCCGCCGCCGTGTTCCCCGGCCTCGCGCGTAGCTGAACATCAATCCCAAACCGGCGGCTTGCGACCGATCCACGGCTGCGCCTGTTCGAGCTGGCCCGCGATCTGGATCAGCGTCGCTTCGTCGCCGTAACGCCCACCGAACATCGTTCCGATTGGCAAGCCCTCGCGATTCCAATGGAGCGGGACCGAGATCGCCGGTTGCCCGGTGATGTTGTACACGGGGCAGGGAATCGCAAAGCTCGCAATCTTTTCGTCGAGCAGCGTCGTGGCCGGACTCATGAAATCGATAGTGCCGATCCGCAGCGGCGGCTGGCCCAGAGTGGGCGTCAGGAACAGATCGTGTGATTCGAAGAACGCCGCAAACTGACGCGCGGCCTGTTGGAGCAGCGCCTGCGCAATCAGATATTGCGGCGCCGTTATCTGCCTTCCGCGCTCGTACAGGTTCCACGTGAAGGTCTCGAACTTGTCGGGCGCCGGCTCGGCGCCGGTCAGCATGCGCGCCGCCTCGATGGAGAGCGCCACTCCCGCCAAATAGACGGTTTCGAAGAGCTGCGCGAGCATCTGGTAATTGATTTGCGGCGCCGCTTCTTCGACCTCGTGTCCGAGTTCCGCGCACAGCTTCGCCGCTCGCTGGGTCGCCTCGATGCAGTCCGGATGAATGGCGCCGCCTAGAGGACTCACGGTCGAGAATCCGATTCGGAGCCGCTTGGGCGGCGTCGACGCTTCCTGCAGATAGGGCCGGATAGGCGGCGGTGGAAAGTATGGATCGCCAGGCATCGGACCCGCGGTCGCGTCGAGTGCGGCCGCGCTGTCGCGGACGGTTCTGCTCAACACATGCTCGTTCACGAGGCCGCCGAGAATGTCGCCGAGAGTCGGCGCGAGCGAGATACGTCCACGCGTCGGCTTGAGCCCGACCAATCCGCAGCACGCCGCCGGGATTCGAATCGAGCCGCCACCGTCGTTGCCGTGAGCGACCGGCACGATCCCTGCCGCGACCGCCGCGGCTGAGCCGCCGCTGGATCCGCCCGGCGTGCGCTCGAGGTTCCACGGGTTGTGCGCCGGCCCGTAAAGACGCGACTCGGTCACAGGGGGGATTCCCAATTCGGGCGCGTTGGTCTTGGCGAACGGGATGAAGCCCGCGCGCTTGTAGCGGGCCACCAACTCCGAGTCCGCCGGCATCGGCGTGGCCGGAAAGAACGCGCACGCCGAGCGCGTCGGCATCCCGGCGCAGTCGCCCAGGATGTCCTTGAGCAGCAGCGGCACGCCCGCGAACGGCGCATCACCGGCCACGTGCGCACGCGCCACGGCGCGCGCGCGATCGTAATCCTTGAAAACGATCGCATTGAGCTTCGAGTTGTGTTTTTCCGCGCGCGCAATCGCCGCGTCCATCAGTTCAGCCGGGGTGATCTTGCGCTCTCGCACCATGCGGCCCAGGGTCAGGCCGTCGAAGGAGGCATATTCGTTGAATGACATATTGACGCGCCAGGCTCCTTTTCCTCTCTCGCTGCTGACAATTCCCGGTACGCGGGAAACCCTAACATCTTGCGATTGACGGCCATAGTGCCGCCCGCTCGTGGCTGCCCGTCCATGTCAGACGCCCGCATCGCGCACACGTTTGTACGACTGGCATACCTCAGCCGGGGTCGGCGACGGAGGTGGCGGCGGCGATTTGGGCCGCATCGCGAATCTGCCCGAAGTGGATTTTGCCCAGATCGAATTCCTCGAGCGCCTTGATCAGATTTGCCAGCGCCGCCTTGCAGGTCGGAAGATTTTTTCGCGCACGCGTGAGCGGATTGGATCGCGCGACGATAAAGTTCTTCAGATAAGGATGCATCAGGCCGCGCTGCTTGCCCGCGGCCACCAGTTCAACCGCCAATTCGTCGGCGCGCTCGACCTGGGCCGCGCGCTCCTCGCGATCGTCAATCGCATCCTTGAGCGGTTTGGTCAGGAATCCGTCCACGCGGCTGAGCAAGGACGCGTAAACGCCGCCCGAAAACCTGGGTTTCTTTTCGTAAAGCAGGCCCAGCGTGATGTAATGCGCACGCTCGAACTCGAAGGCGAAGTCCTTCTCGGCGGATTTGGGTCGCTCCTCGAGACGCGCGCGATACATCCGAATTACCTCGAGCGCCTTGTCGCGCAGGTTGTGCGCTTTCTCGGTGTTGAGCGCGAGGATCTGAAAGGCGACCTCGGGGTCCGGTATCACGATCGCAGGAATCATTTTGGCGCCGGATTTCACCGCGGCAGCGCGGCGATGGTTGCCATTGGGAGTCCAGTAAGTGCCGGCGGAGTGAACGGCGACGATCGGCTCGGTAAAACGATCGAGCTTCTTCATCACTTCGATCATTCGCTTGAGATGCGCCGGCGAGAGGTCACGCTGATACGGCGTCGCCTCCACTTTCGCAATCGGAAGCATCGCGAACAGATGCCAGTGATCGCCAATCGGCTCTTGATAGGCGGCGAGCGCCGCACCGCCGTCGGCTTCGATCGCCGATGCCAACTCAGTTACCGCGGCCGGGAGTTTTGCGCCGCGCGGAGCAATCGCTAATTCCACCATGCTCAAGCTTGTAGTTGATGGATAGCCGCGCGGACAAACGGAGATTACTGCGAAGGCGTAGTCGCAGCGGCGGGCGAGGCGTCCCGAGCCGGCGTTGCGGCATTGACCGCGACGATGTGAAAGCGAACCGTCGCCTCATCGCCGGCCAGAATCGCGCCAAACAAAACGCCGGGGACCTTGACGCCTAAATCTTCGTAATTGAACTTCACTTCGCCGTCGCCGCTGAAGACGCCGTTCGCGTCGAGCGCCGCGTGGACAGACATGGTCATGGCATGCGCTTCGCCGTGAAGGGTAAGGAAGCCGGTCACTATCGCGGTGCCTTCGTTGTGACCGCCCATCACGACGCCGACGACGCTGTTGCTCTCGAATCCGATGGTGGGAAATTTGTCCGCCTCGAGCGATCGTTCGGTGACAGCTCGATCGCGCGACACATGGTCGCTGCGATAGCTGGATGCGTCAATCAGTATCCGCACCTTCGCGGTGCCCGGGATGTTGGCGGGATCGCCGCTCACCGCGCCGTCGATTATGCGAAACGTCCCGGTCGAGCTGCCGCGGATGAAGGCGGCCGGCTCCGCGACCGACACGCTTACCGTGCTGCGGTCAACGTCGATCTTGAATCGCATCGCGGCTGCGCTGGCGGCGCACGGTTCGAAAATAATCAGCGCGAGTGCGCCGGCTATCGCAATCAGCGTGTGCGTCAGGAAGGCGCGAGATTCATTTGCGAATTTTTTCAATTGGCAAGTGCTCCATTGTTGCGCGATCAGCCGAAACGCCGGCGCGCGATTGCGACGCCTGCAACAGTGTAGATGATCCCGAATCCGAAGTTGACAGCGGCCGGAACCAGCGCGCTCGACGCGGCGAGGTTGCGGATCATCAGATCGTTGAAGGCGCGCATCGCCCACGTGGTCGGCAGCGCCAGCGCGAACTGCTGCATCCAGACGGGTTCCAAATCGATCGGCCACCAGCATCCGCCGATCGCCGCCATCGTCATGATCACAATTGCACCCACGGGCAGAATGGCGTCGCGCGTCCGCCCCACTCCGGCAACGACCAATCCGAACGCCGCGCCCGCGAAAGCGATCGCCGCGGCGGGTATCATCAGCGCGGCCGGCGTGCGGCCGAGCGAAATTCCGAACAGCGCGTATCCGGCGGCGAACAGCACCGCCATCTGGATGAAGCCGACTACGAAGCGGGCGAGCAGCTTTCCGGTGAGCGTAGTCCACAGCGGCGCCGACGCCGAGCGCAGGCGTTCGAGCGTGCCCCAATCATGCTCGTCGATCAGCGCCAACGACACGCCCATCAACATACCGATCAAAAGAAAGGTCACGGCGAAACCCGGCACCTGGAGATCGAACGCGTTGAATCCCGCGACCGCGCCGATTTCCCTGCCGGTCAAATCGACTTCCGTGTATCCGAGCGTGCCGGGAATCGCGAGGCTCGAATCTATTCGAGGCAGGACGGGAATGTTGACCGCCGGGATTTTTGGCATCGCCGGCAGCTCGGGCAGGTTAAGATCGATCGGCGTAATCGTGAGCGCGCTTTCAAGCTTGGCCCGGGCGTCCTTGAAATCCGCGCCGGGTTCGAGCTTGATTGCCCCAAGATCCAGATCGGCCGGCAGAGTCGGGATTGCCGGCGGCGGCGGGATGTCGGCGGCGTGGCTGCCGGCGAGTTGCTGGAGTTGGCCGAACCATGTCTCGAACTGGCCGTGCGCGATCTCGAGGCGCTTCAAATAATCCTTGAGCTCATCGAGTTTCGCCTGCTGCGCGGCGGCATCGGCGTCGATCTTGCGCTGGATCCGATTCAACTCGGCGTCGAGCGCGGCTTTGGTTTGATCGCGCGTGTTGGTCAAAGCAGTCTCGAGCTGCGCGCGAATCCGCGCCGCGAGCGCGGCGCGCGATGCGGCGGCCGAGGCGCCGAGGCGAGCGGCTTCGGCGCGGGCTTGCTCGGCGGACTCGCGCGCTTGCTCGAGCTGACGGGTCAAGTTGCGAGCTTGCTCGGCGGCTTGCATCCGCGCCTCGGCGGCGGCGCCGGCGCTGATTTTCCGGCACAACTCCGAAAGCGTCAGCTCGATCTTTGTGGTCTGCAGATACTTGACCGGATCGGTATAAAGAATGAGCCGCGCGCCGTGGCCGTGTTCGATCGCATCGCTTGTTCCGGGAGGAATGACTATTGCGACCACCGCCAATTCCTGCTCGCGGACAGTCCGCTGAGCGTCGCGGCGGCTTGACGAATGAATGACGGAGAGCTCGGGCCGATGCGCGATTGCGTCGAGGATCGCGCGCGCGACAGCGCCGTGGTCTTCGTCGAGAATGGCCACCGAATACTCGCCGGGCGGAGCGGTTCGACCGCCGTAAAGTTTCGCCAGCGAAAAACCGGCGGCAGCGATGACGGCGATTGGCGCCGCCAGCAGCATGAACAAGCCGACGCGATCGCGCCGGATGAGCAGGAATTCCTTGCCGATCGTCAGCCATACCGCGCGCAGCATCATCGCCTCAAGCAACCCGTCCGGTGGTGGTGGCACGCATCATGTTCATGGCGTATCGCGAAGCGCGCGGCCGGTGAGTTTCAGGAAAGCGTCCTGGAGATTGGGGCGATGGACGCGGAACTCGACGACCTCGCCGCCAATCTCGCCGGCGCGGCGAATCACGTCGGGCACCTGGTCGAGCGTGCGCAGCGTGGCCGCAGCCGCGAAGCCGCCGATTGCATCCCACGGCAGTTCGCCGACGCCCGCGATCCCGTTGGACCATCCGGGCGGCAGCGCTTTTTTGGTCATGATTTCGATCCGCGGTTCGGTTCCCGCCAATGCGATCAGTTCCCGGTCGGTGCCCTGCGCAACTATTTTCCCGTGATCGATCAGCACGATTCGGTTGCATAGCCGTTCCGCTTCTTCCATGTAGTGCGTGCTGTAGAGGATCGCGCCGCCAGCTTGCGCGGCCGCCTCGACGACCGCGAAGATCCGCCCGCGCGATTGCGGATCGACGCCGACGGTTGGCTCGTCGAGCATGATTGCCGCCGGAAAGTGCACCATTCCGCACGCGATGTTCAGCCGGCGCATCATGCCGCCGGAAAATTCGTTTACCACGTTGTCAGCGCGGTCGCCCAGCCCGACTTGCTCGAGCAAAGTGCGGGCGTGCCTCAAAGCGGCGCGCGCGGCCATCCCCTGCATCCGTCCAAAGAACACGAGGTTTTCAAGCGCGGTGAGCGTCGGGTAAAGAGCCAGCGATTGCGGCACCAGGCCCAGGCTTTGGCGCGCCAGGCGCGGCGCGGTGGCCAGATCGTAAGAGGCGATCGAGGCGCGGCCCGAGTCCGGAGCGATCACGCCCGACAGAATCGAGAGCGTGGTGGTCTTGCCGGCGCCGTTGGGACCGAGCAGGCCGACGATCTCGCCGGCGTTGACGGTAAACGACACGCCGTCGAGCGCAACTCGATGGCCGTAGCGCTTGCGGAGATCTTCGGCGCGGATCATGGGGCCCGAGTTCGGCCTCGCGGCCGCCGGAGTCGAGACCGCCGCGCGCTCGACCTTCATCGCAAGTACCGGATCAGATTATCCACGGGCGTCAATGGTTAGGAAAATGCGGCCAGCGTGTGGCTTTCCAGGTCGGGGCGCCTCGATGCGACTGCGCGTTCCTTCTCGCGGCGGATGAAGGCGGGATCGAAAGTCACGATCAAGACGGGCAGAATGGTCATGGCGCCAAGCATCGAAACGAACATCCAGACCGCCAGCAGCAGCCCCATCTCGGCGTCGAAGCGGATGCTCGACCAGTACCAGAACAGAACCGACGCGACCAGCGTCAGCGCGGTGAATGCGACGGCCTTCCCCGAGGTGATCAAGGCAGTATAGGTACTGCCCTTGAGATCGCCGCCCAGCGCCAGTCCTTCGATAATCCGGCTTACTATGTAGATGGAATAGTCAATCCCAAACCCGACGCCGACAGTGACTACCGGCAGAGTATTAATGTTGATACCGATGTTATGTGCGCCCATGAAGGCATTGATCGCAGCGTTGGCGAGCGCCAGAGGGAATAGCAAATAGAGTCCCGCCATGAACGAGCGATAGGTTATGAGTATTATTATGTAGATAGTGGCGAACGCGAGTACGTTGAGCAGAAGATCATTGTCGATGATTTCCTGGTTGGCGGCGGCGAGTTCGCCGATTATTCCGGCGGCGAGAGAAAACGTCACGCCGGGCACGTGATGCCTGGGGTCGTCGAAGAATCGCTGGGTGCGCAACACGATTCGTTGGACGTTTTCGCCCTCGCGATCCTTGGAATACACCGTCATCTGGGTGGCGTCGCGCCGTGGCGTGATGATGTAGGCGGTCGACAGCGGAGACGCGCCGGCCAGCAATCCGCCGAGCAGCTGTCCGGTGCCGCGCGTGGTGGTCGGCAGCACATTCCACTTGGGCTGGAATTCCCTGAGCGCGGAGCCGCCGTTCGACAGCAGATCGGCAACCGAGAATGTGCGCCCAACCGCCGGATCGCGCTCCATGTAGCGCTCATACTCGTCCATGACGTGGTACAGCTTGGGATCGTTGAGCGAATCGCGCCGGCCAAGCTCCGCGACAACGACAAACTGCTCGATCGCGCCAAACTCGCTCTGGATGGCGGCCATCGAACGGTTGTACGGCGAGTTGGGCCACAGAATCGGCGATTCCGACGACGGGTCGCCGACTTTGAGTCCGGTCCAGAAAAACGCGCACAGCGCAATCACCACGATCGTGGCGGCGAAGGTGGCGATGCGGCCCGACCTTTCCAGCATCGGTTTGGCGATCGACTGCAGCAATCGTTTGAACCAGCCGTGCTCGCGGCGCTCGATCACGTCGATGCGCGGCGGGTCGAGGTAGTAGTACACGATCGGATTGAGTATCAGCTCGCTCACGATGATCGCGGCGATCCAGAAGCTCGCGGTGATCGCGAGTCTCTGCAGAAACAGAACCGGCACGAGCAGGATGATGAGCACGCCGAACGCATCGGCCAAAATACCCGACAGCGACGGAACGAACAGCTCGGAAAACGACGACAGGATAGCCCTTTCCTTGTCGCGCAGGCGGTAAAACTCTTCGTAGTACCGATCGTGCATTTGCACTGAATGGCTGACGGCGCGCGCGGTTATCAGGAACGGAATGACGAGCACCAGCGGATCGAGTCCGAAACCGAGCAGCCGGATGAAGCCGAGCCCCCAGATGGCGCAAATTACGCCGGAAATCGTCGGCCGCAGCGCACCGCGCCAATCACTGAAATAAAGATAGAGCAGCATCCAGACCGCGAGCACCGTGGCGACGAAGATCCAGAGAAATTCCGGCGTGTAGTGATACACCCATCCGTAAAGGATCGGCTGTCCGCCGTAGTAAATATGCACCGACGCGTCGCGCTCCGGCTCCACCACGATCCGCCGAATCTCGTCGAAGATGCGCGTGTAGTCGAGTCGCGTTTCGAGGAAGCTGCCTTCGATCACCGCCGCCTTGTCGTCGAGCGAAACGAAACGGCCGAAGATCACGCCGGGATTTTTGTGGACGTTGCTCTCGAGTTCTTCCAGCTCACCGGCGGTCTTGGGAATGTCGCCGTTGGGCAGCACCGGGGTGTTGAGAATCACGCCGCCGGCCAGCGGGCGGAAATAGCTGGAAGTCGCCACCGAGCGCACCGAGCCGTGCTGGATGCCGTAAACCAGATCCATGTCGCGCGTCATCTGGACTATTTTGCCGATGATCGCGGGGGTGTAGATCGTCCCCTCTTTCACCTCGATCATGATCGTGACGTTGTTGACGCTGCCGAAGTACTGGTCGTACTTGTGCGCGACCTTGATGAACGGATGGTTCTGCGGGAGCAGTTCGCCGAAGCTGGTGACCAGCTGGGTTTGCGCCGCGAAGTAGCCGAAGAATGCGGTGAGCACTCCGACCACGGCCAGCACGATGAAGCGCCAGCGCAGAATCCATTCGCCAAACCGATACCAGGTCATTGCGTTCTCCGGATTCCCCGCACTCGCGCGTTCGCGTTCAACCCTGGCACTGGCGCCAGGTCTTGCCGCCGTCCTCGGTGTAAAGGATGGTGCCGTAGCCGACGATCCATCCGTGCTGCGCGTCGAAGAACCGCACCTGGCTCAACGGGAACGGTATCGCGGGCACGCTCGGATCGTGCGCCCATGCGCCGTTGGGCTGAAGGCGAAGCACGGTGCCCGTCAGTCCGGTAGTGATTCCCTGGTCGCCGGCAAACAGATCGATCGAGAACAGCGGATCGCGCGCCGGAATCTGCGCCGCTCCCGGAACCAGCGTGTCAGGCGCCGCGCCCGGCTTGTCCGACTGATGGGCAAACTGCCAGGTCTTGCCGCCGTCGTCGGTCTGCACCACCCATCCCTCGAGTCCGCACGCCGCGCCATGCTTTTGATCGCGGAACGAGACGCTGAACAAAGTCGGCAGGATAAAATCTGCGAAGCGTGCATCGTCGCCGGGTCCGAGCGGACGCTTCCATTGCGCCACCAGCGGTTGCTGCTGCTCCTGCCAGCTCTTGCCGCCATTTTCGGTCGCCCAGATCCGCCCCAACTCGCCCACCACCCATCCGTGATCGACGTCGAGGAAACTCGCACTGTAAAGCACCGGCTCCTCGTACGGCAGCGCGTAGTCGGACAGCTCCTGCGGAAAGAGCCGCTGCAACTGGCGCTTGGTAAAACTCTCGCCGCCGTTGGTCGTGCTCAACACCAGCGCGCGGTCGCCAACAAAGAAGCCATGCAGCGCGTCGGGAAACGACAGGCCGAAAATGAACAGGTTGGTTCGCGAGTTCAGACGCTCCCAGCTCTTGCCGCCGTCGCGCGTGCGCATCACCAGGCCGTCCTGCCCGCACAGGTAACCGTTCTGATCGTCGGCCATCTGGATTGCGAAGACACCGAGCTGGGTGCCGATGTCGATCCGCTTGAAATGACGGCCGCCGTCCTCGGTCAACAGCACCTTGCCCCGATCGCCGACGACAAACGCGCGCGTCGGGCTGGTCGGCCATACATCGAAAAACTTGTCCGTCAGCGTGATATTGCTAAGCGGCAACGGCGGCAACGCAACTTCGCGATGACACGCGGCGGTCGCGAGCGCGATTAGAATAAATAGCGTCTTGATTAAGCTGTATGCGTGGAGGTTTCGCTCCATTCGGCCGATCCCATGGGGAAAATTTGCTCTATACTCAAGCAAACCTGACCGCTTAGCAAGTCACATTGTGCGCGCGAAAAATCGGCCCGGTGCGGTTCCGACTCGCGCCCACGCCGCCGTCAAAAGCGCGTTCGCTTGATTAAATGTGAAACCCGCCGTGGGTTTCACGCTTCCTTGGGCGGAGGTGACCCCTGCACCTGGTGATAGGAAAAGATGCGGGCTTCGCTCTGTTAGAAGGGGTCAGTGGGGAAAGGCGGTTGTTCCCTTCGTTCTGCAGGGTTCTGCGGCTGCGATCGCCCTTTTTTTGTGTCACCCCGACCGAAGCCGTCCCTTACCTCGTCCGTTATTTCACGGGAGAGGAGGCCGGCCGCCTGGCGGCCGGTAGGTGAGAGTTCTGCGGCGCATCGGCTCTTTCTGTCATCCCGACCGAAGTGGAGGGACCCCCAGATCTTTTTATTCGCCGTGCGCAGCTCACCGGCAAAGCGCGTATCGCTTCAGCACCAACTTCCGGTTATGCAAAAGGTCTCCAAAGACGGAGACAAAGAAAGGAGGAGGCGTTGAAAATTACTTTTTCAACAGCCTGCGAAAGATCGCGCCGGACCGGTTCCGAATCGCCCCCGCGACGCCTGAGCAAACTTCGCATTTGCAAAACGCCCGGTGCCGGCGTAATCCGATTCAGGATTAAAAGTGAAATCCCACCTAAGAACGTCCATGAATAGTCTACGACTATTGAGAATAGTTCTCGGCTTGCTGGTTCTCCTGATCTCAGTCGGCACCGAGGCCATGGCGGAAACGAAGGACGAACCGCGAGCAGTAGCAGCACTGTTCAGCCAGTACGAAACCGTTTTCTATACCAATACGGATCTGTCCTCGGCGTTCAGCTCTTTCAAAGGATTGTCCAGGCAGACCGCCGGAGCGTTCAGCATCCCCTTCGGAGATCTGATCTATGGGCTCGATTTGCTGGATCCACACGCCTCAGCCGATATGCTTGCGAAGAGCGAAGCCGTTCTGATGGGGGGCAAGGGCTTTATCCCGGCCGAGGGCGAGGGGGCGGCGCAAGTATCGCACTTCTGTTACATCGTTAACTTCGGAACAAAAGGCCGGCCCAATTTTCGAAAATATGCCGCTAAGGCGCACGAGGCATCGATGACGGGAGAGCCGGTGTGGAGTTGGCAGGTACACTCGCCTGACCCTCGTGGGCAGAACGTCACCTATTATGCGGCTCAGATCGGCGATTCCTATCTCCTGGTTTCGAATGACCTCGGTGAACTGCAAGCAATCGCGAAAAAATTAACCTCTTCGGATGACGCTTCCACAACGCTGAGCGGTATTCGCGACTGGGAAATCCTGAGTCAGCATGAATATTGGGGCTATCGGCGCGTCCGGCATGACGGAGTGGTCGAAAAGGACGCGACGAGGCTGGAGTTCTCGATGCTGGGCGCTGAGACCGCGATCATGTTTGCCGACATCAAAGGGAAGACCGCGACAGTCCGGGTGCTTGGTGTTTACGCAAACGAAGTTGTCGAGATGATGAAGCAAAGGGACCAGCAACAACGGGAGGCGATGAAGCGGTTGGGCATGCGGCCATTCGCTCCGCCGTACAAATTCAAAGCGACCGACGCCCGGACTTTGGAAGAAACATTCAGCCTCTCCAGCGGCGAACAGAGCGAAGGCGAAATTATCAATTCAATGGGGCTGTTCGGCTTCGAGATGCTGATTTGAGAGGCCATCGTCCAATGACCGTTGGAAGACGCATAGCTGTGGCCGCAGCATTGGTGAGCGCCATCGGCGTCGCTGTCGCGGCTGACTCGAGCGCGACTTCGCCCGCCGCAATTTTCGTTGCTAACCTTCGCGGCTATGTGACTGTGTATCCTCTTGGCAGCAACAGCGACGTAGCTCCGATCTCCACCATCGACGGCGCCGCCACTCGGTTGGGCAGTCCCGAAGCCATCGCGCTTGATTCAAAAGGCAATATCTATGTGACCAGCGAGGTGTGGAACGCGGGCGCCTACGCGGGGGGTAGCGTCGTCGTGTTTTCAGCCAGCAGCAAAGGTAACGCCAGCCCGATCGCTACTATCGCCGGTCCGCACACCGGCCTGCATGGCGTCAATTCTGTCACGGTGGATTCAAGCGGAAATATCTATGTCGGGGCGCAAATCGGGAACGACGGGCCTGCTGGTGTCGAGGTTTTTGCTGCAGGCAGCAATGGCGACGTAAAACCGCAAGTGACGATAGTCGGACCCGACACCGGAGTTCAAAACGCTAACGGCATTGCTATTGATCCGAGGGGGGCGCTCTTTGTAGCAAATGTATCCGGAGTGTCTAGAAATACTGGGGTCCTCGTCTTTCCGGCTGCCAGCAATGGTAACGCGACACCTAGCGTTACCATCAGCGGTGACAAGACCGGTGTCGACTGGCCCGTCGGCGTTGTCCTGGATCCACGTGGCAATATTTATATGGCGAATGCAGGCCGCAACGGTGTAGCCGCCAGCATCAGACTCTATTCAGTCGGCAGCAACGGCAATGTGCCACCGATAGCCACGATAAGCGGCTCCAACACGGGTCTCAATGGACGTACCGTGCGCGGTATCGCGCTGGACTCCAAGGAAAATTTATACGTCACGAGTGATGGACACGACTCGACAGAAAGTAGCATCACAGTCTTCAAGGCTGGCAGCAACGGCAACGTCAAACCCATCGCAGTGATCAGCGGAGATAACACTGGATTGTCCGCTGCTGTCGGAATCGCAATCGGGCCGTACCAGAGCACTCGTTGATCCAGCCGAATTCGGCGCGACGCCCAGCTCAATCCCACGCGTTTGAGAGTCGGAATTCTCTAAATTACAGGTCCGACAGCAACAGGCCTGTCAGGTACTCGCCCTCGCCGTGACCGAGCAGCACAGGATGGTCGGGGCCGGGCCCCAGATGCGCAATCAAGCGAAGATTCCGCCCCGCGTTGGACGCCGAAAATCGCACTGCGCGGACGAAATCCTCGGCGCGGAAATGCGTCGAGCACGAAAACGTCATCAGACGCCCGCCCGGCGCCAGCGCCCGCATCGCCACCGAGTTGAGTTCCACGTATAGCCGGCCCGCCCGGTCCGCATCGCCCCGGCTGCGCGCCAGCGGCGGCGGATCCAGCACGATCAGATCGAAGCGCTCCGCCGTCTCGGCCATGAACTTGCCCGCTTCGCCGTGAACGAACTCGACGGCGGTGGCGGGATACTCGTTCAGTTCCAGATTTTGCCGCGCGATTTCCAGCGCCCGCGCCGACGTATCGACGCCGACGATCCGCGCGGCGCCGCCCCCAATCGCCGCCAGCGAGAATCCGCCCTGGTAGCAGAACGCGTCGAGCACCCGCGCACCGGACGCGATCCGGCCCGCCATCGCGCGGTTGTCGCGTTGATCCAGAAAATAACCGGTCTTCTGCCCGTGCTCGAAATCTATCTTGATTTTAATTCCGTTCTCGGCCGCGATCGTCCCGGTCACAGCTTCGCCGGCTAAAATCGCGGCGTGGTCGTCGAGGCCTTCCTGCTTTCTCACCGCGCCGTGGCTTCGTTCGATGATCGAGCGCGGATGAAGCAGATCGCTGAGCGCGGCGACAATCGTCGCCCGCATCCGGTCCGCGCCCGCGGTCAGGATTTGCACGACCAGAACCTCGCCGAATCGATCGATGACCACGCCTGACAGCCCATCGCCGTCACCGTTGACGAGTCGGTACGAATTCGTATCGTCGCGGATGAACCGGCGGCGAAGTTCAAGCGCGCCGCTGAGCCGGCGCGCAACCAGTTCTTCGATTGCGGGCGCCTCTCCCCACGCAAGCATCCGGATTGCGATCGTCGTAGCGGGGTTGCAGTAACCCATGCCGAGCAGCACGCCCGATGCGTCGTGCACTGTGACGGGAGCGCCGGCTTCGATCGAAGCCGGTTCAATCCGATCGATCGCTTGCGAGAAGATCCACGGATTGCCGCCGCGGACCGGCCCTTCCCTGCCGCGCTTGAGGACTGCGCGCGCGATTGGCGCGCTCACCGCGCCGGCCATGGCTGCTCGCCGGCGCGGGCGAAGTCGCCGCTGCGGCCGCCGCGTTTTGCGACCAGCCGGACTCCGCCGATTTCCATCGCGCGATCGATTGCCTTGGCCATGTCGTAAATCGTCAATGCCGCCGCACTTACCGCGACCATCGCTTCCATCTCGACGCCGGTGCGCGCGTCGGTGACGGTGCGCGCCTGGATTTGGATCGAGGAGCCGGCGGGATCGGGGCTGAAATCGATTTCGACGACTTCGAGCGGGATCTGATGGCAGAGCGGAATCATCTCATGGGTGCGTTTCGCCGCCATTATTCCCGCGATGCGTGCCGCTGCCAGCGCCTCGCCTTTTTTGAGTTTCCCGCCGACTATCGCTTGAAGGGTCGCCGGCGCCATCCGGATCTGGCCGCGTGCGATCGCCTCGCGCCGCGTTACCGGTTTTTGGCCGACATCGACCATCCGGATTCGCCCGCGGGCATCAAGATGCGTCAGGCGCGTGGAGACGGCGCTCGGCTTTTGGGATTGTTTCTTGCCCGCCATTGAAGGAAGTGGTTAGAGCTTATGTTGACCGCCCGCGAATATACAATAAACTCATGATTCAAGTTCAACAAAACATCTCAAACCATTGCTCAGGACAGATTAAATGGCTGACGAAATCAACAAGGTCGTAATCCTCGGTTCCGGTCCCGCCGGACTAACTGCGGCGCTCTATGCCGCGCGCGCCAATCTCAGTCCGCTGCTGATCGAAGGAAATGAACCCGGCGGCCAGCTCACCATCACCACCGAGGTCGAGAACTATCCCGGCTTCGAGCATGGCATCCAGGGCCCCGAGATGATGGACGTGTTCCGGCGCCAAGTGACTCGCTTCGGCACGCGTTTCATGACCGGCGCAGTGACCGAGGCGCGCCTGGGCAAGCGGCCCTTCGAGCTCGTCGTGGACGGCAAGCTGGTCAAGGCCGAGGCCGTGATCATTTCGACCGGCGCGTCGGCAAAGCTGCTCGGAATCGAATCGGAAAAACGCTTGATGGGTTACGGGGTGAGCGCATGCGCCACCTGCGACGGCGCATTCTTCAAAGGCAAGGAAGCAATCGTGATTGGCGGCGGAGACACCGCGCTGGAGGAAGCGAACTTCCTGACCAGGTTCGTCACCAAAGCCACGATCGTGCATCGCCGCGACGCGCTGCGTGCGTCGAAGATCATGCAGGATCGCGTGCGCCGCAATCCGAAGATCGCGTTCATCTGGGATTCGGTAATCGACGAGATTTTTGGCGATCCGAAAGACGGAGTGAGCGGCGTCAGGTTGAAAAATACCAAGACCGGCGCGACCGCCGACCACAAGACCGACGCCGTCTTCGTCGCGATCGGCCATCAGCCGAACACCGCGCTCTTCAAGGGCCAACTCACGATGGACGAGGTCGGCTATCTGAAAGTGAAACCGGGATCGACCTACAGCAACATCGAGGGCGTGTTCGCCGCCGGCGACGTCGCCGACAGCGTGTATCGGCAGGCGGTCACGGCCGCGGGCACGGGATGCATGGCGGCGATCGACGCGGAGCGCTGGCTCGAAGCGCAAGAAGCCGTCCGGCGATGACTTCACGCATACGCCGAGCTTGGTCCTGCGCCGACTCGATGAAGGTCCGCGGAAAATAGCCTGGCGATGATCGGCGCCCAATTCCTGACCTGGTTGCATCTGTGCGCGATGGCGGCATACGTCGGCGCGCAGTTCGCGGTCATCTATATGCTCATTCCGGCCGCGCAGACCGCGCCCAACGAGGCGGCCCGGCGCTCGAGCCTGATCGCCGGGTTCAAGTTCTACAACCCGTTCACGATCGCGGTGCTGGGAATTATTGTGATTAGCGGCGCGACGCGCCTGACGGACTTGAAAGCGTCGATGAAGTTCGACTACTTCGCGCGGATTGGTTCGGTGCTCGAGCTGAAGCTGGCGCTCGCCTTCGTTCTCATCTTCATCCAGACCTACATCACGTTCGGACTGGCATTCAGAATCGGCCGGCAGGAAGAGGTGGCCGCACACGGCGACGGCGAGGCGTTTACCGTCGAACAGCTGAACTCGATGCTGCGGCGAATTCGCGCGATGGCGTGGTTCACGATCGTGCTGGCGGCCGCTATCATCTGGGTGGCGCTCACGATGGTATCGCGGACGCTGGATGAGCCCGCCACCGCATCGCGCATTTCCGCGCGCGCCGAATCCGGCCGCGCAACCCGGGCATCTGGGCGCCCGGTCACGTTTGCGACGCTGGCCAGGCGCGACACTGAAAAAACGGAAAACATGATTTAGTGCGCCAGTGCGAGCAGCGAACCCACGAGGTACACGACGGTGATGATGCCGAAAATCGCGCCCGGGATTTCGTTCAGCATGTTGTACTGTGCGAGCCGAGTCACATCGCTGACTGCTGCCGCCTGGTTGATCGATGCGATCCCCGTGAGCCTTGGTTCAGTGGTGGTTGCGTTCATTTCAAATTCCTCCCGTAAATTCTGTCGGACGATTTCAGGCCAATCCCAGCAGCGAGCTGACGACGTATCCGAGCGTGATCAAACCGAACACCACGCCGGGCAGTTCGCTGAGCAGACTGTTCTGCGCGAACCGGATTCCGGTGGTGGATTCCGCCGCTTCGTTGGCATTGGCGATTCCCGCGATTCTCGCTTCGTTGGTCGTTGCGTTCATGTTCAGGTCCTCCCGTATTCAGTGACTGACGTGGGTAAAGCAACCTATGTGCCATCAGAAAAACTCTCGATTTAGCAACAACTGTTCAAACCGACCGTCTGCCGCCAGCGGTCGGTAGGGCCTAAAAACTCATTAAACTCAATGGTTTATTGAAAATCGCAAAATGCGAGTACGAATTGATAGATTTTCGAGATTCGCGGTAAATTTCCTTTTTCGCGAATCAGCGCATTCGGCTAGCTGCACCTATCTCGCTGCGGATCGGCTTGCGCGTGGCCCCTCTTTGATCATTCTCAGTGCATCTGCAAAAGTGGCGTGATGGCGAGTGAAATGGATCAGGACGCGCCCCAGTCCAACGGCAAGGCAACCGGAGGATTGAAGCCGCCTACCGCGTTGCTCGCCGCCGCCGACGCCGCCACGCCCGGCGCACATCCGCATTTCATCCGCAGCCTGGCGCTGCGCTTCGCGGAGGAGGCGATCTTACTGATAGCCGTCGTCGGCGCGATCGCGATGGGACTCGGGATCACCTCTTACTTCACCGAGCATCGCTATGTGCTCGCATACCTGGCGGCATACGCGGGCTTTCGCTTTGCCGATTTGATTGTGCGCGAAGACGCCGAGGACAGTTCCGCACACGAAGAACTCAGCCAGCGGATCGCCGTGCAGCTTCCAATCCTCGTGACGTTTGCGGCGGCGCCGTTCGAGCGCACTTACATTTACGGCGGCTCAGCGCCCGCATGGGTCAGCGCGCTGGGACTGCTGATTGCATTGTGGGGGATGTGGCTGGCGCTTGGCGCGCGCGTTCAGCTCGGATTTTTTACTTCGGGCAGGACGGCCGAGCATCCGGTGCTCGTCAAGAGTGGCTTTTATCGTTACGTCAGGCATCCGATCTACGCGGGTAGATATTTGGTAACGTTCGGATGGCCGCTCATCTACGGAGCGCCGATCACCGCGGTCCTGACGCTGATCGTCGGGGGCGTTTTCGCGCATCGACGAATGAAGTCCGAAGAGGCCGGGATGCGCGCGCAATTCGGCGAAGAGTACGACGCCTACATACGCGGGACGGACGCGTTGGTTCCATCGATCTGGTAACGCCATTCAGCAGAACGAGAACGACCGCTTCAGCGGCCGCGCGCTTCAAGCTGGCAGCGGGCGTGCGAGCAGAAGTCGTTTTCGCTGCCGCCGCCGGGGCTTACAAACTTCGCGCCGCATGCCGCGCATTCGCGAATCGATTCGCCGGGCTTGAGCCGCCCCATGAGCTCGGCCTCCGCGGCTGAGTCGTCGGTCTTCGATCCTCGCGCCGTAGCTCGCGTCTTTTTCTTCTCCGGCAACGCTCCATCGGCAACCAGCCGGCCATTCGCACCCATCACGGCGAGTTCATCGGCGCGGTTATTGATCGGATCGGTGTCGTGTCCGCGAACCCATTCGAATCGAACGTGTCGCGCCGCCGCTTCGGCGTCGAGCAGTTTCCACAAATCGTGATTCTTGTTGCGCTTGTAATGAAGCGTCATCGAATTGACGACGTACCTGCTGTCACTGCGGACAACAACGTGGGCGCCGCGTTCGGTCGCGCGCAAGCCCTCGATCGCGCCCATCAATTCCATCCGGTTGTTGGTGGTTGAAGGATCGTGGCCGTTGAGTTCGGTCTCAACGCCATCGGGATCGCGGATCACTACGCCCCATCCGCCCGGCCCCGGGTTACCCAGACAGGAGCCGTCGGCGTAAACGAGATATTCGCGAAGCGCGGTTGCCACGGCCGGATTCTAGCTGAGGCCGCGATCTTTTCGCAGCCGCGTGAACCACGCGAGGTATTGCCCAGCCGCCCGTTCCCACGAGAAGTCCGACGCAAAGCAATTTTGCATCAGCCGCCGCCAGGTCGTGCGCTCCCTGAACGTCGCCACCATCCTGCCCATCGCCGCGACCATTTCAGCCGCGTCGAACTTGTCGAAGACGAAGCCGTTGCCGGTCGCGCGCCGGGGATCGAACTCGCTTACCGTGTCGCGCAGTCCTCCGGTGGCTCGCGCCACGGGCACCGTGCCGTAGCGCAGCGCGTACATCTGGGTGAGTCCGCACGGTTCGAATCGCGACGGCATCAGGAAGGCGTCGCTGCCGGCCTGGATTTGATGCGCGATCGTGTCGTTGAACTCGATGATCGCTCGGAGTTTTTCAGGGTAGCGTGCCTGCGCCTGTTTGAAGAATTTCTCGAGCACTGGATCGCCGCTCGCGAGCATGACGAGTTGCAAATCCAGGCGCATCACGGCGTCGAGCGCGTCCTTGAGCAGGTCGACGCCTTTTTGCCCGGTCATGCGGGTGACCATCCCGACCATCGGCCAATCCTTGCGGTGCGGCAGACCCAGTGAATCGCGCAACGCGCGCGCGCAGGCACGCTTGCCGTCGGGTTTCGCGGGCGTGTAAGTCGCGGCGATTGCGCGGTCGGTGGCGGGATTCCACTCGTCGTAGTCGGCGCCGTTGAGGATTCCGACGAAATTTTCGCCCTTGTCGCGAAGCACTCCCTCCAGTCCAAAGCCGAGTTCCGGGTCGGTAGTGATTTCGCGCGCGTAGGCGGGGCTCACAGTGGACGCGCCGTCGCACAGAACGATAGCGCCCTTCATCAGATTCAAGTGGCCGTAAAATTCCAGGCAATCGACCGAAAAATATCGCGCGCCAAGATTGAGCAGCGCGAAGTCCTCGCGTTTGCCGATGCCCTGGAATGCAAGATTGTGAATCGTGAAAATCGAAAGCGCCTTCTCGAACCGGGGATGCAGCGCGTTGTCGGCGCGCATCGCGATCGGCAGGGCCGCCGAATGCCAATCGTGAGCATGTACTACGTCCGGCGCGACTATCTCCGCGGCTGCGACGGCGGCGGCGCGGCCAAAGAAGACAAAGCGCCGCATATTGTCGGGATAGTCGATCCCGTTCTCGCCATAGATTCCGCGCCGGGCAAAAAATCCGGGATGATCGATCAGATACATCGGCACGCCATGCGGATCGGCCGCGCGCAACACCGAAAAACGTTCGACGCCGGCGCCGAATCGCATCGGGATGTCGCGCACGACTGGCGCAGCTTCGACGCTGTCCACAATCGAAGCGTAGCCGGGCACGATCAGCGACGGTTCCTCGCCGGCCGCCTTCAATGCCCCCGGCAGCGCGCCGATCACGTCGGCGAGACCGCCGGCTTTTGCGTGAGGGGCGGCTTCCGCCGCAACGATCGCTATCTTCACGAGATCAGTTTTCCGCGGGCCCGATGGCCGTCAAAAACATACGCGCCGCGGCTGGACCGTTCCAGCATCGCAGCGCGCATCATTTTCCAGATTATGCCGGGCCGATTGGCGAGCTTCTCGCGATATCCTGATTAGTTCAGGACCGTCCGCTCGGTTCGCCGCGCCGCCGCCGGCGTGGGCGCCGCCGCGGGAGCGGGCGCGGGCGCCGGCTCCGCCGCGGGAGCGGGCACGGGCTCGGCCGCAGCCTGCACGAGGTCGCCGTCGCGCAGTGCGTGCCGAATGACCTCATCGACGGTATCGACGAAAATCATTTCGAGCTCCTTGCGCACTTCGGGCTGGATATCCTCGAGGTCGCGCTCGTTGCGGCGCGGCAGAATGATCGTCTTGATCCCGGCGCGCCTTGCCGCGAGCACCTTCTCCTTGATTCCGCCCACCGGCAGCACCTTGCCGCGCAGCGTTATCTCGCCGGTCATCGCGACGTCGGATCGCACCGGCCGGCCGCTGAGCAACGACGCCAGCGACGCCGCAATTGTCACGCCGCCCGACGGCCCATCTTTGGGAATCGCTCCGGCGGGAACGTGAACGTGGATGTCGGATTTTTCGAAAAAGTCCGGCGCGATTCCCAGCTCCGCCGCGTGGGTGCGCACGTAAGAGAGCGCGGCCTGCGCCGATTCCTTCATCACGTCGCCGAGCGAGCCGGTAAGGTTGAGGCCTTTCTGCCCTGACATCCGGGTGCTCTCGATGAACATTATCTCGCCGCCGTTGGGCGTCCACGCCAGCCCGGTGGCAACCCCCGGCTCGTTCGTGCGTTCAGCGACCTCGGAAAAGAAGCGCGGCGCGCCGAGGTAGCGTTGCACGTCGGCTCCGGAAACGATCGCGGGCGCGGTTTCGCCCTCGGTTATCGAACGCGCGATCTTGCGGCAGACCCGCGCGATCTCGCGCTCGAGATTTCTGAGCCCGGCCTCGCGCGTGTAGCTGTGGATAATCTCTTGCAGCGCCTCCTGGGAAAATTCGATCTTCTGATCGCCGAGTCCGTTCTCGTTGAGTTGCTTGGGGACCAGGTGCCGCTGCACGATTTGCAGCTTCTCTTCCTCGGTGTATCCCGGCAGCTCGAGCACTTCCATCCGGTCGCGCAGCGCGTGCGGAACCGTGTCGAGCATGTTGGCGGTGGTCAGGAACAATACTTTCGAAAGATCGAACGGCACGTCCAGGTAATGATCCGAGAACGTGTTGTTCTGTTCCGGATCGAGCACCTCGAGCAGCGCCGACGCCGGGTCGCCGCGGAAGTCCATGCCGAGCTTGTCCACCTCGTCGAGGATGAACAACGGATTGTTCGAGCCCGCGTTGCGAAGCCCCTGGATGATTCGGCCCGGCAACGATCCGATGTAAGTGCGGCGATGGCCGCGAATCTCGGCCTCGTCGCGGATGCCGCCGAGAGACAGCCGCACGAATTTGCGGCCGAGCGCGCGCGCGATCGACTTGCCCAGCGAGGTCTTGCCCGTGCCCGGAGGCCCGACGAAGCACAGGATGGGTCCCTTGGTGTCGTGCTTGAGCTTGCGCACCGCGAGAAACTCGAGGATGCGTTCCTTGATTTTTTCGAGGTCATAGTGGTCCTCGTCGAGCACCTGGCGCGCGTGGCGAATGTCGAGATTGTCCTCGGTCGAGACGCCCCACGGCAGGCTGACCAGCCAGTCGAGATAGGTGCGCACGACGGTGTGCTCCGCCGACTCGGGCGGGATCATCTTGAGGCGCTCGAGTTCCTTGTCCGCGACTTTGCGCGCCTCGGGCGACATTTTCGCCTCTTCGATCTTCTTTTCGATCTCCTCGACTTCGGAAGTGCGCGCGTCGCCCTCGCCCAGTTCCTTCTGGATCGCCTTGAGCTGCTGGCGCAGGTAATACTCGCGCTGATTTTTGTTGAGCTCGGTCTGAACCTGGGACTGAATCTTATGGCCGAGTTCGAGCATCTCGATCTCGCGGCCCAGAACCGCGATCAGCTTTTCCAGCCGCGCGCGAACGTCGAGCGTCGCGAGGAGATCCTGCCCCTCTTCGATCGGAATCTTCAGGTAAGAGGCGACCATGTCGGCAAGCCGGCTGGCCTCCTTCACCTGCATCGCCATCACCTGCAATTCGTCGGGCAGGTACGGCACCAGCGAGACGAACTTGGAAAACTGGCTCACCAGATGCGCGTGCAGCGCGTCGATTTCCCGATCGGAGGAAAGCGGCTCATTGAGCCGCTTCACGTGCGCCAGGAAGTACGGCTCGCGCTGAGTGAACTCGCCGAGTTCGACTCGCGCCAATCCCTGCACCAGCACCCGCACGCTCTGATCCGGATAGCGCAACATCTTCAGGATGCGCACCGCGGTGCCGAGCTGGAACAATCCCTCGGGCGCGGGCTGCTCGTCTTCAGGGTTCTTTTGCGCCGCCAGCGCGATAACCTTCGAGGTCTGTCCGCAGTCCTCGATCAACTTGAGCGACGACGGCCGCGAAACCAGGAACGGATGAATCTGACTCGGGAAGATCACGATGCCGCGCAACGGCAGCACCGGCAGGACCTCCGGAATCTCGGCCTTGCTCAGATCCTCTTCAATCTCGAAGCGTTTTTCCCCTTTCGGTTTATCTGCCATAGATCAATCGAACCTCGTAGGGGCAAACCCCGCCACACCTTCCACGCAACCCAAATTTCACCGTAATATACGGTGGTGGGGCGGACAAGGTCACCTCTTGTACAACAAGCTAATCACGGTGACCGGCTTGCGCTACTGATGAGGAAACATTGCCTAATATCGGATTCGATAAGCTATTTAGTGAGGAAGAAGCCAACGAGCTGATTCCACGTATGGAAATTCTGATGCGCCAACTGCAGATGCAGGCGACGTCGTTGCGCGCGCGGATCGACGAATTGTCGGTGACCGATCCCTCAATCTTGCATTGCACGATGAGCGAAATCGTCGGGCGTTACCCCGAGCTGCGATCGTTCGCGACCAACATGGCCGACGCCGCCGCCCAGATCGAATCGTTCGGATGCATCCTCAAGGATATCGACCTGGGGCTGATCGATTTTCCCTATGACGCGGACGACGAAGTTGTTTTCCTGTGCTGGCAGTTCGGCGAGCCGCGCGTCGTCGCATGGCACAGCGTGAACAGTGGATTTTCCGAGCGCCAGCCGCTGCCCGGCGCGCCCAACCGCTGGCTCAACTGACCAGCGAACAACAGGAAATCTGACAGCCAAATGATTTTAATTTTGTCGATTTACCTGGCCGCACTTGGATGCTGGCTTGGTGGAATTGTTTTCTTCTCGTTCTTCACCGCGCCGGCCATTTTCACGCATCTGCCGGCCGCCGAAGCCGGCCAGGTGATCAGCGCAATCTTCCCGCGCTACTACATGCTCGGCTACGTCGCGGGAACGGCCAGCCTCATCCCCGCGGTGTATTTCACCGCCGTGCGCGGACCGCGGATATGGTGGGGCGCCACCACGGTCGTGCTGGCAATCGCGCTCGGAATTACTTTTTATGCGGGCACGGTCATTCTGCCGCGAGCCGACGCCATCCGCACCGTCTACGAAGATCCAAATCCCGACGCTGCCCGCAAGGCGGAGTTCGACCGGCTGCACCGGATGTCGGTGTTTCTCAATGGCGCCGTGCTGCTGTTGAATCTCGCCGCAATCGTGGGCACTTCGGGAGCGTTGACCGCGCGTGGCTGAGCATCGTTACAAGGCGGTCGTGATCGATTTGTTCGACACGCTCGTCAACTGGAATGTCGAAGCGCTGCCGGTCATGCAATGGCGCGGGCGCGAAATTCGAAGCACGACTCCCCTGCTCTTCTCCGCGCTGGAAACGGCGCTCGGCGGGCGCTTCGACCGTGACGCCTTCGCGGAGGCGCACGCGTCGGTTTACAGCGAGATATTCACCGAGCGAGCGAAGACGGACGCCATCGAGATTACCTGCCTCGAGCGCTTCTCGCGCACGCTCAAACTGCTCGGCGTCGACGAAGACCTGGCAGCGCCGCTGGCCGAAAGTCTGCGCCAAATCCACATGGGACGGGTGCGCGAGGTCACCTGGGCGCCGGCGCCGCGAATCGACGCGATGAAAAGAATCGCCAGGCACCTGCGCGTCGGCTTGATCTCGAACTTCGACGATTCCGAGACCGGCCATCTCATCATGCTTGACACCGGCATCCGCGAGCTCTTCGACGCCGTGATTATCTCGGCCGACACCGGCTATCGAAAACCCAACCCGCTCATCTTCAAAAAAATTCTCGACCTGATGGCGCTCGAGCCCGCCGATATCCTGTTCGTCGGCGACACTCCGCTCGACGACGTGCTGGGCAGCAAGGGCGTCGGGATGCATTCGGCGTGGATTCGCACGCGCGATCGCCAGCTGCCCGAGGGAATTCCCGCGCCGGACATCGTCATCTCGGACCTCGCGGAACTGCCCGACGCGCTTGGTTTGCAAAAATAATGGCCGACCACGATCGAAGCCGCTTTGTCCGCGTGCTTGAAGGCGCACCGTTTGCCGCGATGCTCGGGCTGAAGATCGAATCCGCCGCCAACGGCGCGGCGCTGGTGCGGATGCCGTTCGACTTGCGCCTGCTCAACGAGGGCGGCCGCGCCGCTCCCGTTCACGGCGGCGCGATCGCCTCGCTGGCCGACGTTGCTGCATGCGCCGCGGTATGGTCTCTGCCCGAGACCATGCGCACCGCGACCATCTCGATCACGGTGAACTACACGGGCTTCGCCGTGAATTCTGACCTGATCGCCCGCGCCCGGGTGAAGCGGATGGGCAAGCGCATCGCCAGCCTGAGCGTCGAAATCGCAGACGCGTCCGACGCCCTCATCGCCGACGCGCTCGTCACCTACAAGATCGCCTAGCAGGATCGTGTCATTGACTCTCGATAAAATCCGCCACGCCGCCGCGCCGCATGGACTCAATCTGGTCGCGGCGATTCCCGTGGCGCGCTACGACAACGAAACCGCGGTCAAGGAAATTTCGCGCGCCTCGGCGATCGATCCCCACGCACGCTCGATCGTCGTCATCGGCAACGGCGGCGGCGCGCTCTGGGACGCGCTCAAATCCCACGCGGCGCGCCATCCCCGATGGTGGGAGCGCGCAAATCCGCTCGACGATTTCACTCGCGAAGTTGTCGAGCGCGACGTGGCCGGCCCGCTTCGCGCATCGGGCGCGCGATGCACCACGGTTTACCCGTTCATGGACAGCCGCCCAACGCTCAACTTCATCGAGCTGGGCAAAGTCGCGGGAGTCGCCGGGCCGAGCATCCTCGGCGTCACCGTGCATCCTCTATATGGACCGTGGATCGCATTTCGCGCCGCGCTCCTGCTCGACGAGGAGCTCGATTCACCGGGCGACGCGCTCGGCTTCGACCCGTGCCCGCGATGCACCGCGCGGACTTGTATTCCCGCGTGTCCTGCCCGTGCCATAAGCACCGATTCGGGATGGGACATCCCAAAATGCGTGACGCATCGCGTCGAAGTCGAGGCGGATTGCGCGCCGCGATGCCACGCGCGGGCCGGATGCGTGCTCGGCCCCGAGCATCGCTACCCCGACGACGAACTCGCCTATCATCAGATGCGCGCGCTGCGCTCGATGCGCCCGTACTACGACTCGCACCTCAAACCCCGCTGAGAAAAGCAGCGCGCATTGCACCAGGGCCAACGCGCCCCCGCGCCAGTGGCCGTGCGCCTCTCCCCCCTTACCCCTTCTAACAGGCCGTCAGGCCGCATCTTTATTTTAACATTGGGTGGAGGGCTCAGCCCTGGCCGTGGCGACGGCGGCGCAGTATTAAGCCGTTGGCANNCCGCCAACGGCGGGCGGCCTTAACACTGGGTGCAGGGCTCAGCCCTGCTCACCCCTGCCAAACCCTGCGCGCATCACTATATAATCCACCCGGGGAACAACTATGGCATTTCCAATCAATCGCCCGCGGCGGCTGCGACGCACTGAAACAATTCGACGGATGGTTCGCGAGACGCGGTTGTCGACTGACGACCTCATTTTGCCGATGTTCGTGTGCCCCGGACGCGGCGTGAAGAAGGCGGTCGAAGCGATGCCCGGCGTCGCGCAAATGTCGGTCGACAACATCGTCGCGGAGGCGCGCGAGACGTGGGCCGCCGGCGTGCCCGCGGTCATCCTGTTTGGAATCCCTGAGCGCAAGGATCCGCAAGGCAGCGAGGCCTGGAACGACAACGGCGAGGTGCAGCGCGCGATACGCGAGATCAAGGAACGCGTGCCCGGGATGGCGGTGATTACCGATGTGTGCATGTGCGAGTACACCGACCACGGGCATTGCGGCGCGCTCGCCGGTAACGACGTCGATAACGACGCGACGCTCGAGCTGCTGGCGCGCTCGGCGCTGTCGCACGCGCGCGCGGGCGCGGATATCGTCGCGCCATCCGACATGATGGATGGACGGGTCGGCGCGATTCGCGCCGCGCTCGACAGCAACGGATTCAGTCAGGTCGCGATCATGGCGTACTCGGCCAAGTTCGCGTCCGCGTTTTACGGCCCGTTTCGCGAGGCGGCGGAGTCGGCGCCGAAATTCGGCGATCGGCGCTCGTACCAGATGGACCCGCCCAACGGCGACGAGGCGATGCGCGAGGTCGCGCTCGATTTGGAGGAGGGCGCGGATATCGTGATGGTCAAGCCGGCGCTGCCGTACCTCGATCTAATCTGGCGCGTGAAGAATGAATTCAACGCGCCGGTCGCGGCGTACAACGTTTCGGGTGAGTACTCGATGATCCGCGCGGCGGGCATCAACGGATGGATCGACGAGGAGCGCGCCACGCTCGAAGTGCTGACTGCAATCAAGCGGGCCGGCGCCGATTTGATCCTGACCTACTTCGCCAAAGACGTCGCCCGCAAACTCCGCGCCTGAGCACGGCTGACCAGTATTAAGAAAGGAAAACACGGCGCGCTCGCGGCAATGGCCGCGCCTCTCCCCCTTACCCCCTTCTAACAGGGACGAAGTCCCGCATCTTTGCCTTAATACCGGGTGCAGGGCTCAGCCCTGCCGCGGCGCGAAATACTCGGCAATCGCCTCGGTCAGAGCCGCAATCGTGTATTTGTCTGGCCTGACGACCACCTCGAATCCCCGCTGGGTCGCAGTCGATGCCGTGATCGGGCCGATCGCCGCGGCTTTGAGGAGGCTCGCCGGCGCGCCGATCAGGTCGCAGAAATTTGTGACCGTACTGGAACTGGTGAACGTCACGAGATCGATCGACTCCGACGCGATCAGCTCGCGCATCCGCTCGATTTGCGCGCCCTTGGGCTTGATGGTGCGATAGGCGGCCGCGACTTCGACTTCTTTGGCGCCTTTTTGACGCAAAAGTTCGGGCAACGCCTCGCGCGCAACTTCGGCCCGCGGAATCAGGAAGCGCTTGCCGCGAATCCGCTTGATTCCAATCGCGGGAATAATCTGCTCCGCGCGATACTCGTCGGGAACCGCCGCGGCGCGTAGCGCATAATCGGCGAGCCGCGCCGCGGTTGCCGGTCCGATCGCCGCAATCGACGCACGCCCGAGCTCGCGAATATCGCGGCCGCGCGACTTCAGCCGTTCGACAAAACTCTCGACTCCCATCGCACTCGTGAAGATTATCCAGTCGAAGGAATCGCGCGCCGATGAAGACAGCCGCGCGATCGCCCGGTCCAGCGCCGCGTAGCTCCTGGGCGCCACGGTTTCGATCGTCGGAAACTCCACCACCTCCGCGCCCAGCCGCCGCAGTGCCGTGGCGAACTGCGACGCAGTCTCACGCGATCGGGTCACCACCACGGTGCGGCCGAACAGCGGCGTGCGCTCGACCCACTTGAGATTCGCGCGCAGGCCCGCGCATTGTCCGACCACGATTACAGCCGGCGCGCCGATTCCGGCACGCGCGGATTCGTCCGCGAGCGTGGCGAGCGTCGCGCTGACGGTCTTCTGCGCGGCGGTCGTCGCCCATTGGACCGCAGCCGCCGGAGTTTCCGCCGCAAGTCCGGCCGCGCGGATTCGATCCAGCGTCGCGCGCATCCGCGCCGTCGCCATCAGAATAACGATCGTGCCGCCGCTCCGGGCCGCCGCGGCCAGTTCGTCCCACGGAACCGTCGTGTGCGCGCCTTTGCTCTCGTCCTCATGGCCGGTGACGAACGCGACGAACGAACCGTGCTCGCGATGCGTCAGCGGAATACCGGCGAAGGCCGGCCCCGCAATCGCGGACGTGACCCCCGGGATCACCTCGAACCGCACGTTGGCGCGCGCCAGCGCCTCGGCCTCCTCGCCGCCGCGTCCAAAAATAAATGGATCGCCGCCCTTGAGCCGGATCACGACGCGTCCTTTGCGCGCGCGCTCGATCAGCATCGCGTTCAATTCGGATTGCTCGATACTTTTTCCCGCGCCGCCTTTTTTGCCGGCGTAAATCAACTCGGCTTTGGGCGGCGCGAGCCGGATCAGTTCCGGACTCACCAGGTGGTCGTAAATCACGACGTCGGCGCGGCTCAAAGCGTCAGCGCCGCGAATCGTGATCAGATCGAAGGCGCCGGGACCCGCGCCGACCAGGAAAACTTTGCCCCGATTCTGATGCTTGGCGCGTGCGCTCATTCAAGACCGAAGAATCGCGGCAGCGTCCCGCGCGAGCATTTTTCCCGCGAGCCGCTTGCCGGAATTTTCGGCCGCCGACGGCGCAAGGCCGGGCGCGAGCGGCTCTTCCATCGACTCCGACAGCTCGCGCGCACCGTCGGGACTGAACAGGATCGCCGCGAGCGCGAGCGTGTCGCCCACGATACTTGCCCGTACGCCGACCGGCGTCGTGCATGACGCATCGATCGCGGCCAGGAACGATCGTTCGGCCGCGGTTTCGTAGAAAGCGCGCGGGTCGTTGATCCCACTGAGCGCGCGATCGAGTTCATTTGAAACGCGGTCGTCGCGGCCGGCCAGCATTTCGATGGCAAGCGCGCCCTGCCCTCCGGCCGGGATGAAATCGCGGCCGTCGAGCTCGACGAACTTCACCTCGCGCAACCACCCCAGCCGCTTCACCCCAGCCATCGCGATTATGATCGCGTCGAAGCTGCCGTCGGCGACGCGCTTCAAACGCGTATCGACGTTGCCGCGCAACGGCAGAACCTCAAGCCCCCGATTCATCCTGAGCGCCTGGAAATGCCGGCGCGACGACGAGGTGCCAAGCCGCGCGCCCGCCGGCAGCGCCAACAATGCCGAGCCGTCGCGCGTCACCAGGATATCGGCGGTATTTTCGCGCGCGGGCACCGCAGCCAGGCGAAACTGCGCCGGCAGGACTGCGGGAAGATCTTTCATCGAATGGACGGCGGCATCGATCCTGCGATCGGCGAGCGCCTGCTCGAGTTCCTTGATAAAGAGTCCCTTGCCGCCCACTTGCGCGAGCGACGCCGACGTCAGCTTGTCGCCGCTGGTGCGTATCTCGACGATTTCAATTTCGGGATCGACATCGGAAATCTGCGCCGCGACCCGCGCCCGCATCATCGACGCCTGGACCAGCGCCAGTTGGCTGGGCCGCGAACCGATTCTGATCTTGAGCTTGGGCTTGAGCGACATAGGGGGTTCAGCGCGCCGCGCGGTCACTCAATGCCCGTGTCGTCATCGTCGTCCGCGTCGTCGAGATCGTGGACGTGCGCGTCCAATTCAGCACCCAGCAGGCGACGAGCGACCTCGGCGGCAAACGCCGCATCGAGCGTTTTGTTGTCGCGATGTTTGAGGCCGGACAGAATGCGATGAAGTAGTTTGTTGGTCAGTCCATGAGTAAGCAATTCGACTCGGTCGCGCACCGCGGGTTCGAGTTGCGCCAGCCAGCCGCGATGCCGTCCCATCTCGACGTCGCGCAGCCGTTCGACACTGTAGCGGATGTCCTTGATAGTTGGGGTCAGGTCGAGACCCGCGAGCCATCTGAGGAACGATTCGAGTTCGAGCTCGACGATCTGTTCGGCCTTTCCCGCTTCGCGTTCGCGATCGCCCAGCGATCGTTTAACCAGCGCGCCGAGATCGTCGATGTCATACAAATAGACGTTTTGCAGGGCGTTGAGCCGCTCGTCGAAATTGCGCGGCACGCCCATGTCGATCAGAAACATCGGCCGGTAGCGGCGCTCGCGAATCACGGACTCGAATTCCTCGGGGCCCAGCACCGGTTTGGTGGATGCGAACGAACCGATAAGCACGTCCACCATCTTGAGGTACGGCTTGTAGTTGTCGTACGGCACCGCGGTGCCGCCAAGTTCGCGCGCGAGCGCGACTGCGTGATCGAACGTGCGCGACGTGATCAGCAGCGACTCGATTCCGAGCGCGTTCAACTGGCGGGCGGTCAACTCCGCCATCTTGCCCGCACCCATCAGCATCACGGTCTTGTCTTTCAACGTGTCGAAAATCTGGCCCGCAAGCGCGACTGCCACGGAACTGACGGAGACCGCTCCATGACCGATAAGCGTGCCCTTGCGCACGTGTTTGGCGACGCTGAACGCCTTGTGGAAGGCGCGATGCAGAATCGGGCCGACGGTGCCCGCCTCGGCCGCCTGCGCGTAGGCAGTCTTGAGCTGGCCCAATATCTGCGGTTCGCCAACGACCATCGAATCGAGACTCGCACCGACGCGGAACAGATGACGGGCGGCATCGCGCCCGGCGGAACTATAAATCACATCGGCGAACGCGGTATGCGCGACCTTTCGATCCGCGGCCAGAAACGTGAGCGTCTCATCGGCCGCGCGCACCGTATCGGAGGCAACGCCCACCACCTCGACCCGATTGCAGGTCGAAATCAGCGCCGCTTCCAGGACCGCGGGCGACGAATCCCGCAGCCGGCCCAGCGCAGCAGCGATCTCGTCTTCGGCAAACGCCAGGCGTTCACGCAACCCAACGGCAGCGCTGCGATGGTTTATGCCAACGATAAATAAAGTCTGATCCATTCTCAGCCGAAACTGCCGCCGTGTTTGCCCGGGAAAATCAGGTTAACGCCCACGATCGAACCGACCAACAAGCTGAACACCACTAAAGTGAGCGCCGCAGCGCGCCGCCCGCGCCATCCTATCGTAAGGCGGGATTCGAGCAGACCCGCGTAGAGCACCCAAATCGCCAGCGACCAGGATTCAATGGGCTCCCATGACCAGAAATGCCCCCACCTCGCGTCGGCCCAAATCGCGCCGCTCACGATCGCCAGGCTGAGCATTACGAAGCCCCATCCCAGCAGGCGATAGTTGATTCGGTCGAGCTTTTCCAGACTCGGGCCGCCTTCGTTGGCCGGACCGATCGCGCGTTTGGACTTGAGGCGCGACTCGTAGGCCAGGTAGGCGATACTCACGCTCGCCGCCAGCACGAACATCGAGTAGCCCAGGATGGCGAGGGTGACGTGAATCGGCAGCCATACGCTGCGCAGGGTAGCCGGCAAAACCACGCGCCCACTGCTCATCGTGAGCGAAGCGGCTCCCAGAGCCAGAGTCACCGCCGGCGCCACGAATGCGCCGATCACCGCCAGTCTCAAGCGCACGATCATCACCAGCCCCGCCAGCGCGGTAAGCCACGCAAGAAACGACAGCGCCTGCGCAAAATTGGCCACCGGGATATTGCCGGCCTGCAGACCGCGCGCCGCCAAATCGCAAGCGTGACAGACCACGCCCGCGCCAAGTATCGCAACTGCGTAGCCGGTCGCTTGCGTACGGCCCGACAAACGATCGAACACAAACAACGCGGCAGAGAGCGCGTAACAAGCAAGCGCGGGCAATAGCCATAGCGTGTCCATCGGCATGCGATTCACTCCGGAACTTCCGTTGCGCGCGTGAGGTCGAGCGCGGCCGAGTCGATTCCGAGCCGGGCCAGACCAACACCGGCACCCAAGCAAGTAGCGAGTATCCGCTCGATCGCGGCCAGGTCGCCGATGGCAATCGCCTCGGGCAGCGCGGAGTTGGCGAGATCCTTCAGCCGGCGCATGCGATCGGCGGGATCGATTTCATCGGCGTGCAACCGCCGGCGAGCGGCGCGCAGCACTTCGAGCGTGACCGCGTACTCGGTCCCGAACTGTTGCTCGAGTGCGCTTTTCAGCCGGGACGCAAAGGCGGGCGACGCACCCGCGGTCGAGATTGCGATTTGGAGCGCGCCGCGCTTGACAACCGCGGGCGCGATGAACGTGCACAACTCGGGGACGTCGACGACGTTTATCGGGATTCCGAGCGCGCGCGCCTCGGCGGCAAGCTCGTGATGGAGTTTCGGATCGTCGGTCGCCGCATGGACCAGCACGCATCCGCGCATATCGCCGCGCGCATAATCACGAGCGATGTGAGTCACGAGCCCTCGCGCAACGATTGCCTCCAATGACGGCGACAGGCGCGGACTCACGACCGTCACGCGAGCGCCGGCCTCCAACAGCGACTCGACCTTGCCGGCAGCGACCTCGCCGCCACCGACTACGGCACATTCGCGGCCGGTCACGTCGAAAAATATCGCAAGGTATCCCATGAAACTTACGCGAGTTTATTACATGATGACGAAATGAGACAGCCCCAACCACCCGATGGGCCGCCGACGTCGACGCGGCAATCTCCGCTCCGAGCGATCAATCGATCCCGCGGGACCGTGCTCTGCGCGCGGCTCGAGAATGCCGGCGGTCGCAGCGGTCAGAGCCGCGGGCTGCTGGGTCGCGACGGCCTCGAGCCCGGAACGGGGATGCTGTTCGATAACGGGCGATTCACGCCGTTCATGTGGATGCACATGTTCTTCATGCGTTTCGCGATCGATATCGTTTTCCTGGGGCGCGGCAACACGGTCATCAAGATCAATCGGCGCCTGAGGCCGTGGCACGTCTCCTCGATCGTAATTGGAGCACGAAAGGCACTCGAACTTCCGGCTGGCGCGGCGGACGAGAGTTCGACGCAGGTGGGCGATCAGATTGCGTTCGAACCTGTCAACTAAAGCCACAGAGCTGTCTTTGGCGTCCCCTGTAAAGCCGCCGAGTTGTCCCAATTCGGGTTGACATACATACTATTTGGTGATTAGAGTCGAAATTGACCACTATTCATTGATTTTTATTGCTTAGATAATTTATGCCTAGCTGGAGCCTCTCCGACCGTTTTAAGTTTCTAATGACACGCCTTTTAGGCCTTAATTTGTTGCGGCTTCGCAACCGATAGTTGCACCACTGCGCGTATTAGCCTACGGTAGTCCCGCTTAAAACAAGAAAGTCGAAGAGATTGCTGAATAGATCAAGATGGCACGAGAGATGCTCCCTTTAAGTCTCGCTCTGGCGCCAGCAAAAGTTGTCGCAATCGAAGATTTTCTTCCAATGGGAGAAGAAATCGAAGCAGGCTGGTGCCCTTGGACAGCGGCGCGAGGTTGAACGGGCTCGGATTAATTAATGGGGACAATGCCAATTTCGGCAAAAAAAAGGACAGGAGGACACGGAAAATGGATATGATCAGGAAACTGTATGTGAAGGGCGATGAGTTCGCGCGCGGTCAGACGATGACGGAATACGCGTTGATCCTCGCCGCGGTCGCGGTGGTGGTGTTCCTCGGCTACCAGACGATGGGTACGACCATAGGGAACTTGCTGACCAACGTGGACACCAAGCTGTAGGCCAGAAAAAGTTGAAATCCCGGGGTGGCGGACTAACCCATCCGCCACCCCACTTAAAAATAATCAGGCAGCTGATAGTGGCGGTGGTCGTTTTCGTGAGCTACCAGTCGTTTTCGTGAGCTACCAGACGACGGGGACGACAATCGGTTTGCTGTTCGGGTTGGTTGACTCAAACATCCAGCTGTCGATGGCCTGACGGTCGTCAGGAGCCGTGGTCTCCTGGCGGGGCTCCAACAGAGGCCCCGCAAAGAGAGACGACTCCAGAAGTGACGACAACCCTGGGAGGGGAAGTCAATGAGCCAGCAGAAGAGAGCTTACCGGACAATCGGTAAGTTCGCGCGGTCAGACTCATGACCGAGGCAATGATACTCGCAACGGTCGCCGCGGCATGTATTGCTCTAACTCAGAATGCGGGTAATATCGTCTCGGCGTTAGTCAACCGCGTGGGTCCTCTCGTATAGTCAGCGACCCGCATGTTTGGGGGTACCTGTCGTGGCGGTAGGTTCAATTACACGCCGTAAGAGCATTCTTCTGCCCATTTGCATCAAACCTGAGACTATTCCCGGCTCGCATCTACATTTATTAGTAGTTGGTTTCCTCGCCATTCTGACGAGCACTCAGTTGGCTTAAAACAATAACAAAATGACTTGTATATTTAACTATCTGAAGCTTGCCGGTCAGGCACAAAGCGGCCGGAGGGGAGGGGCGATATGAGACGACCGATGGTATTCGTCTTACTGGCAGGGCTGGCGGCGATGGTGGCTTCGGTAATGGTGTACTCCGCCTTGAAGTCGAGAGAAGCCCAAGTACAGCAGGCGATGGCGCATAACGTACAGGTGGTGGTCGCGGCGTACGATCTTCCGCTCGGCACAAAAATTGACCTGGGCGAAGTAAAATTGACGCGCTGGTCGGCCGACAGTATCCCGGATGGCGCGTACACCGATCCGAAACAGGTCATCGGCAGCTTCGTGAAGAACTCGTTGGTAGCCAACGAGCCGGTGGTGCGGTCCAAGTTATTCAGCGGGGACAAGACGGCGGGTGTGATGCCGATGTTGATTCCGTTCGGGATGCGCGCCGTGTCGGTTCAGGTGGATGAAGTCAGCGATGTTGCGGGCTTCGTGCTGCCGCATAGCCGGGTGGACGTGCTGGTGTCGACCCAGAGCGAAGGCACTGGAAAGGCGTTCGCGAAAGTAGTTCTGCAGAACGTCGAAGTGCTCGCCGTAGCGCAGGAAGTCGAGGAACAGAACGACAAGCCGACGGTGGTGAAGGTCGTCACGCTGCTGGTCACGCCGCAGGAGGCCGAGCGGCTGGCGCTGGCGAGTCGCTCGGGAACGCTGCGTCTGGCGATGCGCAATTACAATGATAACAAGATCGTTCTCACCAACGGCACCGACGTTGCTCAGATGCTGCGGGCCTACAGCCTGGCGCCCGATGTTCCGGTGATGGCTGCGAAGCCTGAGGAGCCTCATCACGAGATAGCGGCGCCTCGCCGGACCAAGCCGGTCGAGATCGAGATTCTTCGCAACGGCAAGTCGTCCGAGTCAGTCTCATTTGTGAATGAAGCGGCAGCGGGCGGCGATGGCACCAAGAACTCGCCGAGTCATTCACGCAAGGCGGCGGCACAATTTGATAACAACAACGACGCCGGCGCCGCTGCGGCATCCCCACCGGCGGAGTCGAGAACTCCTGATTCCAATCATGCAGACCTCGTGGCGGCGCCCGTGAACAGCGATATCGCGCCGGCCAGGGCACCCATCAATGCGGCGGCGGATCACGTGCCGACGCCCAAAACAATCGACATACCATAAGCAAGCCACGAAGAAGGCAAGGTGAAGAAGATGAAAGCTCGACGAGGATATGGACTGCTTTCGTGGCCGGTTGCAGCTATCAGCATACTCATGCTTCAGCCAGGCCTGCTGCTTGCCGCCGATAGCACCGGCGCGGGAATGTCTGTCGCGCTGAATGCCGGCGAGACCTACGTAATCAACAACGTCAGCCCCGGCGATGTTCCGGGAGTGAAGGTGATCACGAATCCACACGCGCTGATCGTGCACAACGAGGAGCCGGGCAAGGTCGTCCTGCTGGGCGCGGAAGCAGGTGAATGGAACATTCGGGTCAAGACGGCGAATGGTGACCAAGTCAACTATGACGTGACGGTCAGATCAGTCGGCAGCGCCTTTAACATCAATCATCCCGGCAGCAGCCCGGGACCAATCTCGGGCTCCGGCAACTCCTCGGCCAGTGCGGCTGCTCCAGTAGTCGCGACGCTCGATGCGGGCGCAGGCCCGGTGAGTCCGGCTTCGTCAGCTTCCTCGTCTTCATCCTCATCGACAGGAACCGCCACGACTGTGGCCGGCTCCGGAACAGTTGCAGCCGCATCGCCGGCCGCAGCCGCGCCGGTGACCACGGCGCCAATGGCATCTGCGCCAATGGCACCTGCGCCGATGGTGACAGCGCCCGAGACAGGAACCGCGCTGGCTACTGTTAATACGTCGACGTTCAATTACGCTCCGTCGGTTCCGGCGGCTTCATATGCTCCGCCGCACTACAATCAGACGGCTGAAGCACTGTCGAGCGAGCGCTATCGCAGCGACCCGTCGATCAGCCTGAATGGCGGCGTATTGGAATCGGGTGCGATTTCAGGCGGACCCCATTATCTGCCCGACGATGGAGTGCAACTGCAGACGGGCGCGTCGAGAATTATCGACTTTAAGAACCGGCTACGCCGCGTGTCGATCGCTGACACTACCGTCGCCGATATCCAGGTGATCAATCCATTCCAGGTCAATCTGATAGGCCATAAGCCGGGCTTCACGACTTTGGCGGTCTGGAATCAACAAGGCCAGTACGTCGAACGCCCGGTGCGAATCGATCCCAATGGCAAGCAGCAGGTGTTGCTCCAGACGATGGTGGCGGAACTGGACCGCTCCGCCATCGAAAACCAGGGCACCGACCTGACGGTCGCGCTCACCCATGCGGGAGTATCGCTGGTCGGAATGCCAGGCCCTCCGGCGACGCCGTTTTCCGCGTCGACGAGCTTCACGGCCGCCAACGGAACCACTGGTTCATCCCCTAACAGTCTGCCGACAGGTGGATCGCTTATCGGGATGCTGCTGTCGTCGTCGCTGACTTATGGCTTGGCGGCGGGGAACAAAAACTACCAGTTGCAGGGACTGTTCCAGTACCTCGAGACCCACAACCTCGCGAAGCTTCTCGCGCAGCCGGAGCTGCTGGCTAATTCCGGTGAAGAGGCAAAGTTCCTGTCGGGTGGCGAAATTCCAATCGTCATCGCCCAGGCACTGAACACCTCGATCGTCTTCAAGCAGTTCGGCACCATGGTCGAATTCGTTCCGACCGTCATCGGCCGCAATGATATCGAGCTGCTGGTGAAGCCTGAAGTATCGCAGCCCGATTACGCCGAAGGCGTGTCGATGTTCGGCTTCACCATACCGGCCTTCGTGACTCGGCGCGCGGAAACAATGGTACAGCTCAAGGACAATCAGACGCTGATCATCGCGGGCCTCATCCTGCACCAAAAGACGACTCAAGTTCAAAAAGTCCCGTACCTCGGTGACATCCCGTATCTCGGCGGACTGTTCCGCGCCACCAGCTATAGCAACAACGAAACGGACCTGGTCATAAGCGTAACCCCGCAAATCGTGCGTCCGCTGCCCGATGGCGCCTCGGTTTACAACCCGACTTCGGTGCCTGAGCTGACGCGTGAGCAGATCGAGACCCGTCGTTTGGCGCAGCCTGACGCGTCACGGCCGAGATTCTAGTTCGAGGTTGGACGGCGGACGAGACATAACCGGGTATTTAGTGCATGATAGGACACCACATAGCTGAAGCAGGGAGAATGTAAAGTGTCAGCGCTCGGTAAAAAAAGTGACGTGCGTAATGGCGGGCTGACGGTCCAATTAGTTGGCGGAGACGGGGAGCATCGCGCAGAAGTGAGGGATGCCCTCGCCGCCATGGGCGACCCGGTGCTGAACATCCTGGAACTCGAACCGGATCCGGAAGCCGCCGCCGACGCCTCCGTCGACGTCACGATGGTGGTGTTCAACGGCGACAACGAACTCTCTCTGAATTATCTGAGCGCGCAGGCGGGGCAGGAGCCCCGCCCGGCTCTTTTCGCGCTGCTGCATGATCGTTCTCCGGACCTGATGAAGCGGGTGCTGAGGGCCGGAGCCGATGAGCTTCTGTTCATGCCGCTGGATCCCGGAGACGCGACCCGGGCACTGCTCAAGATAAGCGAGACCCGCCGGCGCGAAGAAGTTCACAACGTTCACAACGGCGGCGGCACGATCGTTTCGCTGGTGAGCCTGATAGGCGGCACCGGAGTGACGAGCCTGGCGGCGAACCTCGCCCTGGCACTGCGCTACACGTTCGAAAAGCGGGTTGCGGTAATAGATCTCGACCTGCAGACCGGCGGGTTGTCGGTGTTCCTGAATCTCGAACCCGAGCGCACGATCATGGCTCTGGCCGAGGGGACGCGAAAGCTGGATTCGATTCAACTCGAATCAGCGCTGAGCAAGCATTCGTCGGGAATCTACCTGCTCGCGGCGCCCAAGCGCATCGAGGACAGCGAGTTGGTCACTGACACGACGGTCGGTGCGATCCTCGACCTGACGCGTCAGCTGTTCGACTTCGTGATCGTGGATTGCGGCACGCATATCGACGCAAACACGGTCGCCGCCTGGGAGCGCTCGAAAAATCTGTTCTATGTACTGGACCAGTCGATCGGCGCGGCACGATGCGCGTGGCGATTCGTCGATCTGGTGGGGCGGCTGGGGCTGCCGGGAATCGAACCGAGCTTCATTCTGAGCCGTTTCGTGCCGGGTCATCCGATCAGTGAGGACCAGCTCAGCCATACGCTGGCGCAGCCGATTTACACGCGGATTCCGCGCGATGAAAAAGTTCTCGAGCGCGTGCAGTTGAGCGCACAGGATTTGTGGCAGGTGGCGCCGAACTCGCCGCTGGCCAAGAGCGTCGAGGACCTGGCGCGCCGGCTCGAGGTGGGCAATGAAACCACCGACGGCAGTTCCGCAAATACATTGGTTTCGCGCCTGTTGAATGTTATCGGCGCGCGCACCTGAGGTGCCCGAATGAAACTGGTTGAGAGAATTTCCCAGCAGAACAACGCCACACCGGTTCCGTTTCAGCGCTCGCTGATCGGCTCTAAAAAGAGCGCCGTCAAAGACGTGCAGGCCGAGGGTTTTCAGCAGCTCAAGCTTGCGGTGCACAACCGGCTGTTCGAGATGCTGGACGTTACGCGGCTTGAAAGCCTCGAGCCGGGCCTCGCGGCGCAGAAAGTCACCACGGCGATCTCCGCCATTCTGGACGATGAGGGGCGCCTGCTCACCGACGGCGACAAGGGGCACCTGATCGAGGAGATCAAGAACGAGCTGTTGGGACTCGGGCCGTTGGAGCCGCTTTTGTGGGATGATGAAATCACCGACATCCTGGTCAACGGGCACAGCCAGGTTTACGTCGAAAAAGGCGGCAAGCTTCACGCCACCGAGGTCAAGTTCCAGGACGATCAGCATCTGATGCTGATCATCGATCGAATCGTGTCGCAGGTCGGACGCCGGGTTGACGAAGCGTCGCCGATGGTTGACGCGCGGTTGCCCGACGGTTCGCGTATCAACGCGATCATTCCGCCGCTGACGCTCGACGGCCCGGCGCTGTCGATTCGCCGATTCGGCCGCAGGCGCTACAACATCGATGATCTGGTCGCGAAGAAGACGCTGGTGCCTGAGATCGTCGAGTTTCTGCGCACCGTCGTGCGCGCGCGGCTCAACATCCTGGTATGCGGCGGCACCGGCTCGGGTAAAACGACAATGCTTAACTGCATGTCACTATTCGTCCCGGCCGACGAGCGAATCGTGACGATTGAAGACTCGGCCGAATTGAGTCTCCAGCAGCCGCATGTGGTCAGGCTCGAAACGCGGCCGCCCAACGTCGAAGGCAAGGGTGAGATCACCCAGCGCGACCTGGTCAGGAACTGTTTGCGTATGCGGCCGGACCGCATAATCGTCGGCGAGGTCCGCGGCGACGAAGTGTTCGACATGTTACAAGCGATGTCGACCGGCCATGACGGCTCAATCGCCACCATCCACGCCAATACTCCGCGCGACAGCGTGGGCCGCCTCGAGATGATGATGCTGTTGTCGGGAGTGTCGATTCCGCAACGCGCGATGCGCCAGCAAATCGCGTCGGCGCTCAACATCATCGTCCATGTATCGCGGCTACCCGACGGCTCGCGCAAAGTGATGCGCATTTCCGAGATCAGCGGGATGGAGGGTGAGATGGTGATGATGCAGGATTTGTTCGAATTCAAGCGCACAGGAATCGGGCCGGGTGGCGAAGTGCTCGGACAGTTTCTCGCCACCGGGATTCGGTCAACCTACTCGCCGCGGCTGGAGGCTGCGGGTTACAAACTCGACGCCAAGGTTTTCCGCAGCACAATCGGATAAATACCATGGATTTTTTGATGGCAAGCGGCATATTCGCGCTCGTCTTCGTGGGCGTGCTGATCTTCACCAGCCGTCGCGGCACCGAAGTCGAGCAACAGCGCGAGGTGGCACGACGCCTGACGCGCCCCGCCGACGATCTGGAGATCGATATCATGCGCAAGCGCCGGCCCGAGCAGGGACCGATGCTGGGCATGCTCTACAACCTGGACCTGATGCGCAGCCTCGAAGAGATGATGTGGCAGGCGGGCTTGTACATGAGGGTCGTCGACATCCTGCTGATCATGGTGCTGCTGTTCGGCGCGGGATTGTTCGGCGGCAATATCTTGTTCCACGGCATGTGGATCGCGCTGGGTAGCGGGCTGGTGATGGCCAGCCTGCCGCTCGCCTTCATACAATTCCGCAAGAAGCGGCGCCTCGCGGCCTTTGCGACCCAGTTGCCGTTCGCGCTTGACCTGATCAAATCGTCGCTCGAGGCGGGACATTCGCTACAGCGTGCGCTGCAAGTTCTGATCGGCGAGTTCGCCGATCCGCTGGGTGGCGAATTCCGCACCGTGCTCGAACAGAACCGGATCGGGCTGCCACTGCCGCGCGCGCTCGAAGACATGCTCAAGCGAGTTCCAGAGGACGACCTCCGGCTCCTGGTCATCGCAGTGCGCGTGCAAACGGAGGTCGGCTCGAGCTTGGCTCAGATTGTCGGGCGGCTATCCGAAATCGTGCGAATCCGCCAGCGCTTGCGGTTGCAGATCAAAGCGCTGACTGCGCAATCGCGTTTCGGCGGCCTCGTCGTCGGCTGCCTGCCAATCGCGGTGCTCTGTCTATTCAGCTTGATTCAGCCGGGTTACACCGATCAATTGTTCCATGACCCAATGGGTCAGAAGATTTTGAAATTCGCGATCGGAGCGGACGTGCTCGCCATCTTGACCATCAGGCGACTACTACGGGTGCGCTACTAATATGAATCCATTCATAGTTGGCTTAGCGGTCTTCTTCCTGGCTGGCGCGGCATGCGTGGCCTTGTACCTCGCCATTTCGCCGCAGAGCCGGGCGGTCGATGAGCGATTCGCGGATTTGACGGTCAGGATGCGAGCTTCGCAGGGCGCACTGGCGGGCGACCTTCAGGACGACAACCTGCTCCGCATGCTTTTCAGATGGGCCTCCAAGCGCGTCCCGCCGCCGAACCTGGATACTCCCACCGGGGAGAAGCTCCAGCAGACTCTGGCGCAGGCGGGATTTCTGAAGTCCAGCGCGCCGCAGACCTATCAGGTCATCCGCGTACTGCTGGCGATCGGATGCGGCGTATTGGGTCTGTTGGTCGGACTCGTTCTTCATATCTCGGCGGTTCAGCCGCTGCTGTTTGGACTGGTCGGCGTCGCGGTCGGAATTTTCGTGCCCTCCTACTACCTGGGACGGCGCGCGAGGACGCGCCAGGAGAACATCTCAAGGCAGCTCTCGGACGTGCTCGATCTGCTGGTGGTATGCGTCGAAGCGGGCATGGGGCTGTTCGAGGCGATTCGAATCGTCGGCACGGAATGCGATCGTCATGGGCAGGAAATCGGCACCGAGTTGAATCTGGTCGCTACCGATATTTCCGCGGGCGCGTCGCTCGGGCAGGCGTTGCGCGGGCTGGCCGAGCGGACTGCGGTTGATGATATCAAACCGCTCGCCGCTACCTTGGTTCAGAGTGAACAACTTGGCGCGCAGATCGGACCGGCTTTGCGCGCCAGTTCGGACGCATTGCGACAACATCGCCGGATACGCGCCGAGGAAGACGCGCAGAAGGCGTCGATTAAGGTTCTGTTCCCGCTGGTCATCTTCGTATTGCCCTCGATGATCGCGCTAATCGTCGGACCGGCAATGATCACAGTCCTCCACACGCTCACCGCTAGTGGCGGAGGATGATTCCGGGCCGACTGATTTCTTCGATCAGAAGATAATCCAATAGCCTCTCCCAGGGGGCCTCGGACCCGGCGCGCCTACGCGTCGGTCCGGGGCCTGTTTGTTTTTGTGCGGGAGTCCGACCTGAAGACTGGAGACGCTTCATCAGCGGATAACGCGGTCGGGCAGAGAGCAACGCGCCCGTTCTTTCAACTAATTCGAGGAAGTATTCCGCGAGGTGAGAGGTACTGGCAGCAATCCCGGCGGCGACTGCAGGTATCCCAAGGCGGGCTCATTTTTGTAGTCCGCTGCGTCGCGTAGCTGGCGGGCATTATCGCGGGCTTCGCAGTCCTGCTGATTCTTTCCTTGGCATGAAGCGGCCACCGCAGCGTCTTGATCAGTCGTGGATGACGCGCACCCGTACAACCCGGCGGCTGCCGCCAGCACCGCGACGCCTAACAGTCGCTTAATTGCGCGATCGATCATGGTTCCCGGATAACTTAGCAGATTATTTCATCGGGTCGATAACGATCCGCAGCTGTAGACGGACTGCGCGATGATGGCGCGCATCGGTGAGGCACCGGGATCGGGAGGTGCTTCCTTGAACTACAATTCGATTTCAACTGCGGCGGTCGATTCCGAAGAGCGCCTTCTGAATCGTTGGGAACAGCCTGCACTCTTCGTTGTCGATTGCCTCGTCCAAGTTGACCGCGAGGCCGCTTAACGCTTGTCCGGCGTCACGCGCCTGAGCTTCAGTAAGACGATCCGCGCCGGTGTCGACGATTGCGCCGATGAGGGTTCGCAGCAGGTCGTGGAATGCGCGGACCTTGCGCCCGGCTTCCGGCGAGAGACGGCCTTGCTGCACCAGCCACGGAAGTAACTGGCCGTCTTGGGCATCGAGGTGATGGGATAGGGTTGGCTGTATCGCCGCCCAAATCTGGGCAGCATCACGCCTGAGCTCGGGCGACTCTGGATTGCGCGCGAGGCGCAATCCCGCAAGCGCCGCATCGAGCAGGCGTGATCTTAGCTGGGAGCCTTCGCGATTGAGTTCCTCCGAGAGACAACGGATCCCCGTGTCGATGCGCATTGGGTTCTCGGCGCTCGATTCGCCCGCGTTGATCCCGGATTTGTCCACCGTTGAATGAGCGGATTGTCCTTCGGCTTGCTTCGCCTGCAAAAATGATTGCAGCACCTGTCTGAATCGTTCGACCGACAGTGGCTTCGAAACGTAGTAGTGGGCGCCTTTGCTGCGCGCCCGTTTCTCGTTGGCATCGCTTTGGCCGCCGGCGACGTAGAGCAAAGGAGGGCCGGAGAAGTGCTTACGAATCTGCTCGAGCAGCCAGCCGCGATCGTTTTCTTCGACGGCCTGATCGTCGAGTATAACGAGTCGCACATTTGGCTGAGCGAACAGCTCGCGACTCACGTATTTGTCGGCTGCATGGCGAACCAGCTTCCAAGGGCGCTTGACGATTCCGAGTACGAGCTTCGCCAACACCTCGTCATCAGAGAGGAGCAGCGCAGTGGGAGAGAGGCGAGTTTGCCCCGCAGTCTCCGTTTTCATCTTTTGCGGCATGTTCTCCGCCTGGTGTCCATGAGGAAGCACTGTTCAGGGAGTTGCGCTCAGTGGTTGCAGCAAATATGCCAAAGATACCGCCCGCTTTAGACGATGCCCGGGGAACGAAAGGATACAATTTTCCCCGGATGTCTCCTTCGGAACCAGCGCAAACGCATCATCAAGAGTACGCCAACCCTCAGCGATCCTGTTTGTTGCCCACCGGCCGCAGACAAAACAAAAAGTGTATGAGGCTGAGCTCCAGAGAGTGGACCACAACATTACCGCTCTCTCTGATCCCATCTGATCACATCCTGTGATCACATCTGATCGCATCGCGCTCCACCTCAGCAAAAGAGCCCGTAGAAATTGCCGGGAGCCGGCGGAGCGCTCTTCGCAGAGTTCGGGATGGCTTCTAGCAGCAAGGTGCTTTACAGGCCCAAGCTCTGCTTTGAATCTCCCGCAAGGGTCTTACGAAGACTAAAAAGTATGGTCTATAGCGACGAGAGACTCTATTAAGCCATGGCATGGATTATGCTCGCTATCGGGCGTTTACGTTCGGGAAGCGGTGACTTGCAATCAAAACAGATGTGCAGAATCGCTTGAAGACGCTGCCCCGCGTGATGCGCAAGCTTGGATCTCAGCGGCACGGTGGCGGCTGAGCGGGAGCGAGGAAGAGACGCTGAGGGTGGCACCGTTGCAAAGCCGAGCGTCACGGCAACATTGGGCCCGGGGGTCCGGGCGGGAGGAGTGAAGATGAACCTCAATATTTTTCGCGGGCGCCGCATGGCCGCGGCCATCGCGCTTCTGATGCTGACTTGCGGCACGCCGTCGCACGCATGTTGCGCGAACCTGTGGGTATCGGTCACCAGCGGCTCAGGCGGCGGCATCGAGTCATACACACCAGGACAACTCGCCAGGAGTGGGCCGGCAACGCCAATTCATCTGAGCACGTTTGACTCCGCGACAGGTGTTGCATTTGACGAGTCGCATAACCTTTGGGCTGTTGTCGGCGGCGACGAGGTGGTGCGATTCACTCCTGAGCAACTCAAGAACCTGGCGCACGATCCGAACCCGACGCCCGGGGTGATCATCAAAAGTGCGTATATGTTCAGATCGCTCTATGGCTGCGGCTTCGACCCTGAGGGCAACCTGTGGGTAGTGGACGCCGAGCGGGGCTCGATCGATGAACTGTCAGCAGAACAGCTGGCTGCGGGCAGCGGAAATGTAGCGCCCACTATAGTGATCACTTCGTCCGATATGAATGGTCCGCAATTTATAACGTTCGACAAAGCTGGGAATGCGTGGGTAGATAGCAAGAAGGGCGATCAGATTGTCGAATTCTCCGCCGGCGAACTGGCGAGCAGCGGTAACAAGTCGGCCGATATCTTGTTGTCCGACGACGGCGCCTGCACGAACCTCTGCAGCCCAGGAGAGATCGCGTTCGATCAAAAGGGCAACCTTTGGGTCCCCAACGAAGACGCGAACACGGTCGTGGAGTTTACGAAGGATCAACTGGCCGGCTCCGGCAAACCCTCTCCGGCGGTGACGTTAAACAGTGGCATCTTTGACGCGCCATGGGGAGCGGTATTCGACAACAGCGGCGATCTGGTGGTTATGAACTACTCCGACGGAACGATCGCGAAGTTCGCGTCTTATCAGTTGAAGGCGAGCGGCGCACCGATTCCCGAGGTCGCAGTGACCGGATTGAGTATCTAGGGCTATCCCGATCATCTTCGGACCGGCTTCGTAGCGCCGTGGCGGTCACCGTCAGCGCACTGGGGTTGCGTTCAGCAGTCTCGGCGGCCCGGTGGAAACTAAGCCGGCTTCTCGAATGTTTCTTCCATCGCGGCGGCCTCGAGCGAGAGGCCGCGCGTTTCGGGCAGGAAGAGTGCGACGATGATCGCGTTGGGTATCGCGAGCAGGCTCAAGTATCCGACCACGATCGACAGACCGCCAAGCCGCGCGGCGAGAACCGCGATCAGGGTCTGCGCGGAGACCGCGGCGACCGCGCCGGCGAGCGCGAACCATCCCATCATCGCGCCTCGGATCGCGGTGGGAAAAAGTTCGGTGGCCAGCGAATTGCCGCCCACCTGCCCCGCGCTCAGGCCAGCGGTGAAACAGCAATACGTGACCCCGATCCACAGCCAGCGAAGGCCCAAGTGCGCCGGTGGACCCCAATAGAAGGTGAACGCGCCGAGACTGCTCGCCAGGGCCGCAACGACGATGGTGGGGATGCGGCCGTAACGCTCGCAGTTTCGCGCGGCGATCGGAAAGCCGAGCATCCCCACGCCGCCTCCGACCAGCATCAGGACGCTGGCGGCGCTCGGCGCCAACCCGACGACCGAGACGAGGTGGAAGTACGCCCAACTGCTGGCCGCGATCCCCGCGATGTTGGCCAGCAACGAGCAGACCAGAATCGTGATCGCGCGGCGTCGATAGAGCTGTCCGAACACGTCGTAAAAGCTGCTGGCCGAAGTCGTGCCGGCCTCGGCGGCGCGTTGCCAGCGGCCGCTCTCCGGGATGACGCGGGCGGCCAGCCACAGCGCAGCGACTCCCATCGCCGACGCCAGCACCAGCATCCATCGCCACGAGTAATGAGTCGCCACCATCGGCATCACGATCAGGCACAGCCCGCTGCCCAGGCCAATCCCCAACCCGGCCCAGCTTTGCCCCCGCGCGCGCTGTTCGATCGCGAGTTCCTCGGCCAGGATCACGATACCGTCGGCGATCGTTGCGCCGATGAAGGCGTAGAGCGAGATCTCGCACAGCGCGAAGGCCGCGATGTTGGTCGAGAGCGCGGCGGCAAGCGCGCTAACGGAAGTGCCGGCCATGCATACCAGCAGCATCCGGCGGCGCCCGACCCGATCGATCATCCGCGAGAGTCCCAGTGCGCCAATCGCCGAGAGCGAAATCCATGCGAACAGGCCCGCGATACCCGACTCGCCAAGGTGAAAGCTCTTCGCGATCCAGGGTGCGCCGATGCCGTTGATCGACATCGTGAAGCCTTCGAAGGCGAGCACGCGCGCGATCGAGTGGGTCAGCCGGCGATTTTTCAGCGCGATCTCCTCGTCACCGAGGCCGCGCGAAGCTCCAGCATCGTCGGCGGCCGCACTCGCGTCAGGCTGATTGCTCATTTTTTTTCCGCCACGCGACTGCGAGTGCCCGCCGAGGATGGCTGTCCCGGGCGGTCGAGGCTAAGCGCCGCGCCGGCGGTAATTCGCAATTCGTTTTTCGTTTCTCGTTGGTGCGCTGTGACCTTAAATGCCGCGGCGCGCGATGAGGGCGACGAAGTCTCCTTCGGTGAGGATGCCGACCAGGCGCCCATTTTCGACAACCGGAAGGCATCCGATCTTCCGCTCGGTCAGAAGTCGTGCGGCCTCGATTAGAGGGGTATCCGGGCTGGTGGTGACTACCTCGCCGGCCATCACTTCTTTGACAGAGAGAGTTTCCAGAATCTTGCGCTGAGCGTGCCTGCCATAGCCAAGCGCCTGCGCGAGCGCATCGCGAAACAGATCGCGCTGGCTCACGATACCGACGAGGATCTGACCGTCGTCATCGACTACGGGCAAATGACGAATTCGTCCCAAGCGCATGATGTCGTCGGCCAGGGTAAGTTTGTCGTTGCGTTTAAGAGTGGTGGGATCCGATGACATCACGTCGCGGACTTTCAGTTCTTTCATGCTCAGTTCTCCAGCATCCAGAGCTTCACAGGCAACCTAAAAGGAATGTAGCGCCTTCCGTGCTATCGCAAAACCCCAGCGTTGGATCGTCTGATTGGCGCTTTGCACCTTGTTGGCGGCATAATGGACCTCAGTGTTGTAGACGACGATTCACGAGCAGCTCGCGGAGAACCTGTATGAAATCGAAGACCGGCGGGGAAACCAAGACATCGCGGCAAAGCCAGGCCGACGCGCGACTGAAGGATCTGAGCAAGCTCCTTGCGCGGGCGCGCCAGGAAGTGCTCGCTCGAGTACGCGTGCTTCGCAAAGAGGAGCAAGACGACGCGGTGGAACTGCCCGCCGACGACTTGGACGTGGCCCGCTCGCTGGAAGATATCGAGACCGACGCCGGCCTGATCGAGCGATACGAATTTCAGCTCAAGGCGATAGACGCCGCGCTTAGCCGGCTCGAACGCGGTCGTTACGGAATCTGCGAGAAATGCAAGAAAGAGATCCCGCTCGAGCGGCTGAAGGCCGTGCCGTTCGCCGCGTATTGCATCGATTGCCAGAAGACGCGCAACGAGCGCAGACGCCCCGGTGAAGGAGACATCGACGAGCCATCGCGTAATGTCTGGACGCCGCCCGAAGAACTGAAGGAGTCGGTGGAGAAGTAACCCGGTCTGACGCAGCGGCGCGAAACAGAGGAGGCAGCGATGACTCAGCTATTTCGGAGGATCCTCTGTCCGATCGATCTTTCGGAGCACTCGTTGGCGGCTCTCGACGTCGCGCTAAAACTGGCGCAGCAGAACGACGCCAGGCTGTACTTGCTCAATGTCGCGCCGATGCAAGCCGGCGCGGCCGGCTTCCAGCCGGTGCCAATGGATCCTTACCCAATTGTTGAGAAGGACAAACGCGAGCAACTGGAAAAGCTCGCGCGGGAACGGATTCCCGCCGCGGTGCGCTGCGAAACGCACGTGACAACCGGCGATCCGGCCGAGCAAGTGCTCGAGACCGCACGCGATCTCGATGCCGATTTGATCGTGATGGGCACGCACGGCCGCAAGGGATTGGGTCACCTGGCGCTCGGCAGCGTCGCCGAGCGGGTCGTGCGGGAATCACCGATACCAGTTCTGACCGCGCATGCAACCGCGCGCGTTCGAAAGGCCGCTTGAGACAGGTGACGGCCGCGTGGCTGCGCGCTTGAGCCGTCAGCTTCGCAGCCTGGACTCATCCCTCGCTGGTTGCCGCTGCGAGCGCATCGCTGGTCGTGATAATTCCGACCAAGCGGTCGTCCTCGACGACAGGTAATCCATCGATTTTTCGCTCGCGCATAATACGCGCGGCTTCGCGAATGGGCGTCTGAGGTCCTACGGTCACAAGCGCCTGGGTGATCGCTCGCTTGGCGGGCGTGTCGTCGAAATGCCCCACAAACGAGCGGATGTCGCCTTCGGTAAGCATCGCGACGACGCGCCCGTCCTGAAGGACCGGGATGTTCCGGAATCCACCCTCGAGCATCTTTGCGTGAATCGTCGAGAGCTTCTCGTCGATTTGCGCGGTGACAGGACTAGCTGTCATCCAGGCGCCGACAAGATGTTTCTGAGGCGCATGTTGATGGACAGTCATTACAGGGCATCGAGCTTCGCGCAGTACGAGTTCGGCTACGCTGCCGAGGAAGAAACGAGACACGCCGCGGCGACCATGGGTGGACATGACGAGCAGATCCGCACCGATCCCGCGCTCTGCCTTGAGAATCGACGCGGCGGGTTCGCCCATATTAACCATGATCTCGTATTTGATTCCCGCCAGATGCTTGCGCGCGAGTTCCAGAAGGTTGCGGCGCGCCGTGTCCTCCTGCGCCTTGTAGAGATCCACGTACACGGGCATCGAAGTAGGCGCTATGACCAACAGGATGGTGTGCAGGACATAAACGGTGGCGTCGAAATGTCGCGCGATTTCCGCCGCGGTCTCGAGCGCCGCGATCGAGTTTTCGTCGAAATCCACCGGACACAGAATTTTGCGATACGGCAGAGACATGGGAGAACTCCTTTACCCGGCGGCCTTGGGATGGATCGTCAAGACCGGAACCGGCGATTCGCGAACCACACGCTCCGCGACGCTGCCAAGCAGGAAGTGCTTCAAGCCAGTGCGGCCGTGCGTACCCATCACGATCAGGTCGATGCCTTGTGCAGCGGTGAGATTGAGAATCTCCGGCGCCGCGTTCCCGGTTGCGACGAAAATCTCATGTGAAGCTCCCGCCAGTTTTTCCCGCGCAATCACTTCCAACCGGCGGATACATGCTGCTTCAAATTCAGGATTAGGGTTCAGCGCGACGGGCGGCAGTGCGGCGGCGGCAGGTGGCGGCGCGCCGATCACGGTTAGAAGGTAAACCGTAGCGGAGTTCTGCTTCGCCAGCTGGCAGGCGAGTCCGAGCGCATCCATCGAGTCATGCTCGAAGTCAATCGGACACAGTATTCTCGAAAAGATCGCGGCCATCTCTGTTAATCCACCCTCAGCGCGTTGCCATGGTTACATCATACTCCGCAACCGGCTGGGAATCAGGGCAGTTTGACAGACTTCATTGTGATGAAAGGAGCCAGCGAGCATCAGGCAAGTGGCTCCGAAGGGAGCATCGTAAAGCACTGGATAGATATCGATCACTGAAACCCGTGTGAACAGGCGCTTCCGATTCGCTGCCAGCGGTGAAAAGGCGGCATCGCGATTGCTTGCTTCAATGGTAACGGTTCAAGGGAGCGACGCCGATGCAGGATTTCTCGATCAAGCGCCAGCGGATGGTAAACGCTCAGATCGCATCCCGCGGTGTCGCGGATGCGGCAGTGCTGCATGCGATGGGAGCGGTTCCTCGCGAGGCATTCCTTCCGAGCCGACTCGCCGAGTTTGCATACCAGGATACTCCATTGCCGATCGAGGCGGGTCAGACGATCTCGCAGCCGTACATCGTTGCGCTGATGATCGAATGCGTCGCGGCAAAGCCGGGTGAAAAGGCGCTGGAAATCGGCACTGGGTCGGGCTACGCCGCAGCCGTACTTTCGCGGATCGTGGACAGCGTCTACACGATAGAGCGTCATGAGGAACTCGCGACGATTGCGCGGCGGCGCCTGGCGGAACTGCACTACGACAACATCCATGTTCTCACCGGGGACGGCACCCTGGGATGGCCGGAACATGCACCCTACGATGTCATCATCGTGACGGCGGGCGGTCCTCAGATTCCAAAACCGCTGCTCGAACAGCTCCGAGTTGGCGGGCGGCTGGTAATTCCGGTTGGGTCGTCGTCTTCTCGCGCTCAAGAACTGATACGAGTCACGCGGGTCACGGAGGACCACTGCGAGGAAGAAAATCTTGGTGACGTGCAGTTCGTTCCGCTGATTGGCGCGCAAGGATGGGCAGACGCATCGGGCCGGACTCCGGCGCGCGCGAGCCGGCCGCAGTCGGTGGCGAAACTCATACGCGAGGTTGCCGAGCCGATAGGGAACATCGGCGAAGTCGATCTCTCGCCAATCCTGGAGCGGATTGGCGATGCACGGGTTGTGCTTCTCGGCGAAGCGACGCACGGCACCTCGGAGTTCTACCAGATGCGCGCGCGGATCACTCGCGAGCTGATCTTACGGCGCGGATTCAGAATGGTGGCGGTCGAGGCCGATTGGCCCGACGCCGCGCGAATCAACCAATACGTGCATCACGCGCCCGCGCGACAGCAGCAATGGAACGCATTCACGCGCTTCCCGACCTGGATGTGGCGTAATCGCGAGACTCTGGAATTGGTCGAATGGTTGCGCGCCTACAATGCGGAGGTTCGCGAGCCCGAGCTGCGCGCGGGCTTCTATGGACTCGATCTGTACAGTCTGTTCACTTCGATTCACGCGGTCATCGAATATTTAGGCGGCGTCGATCCGGCGATGGCGGCGGTCGCGCGACAGCGTTACGGCTGCCTGACGCCATGGGAGAACGATCCCGCCGTGTACGGGCGCGTCGCACTGAGCGATCCGTATCGGATTTGCGAACAGCCGATAGTCGAGATGCTGGGCGATCTGCTGAAGCGCCGAATCGAGTATTCGGAGCGCGACGGCGATCGATTCTTCGACGCGGTGCAGAATGCGCGCCTGATTGCCGCCGCGGAACAATACTACCGCGTCATGTACTACGGCACCGTCGAGTCGTGGAACCTGCGCGACCAGCATATGTTCGACACGCTCGAGCGGCTGCTCGAATTTCGGGGCGTCGGCAGCAAAGCGATTGTATGGGCGCACAACTCCCATGTGGGCGATGCGTCCGCTACGGAGATGGGTACGCGCGGAGAGCATAATGTGGGGCAGCTATCCCGAACTCGGTTCGGCGGCGCAGCGTATCTGCTCGGATTCGGAACCGATCACGGGACCGTCGCGGCGGCATCGGATTGGGACGGCCCGATGGAGATAAAGCAGGTGCGGCCTGCTCACGAAAGAAGTTACGAACGGCTGTTTCACGAATCAGGCGTCGCGGCGTGCGCGGTTCATCTGCGCGCGCCCCGGCGCCAGGCGGTACGCGATGAGCTCGCGCCGACTCGCCTCGAACGAGCGATCGGGGTCATCTATCGGCCGCAATCGGAATTGGAGAGTCACTATTTCCAGGCGTCGCTGCCGCGGCAATTCGACGAGTACATCTGGTTCGATGAAACCAAGGCCGTGTCACCGCTATCCGCAGTCGCAACGCGCGGAGTGCCGGAGACGTTCCCATTTGGAGTGTGACAATTGTCGCGCGCGGCGCGCGGCTCGGGGCTTTCGGTCATGGTAAGCGGCGGCGAACGCATTGTCCGTGCGCTGCGCGCCGAATCATCTAACAGACGCGCGGCCCAATTCCGCTCTTGGGATCGGTTGGGATCAAAGGGTGCGGGCCCGAAAATGCCAGCGCAACATGGCGGACTATCGAAAGCCAAGGCGATTGGTGGGATTTACCGCGCGATTGGCGCTCCCGCCTTCGCGCAGTCGGATTGCGACAGATTGCCGCTGCGGAACTCCCCCACAGTCATGGTCAGGATGTAGGCGCTGCGCTCGGGGGATTGATTGCCGGCGAGTTTGAACAATTCAGCCGCATTGCGCGCCGCTTCGTTCGCATCGTGGTCGTTCTTCGGGAAGCCGTAGATCTGAAATACCTTGCACAGCGGTTCGATTCCGCCTTTGCGGTCGCCTTCGGTCATCGGAGCGTTCCAACTCTCTTCCGGCGAAGCGCCTTCGCTCGGTCCGCTCGTTGCGCCACCGAGGCCGCGCCATATTCCGCGAACGGGAAAAAGGGTCAGAAACAACACGAACACAGCAGCGATCCATACTCCTGCCTTCAGCTCGGGTGAGAGTTCGCTCCACTCGGAATAGCCACCGCTCGGCGGTATCGGTCCTGCGCGGACCACCGGCGTGAGGGTACTGCCGCAAAAGCGGCACTTCACCGCCCCAGTTAGGATGAGTTCCCTGCAGTTCGGGCAGACCCTGTGTGTGCCAGAACGAATCGTTCGTTCCCGAAGCTCGGATTCGTCCTTCCCGCGCAACAGCAAAATAATTCCGCTGACCAACGGCGAGAGAAAAAACGAGAGTAGAAAATAGTCGATGCCAGAGCGACCCCATTGCCTCGCCCAAACCGTGACGGCAACGCATAAGAAAATCCAGAAAAAGAACCCACTTAGCAAATTCCAGAAAAGGAGACCGCTTGTCAAATCCATGGTAGATGTAGCCCTAGAGAACGATATTTTCCGCGCGGGCCGGCGATCCGCGTCTCAAATCAAATTAGATCGCTAATCGAAATCGATAGCAACCCCCGCACGATCCCAATTCGATCCCAATTGACCCCGACCGACTCGGTGACCCGGCAAATAACGCCGCAATGGCGCGGGAAATGTCGCGCGCACCGGGACCGGCGCGAGCATTCTTGAGGCCATAGCCTGCTGGGAAGACAGATCGCCGACGCCGAGGCACGCCTGGAAACTGGCGGCCCGGTGATCACGCGCACGCGCGATGAACGCTGCACCCTCACCTACCTCGCTACGCTCGGCCGCCTCTCCCGTGAAAATAACGGGCGAGGTAAGAAGGGCGACGATTCAATCACGATCGGCTCGCGTCTGGTTCGACGAGACCAAGGCCGTGTCACCGCTATCCGCAGTCGCGAGGCGCGGAGTGCCGGAGACGTTTCCATTTGGAGTGTGACATGTAATTGTTGGCGGGATTTCCCGGCTGATAGCTCGTCGCCAAGGATCGCGCGCACGCCATCAGGATGACCCCAACTCGCAGATTCGCGCTCGCAGTCTCGCTGGTCGCGGTGATGACCGTAATCGGCGCCGCCGGTTACATCCTGATCGAGCACTGGTCGGTTCTCGACGCCTTCTACATGTCCGTCATCACCATCTCGACGGTCGGGTTCGGCGAGGTAAGGCCGCTCAGCCCGGCCGGTCGTCTTTTTACGATTGGACTGATAGTCACAGGCGTCGGCAGCGCGATTTACCTGTTTTCGGTGATTGGAGAACTTGTGGTCGAGGGACGGCTTAGAGAGTTTCTCGGGAAGAGCGCAATGAATCGCAAAATTCACGGTCTCCAGGGCCATGTCATCGTATGCGGCTTCGGGCGTTTCGGCCGCGCGGTAGTCGAAGAGCTAAATCGCACGGCGGTACCGATGGTGGTGATCGAGGCAGACGCCGCACGGCAAGCAGAGCTGGATGTTGCCGGCGTGATGCACGTCGTGGGATCGGCGCTGGAAGATTCGGTGCTCGACGATGCCGGGATTGGATCGGCCCGCGCGATAATCGTCGCAACCGGATCGGATGCGGACAACGTGTACATCACGCTTTCGGCGCGCGAGAAAAATCCGAAGATTCTCATCTACGCCCGCGGCGACTCGGACGCGGGACTGCGGCGGCTGCGGCTTGCGGGAGCGGACCAGGTGGTCGCGGCCTATCAATGGGCCGGGATGAGAATCGCGGCCAGTATCATCCGTCCGTCGGTGGTGGATTTTCTGCAACTCTCGGTGCCCGGCCGCGAGTCCGAGGTCGATCTCGAAGAGATCAGGATCTCGCGCGAAAGCCCGGCGGCCGGAAAGACGATCGCGGCGGTGGAACGGGAGAATCCGCGGCTTCGGATCGTGGCGTTGAAGCGCAACGACAAAGAGCTCGAGATGATTCCCGGTTCCGAAACGCAGATCGAAGCCAATGACTTGCTGGTGGTGATCGGCGAATCGGACAGCCTCAAACGCCTGGCGTCGCTTTAAGCGCCTGACGGCATTCAAACGAAATTGCCTCTTTTGAAATTCCGATTGGCATAAAATTATAGAGCGATGAAGAAAGCACTTATTGCGGTCGTGATTGTGGTCCTCATGGGCGGGGCATGGGCGGCGGCCTCCTCGTCGGGGAACGCGCCGGCGCTGAGAGTGGTCGTTTACGTCGATCCGCCGTTCGTCGCCAGAACCTCGACCGGCTTTGGCGGCTTTACAATCGAGCTATGGGAAACGATTGCGGCGGCGAAAGGCTGGAAGATCGAATACGTGGAAGCCAAGACGCTGACAGAACTAATAGACATGGTGAGCGGGGGTCAGGCGCAGGTCGGGGTGACTGACCTTTTCATCACCAGCAGCCGCCTCGAGAAAATAGATTTTTCCCAGCCCTACTTTGAATCCGGCCTTCAGGTGATGATCGCCTCCGATCGGGGAGGCGGCCTGGTTGAACTTTTCAGGGGCCTATATGAATGGGGCCATATGCGAATCTTCGCCATCGCGTTCGGCGCCATGATTTTAGCGACAATTGTACTGACGATTTTCGATCGTAGGCTGGACCCCGAGTTCCCCCGTGACTGGCTGAGCGGATTGGCGGAATCATTCTATCATGTCATGTCGACGTCCGCGGCCGGCAGTTCATCTCACAAGCGTCTGGTACCCGGACCTATCGGCTACCTGGTGGCAGGGACCTCTCTGGCGTGCGGCGTGATCGCGATCGCTTACTTCACATCGAGTATGACCAGTGTGATGACGATGGACGAAATCCGCGGTCGGATAGGCAGCTTTCAGGATTTGGCGGGAAAAAAGGTGGGCAGCATTGCGGGCAGCACCGGCGAGGCCTACTGCCGATCCGCAGGGCTTGACACGCGGACTTTTGACGGCCTCCAGGGCGCAGTTGCGGCGCTTACGGAGCGCCGGGTTGATGCGATCGTGTACGATTCGCCGATCCTGCGATACTACAACAGACAGCATCCCGAGCTGCGGCTCAACGAGGTTGGCGCTGTGTTCGAGCCCCAGCAATACGGATTTGCTCTGCCGTTGAACAGCCCGATTCGTACGGCGATCGATGAAGAGCTGCTCAAGCTACGCGAAGACGGGTACACGAACAGCCTCAATCGGAAGTATTTCGCTGATACCGAATAGACTGGTCAAAGCGCCGCGCGCGCGGCTGGCGCAGTAGGGGTCAGAATTTAGGACAGGTGGCCGGCAGCTGTGCGGAGTCGATGCCTTCGCACAGCGTGTTGTTCACCGTCAAGTTGCCCTCGGCGTCAAGCGTCACCTTCCAGACGGTGTCGTAGTCGTCGGACGGCCAATCGGGAGCTTGTGGCGGGCGCGGGACGGCATGCGGGAAATAGGCCGAGATCAGCGCATTTACCGTCGGTTGGATGAATTGGTACGACCACGCCATCAGCACCTTCTGATTGGAGAAGGTGCCTTCGGTGAAGAAAAAATCACTGGTTGCCGGGACCGAGGTCGTATCGAAGCTGGCGGCCAGACCATAGGGCAAGTTGTTGGCGATTGCGTATGGTTCGGCGGTCAATGAAGGCGCAACACCCGACCACGAGAAGCCCTCGGTGCCTGGGCTAACCTGAGCGGGGTCGCTCGAATAGACCTGCTGGGGGCTGATTTTGCCGCGCAGTGCGTTGGGAAGATCCAGCGCGCGCCATTGCCCCGCACAGACATAGTTGCCGTCGCTCCAATATGCCAGCGGATGCGCGTCTGCGTGCCGAATGATGTAAATGGTTTCGTTGGTGTTGATATTCGCCGGAACTACGGCGCCACCGCTACCGCCAGTCACTTCGATGAGGAAAGGCGTCTGCATCGCGCATGGAGTGCTGACCGGCCTCGGCGAAGGCAGCTTAGGGTAGGTGGAAGGCGGGTGCAGATTGCTGTCGAAGGTAACCAGGCTGGCGCTTCCCGACGGCGCGATCGAGATCGCATAGATATAGTTGGGACCCGCATAGCCGGCCGGAAGAGTCAGGTTATAAGTTTCCAGCTTGTTGATATTTGCCATCAGGGCGCTGGTGATCTCCCAGGGCGCCGAGAAGACATAAAAACCCGGGACGCTTGCCGCGATGATACCGGTTACCAGGGTTTCGTTGTCGCCTTTCTGGTCGCTGAAATCGAGACCCTGGCAATTCGGGCAGAATGCTGTCGGCGTAGCAACTCCGGTGGGCAGGGGCACTGCTGACGCATAGGATGCATTGAGCGGGTAGCTGTTGCCGGTATATGGGAAATAATCGGGCGGGAGCGCGCTGGATAGAGTGATGTGGTTGAGCAGGGCGAACTGCTGAATGGTCTCGGGCGCCGCCATATCGGGGTAATTGCCGGTGGTTTGCAAATGGGTCATCGGTTCGAGCACATAGATGCCGGTTACATTCTTCTTCCCCAATACGTGCCGTCGCAGGAACGTGGCCATCCGGAGCGACCGCTGTAAACCGCGATTGGTGAGGTTTGCCGTGCCCGGATTGATGTCCCCGGAAGCTCGGTAAGCCAAATCCTCGCTTACCACGAAGATCAGGTTGATGTTGTCGGCGCTCAGCGGAGCGGGAGTTGACGCCGCTATTGCATCGGGACCGGAAGAGCTGCCCCATCCTGCGAGCAGCGTCAAGGCAAGGACCAGGAACAGCGACCGTACAACGGTAGTTTTATTCATAATCATCCAACGAACCGAGTGTTGACTGGGAGCGTACATGAGTCAATCACTGTGGCGCCTGGTGCGCGTCGAAGTGCACGACCGCCTTCCTCTCCAAGCTATCGAACGCGCTGCGCAATGAGCGAGCCTCGTCCGCGCAGAATGCGCCGACTCGATGCTGCCGGCATACTCCTTTAAGAATCTTCGGCGTAGCGGAGCAGGCGGCGCACGGAATTGGCGTATTCGAGCGCGGCCTGAAGCTGAGCATCGCTTTCGGCGTGAATCTCGAAAATCGGCTCGCCCCGCATCACAGTATCGCCGACGCTCTTGTAGAGCTTCACCCCCGCGGAAGCATTGGAAGGGGCGCCGGCGCGCTTTGCTATTCGCGATATTTGCCAGCAATCGATCTGCGCAATCATCCCGGCTTGTCCAGAGGCAAAGTTTCGCCGCCAAGGCGCCGGCGCAGGCATCTCGCGTCGTCCCTGTGCGTCCACTATTCGGTCGAACCTTTTGAGCGCGGCGCCAGAATCGAGTGTCCGGCGCGCAGCCTCATAGCCGCGCGAGGCCGGCTCGACTCCGGTCATCTCGAGCAGACGACCGGCGAGCATCAGCGACTTTTCGCGCAGATCGGCGGGTGCACCGGGTTCGCATCGGAGAACCGAAAGGACGTCCAGCGCCTCCAATCGCGGTCCGATGCCGTAGCCGATCGGGCCGAGCGCCTGGGTCGTCGCAATCTCGAGCCGCAGGCCGATCCGCTCGCCCACGGCCATGAACAACCCGCTGAGATGCTCGGCAAATTCGGGAGTTTTCACCTTGGCCGAAGACCCGACGGGTATGTCGATCAGAACGTGGGTGGCGCCGGCGGTCTTCTTCTTGGCGAGAATCGAGGCGACCATCCGCGCCTCGGTGTCGATCTCCATCGGGCGCTCGACGGTGATCAGGATGTCGTCAGCGGGCGCCAGCTCGAGCGCGCCGCCCCACGCGATGCATCCGCCAACTTCCTCGACGACCCGATACAGCCGATCCGGCGAGAGCGCGACATCGGCCAGCACCGCCATCGTGTCGCCCGTGCCGGCCGGGCTGGTGATAGCGCGCGAGGAAGTCTTGGGAACTTTGAGTCCGAGTTCCGCGAGAATCGGGACCAGGATCATGGTGGTTCGGTTGCCGGGAACACCGCCGATGCAGTGCTTGTCGGCGACGATCGGGCCGCCGAACGTGAGCTGCTCGCCGGTGGCGATCATCGCGAGCGTGAAGTCAGTCAGCTCCGACAAATCAAACTTCTGAAAGGCGCACCCCAGCACGAACATCGAAAGCTCGACGCGCGAATAGCGCCGTGCCGCGACGTCGGTCAGGATCGCGTCGAAATCCCGGCGTCCAAGGTGTCTTCCCCTGAGCTTGGCCCTGACCAAATCCACGCTCAGCGGCGCGACCGCGAGGCTTGCGCGGACTTCGGCGCCATCGGGCAAGCCGAGATCGTGAAATGCTTCGTCCGATAGTCCGATCTCGTCGGCTTCGAGCAATCCATCGCTGCAGACGTTGAGGACGCCGGTGATTTCGCGCTGTACCCCGCTTTGGCGATCGATGCCGAAGACGCGTGCCCGGTCGAGCGGGTGCAAGCCCAGGTTTCCATGCCGGACGGCGCGCTCGTGAATGACGATGACGTGCTCGCGCAGCGTGTCGAGCGGTAAGTGTCTCAGCCGGAAGTGCGTCACAGCCCGGTCAGTCTATACGCACTTGCTCGAGATTGCGCGGCACCACGGCGTTCCATCCCAGCTCATGGGTTATGCTCGCGCGCAGAGCCTCGGATGCGGGCGGCTCACCGTGAACGATATAAACGATCTGCGGCCGAACCGTGGCGAGCTTGAGCCAGTTGATAATTTCCCGCTGATCGGCGTGCGAGGAGAAGCCGGGGACATCGACAATTTCCGCGGCGACCGGGACGTAGTCTCCCAGCATCTTCACCATCGCAGCGCCGTCGAGCAGCGACCTGCCGCGAGTTCCCGCGGCCTGAAAGCCGACGAGGATGACAGTGTTGCGGCGGTCGGGAAGCCGTCGTTTGAGATGATGGAGGACGCGGCCGCCAGAAGCCATTCCCGACGCGGAGATGATGATCATCGGCCCCGACATCGAGTTCAGCTCGATCGATGCCGCGACGGTTTTGATCTCGGTGAGATCCTGGTCATTGAAGAAATTTTTTGCATGCGCGATGTCGGCGCGGATTTCAGAGCTGCCTCGAGCGATGGCTTCTTCGTAAACCCTCAGCGCCGCCAGCGCCATCGGGCTGTCCACGAAGATTGGCGCGCGCGTCGACCGACAACGGCTCCCAGTTCATCAAGCGGAGCTGCTTGAGCCCCTGGAACAGACCGCAATCGACAAGCACACGGCGATCGCCAGCCGTCAGCATAAACTTGCTGCCTGTGACCGTGCCGGCAGCGCCAAGGAATCGGAGAATCGGAGCTGGTGCATTCACGATGCGGTTCGGCACTGGTTCAGTTTGCCAACCTGAAGAGGTGCGCGCGATTCTGACTTGTCGAATAGAGCCGAAAATCGCAATTTATACCATTAGTTGTGGTTTTGAGGCGGCTGCCCTCTATGGCTAGCTTTGTTCCGACAAAAGTCATATCGGCCAAGAGCAGGTGTCGCCCGATTTCGGGCGAGCCGGGCGAGTACGGGAAATCCTGGCGGTTGACCATTGCGTATGTGTAGCACGCCGAATCGAGCGGCGTCAGGCTGAACTAGGACATCCGCTTAACGAAGGAAGAATCACCTGCGCGG
>PLDK01000027.1 GCA_003135135.1 Deltaproteobacteria bacterium
GGCGCGGCCCCTGCCAACGGCTATGGGTGATCCCTGCACCGCAGGGGGGAAGAAGAAAGATGCGGCCTGACGGCCTGTTAGGACTTTTTTTGTGTCATTCTAGAGCGAAGCGAAGAATCCCGGATCCTGCCTCGCCCGTTATGTCACGGGAGGTGTCACAGACACGCGGCGGCCAGCCGCTCAGCGGCCGGTAGGTGAGGGTTCTGCGGCGCATCACAAAAACCCGCCTGCTCACTTTTTTGCGTGATCCTGAGCGCAGCGAAGATCCGGGGTCCCTCCACTTCGATCGGAATGACGGATTAGGAACGTGATGACATAAAGAGCGTGCTTGCGCCGAACCCGCGATATGTAATCGGGACACCGACCCAAAAATCGCCTTAATTGACCGTATACCGGGATTCGGTATATAACTCGGAATTGTGATTTGTTCCTTCGGCGACAAGCAGACCGAGGCGTTGTTCGCCGATCACTTCGTGCGCCAGTTCCAGGGCGTGGCCCGTCGTGCGAAGCGCAAGCTGGAGGCCCTCAATGCGGCCAGTCGGCTGGAGGACTTGATCGTGCCGCCCTCGAATCGGCTCGAAAGGCTAAAGGGTGACCTGAAAGATTTCCACTCGATCCGAGTGAACGACCAGTGGCGCGTGATTTTCAAATGGCGCGACGGTGACGCGCAGGAGGTCAGAATCGTTGACTACCACTAGGAGAGTTTCGATGAAGGATGAATTTGCGCCGGTCACGCCCGGCGAGATGCTGAAGGAGGAATTTTTGGCCGAATACGGCCTGTCGCAAAACCATCTCGCTAAGGCAATCGGCATTTCTCCGAACCGGATCGCTGAGATTGTAAACAACCGTCGCCGGATCACTGCCGATACGGCGCTGCGTCTCGGCTTGTATTTCGGTAACAGCCCGGAATTCTGGCTGAATCTCCAGACGCATTACGATCTCAAGATGGCGCGCAAGAATCTCGCGCCGAAAGCTGTAGCGCGGATCAAGGCGCAGCGGGCAGCCTGAGCAGGGCTGACCCCTGGCCGTGGCGACGGCAGCGCAGTATTAAGCCGCTGGCACGGGAGGCCAGTGTTAAGAAACGGCGCGCCCGCAGCAGTGGCCGCGCGCGACAACGGAGCGCGGCCTTAACACTGGGTGCAGGGGTCACCCCTGCTCATGCGCCGTAGTTGAAGAGTTCGATCACGGTCTGGAGGAACTGCGCGGCGGGCGCCCCGTCAAGCACTCGATGGTCGAAAGTGAGGCTCAGCCAAAGCATCGCGCGCTTGGCGATCTCGCCGCGATAGACGGCCGGCTTCTCGACAATTCGCCCGACGCCGAGGATTCCCGTCTCGCCAAGATTCAGAATCGGCGTGAACGCGTCGATGCCGAACGTCCCGAGGTTGGTAATCGTAAACGTGCCTCCGGCTACGTCTTCGAGTTTGAGGTGACCGGCGCGCGCCTTTTCGCCGAGTGCGCGGCTTTCGACTGCGATCTCGCGAAGCGACTTGCGCTCGGCGCGATTCACGACCGGAACGATCAGCCCCTCATCGAGTGCGACGGCGATGCCGACGTTCGCATTTGCGCAAAGTACAATCTCCGTGTCGTTGCCTGTTTCGTTGAGGCGCGCGTTCATTCGCGGATGGCGCATCAGGGCGCGCGCGACCGAATGAATCATCATATCGGTGTATGAAAAATCGAATTCGCGGGACCGGCGGGCGCGAAACTCGGTCGCCGGCGTCACATCGGCTTCGGCGGTGATAGTGATCTGCGCGCTGGAGTGGAGGCTTTGATGCATCCGCTCGGCGATCACCTTGCGCACGCCACGAAACGCGACGCGATCGGCGGACGGCGCCGATCCCGCCGGCGGCACCGGCGCGGATTTGGCGGCGCGCTCGACGTCTTCGCGAGTGATCCGTCCGCCGGTGCCGGTGCCTTCGATCTTATCGAGATCGACGCCGAGTTCAGACGCGAGTTTGCGGGCGACCGGGCTTACGGTTTTTCGATCCCGTGCGCTCGGGTTGGCCGCGGCGGTCTGGTTAGCGGGCGGCGGCGAGGTCACGGGTGAAGCGCGATGGGCAGGTTGCGACGCGGATTTGCTGTAGCGCGCCGCGACTGTCGCGGCATCCTCGCCCGCTTCCGCGATCACGGCGATCGCCGTGCCGCATTCAACCGTTGCGCCCTCGTCGAACATCGCGATCGCGAGCGTACCCGACGCGGGCGCTTCGACCTGGTAGAGAACTTTCTCGGTCTCGACCTCGTAGAGCGGCTCGCCCGCGTTGACGCGCTCACCCTGGGCCTTGAAGAAACGCTGAATCGTTCCTTCGCGCATCGTCAGCCCGAACTTGGGCATCGTAACTTCGACTGCCATAGTCAGCTCCGCAAATGGCGAGCGCGGCTATCGACCGACCACGTCGCGAATCGCAGCTTCGATGCGAGCCTCGTCCGCGATGGCCGCCTTTTCCAGCGGCGGACTGAACGGAATCGGCACGTCGAGCGAGGTGACGCGGCGGATCGGTGCGTCGAGGAAGTCGAAGCCCTTGTCGGCGACGATCGCGGCGATGTCCGCAGCGGCGCCACCGCGCAGGTGGCCTTCGTCGGCGATCACGATTCGATTGGTTTTCTCGACCGAAGCAAGGATCGCGTTTTCGTCGAGCGGAACCAGCGTGCGCGGATCGATTACTTCAACCGAGATTTTTTCCTTTTCGAGCTTTTCCGCGACGCTCATCGCCTTCGCCACCATCGCGCCGATTGCGACCACCGTCACGTTGTCGCCGGGGCGCTTGACGGCGGCCTTGCCCAGCGGCACGAGGTGCTCGCCGTCGGGGACATCCCCGCGCGACCAGCCGAGCGCGCCGTGCTCGAAGACAATCACGGGATTGTTGTCGCGGATGGCGCTTTTGAGCAGGCCCTTCATGTCGGACGCGTCCGAAGGGACGACCAGCTTGAGGCCGGGGACGCTGAGAAATTGCGCGTACACCGTTTCGGAATGCTGCGCGGCCGCGCCGCCCATCGCGCCATACACGGCGCGAAACGTGATCGGCATGGTGGCCTGTCCGCCCGACATGTAGCGGAGCTTGGCGGCCTGATTGCAGATCTGGTCGAAGGCGCAATAGAAGAAGCTGGCGAATTCGACTTCGCAAATCGGGCGCGTCCCCGCCATCGCGGCGCCGACCGCCGCGCCGACGAAGCCGGCCTCCGAAATCGGGGTGTTGCGCACGCGCTTGGCGCCGAACTTGTCGATAAGCCCCTTGGTCGCGCCGAACGCGCCGAGCACGACGTCCTCGCCCATCAGGAAGGTGAGCGGGTCGCGTTCCATTTCTTCGGCGATGGCCTGGTTGATCGCCTGGATAAAACTGATTTGTGGCATGACGATACCTCCGATTCGCGGGTGCTCAGGCGTATACGTCGTCGGTGACTTCCGACGGCGCGGGCAGTTCGCTCGAGCGCGCGAATTCGACGGCGTCGGCGAGTTCCTTTTCGGTTTCGGCGATGATCTTTTTAAGTTCGGCCGAGCTTATCTTGCCGCTCTCCGCGCACCACTTCTCGAAGCGAATCAGCGGGCATTTGAGCTTCCATTTCTCGACCTCGGATTGCTCGCGATACGAGCCGCCGCCGAGAAAGGCCTGCTCGCCGACGACGTGCCCCTCCCATCGATAGGTCTTGCATTCGAGCAGGGTGGGACCTTCGCCCGCGCGGGCGCGTGCGACGGCCTCGCTGGTGTAGCGAAAGACTTCGAGCACGTCGTTGCCGTCGACGATTTGGCCGGGGATGTCGTAGGCCTTGGCGCGCACCGCGATGTCTTTGACCGAGGTCACGGTATCCATCGGAGTGAACTCGCCGAAGCCGTTGTTCTCGCATACGAAGACGACCGGCAATTTCCAGACGGCCGCGAGGTTCAGCGACTCGTGGAAGGTGCCCTCGTTGGAGGCGCCGTCACCGAAGAACGCCACGGTGACATCGTCCTTGCCGGCGATCACGGCGCCCAGCGCGGAGCCGGTGGCGATAGGCAGTCCAGCGCCGACGATCCCGTTGGCGCCGAGGATGCCGAGCGAGTAATCGACGATATGCATCGAGCCGCCCTTGCCTTTGCAGTACCCGGTGCGCTTGCCGAAAATCTCGGCCATCATGCGATCGAGGCGTCCGCCCTTGGCGATCAGATGTCCGTGGCCGCGATGGTTCGAGGTGATGCGATCGGTCTTGCGCAGCGCGGCGCAGACGCCGGTGGCGGAAGCTTCTTCGCCGATGGAGACGTGGACGAAGCCGGGAAGCTCGGCGGCCATCGCCAGGTCTCGCGCCTTGGATTCGAAATACCGGATCTTCTGCATCGTGCGGTACATCTCGAGCAACTTGTCCTTGCTGATATCCATTAAGAGTTAGCCTCCGTGAAGATTGCGGGGGACGGGCGATGAATGTCCCCGGCGAGCGGAAACTATCCCCAACCGCAGCAATCGTCAAATGAGCGAATCGCGGCGGCACTGACTGACAACGGTTGTCATCAAGCGATGATACAAGAATGGACGGTGTTTCGCGCCGATGCAGCCAACGTGCGTGACCGCGCGGGGTTGCTCAACAGATTGAAGGGAGAGGAGCAATGAAGAAGACCTCGAAACAGTACCGACAGGGCGACGTGCTCTTAGTCAAGATCGAGCAGCCATCCAAAACTGGAAAGCCAATCGATCCCGAAGATGGTCGCGTCATTCTCGCGCGTGGCGAGTTGAGCGGTCACGCTCATGCAATTCAGGGTAATGACGGTCAGGCGCAGTTGTTCGAGGGACCAGGGAACCGAAGATATCTGATGCTGACCGATGTCGGACGCCTTGAGCATGAGGAACATGGCGCAATCGTTCTCGGGCCCGGCTGGTACGAAGTACGCAGGCAGAGAGAATACGATCCCGCTGGAACGACATTGACGGGAGATTGAGGGGATTCCTCGCAAAGATGAAGGGTTTGACACACGAACAGATTCGGGCGCTCGAAACTCACTATCGCGCCTGGAGAGAGGTGGCATCGCGCGGCGGCCCCGCTGATCGCGAGCGCGCCGAGGATGCTATCGGCGAACTCTACACAGTCTCAGGCCACGATTGGCCGAGCTTTGTCTGGTACGAGTCGCCGCGCGAACTATTGATCTCGCAGGTGAACAGCCTCGGGCGGTTTGGCCTCGTTTCAATCCGGGATTCGCTTTGGGAAGCGGTCCGACTTCGAAGCGGTGAGAAGGAGCTGAAGAAGTCACTCCGTCTGACGCCCGGGGTGCTGGGAGCCGTGCCGTTCGAATGGTTCCTGCATCAGCAGTCGGGGCTTGTCATGGAGACTCTACCCGAATCTCTCCAAACTGTGATGGTTGAAAGCCTTGGCGAAGTCTCGATAGGACTGGAGCTCGATTGGATCGCATTTCATGACTTCTGCGACCGGCATCTTGGCGTGAAATATGAATCGGGACGCCTCAAGCGGATTCGCCGCTGGTCGGAAATCGGCAAGTGCTGCTACTGGTGGGCGCTCTACGAGACGACATGCTTCGTCTCTGATCGACCGACCGCAATTCATCTGGACGCTCGTGAGCGGCTTCACAACCTTGGAGGGCCCGCGATGGCTTTCAACGACGGATGGTCGCTCTATGCGATACACGGCTGCTGCGTTTCGGAGCGGCTGGTGATACAACCCGAGCAGGTCGGGCTGGAAGACCTGCCGCTGGACGAGAACCTGGAAGTGCTACACGCGACAATCGAGCTGCTGGGTCACGAGCGGTTTCTCGCGGCCGCCAGAGCGAGACTTATACAGGCAGATCTCTTCGGCAGGCTCTATCGAATTCAGTTCCATGACTACGAGCCGCTACAACTGGTCGAAGTGATGAACGCTACGCCCGAGCCAGACGGCTCCGCAAGGCGGCATCTTTTGAGAGTGCCGCTGGAAGTCGAAACAGCGCATGAGGCGGTAGCATGGAGTTTCGGCCGTCGCACCAAAGACTACGCTCCGGTAGCGCAGACGTGAAGTTTGGAGTAATGACTGTCAGTCGCCTGCCCTTCTCGAACGAACCGAACGACTCTACTTCTGAATGGCCGTAGGCAGGCCAAGGGTTATGACACAGCTCCAATCCATTCCGTCTGAATCCGTCCGCCAACTCATTGAGCGTTTTAGGGTTTTCGCCGCCAATGAAACCAAGGCTGCGGAACTCCGTGCGGCTCGGCTTCGCAATTCATTGGAGTCGTTCTGGTCCGGATTCTCTAAAGCACGCGCAGACTGGGCAAGCCGGGACCAGGCGGAGGCACCGCGGTTCAATCTCCTTCGCCTTCTTGACCTCCTAAGCCTGGAGAAGAACCATTCGAAGATCCTGAAAGACCTGCTCGATCCGAAAGGGATGCATGGCCAGGGGACGCAACTATTGGAGACATTTCTCGACTCCATTGGCTATGGGCACCTGAAGGCGCACCTTGTCGCTGCGCACATCGAGGTCAAGTCCGAGCTCTGGGTTACTGAAGAGAGCCGCCTCGATATCATTGTTCGATGCTTCCCGTGGTTCATTCTTGTTATCGAGAACAAGATCGGCAGTCCCGAAGGATCAAGCGTCGATGGAGGATCCACCCAAACGCAGAAGTACTGGAATTGGCTGAAGACTCAGGAGCTCAGATCCGACGGAGAGAGGATTCTGATCTTTCTCACCATCCATGGCGAGCGCGCGGGGGCTGAGCAAGCCCATCGCATCAGCTATCTACACCACATTCGAGCTTGGCTTGAAAAGTGTCTTGAAATCGTCGCTGCGCCGCGGATTCAAGAGACCCTGCGTCAGTACCTTGAGACGATGGATGACCTTCGAGATTTGAGAAAGGAGAGGGCCTATGGCGACGACTGAAAGCTATCGGGAAATCGTAGAGTTTCTGGTTGATCCGAAGAATCTCGAAGGCGCTTTTGATCTGATCGATGTCTTTCCTATTGCCCTGGATCGGCTTCACGCAAAGTTCTGGGACACATTGAAGACTGAACTTGAGCCGAGAGTGAAGAAACGCGAGGCTCCATGGGTCGTCCGACTCGTTGCCGACGAACGGGAAGATGCGGAGGGAGTCGATTTCCTCAAGCGGGGCGATAGTCACCTGGAAGTCCTGCCCGCCAACTCAGATGAAATGCCGCTCTACTGCAGCTTCTTGATCGAGCAGGAGTATCGGACGTCAGCGCGGAAACAAGTCTACAACGACCATGCTCAGCTCCTCTATGGATTCGGTTTCACCAAACCGCTCACAAAACGCGAACAAACGAACCTTCCGAAGGAAGCGAAGGCACTAATCAGTCCCGAGTGGACCTTGCGTCGCGGGCAGCTCGCGGACGGATGGTTGGCTTGAAAGAAACTTCATTACGAGCTCAGGGCCCGGCACGAAACTATCCGTTTAGCTCAAGGGAACAGCCTTGAAGAGGACATCGGCACAGCTTTGCTCAAACTGTTCGATGAAAGACGCGAAGCGGTCGAGAGAATAAACGCAGCGTTCCGAAAATCCCGTGCTCGATCAGCACGGTGAAAAGAAAATCAGCTGCGGCGCGTCGTGCCGATTGTTCGCGCGCGCGCATACGCCCGAGGCGATACTCGCGCCGAGCGCGCGCGATCCACGAGCCGAATTCATTGCGACATTCGATTGGAGTGGTAGGCTCAGCCGATGACACAGAAAATCGGGTTCATCGGACTGGGCGCGATGGGTCTGCCGATGGCGACGAACTTGCTCGCCGCGGGATACCATCTGACGGTATACAACCGCACCGCGTCGAAGGCTGAGCCGCTGATTGCCAAGGGCGCGCGCCGCGCCGACCGCGCCGGCGACGTCGCGCATCCGGGCGGTATCGTGGTCTCGATGCTGGCGGATGACGCGTCGGTCAAGGCGCTGGTGACGGGCGAAGATGCGCTCGCCGAGCGAATTGCGCCGGATGGAATTCATGTCTCGATGAGTACGGTGTCGCCGGCGACCACGCGGGAGCTTGCCGCATACCACGAGATGCGCGGGAGCGTGATGGTCGCGGCGCCGGTGTTCGGACGGCCAAGCTCTGCACAGGCGAAATGGTTGTGGATCTGCACTTCGGGGGCCGCCGACGCCAAGGCCAAGGTGAAGCCGATCCTTCAGGCAATGGGGCAGGACATATTCGATTTTGGCGACAATCCCGGCGCGGCGAACGTGGTGAAGCTCGCGGGCAACTTCATGATCGCGGCGGCGCTCGAGGCGATGGGCGAGGCGGTCGCGATGATGCGCAAGAGCGGCGTCGATCCGGCGCCGGCGCTCGAGATGCTGGCGAAAACGCTCTTTGCGGCGCCGGTATACCAGGGCTATGGGCCGGCCATAGTTCATGGACGGTTCACACCGGCGGGCTTTCGGCTGCCGCTCGGACTCAAGGATATCGACCTGGTGCTGCAGACCGCAGCCGCGGCGAACGCGCCGATGCCGACGGCGAGCCTGCTGCGTGATCGGTTTATCTCGGCGATAGCCAAGGGGCGCGCCGACCTGGACTGGTCCGCGATCGCTCTGGGAGCGGCCGACGACGCCGGACTCAAGGAATCGCGCTGAGTAATTTTCTTGCGGGGCGCGCGCGACGAAGTACGTCCGCCATATTTTCGCGCTCTCGCTATGCATCGCCGCGATGCTCGCGGCCGCGCCTCCATCGCACGCGATCGACTTCTATGAAATCGAGATCTACGACACGGATACCGCGCCGGCCGGTCATCTGGCGCTCGAATTGCATTCTAACACGACCTCGACGGCGACCGGGCAGTTGGCGAAAAGCGAGATGGACGTGCACCAGGTACACGAGACGCTCGAGGGCTCGTACGGGGTCGTGCGCTGGCTCGAGGTCGGGCAGTATTTGGCCACCGCGAAGCTCTCCAACGGCGACTACGAATATTCGGGCTCGCGCACGAAGGTCCATTTCGGCATCCCGCAGACCTTCGAGTGGCCGGTGCAGTTCGGCGCCAATATCGAGCTTGATTACATGCGGCGCGCAGCCGAGGAAAATCCGCTGTCGCTCGAAATGCGGCCGATCGCCGGCGCGAGCTACAAGGGATTTCGGCTGGTGGGGAACTTCGCGTTCGAAAAGCCGTTCAACGGTCCTCAGACGCATCGCGGGGTTCAATTCGAGCCGTCGGGCGAGCTGCTCTATGAGCTCAACCGCTGGGTTTCGCCGGCGCTGGAATACTACGGCGACATGGGACCGATTCAGCCGCTGGAAAAGGTGCAGGAGCAACAGCATTTCATCGTACCGGCGCTGAATTTTGATTTCGTTGCGCAGCTCGAGCTCAACCTCGGCGTGGGAATCGGAGTGACTCGCGCCAGTCACGGGATATTTCTGAAATCGATTGTCGGCTGGACGTTTTAGGCGCTGGCGGGACAGGAAGCAGTGGGGCCGGAGATTCATCGTTGCGTGGGTGGCGGGGCTAAACTATCCTCGATTCACGCGCTTGGCGCCTTCGATGTTGTTTCCCTCACAAGACAGGCGAACTGAAGAGAAACTCGGGCGAATCCTGGGCCGGGTAGGTTCCGTCCGCATGCGACTCAACTCATTGGCGCTGCAGCACGCGATTTTCTACACGCTTGCGATCGCGATCGCGGGCGGCACCGCGGTTTTTGCCGGTGCATACCTGCTGTCGCCGCTCGCCTTCCTGATTGGCACTTCGGCGCTGGCGGTTATTGGCTGCGCCGGTATCGCGAGCGCAGTCGGCGCTGCGTGGCGGATGCGCGCCAGCGCGGTGCGGGCCGCCGCGATTGCCGACGATCGGGCCGAGCTGAAAGGGCGTCTTTCGACGATTGTCGCGCTCGCGAATCACCAGGCCCGCGGCTCGCTGTGGGCGTACCTGGTTGAAGATACACTCGGCCATCAGGACCAATTCGCGGGCGCGGTGATCGAGCGGCGCCGCGTGTCGCGCGCGATCTATCCGCTGGCCGGAGCAATCGTGCTGGCGATGCTCGCGATCCCGATTTCAAAAATCAAGCACGCGCCACAGATCGCATCGGGCAGCGGGCAGGACGACCTGACGGTCGATCTGGACGACCTGCATCTGCGGCCGGCCGATTCGGGCGATGAATCGGGGATGCAGGTCATGGCAGACGCCGCGACCATGCGCCGGCTCGAGGACAAATTGGCTCGGGAGGGCGCGGCGAACGGCGAGGCAAGCGGCAATTCGCTGAACCAGCTGGTGAATCGCGCGCGCGACATGGCCGGGCATTTTCAGAACAAGCTGACAGGACAGCAGGCGGCCTCGAAGCAGCGCCTCAACCTGCGCCTGGCCGACGCGGGCGGCGATCAGGATCAAAAAGAAATTCATCGCGCTCCCGAGACGCCCAAGAATCGGCACAGCGACGTCGCGGGACAGTTCAAACAGGACCAGCCGAACTCCAACCGCGAGATCGATCTGCCGAGGGAAGACGATTCGCGCCAGCCGGATTCCAAGCCTTCGCCCAGCGGCTACGGTGAGCAGGGCGCGGAAGCGGACGCCGGCAAGGATAACCCCGGCAATCAGGGCAACAGCGCGACCGATCACAAAATCCAGCAAAGCGGCGAAAACGGCGGCAACGGCGGCGCGGCGCACGGAATGGGCGCCGATCCCGACAGCCTGTTCGGCGCGCCGGCGGCGGCGAAGCTCGGCACCGAGGGTTTCGAGATCGCAATCGAAGCGCGGCCCGTCGATCACGGCGCGAAGGGCGCCGGTCACGCCTACGTTGCGCCCAAAGTGCGCGCGCCGCTCAGCGTGACTCAGGAGCCGGACGAGCCGGTGGCGCGCGCCGCGGTGCCGGCCGAAGATCGAACTACTATCAAGCGGGTATTCGAAAGATGAGCGACGTGCAGGCGGAAACGCCAACGGTGGCGGATTTCGCCCGGACGTTCCGGCGTATTCAGGCCGAGATTCACAAGCTGATCGTCGGACACGAGCAGGCCGTCGAGGAGTTGCTGTCGGCGCTGTTCGTCGGCGGCCACGTGCTGATCGAGGGCGTTCCCGGCACGGGCAAAACAACGCTGGTCAAAACGCTGGGGCTGGCGCTGAACCTGAGCTTCAACCGAATTCAATTCACAGTCGATCTGATGCCGGCCGATATAACCGGCACGCGCGTGATTTTGTCGGGCGACGACGGGCGGCGCGAGTTCACCTTTCAACCGGGACCCGTGTTTTGCCATATCCTGCTGGGCGACGAAATCAACCGCGCGACGCCCAAAACGCAGTCTGCCCTGCTCGAGGCGATGGCCGAGTTGCAGGTGACGGTAGCGGGCACCACCTACCGCCTCAAACCGCCGTACTTCGTGATGGCGACGCTGAATCCGATCGAGATGGAGGGCACCTATCCGCTGCCTGAGGCGCAACTCGATCGCTTCATGTTCAAAGTCCGTTTGAACTACCCCGGCGAAGGCGAACTGACTCGAATCATCGCGTCGACGACCGGGCCCGAAGAAGCGGGGATCGAGGCGGTTTTCCACGCCACCGAAGCGCCCGGGCGAATCGAGGCGCTGAAAAGGCTGGTGCGCGGAGTGATGGTGGCGCCGGCGATGGAGACATACGCGGCGCGACTGGTGCGAACCACGCAGCCGCAGAACTCGCGCTTCGTGACCGACGAAGCCGGGGCCGTGCACGACGAGATGGTCAATCGCTACGTGATGTTCGGCTCGAGCCCGCGCGGTGCGCAGGCGCTTATCCTGGGCGCCAAGGTGCATGCGCTGCTCGACGGGCGCGCCAATATCGCGCGTGAAGATATCGAGTACGTGGCAGTCGCCGCACTGGCCCATCGCATCATACTCAACTACGCCGCGCTGTCCGACGGAATCGACGCCGCGCACATTGTCGAGCGCGTCATCAAGTCGGTTCGCGCCGGGAAGCTATAGGCAGTCGACGATGCTCGAAGCACGCGCTTTCGAGCCGGAATTTTTGCGCAAGCTCGACCGCCTGGTGCTGGGCATCAAGCGCGCCCGCACCGTGCGCGCGGGCCAGCGCGCGCTGGGCAGAATCCAGGGGCTCGGAATCGAACCGGAAAATTTCAAGGCGTACGCGCCCGGCGACGATTTGCGCTTCCTCGATTGGAACGCGTTCGCGCGGTTTGACGAATTGATGCTGCGAACCTACCGCGTCGATCGCCAGGTCGAGGTTACCGCGCTGGTGGACGCGAGTGCGTCGATGGGATTGCCCGAGCGCGACGACAAGCTGGGGCTCGCGTTGGCGATCGGCGCGTCGCTCGCATACATCGGGATGGCGGACAACGACGCGGTTCGAATCGGCGCGTTCGCGATGCATCGTGGGGCGATGAAGCTCGACGCAACGCCGTTTCATCGCCGCCGCGAGTCGTACCTCAATTTCAGGCCGTTCGTGATGTCGGTGAAGGCGGGCGGCGAGACCCGCCTGGGCGCGGCCGTCGATCAATTGCTGCTGCAGCGCCGGCCGGCGGGGACGGTGGTCGTCATCTCGGATTTTCTCGTGAACGAAAGCGACGTCGAAGACGCGCTCAAGCGGCTGGTGGCGGCGCGCCACGAGGTAAAAGTTGTCCACGTGATGGGCGAGCAGGAGAGCATCGCTGCGTATCCATCAGGACTGTTTCGCGTGCGCGACGCGGAGACCGGCGAAGTGCGCGAGACCGTGCTGGGCCCGGCGACGGCCGCCGCGATCCGGCGCAAGATCGAAAAGATAGCCGTGCGCGTACGTGAGATCTGCACGATGCACGCGATTACTTATGCGCAGGCGGTCGGAGCGGGCAATCTGGAAAGCATTATAGAGCGCGAACTCCCGCGGCTCGGAATTGTGAGATAATCGTGGGTCTCCTCAATCCGCAGAACTTCGTTTATGGACTCAGCCTCGCGCTGCTGGTGCTGATCTATCTGCGCTCGCGCTCGCGTCCGGCCATCGAGGTGTCGAGCCTGATGCTGTTCGACGAAGTGCCCGCGCCGGTTGCGAGCGTCCGTCACGTCCGGATCGAGCCGCTGTTCTGGCTCGAGATGGCGACGCTGACTGCCCTGACGCTGGCGATCGCGGGATTGTACGTGATGAGGCCTCGCACGCCCGGTCACGGCCGGATCCATGCGCTGGTGTTCGATCTCGGCGCCGGGATGAGTGCGCGCGAAGGCTCGGGCACGAGACTGGACCAGGCCCGCCGGGATGCGATGGAAATAATCAATCAAGCGCCGGCTGGAGACGAGTTCAGCGTCATCGCATACGCACTCGAGGCGCAGGCGCGCCATCCGCAGACCGCGAACCTGGCTGACCTGCACAAGGCGCTCGACGATCTGGCTCCCATGGCGGTGCCCGCGCGCACGGTGGCTCTGCGAGCGGCGCTGATTCGCGCGCGCGGCGCCTCGGAGATCGAACTGTTCGCCGATCGGCCGCCCGCGGCTGCGATTTTGGCCGATGCCGCCTCGACGGCGCGCGTAAATTTTCACCTGGTCGGCTCCGGCGACTCCAATCTGGCGATCGTGTCGCTCGCTCCCGGCATCCCGGGCTCGACGCGCGGCCGTGCCGTGATTCGCAATTTCTCCGCGCGGCCTTATCCCTGCGAACTGGCGATCGATCTCGGCAACCGCGAGGAGTTTCATCAGACCCTGATGCTTGCGCCGCGTGAACAGGTCGTCGTCCCGTTCGGACCGCTCAAGACGGGAGGTGTGTTGCACGCGCGAATCCTGACTCCCGATGCGATCGACGCGGACAATGACCGCTACGCGTACGCGCCGTCCGATGGTGCGGCGCGGGTCCTGGTCCTCTCGCCCGACGCCGCGGTGCGCGACGATATCGCGCGCGTGCTGCTCGCGGTCAACGCGAATTTTCAGATCGAGACCGCCGATCCCGTCAAGTATCCTGGCGGTGCGAACGCATCCGGCGCGAACGCGAAGCCGCTCGAACTGGCTGTCATGCACGATTGCTACGTGCCCGCGGCCGTGGCGGCGTCCACGCTGCTCATATATCCGCCGCAACTTGGGAAGAACTTGCGGTACGCGGCCGGAATCGGAATCTCCGTCAACGCAACGCTGCCGAGCGCGGACATTCGCAGCGATGCGATGGGCGAAGCGCGCGGGATCGAATCCCTGACGCTGGGCGCGACGCGAATTGTCGCGATCCCCGAATGGATGGATTTGATTGCGACCGCGACCGGCCCCGCTCATTCGTCGATCCCGCTGGCCGCGATCGGGCGCGGCGCGGGCGGTCCAGTCGGCGTACTCGCATTCGACATCCGCGATCATCTTCTGCTCGCCCCCGATCATCTCGACGCGCTGGTGCTGACGGTCGATCTGATCAAACAACTGACCGCGCCGCGCGATATTTTGATCGTGCCGACCGGCGCTGACGTAAGCCTGCCCGCATCCGGAGCCGCGCGCGTCACCCAGCCCGACGCAAGCGTGCGGACCGTCACGGCCGACAAATGGGGCCGCGTGCGAATCCGTCCGCTGCAGGCCGGGCGCTACAGCGTCGAGTCGGGGGGCGAGACGACGCAGGTGTTCGCCAACTATTACGACGCGACCGAGTCCGACCTTGGCGCGAAATCGCAGGCCGAAGCGAACGCGCCGGCGGAAAATGCCGCCACCGCATCGAATGCGCAATCCGCCGGGGAAGTGCAGCCGCTGGTTTTCATTTTGGTCGCGCTGGCGTTGCTGGCCCTGACCATTGAATCCGCGATCCTGATTGGCCACGCCGGCCGCTGGGGGATGCGCCATGTTTGATCGGCCGCATCTGCTGTGGCTGCTGGTGCTCGCGGCGGTGGCCGTGGCGCCGGGAATTCTCGCGATGCGCGGCGGAATGCGGCTGGCGGGCGCCGCGGCTGCGACACTTCGCGCGCTGTGCGTTGTGGCCCTGGTCGTGATGCTCGCGGGGCTGCGCATTGCGGGGCGTATCGCCGCGCAGAGCGTCGCGGTGGTCGTGGCGCTCGATGAGTCGCGCTCGGTGTCGCCCGATCAGCAGGATTGGATGCGCGGCCAGGTCGAACAGTTGAAGTCCGCGATGGCTCCGGGCGACCAGCTCGGGATTGTCGGTTTTGGCCGCGACGCGCGGCTGCTTGCGCCGCTGACGGATCCCCGGCTGCTGTGGCATTTCGGCGACGGCGCCGATGGCGGGGCCACCAACATAGCCGGCGCGCTGACCGCGGCTGAAAGCCTGTTTGCGCCGGAAGCGGACAAGCGAATCCTGCTGCTGAGCGACGGCAACGAAACCGAGGATTCCGCGACGGCGGAGGTTCCCGCGATGCTCGAGGACGGTGTGCGAATTTTCGCCGCCGCGCCGCCGCCGTCGGCGACCGAGAGAATTGCGGTCACCGATTTTTATTCCCCGGACACGGTCCGCGCCGATCAGCGCTTTGCATTCAGAATCGACGTTGACAGCGAATCGCACTCTCCGCTCGCGGCCACGCTCAAGCTCTACCGCGACGGCGCCGCAGTCGGCGTGGAAGCGATTGCGCTGAAGCCGGGGCTGAACCGCTTCGAGCTGCCCTATCGGCTCGAGCGCGCGGGTGCATACCTGATGAGCGTGGAAGTCTCGATTGCCGCTCCGCGGGTGGCGTTGAATCCGCGGGTCGAGGCTGCGATTTCGGTGACCGGCGCGCCGCGGATTCTGATCGCCTCGGCCACGCCGCCGGAAAGCCTCGTCACCGCGCTCAAGCTGCGCAACTACGCGATTGATTTCGTGTCACCCCGCAGCCTGAGCGAACGCCCGGTGGATTACCTGCCCTATCAGCTGGTCATCCTCGACGATGTGCCGGAGGGATCGCTGACGCCCGCGGCGCAGCACGCGCTCAATCGCTACGTCGCCGACTACGGCGGCGGGCTGGTCGCGACGGGCGACACCTTGCGCGAGGAGAAACTGGCGGGCGGCGAGCTGGAAAAGGCGTTGCCGGTAAAGTTCGTGCCGCAACCGCCGCCCCCGTCGCGCGAGCCGATTGCCGTTTACCTCTGCATCGATCGCTCGAACTCGATGAGTTACGACTCGCGCTATCCGGCGGTGCGCGACGGCGAGCGAATTCGCTACGCCAAGCAAGCCGCGATCGCGCTGCTGCGCCAGCTCGACGATACTGATTTCGCCGGCGTGATCGCGTTCGATTCGCAGCCGTACGTGCTCGCGCATCTACAACGGATTGGCGAGGATCGCGGCGAGCTCGAAAACCGCATCGACCGCCTGCAACCCGGCGGCGGCACCGACTTCAAGGAAGCGCTCGAAATCGCGGGACGCGAGATTCTGCAAAGCGGCATCCCGGTGCGCCAGGTGATTCTGCTCACCGACGGCGACACCAACCGCCAGTATCAGGATCACGACGATCTGATCGCCGAATTCGCCCGCCAGCACATTCCGGTCTCGACCATCCGCATCGGCCCCGACCTTGCCAATCTGCGCTTGCTGCAGGACTTCGCGCAGGCGACCGGCGGCGTTTTCTATCGCGTGCAGGATATCGAGAAGCTGCCGCTGCTGCTGGTCGGATTGACGCGCGAGGCGATGAACCGGCGCAAGCCGGATCGCACCACCGTTGAAGCCGGGGAGGCAACCACGATGCTCTCCGGCATCAGCATCAAGGAGATTCCGCCGATAGATTTTTTCGCCGCCGCCGAGCCCAAGGACGGTGCGCAAGTCACACTCAAAATCGCGCGTGCCGACAAAACTGCGCCGCTGCTCGCGGCGTGGCAATATGGACTCGGGCGCACCGCGATTTTCGCCGCCGAACCCGATTCACTCGCCACCCTGAGCTGGATTCGATGGAACCGCTACGCGGAATTCTGGTCGCAGCTGGCGGGTTGGACGATGCGCCAGGGCGACTCCGGGATGTTCACGATGCGCGTCCATGGCGCGCCTGACGGATCGATCACGGTCGAGGCTGAAAGGGCCGATGCCAATCCCGTCAGCAACCTCGTGTGCCGGATCACCGGGCCGGGACGCGCCATCGACGTTGCGATGACCGAGGCCGATGCCTCGATCTATCGGGGCGAAGTCGGGCCGCTGCCACGCGGCAAGTACGTCGCGACACTGATGTTCAAAGCGGGCGATTCCGAAAAAGTCCTCGAGCAGCGCGAATTCGCCGCCGCCGGATCGATTCCGGCCGACAGCGCCGAGCTGCGCATCAAGCCGGCCAATCTCGAACTGCTGCGCCGGCTATCAACCGCGACGCACGGAGCGTTCGACGCGCCCGCCGCGACAATCGTCCGCCATAGCGGTCAGACCGTGGCATTTCGCCGCAGCGCCGATCCGTGGCTGATTCCCCTTGTGATCATGCTGTTCCTGGGAGAAGTGTTTGTGCGTCGCCGCTATCTCGGCGATTGACGATGGGGCGCTTCATGAAAATTTCCGCTGCAAATCTTTCCCGTCTGCTGGCCGCAGCCGTTCTCCTGGCCACCCTTGTCACTCCAGCCGCGACCGCGATCGCTGCTACCTCACCTCGCGACGTCGACGCGCTTGCCAAGTCCACCTACATCTATATTGCAACGGTTCGCAAAGACGGCAACCAGAGCCGAGCCGTGCCGGTTTGGTTTATTACAACCGGCGACAACCAGGTCCTGATCGAAACCTCGCCGACCAGCTGGAAGGCCAAAAGAATCAGGCGCGGCAGCCCGGCGCTCATATGGATTGGCTCGCCCACCGGGCCGGCGTTCATCGGCAAGGCGGAAATCGTTCAGGACAAGACTCTGCAGGAGCAAGTGATCGCGGGTTATCCCAGGAAATACCTGCTCGCGCGAATCGGCTATGCGCGTCCCACTCGCGCCAAACTGGATTCAGGCCAGATAGTTGTGATTCGAATTTTGCCGGCGCGAGATTTGCCCGACGGATTTCAGTCTGCGCCTGGAACTCCGGCGCCCGCCCTCGACGAGAAGGCAAAGCCCGCTAAACCCCAATAGAACGTGTCTTGAAATTGATCCGCCACTAGTCCAGCATTCCACCCCATGCGTTTAATTCGACTGGCAATGGCTTTGGCTGTCACCGCGCTGGTAGCGAGCACGAACTGCTTGGCGAGCGACTTCGGATCGCTGCGCGAGCCGGGTTTCGACTTGCTCACGCCCGCGCCACCTCAAATCGACATCGAAGCCGACGACACCTACCAGTTCCTCGTAGGCGCCAACACCCTGCGGCGCCGGATCAACTCATCTCCCGACAGCGCGATTAGCTTGCAGAACGATCTCGGCGTCTCGCAGATGCAACTGCCCGAGGTGCTGCTTTCGTACTGGTTCGATAGCGTCAACGCGGCGCAGTTCCAATTCAGGTACTTCGGTTTGTATGGCAGCAAGTATGAAACTCAGCCGCTGGCGTTTGGCGGAACGATAATCTCCCCGAACCAGGAGCTGAATCCCGGCGGTGACCGATGGTACACGTTCGGCGGATACTACGAGCGCCGCCTGACGCCGCTGTATCAGGATCGCGAACAGGGATTGCCGGTCTTTCTCCAGGGATGGGACACGCGCGTAAAGATCGGACTGGAATTCACGTACAACGATTTTCGAATCAACGACGGCTCGCCAAAGTTCAGCCAGGTCTCGCCGTTCGAGGCGCGAGTCCGTTTCCATGAGAAGGGGCTGCCGATACCGGCGATCGGGCTCGAGGAGCGACGATGGCTGGCGCCCAACGTCGCGTTCGAGGTGACCGCGCAGGGCTATTGGGCCAACAAGTGGGACTCCGGCCGCACCGAGGGCGGGACGGTTTACGATTCGCAATCGGGCTTCGAGACCCACTGGCGCGTCGTTTACTCCAACCGCGACTGGCGCGGTTTCGCCCCGTTTGCCGGCCTGAGCTACTACTACTCGAAGTACACGCAGACTTCGTCGGGCGTGGGCAATTTGCTGCGCGTGCAGATGATCGGTCCCGAGCTCGGCTTCAACTGGAGCATCTGATCGTCGCGTGACATAGTCGCTGGCCTCACGCGCGCCGCGCAGTTATATCAGGATCGTGGCGAACGATTCCCCATCCGCGCTGATCGAGTGCGTGCTCAATTGCCGATGCCCGGTATGCCGAAACGGCGCGATTTTCCGATCGCACTTCAGGATGAATCGCGAGTGCCCGCGATGCGGCGTCGTGTTCTGGAAGGATCCGGGAGAGACGTTGGGCGCGATGTATCTCGACTTCGCGGTGGCCTCCGGCTCGTTTCTGATCTGCTGGGCGATTCTCGCCTTCGCCACGCGCCTCTCTGATGCCGTCCAGATGTTTTTTCTGAGCGCGATCGCCGCCGGCAGCGTGCTGCTCTGCTACCCGCTCACGCGCAGCGCGTGGACCATGCTGGTTTATCTGTCGGGCGGAATCGAGCGCCCGCGCCTGCGCACCATCCAGGGCGGCAAGAAAGCTTCTTGACCCGACTTCTCGAGCCTCGAGCTGATCTGTTTTAGTCGCGCCCCGACAATTTCGAACGCGCCGCCAGCTTCTCCTGCAGATGGCTGAGGCGCTCGGCGGCTGCCGCGATCGTCTCGTCGCTTTTCGAAAACGTGAATCGAATCTTCCGGTGCCCCAGTTCCGGCCGATGGTAAAAGCTTGAACCGGGCACCGCGGCGACGCCGACTTCATCGAGGATGAAATCCGCCGCCGTGAAGTCGTCTTTGAATCCGAGCCCGCCAATCTCCGCCACGATGTAATACGCGCCGTCAGGCTTGCTGCATTCCAGGCCGGCCCCCGTGAGCGCCGCGTACAACGCGCCGCGCTTGCGCTCGTACATCGCGGTCAGCTCCGCATAAAACGATTGCGGCAGCCGCAGTGCGAAGGCCCCGGCTTCCTGCAGCGGATGCGGCGCGCCCACCGTCAGAAAGTCATGCACCTTGCGAATCGCCGCGGTGATTCTTTCGCTGGCGATCGCGTATGCCAGCCGCCATCCCGTGATCGAGTAGGTCTTCGACAGCCCGCTAATCGTCACCGTCCGCTCGGCCATCCCCGCAAAGCTCGCGATCGATACGTGGCGCGCGCCGCCGTAAATGATGTGCTCGTAAATCTCATCGGTGATCGCCAGCGTGTCGTGACGCCGGCATAGCGAGGCGATCGCTTCGAGCTCGGGCCGCGTGAAGACCTTGCCGCTCGGATTGTGCGGAGTGTTGATCACGATCGCCTTGGTGCGCGGACCGAATGCCGCTTCGAGCTCGGCGCGATCGATCGAAAAATCCGGATCGCGCAGCGCCACGTAACGCGGTGTCGCACCGGCCAGGATCACGTCGGGCCCGTAGTTCTCGTAAAACGGCTCGAAGATGATCACCTCGTCGCCGGGGTTGACCACCGCCAGCATCGTCGCGATCATCGCCTCGGTCGCGCCGCAGGTTACCGTGATGTTGCGGTCGGGATCGCACGCGATGGCGTTGTAGCTGCGCACCTTGTCCGCGATTGCGCGGCGGAAATTCGGCGAGCCGTGGGTGATCGCGTACTGATTGTAATCATCGTCGATCGCGCGCTTGGCCGCTTGTTTGATGTCGGCCGGGGCGGGAAAGTCGGGAAATCCCTGCGCCAGGTTTACCGCACCGGACTTGAGCGCGCGCCGCGTCATCTCGCGGATTACGGATTCGGTGAACAGTCGTGTCCTGGCGGAAATGTCAGTCGGCATGATTCTGCGCGATCATCGCGCGCGGAAATTCGATGCGCGCGGCAACTCGGTTGTTCGGATTCTAGCCGCCCGCGTGCGCGCGCGACAACTTGCCCCATTTCAATGTCAGCTTAAATTGAAAATTAACCGCGAATCGAGGATCGAACTGACTTCAGCGGCAGATCGGGTCAGATGAAACCGGGGATACTTTGAGTTCAGCGAAATGCGGTCGCGGCGCTACGATGCCGCCGGCTAATCAGCCCCTTCCTGTTCCAGCACGCCGCTTCCCTGGCGCAGCCGCCATTCATCGATTACCTCGACGTTGAAGCGCCAGTCGCTTCCGATCTTGAAACCGGGCAACTGTCCTTTCTTTAGCAGGCGGTAGATCGTCGAGCGATGTACTCGCAGATACTCGGCCAGCTCGTTGACTGTCAGCACCTTAGTCGAGGATGCCATCCTTTCACTTCCTCTTTAATGCGCCTATCCATGTCTTAGGCTGGCAAATAAGCCACCATAAAAGTTGAACTGCGCTATAGACCCCTTTATTGGACTATTTCCCGCCTAAGGTCAAGCCTTGGGGGGTATGCCGCGCCTGATTGTGTTATTCAGCACTGAATCGGCGCTGTTTTCGTGCTTTTTGACCGTCTAGCCGAATAGTCGGTTGGCCGCTTCCCTCAGCTCCGCGCGATGCTCCGGGTGAGCAACGGCGATCAATTCGGCGGCGCGCTCGCGATGGTTCTTGCCCAGCAGCCGCGCGATTCCGAATTCGGTCACAACGGTATCGGCGAAATAACGCGGCACCGTTACCAATGCGCCGGCTTCGAGTTGCGGCACGATGCGCGAAATCGCGCCACCCACCGCGGTCGATTGCAGCAGCGTAATCGCGCGTCCGCCCGGGCATAGAAACGCACCGATATGAGTTTCCGGCTGCCCTCCCGTCCCGTTCATCATCCGCGCGCCGAGCACGCTCTCCGAGTTAATCTGACCGGTCAGATCGATACTGAGAGCATTGTTGATCGACGTCTGCCGGTAGTTCGAGGAAACTGTCGCGAGCTTGAGCACGTACTCGGGATCGTAAAGCTCGAATGCCGGGTTGTCGTCGATTATCTGCAAGTCTTCCGGATCCGAGCCCGTCCACGCGACCGCCACCGCCTTGCCGCGATGAATCGTCTTGCGCCGGCCGTTGATGATCCCGGCGTCAACCAGCCGGGCGATTCCCGGCGCGACCATCTCGGTATGCAGCCCCAGGTCGTGCTTGGCGTCGAATGCGCCCAGCCGCGCCATCTGCGAACCGGGTTCTCCGATTCCGATCTGAATCGTCACGCCGTCTTCGACGAGTTCGCTCAGGTATCCCGCTATCGCCTTTAACTCTTCGGCCGGCTGCGCAAGCCCGAGCAACACGCGCAGATCCGAAACCGGCGTGCGTTGCAGATACTGGGCGATCGGCCAGATCCGTTCGACTCCCGCTTCCGCAATGATCGCGCGGAGGCCATCGCGCTTTTCCGCGTCCATCGCCGCAAGCGCCTGCTCGAGAGCAGCCAGATCGGGCGGCGGCGGAGTTCCCTCGACGAAATAGTCGAACTCCGAGACATGCATGTAAACGTCGCCGTAAGTGCGCGTCATGCTCGCGTCAACTTCGGCGATCGCATGGCGCGCGCGCCGCACGTACATCCGCTTGTTCCACTGATGCGGCCCGAAGCTGACGAATCCCTTGGCGTTGGGCGTGGTGACGTTGACGAAGGTGAAATCTATCGGCTTGTCTTCGGCCGGCCGTTCGTCGTGCGGCTTGAAGCCGGTCGAAAATAAATTGGGCAGGTAGGTGGCCGCACGGCTGTCATGCGACGGACGTCCCATGTTGCCGATGAACAGCTCGAACTCCAGCCTGAAATGCGCCGCGACTTCTCCGCCCAGCCATCCCGGGTCGATTATCGGTGACGACATCCTGAGATCGACCACGCCGCCGATCTGCTTGCCGCGCGCCGCCAACGCGCCCTGCATCACGGTTCCCGCCGCGAGCGGGAAATTCACCCGCATCCCGGCCTTTACCATTGCGGCCGCTTCGTCAGCCGAAATTGTGCGCGATCGGTAATACTCCTGCCAGTTCATTTGAGCGCTTCCTCTTGGATGTGCGAGCCCCGGTGGCCAACGAACGGGGACTTCAAACCGACACAATGCCTGATTGACCGCGTGTGCGGCAAACTTGTTCGCCCCCCACCCGAGCGGCTAGCTTTCGAGCATGCTGATTGCCGACGGCGAATTGCGCTACGACATCCGATGCGCCGGCGAGTTGATCGCGGTCGAGGATGAAACCCTGGCCGCAGGCAGGATCCACGCCGTCCGGCGTCCCGCCAGCGGCTCCAACGTGTACGAAGTCGAAGCCGAGCTCGACGACGCCGGCCTCATCCGACGCGTAGTCGTGAGCTACCGCCGCGGCCCCTTCACCCGCAATGCCACCTACGAATCAGCCGACAATTTTCTGCGCGGCAACGTCGGTGCGATGGGCGGGCGCAACAACTTGACCACCAAGCTCGGGCGCTATGGCGAAGTGGATGCCGACCTGATCATCTTTCGCGCTCTGACCATCGCCCACATTCGCGAACGCGGGCAGACGCGATGGACCGGGCGGGTGGCGGCAATCGATCCGAATACCCTCGTCGCTGCCACCAGCAAACAGTCGTGCCGCCAGCGTGGCAACGATCCGCACGTGTGGATTTACGAACCGCGGATGGGCGACTCCGAGGAAATTGAGATCGACGACTCGGGACTCGTGATCCGCCGGCGCGATTCACGCGGCATCGAAACCATTCTGGTCTCGAAGACGGGCAGGGGGTGACCCCTGGCCGTAACGACGGCGGCGCAGTATTAAGCCATTGGCAGGGGCCGCGCCCGCCAACGGCGGGCGGCCTTAATACTGAGTGCAGGGCTCAGCCCTGCCGCGGGCTCTTCCATCGCGTAGNNAAAAGATGCGCTGCGCAGATTTTCGCGTCTTTTCACTAAGGTGCAGGGGTTACCCCTGCCCAAGGAGGCGCGGAACCCACGGTGGGTTCCGCATTAAATAAAGTGGATGGTTGGCTGCGAGGCGCGCCCGCGCCTTCCCGCTAAGCGCCCCTGCTATGCAGCGAGCTTCTTGCTCGGCATCTTGCAGTCGCCGTCGAATTGCGCGCCCTCGTTGAGCACCAGGCTCGGCGTATTGATCGTGCACTGCGCTCGCGCCGTCGCCATCAACTCGACGCGTTCGCGCGCCGTCACTTCGCCGCTGAACGCGCCCGCGATCGTCACCTTGCCTGCGGAAATCCGTGCGCTCACCACCGCGCCGCTCGCGATTAGAACTTCATCGCCGGTGATCTCGCCTTCCGCTTCGCCTTCGATTTTTACCGGGCCGCGAAAGTTGAGCTTCCCCGAAGCCTTGGTGCCTTTTCCGATCCGTGACTCGAATCCCGATTCTTCGTTGAGCGCCATATACTGATTGCCTTTCCCGGTTTGGGGTTTCACTATTGCGGGAATGCGCGAGCACACGCAATCGCGCCGGCCGGATCGCGAATGTGAATGAAGCGTTAAGTAATGGGCCGTAAGTGGCTTGCACGCGTCACGTCGCGCGGTGCAATGTTTTTAACAGGGAGAATCGCCGTCAAATGAATCACAAATCCGGCCGGCTGCGGGAACATGGACCTGAACGCCGCGGTGGCCAGGGACTCGATCCGCATCAGTATGATTCCGGCGACGCGACGATCCTCGCGCTGCTCGCCGAGACTCCGGCGGCCGATCACGTCGATCTCGTGATGACCTGGCGCGCCGACGCGTACGAAGTCTGGTCGCGGCGCGGGATGATTCGATACAAACGCTTCGCCGATGAACGCGGCGCGCTGTCATTCGAAGTAGTCGAGCAAATCGGCCAAAACCCGATCGCAAATCAGGACCCATTCATCGTCTCCACGATCGACGAGGAACTCGACGCCGCCGCCCGCAGCGGCTTTCCCACCGACGATCCAAATCGCGCATGGTTCGAACCCCACGTGCTGAGCCATCCTTACGCATATGAGCGAATCGCCCAGCTCTTCGACAGTCCGCGCGCTCCCGATATCGTCCTCAGCCCCAAGGCCTACGCCTACGGAATCCAGCCGGGGCAGCATGGCGCGCTCGACGTGGTGCAATCCCGCGCGCCGCTGGTGTTCAGCGGTCCGGGCGTCCGCCGTGGACTGTTCAAGCTGGCGGCGCGCCAGGTCGATGTCGCGCCGACGATCGCGCGCCTGATGGGACTCCCGAAAATCGCCGGTCTCGACGCGTCGGGCTCGCCCGCCGAGGTTTACCTCAAGCGCCAGGACGGCAATCCGCTCCACGAAATTATCGACGATAATCCCGCGCGCCCGACTAATGCCTACATGTTCCTGCTCGACGGCCTGTCGCATTCGGAGCTGCGCCATCAGCTCGATACCAATCCCGGCGCGATTCCAAATATCGCCGGCCTGGTCGAGCGCGGCGCGATGCTCTCGCACGGATCGATCGTCAATTTCCCGAGCATCACGTGGCCCAGCCATTCGACGATTCTCACTGGTGCATGGTGCGGGCATCACGACGTCGTCAATCCCACTTTCCACCTGCGCGAGCATCGCGAGACCGTGCCGATTCAGGGGGTCATCTTCGAGACCGAGCGTTTTCTGAGTCCCGGCGTCGAGACTCTCTACGAGGCCTTCAAGCGCGCCGGTGGCCCGGGCGTGATCACCGCCTCGATCCATGAACCGCAGGGACGCGGCGCCGATCATGCGGTGTTCGAGCGGCGGATCGTCGGCGACAAGGCGCGCCTCAAGGCGCTTACCATCGAGATGTCGGCCGACGTAAGCCCGCGATGGGCGGCGGACAATATGCCCACGATGGTTCGCGAAGAGATCGTGGATATCCGCGGCGTTGCGCAAGCGATCAACCTCTTCGAACATTGCGGCGACTGCCCTCCCGTGTTCGTTGCGCACGAGTTTGTGATCACCGATGGCGCCGGCCACGACTACGGCCCCCATCACGAGGGGCTGCGCGAGGCGCTCCGTCGCACCGACAATCGAATCGGCGCGGTGCTCGAGTTGTTCCGCGCGCGCGGCTTGCTCGAATCCACGCTTTTTATCGTCACCTCCGACCACGGGATGGCGGCGCAGCGCGTCGAGCTCAAGGCGAACCCGGCGCGCGAGCCGGAGCGGGCGGGAATCCAGGGCGTGTTTGCCGAGCCGATGATTTATCTGCGCGATCTGCGCGTCGAGGTCGTGCGCGCGCGCGATCTGCGCAGCATCGCGGTCACCGTGATGGACAACGACTTCCTGCCCGACGGGGAGCATCCGCCGATTGCCGGTGCGCGCGTCACGCTGCATGGCCGTGGCGGCGCCCCCGTGGCGGATTCGCTAACGCCGGAGAGCGGACGGGTTGCGTTTGCGACGCCTGCGGACGCCTCCGACGCCGAGCTGACGGTGAGCGTCGAGCGCGATGGGTTCAACGGTCGCGTGATCCGCGCCGATGGCGCTTCGATCGGCAAAGACATCCGCCAAATCCTCTACGCGAATCTAAATTCGTAAGGCTGATGCACGACCTCGACGGCAAAATAGCAATCGTCACGGGCGGCACGCGCGGACTTGGCCACGCCATCTCGCTCGGGATGGCGCGAATGGGCGCGACGGTCGCGATGAACTACCGGCGCGACGAAGCGAGCGCCGCGCAAACGCTCGACGAGGTCCGTGAATTTGCGCCGCGCTCGATGCTTATCAAGGCCGACCTCGAGGACGACTCGCAGGTGCGCGCGATGGTGACTCGGGCCGCCTCGGAGCTGGGAGGGCTCGATATCCTGGTCGCCAATGCGGCCGCGACCGCATTCAAGCCGCTGCTCGAAACCAAGCCGCATAATCTCGCCCGCACCTTTGCGCTGAGCATCAACGGATTCGTCGCCGCGGTTCAGGAAGCGAGCCGGGTGATGGGCGAGGGCGGACGCGTGCTGATGATTTCGGGGATCGATTCGATTCGCAACCTGCCCGGCCACGGCGTGCTTGGCGCCGCCAAGGCCGCGCTGGAGAGTATGGTGCGCGACTTCGCGTTCGAGCTCGGCCCGCGCGGCATCACGGTCAACGGCCTCAATGTCGGTTACATCGACACCGATTCGGCGCGCGCCTACGCGAACTACCTGGGCTACTCGTACGAGGATTTTCAGCGTCGATGCGCCGAACGATCCGCGCTGAAGCGACTGCCGACGCTCGACGAGATTGCCGCCGTCGCGTGCCTGATCTGCCTGCCCGCGGCGAGCTATCTGACCGCGCAGACCATCATGGTCGATGGCGGCTTCACGCTAAGCTTCCCCGGCGTCAAGTGATCGCGTCGGCGTCGGTGTTCCTGTGAATCCGGGTTTCAGGCCGGAGTTTAGGGATGAACTATTCAGCCTGCCCCCGCCGGACTTGGCGTGCTATGCATACGCTATGGTCAACCGCCAGGATTCCCCGCACTCGCATCGCTCGCCCAAAGTTGGGCGAGGACTGCTCTCGGCGGAAATTATTTTTGGCGGAACAAAGCTAGCCCTAGTAGCGGAGCCGTCCCAAAACCACAACAAATGGTATGAATTGCTGTTTTCAGCTCTATTCGATCAACCGAAAAATCAGAATTGTGCCCGTCGCAGTTTGAACGCTGGTCGCGGAGGTCCTCAAATGGCGCAACAAATTAAAGATTCCGATCGCGCAAGACAGGCCGATCAGGCAAAGCATCACGCAAGGCATCCTGATCACGAGAACTTTTTAGCGCAGGGCGGATTCGTCGCCGTCGATATCCGCGGCGAAATTGCGCGCCTCAAGCGGGAGCCTGCGTGGACCAGCGGCGATCGCCACGGCAGCTCGTTGGTCAAAGGCGACGGACTCAACGTGGCGCTGATGATGCTGAAAAAGGGCGCGAAGCTGCAGGAGCATCACACGCGGGCGCCGATCACGGTGCAGGTGGTCGAAGGCCGAATCACTTTCATCGCGGACGGCAAAACGCAGCTGGTGACGCCGGGGATGATTGTCGCGCTGGATCGCGCGATCGAGCATTCGATCGAGGCGCTCGAGGAATGCGCGATCGTTCTGACCGTTGGCGGCGAGCAGATGTAACGCGATGGCGCTGTACGACGGTGATTCGCAGGTTTGCCTATGACGGCGGCGATTACATGTTCACCGTCGCCGAGCGATAGGGCGCGGCCGTCGCGAATCCTACACGCGCGCGCGGATGGCGCCGTCCACCGCGATCGATTCTCCCGTCACGAAGCCTGCCGCAGGCGACACCAGGTAGAGCAGGGCGCCACCGAGTTCCTCGGGCTTCACGAGACGATTGTCGGGCAGGTACTTGAGCATCGTCGTGCTGAATTCGTCGCCCTTGTTGGCGGGGCTCGATTCATCGTCGAGCCATCCGGCCTCGATCGCGTTGACGCGGATACCCTTGCGGGCCCATTCGAGCGCCAGCGCGCGCGTCAGGTTCAGGACCGCAGCCTTCGCCGCGCAGTACAGCGCGGCATTGGGGACGCCGCGTTGCGCGAGCACCGAAGTGATGTTGACGATGACGCCGCTGCCCTGCCGGAGCATCACGCGCCCGCCTTCCTGGCACGACATCCACACCGTCTTCAGATTGTTCTCCATGATTTTGTCGAACGCCGTGTCGTCGCTGGCCTCGGCCGGCCCAAAGGCCGGCGTGTCGAGCGCGTTGACCAGGATGTGCAATCCGCCGAACTCCTTCGCGGCGAGGTCGGCGGTGGCGGACAGATCGGCGCGCGTCGCCGCGTCCTGCACGCGAATCACGGGCTTGGTCCCGGCCGCATTCACCAGCCTGGCGACTTCCTTGAGCTGCTTGTCGGTGCCGGGTTCCTGCGACGCGAGCACGACCCTGGCGCCGGCCTCGGCTAGAGTGATGGCGGCGGCGCGGCCGACGGAATGCTCGGCGCCGACGACCAGCGCGCCTTTGCCCTGGAGCGAGAAGTCATTCGATGCGTTCGAGGAGGCCATTTTTTTCAGCTCCGCTGTTTTTCACTTTTCCACTGCCATCTGGTTCGTATTTGCCGGCGACACTCCGGTCGGCGCGATTCCGCCCGCCAGTCCGCCGCCGTCGATCACGATCAGTTCGCCGTTGATATGGTTGGACGCATCCGACGCGAGGAACACGGCGAGCGGGCCGAGTTCACTGTCCTGGCCGACGCGGCCGACGGGAATAAACTTGCCGCCCTTGAAAAACTGCATCGCCGCTTCGTTGTGCGGGAAGACGCCGGGCACGATGCAGTTGGTCTGGATGTTGAACTGCGCGTAAGTCACCGCCATCGAGCGCGTCAACTGGATCGCGGCGCCCTTGGCGCACGCGTACATGAAGTTGTGCTTGCCGCCGCGAAGCCCGTAGCCCGACGCGAGGTTGATAATCTTGCCGCGATTCTGCTTGACCATCTGCGCAATTACCGCGCGGCATCCGTAGAACTGGCTGCTCAGGTTGGTGTCGATACCGCGGCGCCATTCGTCGTCGGTAATTTCCGGGAGCTGTTTGCCGGCCGTGTCGTCACCGCCGCCGGCGTTGTTAACCAGGATGTCAATTTTGCCGAACTGCTTGACGGTGGCGGCGGCGAGCGCGTTGACCTGCGCGGAGATGGTCACGTCGGTCGGCACGATGAGGCATTTGCGGCCGGTTCTTTTGACCGCGTCGGCGGTTTCATCGAGCTGCGACTGGGTGCGCGCCGCGGCCACGATATCGGCGCCCGCGTCCGCCAGCCTCACCGCCATCGCGCGGCCCAGACCGCGGCCGGCGCCGGTGACGATGGCTACTTTGCCGTCGAGCTTCAGAGAATCGAGAATCATTGGGTCACCTCAATCTAAATCGAGCGCGGCTCCGCTTGCTAATTAACATAGCTGCGACTCTGCGGAAAATGACCGATCGCACGCCAAGTGCGCGGCGCTTTTGACGGCGCTTGGGCGCGGGTCCTATTATTGTGCGCAATGGGTGTCTTGCGATGGCGCTGAAAATCGTGATGTTCTCGGACTACATCTGTCCGTTCTGCTACGTCGGCTTCGAAACGATGCGGCGGCTGAAGCCGGAATTCGATTTCGAGCTCGAATGGCGCGGCTTTCAGATTCATCCCGAATGGCCGGCCGAAGGAATTCCGCTTGACAAGGCGCTCGAGACGTTTGCCGCCGCGTCGCGAGTCGCGCTCTGGAAGCGGATTAGCGCGATGGCCGAGGCGGTGGGATTTTCGATGAAGCCGCCGGCCGTGCTGACCAACTCGCGCGCCGCGCTGGCGGCCACGGAGTTTGCGCGCGAGTCGGGCCGCGACGAAGCGCTCGAAGAGCGAATCTACCGGGCGTATTTCAATGAAGGCGTGAACATCGGCGACGCGCAGACCGTCGCGCGGCTGGCGGCGGAAGCGGGACTGGACTCCGGCGAAGTGGCGGACGCGATAAAATCGCCCAAGTACGAGATGAGGCTGAAGAATAATTCGCTGACGGCGCATCAGCGCGGCGTCAGCGGCGTGCCGACGTTTTTTATCGGCGAATTTCCGCTGGTGGGGGCGCAGAGCCCGGGCGCGATGCGCGCGATTCTCAAACGCGCGATCGCGCGATTCGCGAGCTGACGCCGATCCGGCGCGGCGGCCGCGAACCTGTTCGCTGTTTACTGGGTGCGGGGATGCGCGAGGTAAAGGCCGCGGCCCATCAAGCCCCCGGCGTCGTAGCGCACTTGCATGTTCGCGGACTCGAACGCGCGGGTCATCTCGTCGCGCGTGAACAATCCGAGCTCGTGCCGCTCGCTGTAATGCTCGATGCCGTCGGGCCGGGCCCTGAGGTAGTGCAGGAGCAGTACGGATAGATTGCCCTGCCGACTGCTGTGACTCATGCGGCAGACCTTGTCGGCGCCGATTTCGCCGCTGTGGATGAAGCTCGCGCCGGGTTTCCAATCATCCGGAGTGAGCCAGGGCTCGACGATCAGCACGCCGCCGGGCTTTACGTGGCGCGCCATGCATGCGATCGCGCGATTCATGCGGTCGATGGTGCGAACGTAGCCGATCGCGCTGAACAGGCATGTCACCGCGTCGTAAGTCGCCGCCAAATCGAAGTCGATCATGTCGGCGCGAGTATAACGGCCGGCGGGATTCTTCACGCGCGCGGCGCGCAGATAGTTCTCGTTGAGATCGGCGCCGTCGATCGTGTAGTGCTCCTTCAGAAATTTCGCGTGCTCGCCGGTGCCGCACGCAACGTCGAGAATCGTGCGCGCTCCCGGCACGCCGTCCGCGATCCAGGCGCGCAGACGCTCGCACTCGCGGGCGTAGTTCTTGAAGTGATAGATGGCGTCGTAGAGCTCGGGACTTTCGAGGAACATCCACCCAGCCTAGCGATTCCGCGCGGCGGATTCACGGGGAGCACTTGCGCGGCTCGCGCCGCGGCGGGGCCGGGTATGGTAAGAATCATGGAGGCATGGAAGCGCGCGGCAAAGCTGTTGCGGTTCGCCTCGACCTGCGAGGCGTCAAGTGTCCGCTCAACTGGGCGCGCGCGAAGGTGCGACTGGAGCAGATGGCGCGCGGCGAGGTGCTCGAGCTGACGCTCGACGATCCGCGCGGCGCTCGCGACATTCCCCGTGCGGCGGAGGCCGAGGGCTACGCGGTGCTCGAATCCACGGCGCGCGACGGCATCTTCCATCTGCGCATCGAGAGATAGCTATTTCACTTTTTCACTCTGTCACTCGCTCGCGCGGCCCAACGGTTTGCACTGCGCGAGGGTTCGCGTTAGGAATCACGCCGATGCGCGTCAAGATTGGCGACGTTCGCCTGTTCTTCGATGTTGAAGGCGCGAAGCTGCGTCCCGACGGCGCGAAGATGCGCGAGGTACCGACGATCGTCCTGCTGCATGGGGGACCCGGCTTCGATCATTCGAACTTCAAGCCCGACTTCTCGCGGATGGCGGAGATCGCGCAGGTCGTCTATCTCGACCATCGCGGTAACGGCCGCAGCGATCGCGGCGATCGGTCGAAATGGAATCTGGCGCAATGGGGCGACGACGTGCGCTCGTTTTGCGAGGCGTTGGAGATCGAGCGGCCGATCGTGATGGGCGTATCGTTCGGCGGCATGGTTGCGATGTCGTACGCTACGCGCCACCCCGAGCATCCTGGCAAGCTGGTGCTGAGCAGCACGGCGGCGGTAAGCCGGCAGGATCGGTCACTCGAGATGTTCGAGCGGCTGGGCGGTGCGGAAGTGCGCGAAGCGGCGCGGCGATTTTTCGAGAATCCGGTGGCGGAAACGATGGCCGATTATCAGAAAAAGTGTATGCCCCTGTACAACCGGACTCGGCCGGGGCCCGAGTCCGTCCTGCGCTCGGTGATGAATCTCGAGTTGATGGGCGATTTTTTCAAGCGGGAATCGCACACCTTCAACTTTCTGCCCGACCTTGGGCGGATAAAGTGCCCGACCCTGATCGCAGCGGGCGAACTCGATCCGATCCTGCCGGCTGCCGACTCGAAGGACATCGCCGCGGCAATGGCGCCGGGCGTGGCGAAGCTCGAAGTGTTTGAGAATGCGGGCCACGGGGCGCATCGCGACCAGCCGGATCGTTTCTTCAAAGTCCTGAACGAATTCATCCTGGCGTGAGGGAGAGCGATGGGCAGGCGTTACTTCACTGTGCGATTCTTCGAATTTTTCGAGGAACTGAGCCGCAACAACAATCGCGACTGGTTTGCGCACAACCAGCCGCGCTACGAGCGCGAGGTGCGCGACCCGATGCTCGCATTCATCGCTGATTTCGGGCCGCGGCTGCGAAAGATCAGCGCGCGCTACGTCGCGGATCCGCGCCCGTCCGGCGGTTCGATGATGCGCATCTATCGCAATCTGCGCTTCTCGCGCGACAAGACGCCGTATCATACCAACGCGGCTGCGGCGTTCAGTCATCGCGACGGCAAGCACTTCGACTCGCCGTCGTTCTATCTTTCACTTTCGCCCGCAGAGGCTTTCGCCGGCGTTGGAGTCTGGCATCCGCAAGCGGATTCACTCGCCAGGATTCGCGACGCGATTGTCGCGCGGCCGGCGAAATGGAAGAGCGCCATCAACGATCGTAAATTCAAGTCGCGATTCGAATTGGCAGGCGACATGCTGTCGCGCCCGCCCAAGGGCTACGACGCCAACCATCCGTTGATCGAGGATCTCAAGCGCAAGGATTTCATCGGCGGCACGCAGTTCACGCGGATGGAAGTCTGCTCGGCGGAGTTCATGAATTTGTTTTCCAGCGCGTGCGCGTCGGCAGCGCCGTTCATGAAGTTTCTCACCGAGGCGCTGGCGCTCAAGTGGTGAGCGCGCCCGTTGGCACGGGCAGGGGTGACCCCTGCACCCAACGTTAAGGCCGCGCTCCGTTGTCGCGCGCGGCCAGTATTAAGACCCGTTGGCACGGGAGGCCAGCGAGGGGCGGATCATTGACGCGGGATAAAGCTGCCGTGCGGCTGGATCACATGCGGCTGCGGCCCGGGCAAAAGCGTGGTCCAGGTAGCGCCACCGTCGGTCGTAGACATCAGGTAGCCGTCACCAACTATGGCCCATGCCTGCGTCGGAGTGGCAAAACTGAGTTGACGGGCCACTTTGTAATGCGAGACGCTCGTGGCGGCATCGGCGCTGGCGTCAATTCTGGCGCCCGGACCGAGTTTGGTGAATACAGGATGATGCTCAGAGGCGGCGGCGAAGATCCAGTGGGAACCGACAACTGTAGATGACATGTATTGCATTCGAGCTATGTCATCCAGGTCGGCGACCGTTCGGTCTGGCTTCCATGTCCGGCCCCCATCCGAGGTTGCCATCAGCGCCATTGTCAAATATTTCGGATTCCCTAGGTCAACACCATTCACCTGCAAGAACCCATGCTTGGCGTCCTCGAACGTCGGCAGGCCGATAACTACGCTTTCGTCCGAACCGTGGACTTCTGGCGCGACTTCCTGCCAGCTACGCGCTCCGTCTCTGGTGACATAGAGACACGGGCCGCCATACAAATCGACGCCATACAGCCATCCTTCGCTGGAAGTAACAAGAAGCATTTGAGGGTTCCGCAATTCCGGAGCACCGGCTGCCCGCTTCCAAGTTCGGCCCCGTCGGAAGTCAGCAGCAGGAAACTGTCCCAGCTGTTCATGGTTTCTCCAGCGAAGAAGACGTTCATCCAACCATGGAGAGGATCCACGAACGTGACGGTGCCGACACTGCCGCTGAGAGAGAATCCCTCCGGAATGGAAAACCCGTAGTCCTTCGGCAGTGAAGGGATCGTCGTTCGCGACCAGGTCGCTCCCGCGTCGGTGGTGGAAACAAGTTCGAATTTGGTTGGCTCCGAGGGAGGTTCGTCGTGATTGATGGCTATCCACCCTTTGGAAGAGTCGAGAAAAAAGATGCTCTCCATTACCCCGCCACCCGGCGGGGTAATGTCTTTCCAATTGGCGCCGTTGTCCGCGGTCCAGTAGAGGCGACCACCACGCTCCGCCCAGCCGACGCCGGGAGCGAGCAGTTTCATCCTGCCAACCACTCCGCCCCAGCCCGGCGGCGCTTTGCCGTACCACAGAACATCCGCTCCTTGAACCTTGGATGCGGCCGCATCCGGTGTTCGTGAACCGCCAGGGCTATCCTGCGCCCGGACGCGCGGAGACAGTAACAACAAGGCGACAACCAACAGACTGCAGGTCATCTTCATGGCGAGCGGAAAACTATTCCTATCCGCCCCGACCCGTCAAATGAGCGAGGGGGGGCGGCCGCGGCGCTCGGCTTGACGGTCGTTATTGTTGCGCTTACAGGATGCGGTGGATCTTCTGACCCAGGCGGCCGAAGAATCCGGCGCGAGTCACGCCCGCTTTGGTTACGATCGGAATCGTCGCTTGCGGCTTGCCGTCGAGCAGAACCGTAAGATCGCCGACCGGATCTCCGGGATGAACCGGCGCTTCCAGGTATCTTGCCGCAGGCTCGAATTGGACCGCCACCTTGCTTTCTTCGCCGCGCCCGAGCGTGAACACCGCAGCGCCGCCGGGCCCTATGGCAACGGTCTCGGCGACGCCGTCGCGCACCGGCATCGCCGCGGGTATCGCCTTGCTCAAATCGGGACGGTAGCTGACAAAAGTGCGAAACGCCCATTCAATTAATTTCTCGGTTTCGGTGCGGCGTCGCTCCGCGCTCGGCGCGCCCATCACGGCCGACAGCAGATTCATGCCGTTCGATGATGCCGACGCGACCAGGTGATAGCCCGCCTCGTCGACGTGGCCGGTCTTTATCCCGTTGACGCGCTTGTCGTACAACAGCAGCGTGTTGAAGTTGGGTTGCTTGATCTTGTCGAACGCGAATTCCTTGGCCGAGGTGTAGTTGAGCGCCTCTGGATGATGGCGCACGAGCGAGTGCGCAAGCGCCACCATGTCGGCCGCGGTCGTGAACTCGCCTGGCTCGGGCAATCCGTCGGGGTTGTCGAAGTGAGTTTCCTTGAGTCCGATCTCTTTGGCCTTGTCGTTCATCATCTGCGTGAACGCGTCGGTGCTGCCGCCTAAATATTCCGCGAGCGCCACCGCCGCGTCGTTGCCCGACGATACCATCAAGCCATACAGGAGGTCGTTGACGGCGACCTTTTGTCCCACTTGGAGAAACATCCGCGACACGGTGTCGTTCATCGACAGCCGCCACGCCTTTTCGCTGATCGTGACGTCGGTGGCCGGGGCGATCTTGCCCGCCTTCAGCGCGTCGAGCGTCAGGTAGAAGGTCATGATCTTGGCGAGGCTGGCGGGTTGCATCTTCTGATGTTCGTTGAATGCGTACAGCACCGCGCCGGTGTCGGCGTCGATCATCATGGCGGCCTTTGCGTCGAGGGCGAATGGCGCCGGCCGGTCGCCGAGCACGTGAATTGCGGTCAACGCAACCGCGGGCGCCTCTGATCCCGCGGCCGTGGCGTGCTTCGATGCGGTTGGATGGCGGTGAATCACCCTTGCAAAGGACGGAGTGGAACTCGCCGCCGCAATAGCGACTGCCGCAAACGCAATCGCCTTCGATATTGATTTTTCCCGCACGCCCATCGCCATCCGCCTCAAGAGATTACTCCGCTAGCGGCCCGCGCGCGACGATGGCGGGCAAGCCGGCCGCGATCGCCGAATAGCGGTCATCGGTAATTGTGCATATTCCCTTTTCAGATATGCGGCAGCCGCCGCGGCCTCGGCGCGCACGTTTTTCAATTTCTTCAGGACCGCTATAATATGCCCACGCCACCAAACTTGGGGAGCTAGCGCACAGCGAATATCGCATGAAAGACTTCTGGGCCGCAGTGCTCGGGCCATCAGGAGAAAAGTCGTGAGCAAATGGCAATTCACCAAAGGTCTGCATGACCTTGGACGCGGCGCGTATGCATACCTGCAGCCGTCAGGCACCTGGGGCTACAGCAACGCCGGGTTGATTACCGACGCAGATCAATCGCTGTTGGTCGATACGCTTTTCGACCAGCGGCTGACCGCCGAGATGCTCGGCGTGATGCAGGACGCAACTGGCTTTGGCGCCGATCGCATTGGCGTGGTGGTGAACACGCATTCGAACGGCGATCACACCTTTGGCAATCGGCTTGCGATAAATGCGGAGATTATCGCGTCGGAAGCGGCGGCGCTCGAGATGCGCGAAGAAGGTAATCCGCAGATGCTCGCGCAGTTGATGAAGAACACCGCCGCGATGGGAGAGGTCGGAGCTTTTTTCAAGAGAATTTTCGGCGCATTCGATTTCGCCGGCGTGACATTCAGGCTGCCCGACCGGACCTTTGCCGGAGAGGAAACGCTCAAAGTCGGCGACAAGCAGGTAAAGCTCATCGAGGTGGGGCCCGCGCACACCGCGGGCGACGTGATTGCCTTTGTCCCTGCGAATCGGGTCGTCTACACGGGCGATATTCTGTTCGTAGATGGAACTCCGATCGCATGGGCGGGTCCCGTGAGCAACTGGATCAAAGCCTGCAACCGAATTTTGGGGCTGGAAGTTGACGTGGTGGTCCCCGGCCATGGCCCGATCACCGACAAGGCCGGCGTCAAGCGCATGCAGGATTATCTGGTTTACGTCGACGAACAAGCACGCCAACGTCACGCCGCGGGAATGAATGCATGGGACGCTGCACAGAATATCGCGCTGGGATCATTCGGCGCCTGGGAAGATGCGGAGCGGCTCGCAGTAACGGTGGATACGATTTTTCGCGAGATAAATGACGACCACTCACCGCGCAACATCATGGAGCTGTTCGGCCGAATGGCGGATTTGCAGCGCCGCTACGCGAGTGTGATCGGAAGCGCCACCTAGCTGACCGCTGTTCGTTTTTTCAAACGACGGATTTGCCTTCCAGCCGGAATCCGATCCGCACTTCCACTTGGAACGTCGGATCGCCCGCCTTGTTCACCGAGCCGCGAATATCTTTGACCTCGAACCAGTCGATATTCCGTATCGTCTGGCGGGCCTTGATTATTGCATTGCGCACCGCCTGCTGGATGCTGTCGTCGGATAGGCCCACGACCTCGATTATCTTGTATGTCTTGTCCGGCATCAGACTCTCCTTTGCGTGATGCGCATCGTCTGCGTGACGCGCCGACTTTTGGCTCTCTCGCTGCTCTACTCCGAATATCTGCCGGCGCGCAAGCACGGCGCCGGCCGCGTCCGGCGCGCGTTGTCAGTCTCGGATGAAGAAAAAGCGCGGCCGGTTGTAAACGATTTGGCGAATCGTACGTATTAAGGATGTGTCGTCAGAGGATGGCTTGGCTATGAGCACATTTGCCGCGCTTGCCGGTTCGGCGTTGGATCATAAAGGTCGGCGTTCGGCGCCGGGACTCGGGCTGATAGCCGCCGTCCTCGCCTTCAGCCTTATCGCGCTCCCTGCGGATCGCGCCGTCGCCTATCAGAGCGGCGGTGCGCTTCCCAGTGTCGGGTCTGTGGATGACTACATGAGCCAGGGACAGCCGCGCGACCAGGCATACGCCCCACAGGGGCCGAATATGGCCCCGGGAGGCCAGGGATTCTATGGCGCGCCAACCGGGTCTCGCTCGCAAATTAACCCTGCTGTCATCGGGGCGGCGATGATTATCGGGCTGTGGGCTTTACAGCGGTATGAGGAACATCATCAGCGCCATGCGATGCGGAATTCTCGGCGCTCAAGCCACTCGCGCGGCCTCGATCCCGGCCATCCGATGCCATCGCCGCTCGGCTACGGTTTCTGAGCGCGGCAGCGCGGTTCTTTGCCGCCCGCGAAGGAAATCCGGGCTGACACTGTGCGCCATCTGATGCCGAAGTCCGCTCCGCCGGCAAGTCCTGATCATTGCGGAAAGATGCGCCTAAACCCGTGAGCCCATCAGTCGGCCCTGCTAACGATTACTTCGCCTTATTCTCAACGGTAATCAGCAGTCCAGGCATCACTCGCAGAATTCCGAATAGCGACGGCAAGCCTCGATTGATTAGGTGAACGCCGTGCGCTGCCGCCAAACAATTTTCTCGGGAGCTTCGCTCAATCAGCGCAAAAGGTACAAAGAATGACGCTGGAGACGATTCAGGCTTCTTCGCCCGATGGGCTTCCGCCTGAGCCGGCAAGTTGCCTAGTCGGACGCGGCTGAGCTCATTCTCAAGTTCTTGGCCGATTGTCTCCGCTTCGATCTTTTTGGCGTCGGCTTTTGCCCTTTCGGCATCGGCGCTTGCCCTCTCGGTATCGGCTTTTGCTCTCTCGGCGTCGCTTCTTCCCTTTTCGGAAGCTCGCTTGCGCCAATTCAGCGTCAGATCGATAGCACCCGCGAGGACATCCGTTCCTGCTATGACAGGAGCAGAAATCACACCGTCTCCGCACGTAGCGAGTAAACTCAACCCACCGGCGATCAAGCCAGGACCCGTTGCGAGAAAATCCACCGAGCCTGCGGCAACCCGTACAGTCGGCATCACGGCATCCGCGCCGAAACAGCGATTTGCCGCCAAAAGCGATGTAATGAGTTCGGTCAGCGCTAATGAGGTAGCTGCGACTTCGGAAAGTGGCAGCCCACCATCGCAGGCAGCGCGCATCGCCGGGTGGTTGAATCGAACCAGAAATTCGCGCGGCTCTAGCAGTCTATGCTCAAAAGGCAACATTCCGCTTTGAACGAGCTGGACCATCTCATCGTCTGAAGGATCGATTCTTCGTAAAAGGTGCGGGAGTATCCTGGCGCCATTTTGAGTTACCCAGGAATCGGCCTCTTCCACGTCTCCATCTTCTGCGTCTCCGCGTAAGAGTGACGGCCTATCGTCACGTATTCCAGCTTGGCGGATGATCTCAAGCCGATCGGGTTCGGTAAGTTCCAGGATGAGCTCTCGCAACACTTCGCTTGACATCGCATTACCTCAAGGAGCATCTTGCCCCTGACCAGCTTAGCATCGAGCGTACATTCGCCCATAGTTTATCCGGAAAAGCAAAAAGCGAAACGAAGCATAAAGGTGTCGGATTCCACACACAAGTATCACCGTGCGCGTGGTGGAATTTATCCCCCGACACCAATATCCGCGTCGATATCGTCCCGATCAGCACCGCTGAGTATTCCAAATGGTTTCGTCATAGCTGGGACGAATCGGTTACATGGATAACCGAAGCCGTCGAATGAATGTTTGTCGCGGGATGCCGCCTGCTCGCGCACCAATCCGTCTGCTAGGTTGACCGGATGCGTTGTGTTCGAGCATCCAGCATCCGAAGACTGCGGGCTCTCAAAAATATCTCCTGGCTCACGGCGCCCCAGCTCGAAAAGCTCGCCGGCGTGCTGACGGTCAGCACGGTCGAAAAACGCGCGATCATTTTCGACGAAAAACACTCACCCGGTTCCGCATATATCTTGCTTGCAGGGGTGGCGCGAATCACCTGTCGCAATCGCAAGGGTCAGCGTACCTCGGTGATCATGATCGCGCCCGGCATGATCCCCGGCTTCCCGCCGCCGGTACCCGGCATCAGTTACAATTTTCGCTGCGAAGCGGTTACCCCTTGTCAGATAGGGACGATTGACCTCGAGTCGTTCCTTCAAATATCGCTGGGAGTTGCTTCGGCAGACTTCAAACGGATGGCGGCGAGCTACATGGGCCGCTGGGATTTGGTTCAATTGCGCTGCGCAAATTTCATGAACTGCACTTTGGAAGAGCGTTTGGCTCTGACTCTGCTCGAATTGAGTGAAAATTTCGGCGTCCCCGACGCAAAAGGCGTGCGGCTGACACTGCTGGCCCGGCATAAAGACCTGGCTGAACTAGTCGGCGCCTCGCGGCCCCGAATTACCGAACATATGAATGCGTTCGAGCAAAAGCATCTGATTGCGCGCGACAATCGCCAACTCATCGTCAATCGCGATCGATTGGAAAGTTTTTTGGCGCAGACTCCAATTTCTGAAAATAGCGCTGCTACCTTCTGAATCCGCCCGCAAATCCCCGTGACTCCTGAAGCCAGATTTCAGGCACGGGTTTGGGGATGAACTAATTCAGCCTGCCCCCGCCGCATTTCGCGTGCTATGCGTACGCTATGGTCAACCGCCAGGATTTCCCGTACTTGCCCGGCTCGCCTGAAATCGCGCAACGCCCGCTTGTGGCTGAAATTACTTTTGTCGGAACAAAGCTAGCCCTAGAGCGCAGCCGTCCCAAAACCACCACGCATGGTATAAATTGCTCCGGGAGTATGTACTTGACGCAATTTGGACGGATTAAGCCGGACCCAGCCGGGATGTTACGCTCGCCAGTGGCAACACTTCCGCCGACTCCGATACAAGGGACACCATTTTGAACCGGCTCTACTACGGCGATAATCTCGACGTTCTATGCAGCCTTGACCCGCAAGCGGCGCCCGGCGTGACATCGGCTGCGCGGTTTTCTTAAAGCTCAAGAGCGACGCCGTCGACCAGGCGTCCAGGCTCGATTCCCAGGAAACGGGTCACAGTTGGATGAACATCGATCATGCGCGCGCCCTTGATCTCACGGCCGCGCGGGAGTCCATTCCCCCAACCGTAGAGAATCCCATGGATACCCGGCGTCTCGGGAGGGTAGCCGTGAGCCGATACTAATCCGACACCCATAAAGGGACTCGGATAGATGTCGCGGCCGAATGTCGCTAATGGTTTCAGATACCAGGGCGCGAGATCAGGGTCGACCATGTAGTAACCCGGATGCGCCGAGAGAATCAGGTCGCCTACCCGGTCGCTCTGCCCGAGTTGCGCGAATGCCGGCTGATTATCGCGGCGAAGTACGTCGAACTCTTGATGCGTGGCGAGCGCCTGGTAAGCGCGATCGACCTGCGACTTATCGTCAAAGTAGATGAAACTCGTAGTCCCGGTGGTTACGTCGCGCCCGCGAATGCCATGTCGGCTCAGGATTCGCCTAACATTGATGAGGTGCGTGACTGGGAGATGGCCATGGTCCGACATGACGAACAACGTGACCTGGTCCCTGTAAGGGAGTCGATTGATTGCCTCCAGTAGCCTACCCACTTCGCTGTCGGCCCGGATGATTGCTTCACGCGCCCGCTGCGAGTGGAGCCCGTCGCTATGAACTACCTCGTCTGGCTGAGCGAAGTACCCCAGGATCAGACGCGGCCGCCGATCTTCGGGCATTTCCAGATAGTCGATGATCTCACCCGTCCGTTTCGGCTCACTGGCATACTCCGAGAGTTGCCACGGCACTTTCCGCTCAGGCGATACATAGGTCGCTAGCGCTCCGCGACTCCTCGAGTAACGCCCAAACCATCCGAGTGCGGCCGTCCTTACCCCTTGGCGCTCGGCGACCTGATGCAGGAGTTCGCCGCCGGCAAGCCAGTCCGCATCGACGTCGTGATTGAACAACCCCAGGCGAGGATCGATGAACTGGGCGCTGACTACGCCATGATTTTCGGGCCAGCATCCCGTGGAAGCTGAAACCCAGTTCGGCTCGGATATCGAAGGAAAGACTGGCACCAGGTGATGGGTCCACACGCCTTCGGTCCGAAGCCTGGCAAAATTGGGAGTTGCGACTGAATCGAGCATCGATTCTGAAAGTCCGTCAATCATGAGGACGATGACGATTCGGCTGCATTGCGCCTGGGAACCGGTGTTGAAGGAAGCTGCATTCGAATCGAATGGTTTGTCCATCGTTACTATCCTAGGAAGCCGTCAGGTACTTTTCGAAAAAGGCGAACACTTTCTTCCACCCGTCCTGTGCCTGCTCGGGCCGGTAGTTAGGACGATACCAGGCAAAGAACGCGTGACCCGCTCCCTCGTAGCGATGAAACTCGTAGCTCTTGCCCAAGCGCTTGAGCGCGGCTTCGGTCCGGTTTACGTCGTCGGGGGAAGGGTTAGTATCTTCGCTGCCGAACAGCCCCAGAAGCGGGCAGCGTATTCTTTCCGTCAACTCGATGGGCGCAACCGGTTGCGTACTCGGTAACTTCGATGGGTCGCCAACAACTACGCTGCCACCCCAGCAATCGACAACCGCATCGAGATTGGCGATTCGGCATGCCGCCAGGTACGCTTGTCGTCCGCCGGAGCAGAAGCCTATCACCCCAACCTTGCTGTTGCTATGTGATTGGGCGCGCAGAAACGCTGCGGCTCCCCCACCTGTGCTGGCGTTGAAGATGAGTAGTACGGCGGCTTGATACTGCGGGCTGAACACTCGGCGGCACATGCCTATTCGCGATATGGGAGCCTTCGCTCACCGTCGCTTGAATCGCTCCGCCATACAGCAAAATGTATTTGCGATCGCGCCGCCCGATCTCTCCATCTTCAATCAGCTCTGCCATGACGCGGCCGACCACTGGCCGCGAGCTTCCGATCATCTCCGCCAAATCGGACGTAGTAGGTTCATGGATGGCGCGCAGTAAAATGGAGCACTGACGACTGTGAGAATCGGCACTCGGCTGACGCTGGTCTTGCTGCTGTGCATACTGCCAGTACTGGCCGCGTATACGTCTTGGAGCGTCGAGCAGTCCAATGTCTATGTTAATGAGCTGAAGCAATCGACTCGCGCAGTCAGTTCCGGCGTGGCTCCTTCGGTTGACGACGAAGTCATTGCGCAAGAGTGGAACAAAATCGGCGATGCATTCCGGAAAATGGATGCCGAGGGAACCCGAAACGCGCTGCTCCGAAAGGACGGTAAGCTTTGGTACTCCCTGCCGGACTTTCCCGCTGAACTCATAAGTGCGGCTCAGGTGCAACTCGCGCAACGCAACTCCGCTGAGTTCGGACCGACGGCAGGGGTAAAGAACTGGTTCTGCGAATTGGTTCCATTAAAGAGCCAGGGCGGAGAAGTCATCGGATACCTTCTGGAAGTTCAGGACTGGACGAAGGTGGCAAGAGATAGCCGCGCGCAATCCATCGCGTTGCTGGGCGTTGTCGCCTCGGTCATACCTCTGACCGTGCATCGTTACGTCTCGCGGCCGTTGGCAGAGCTGTCGGCGAAAGTGATGAAATGTTCGTCGGATGATTCCGATCGGGGCGCAGGAAGCGACGTGGAACTGCTTAGCGAAGAATTCCGCAGGCTCGATCAGCAACTCAGCCGGGCGCGCTCCGATCTCGAGCAACGGCATCGGCGCGAATTGGGACTCGAGCGCGAGCTTCAGCGCGCGGACCGACTTGCCACGATCGGCACGCTGGCAGCCGACTCGCGCGTAAAGCTGGGCGTCATCGTCCGCCGGATCGATCGGATTGCGCGAATCGTCCGGATGTTGCTCGACTACGCGCGCAAGAGCGAATCGCACAAGGCGATCTGCGACTTGAGGGCGATCGCCGACCGCGCCCTGGCTCTTTTGGAACCGGAAGCTGCGCACCGCAACGTGAGAACCCTGGCTCGACTCGGAGAAATTCCGCGGCTGGTAAATTGCGACGCCGACCAAATCGAGCAGGTGTTCGTGAACATGATCATGAACGCACTCGACGCGATGCAGCCCGGCGGCGGAACGTTGCGAGTAACCGCGCAAACGCAACGCAGTCGCGATGGTTCGCGCGTGATGCTTGCGTTCGAAGATACCGGCGCGGGCGTCGCACCTGAGCACGAGGATCGGCTCTTCGCGCCCTTCTTCACCACCAAGGAGCCGGGCAAAGGAACCGGAATGGGTCTGCCGGTCAGCCAGTTTATAATACGCGAGCATGATGGCGAGATAACGTTCAGCTCAGGGCCATCGGGATCGCAGTTCGTGGTCGCGATCCCCATGGCAAGCAGCGAGATAATCGATCATGAGCGTGGCTCCCGGGAACAGCGGCGTGAATAGCGAGCAGGCTACCGTCCTTGTGGTCGACGATGACCACGACATGGTCAGCGCGAGGCGGCGGGATCCAGCAGCACCTCCGGCACGTCAACCACCCGCGCGCGCAGCCATTCGCCGAGGCTCTTGGCCTGGGGATCGGAGCGCACCGACGAGGCTACGCCCTCGCCGAGCAGGCCGACGATCACGAAGTTGAGCGCGCGCAAGTTGGGCAGCTCGTAGCGGCGCACCTCGAGTGGCGCCGTCTCGGGGAGGAGCTGCTTGAGGCGCTCGATGCTCAGGAACCCGGCGAGCCACGCGTAGGCAAGATCGCTGCGCACCCACAGACCGACGTTCGCGTTGCCGCCTTTGTCGCCTGAGCGCGCCCCGGCCACGCGCCCGAGCGGCGCGCGTCGCGTCAAGCCGGCCGGCGGCGGGGACACAGCGGCCGGCGGCAGCTTGACGGGCGAACGTGTCACCACCTCGATCGGCTTGATCGGGACGATTCGCCTGTCGGGCAGCACGGCAGCGTGATCCACGCCGTCCGCCGGCACGAGCGTCGGCCAGTAGACGCCGTATGCGCTCGCGTCGCCGGGCGGGTCCATGGAGTAGAAGCCGGGGTAACTGGCGAGCGCCAACTCCGTGATCGCAGAGGAGAACGCGCGTCCGACCTTGCTCGCGTCGGCGTCCTTCACGGTGACGGTGAAGGTGGCGCTCGCCTGCTCGTTGGTCTCGGGATCGGGATGCTGCGTGCGCGCGAGATGGAAGTTGAGTACGCCGAAGCGCTCGGTACCGCCGAGGCGGCGCACGATCGCTCGCTTGAGCACCGCGGCCTTCTCATCCACGTCGAGACCGGTGAGCACCAGCGTCATCGCGTTGCGGTAGCCGCCTGCGTAGTTGATGCATACCTTGAGCGCGCTCGGCGCAGGCTCGCCGCGCACGCCCGACACGCGGACCCGGTCGGCGCCGGCCTGGTCGAGCCGGATGCTGTCGAAGCGCGCTATCGCGTCTGGATTCAGGTAGGACGGCTCGCCGAGTTCGTAGAGGAGTTGGGCGGTCACGGTACCGATTGACACGAGACCGCCTGTACCAGGGTGCTTGGCGACGACGAACGAACCGTCCTGGTCCATCTCTGCGATCGGGAAGCCGGGGTGGTCCAAAGAGGGCACCTCGCTGAAGAAGGCGTAGTTGCCGCCGGTCGCCTGCGCGCCGCACTCAAGGATGTGCCCCGCGACCACGGCGCTCGCAAGCCGGTCCCAGTCGTCGCGCGCCCACTGGAAATGCCAGGCTGCTGGACCCACGACGAGCGACGCGTCCGTTACGCGCGGACACACGACTACGTCGGCGCCCGCCTTAAGGCATTCGACAATGCCCCATGCGCCGAGGTAGGCGTTCGCGCTCACCGGCGGCACCGGCATCGCCTCGAAGGGGCGACCGTCGTCGAGATGCGCCAGGGTGTTTCCTGCACGCCGCAACTCGCCAAGCCGCGGGAGGAGATCGTCGCCCTCGACGTGCGCGACACGCGCCTTCACGCCGAGGCGCTTCGCCAACTCCCGGATTTTCTCGGCGAGACCGCGCGGGTTGAGGCCGCCGGCGTTTACGACCACCCGCACGCCGCGATCGATGCAGGTGCCAAGCACCTCCTCCATCTGGCGCAGAAACGTCACCGCGTAGCCGGCGCCCGGATCTTTCTGGCGGGCCTTCCAGAGGATCAGCATCGTGAGCTCGGCGAGGTAGTCGCCGGTGAGCACGTCGATGGGGCCGCCCTCGAGCATCTCGCGCGCCGCCGAGAGGCGATCGCCGTAGAAGCCGGAGATGTTCCCGATTCGGAGCGAGCGTTGCGCGCTCATCGTTTCCTCCAGACGGGCGTGCGCTTTTCGAGAAAGGCACGCGGTCCTTCCTGCGCGTCCTCGCTCTTGTAAACCGGCTCAAAGATGCGCTCGGCCTCGTCGAAAGACTCGCTGCGCAGGCGCTCGGCGGCGGCGTACACCATGCGCTTGCCCGCCCGCACCGAGAGCGGCGCGTTCTGCGCGATGCGCGTCGCCAGCGCGCGCGCCTCCTCCTGCAGGTGTTCGAGCGGTACGACGCGGTTCACCAGGCCGATCTCGTGTGCGCGATGCGCATCGATCGGCTCCGCCGTGAGCAAGAGCTCGAGCGCCACGCGGGGCGGAATCATCCACGGCAGCGGCGCGGCCCACGGCGCGCCGCGGCTCCACTTGGCCTCTGTGATCGCGAACTTCGCCGTGTCAGCGGCGACGCAGAGGTCGCACATCTGCGCCAGGGCGAAGCCGCCGGCGTAGGCCAAGCCGTTCACGGCGGCGATCACGGGCTTGTCCGTCATGAGATTGCGGCCGAGCTGCGGGACGAAATCCAGCGGCGGGACTTCAAGCCGCGTCACCGACATCTCCTTGAGGTCGGCGCCGGCGCAGAAGACCTTGTCGCCGGTTGCGGTGAGAATCGCGACCAGCGCGTCGTCGTCATCGACGAAGCTGCGAAACGCCGCCCACAGGCCTTCGCGTACCGCGCGGTTCAGCGCATTGCGTGCCTCCGGGCGATCGATCGTGATCGTGCTGATGCGGTCGCGGAGCTCGTATCGGACCGGCTGGTCAGACATTGCAGGTCTCCTCCTCGATCATGACTGGGCACTTGCGGTCTCTGCTTCGATTACGGCAAGAATCGCACCCGCGGTCACCTGCGCCCCGACGGTCGCGCGGATCTCGGTTAGCGTTCCCGCGTGCGGCGCCCGGATCGGGATCTCCGTCTTCATCGCCTCGAGCACGAGCAGCAGGTCACCCCTGGCGACGCGGGCGCCGACGGTGACGTAAATCTGTTTGACCACGCCCGGCATCGGCGCGACCAGCGAGCCGGCTGCCAGCTCGAGCTCGGGCTCGGCGAAGCGTGGAAGTTCGCGCAGATCGCTGGCGCCGAGCGCGCTGTCGACGAAGACCCGCTCACCGACCGTATGCACCGCATAGCGATGGCGTACAGCGCTGACTTCAAGATCGACCTCGCTTTCGCCGCAGACGTGTACGCGAACGCCGTCGAGCGCGTTGCCGTTCACCTCAGCACGCAGACCCTCGCGCCCGAAGCGGTAGCGCACGTCGAGCCGCCCCCGGCTTCCCTCGAAGGCCTGCTCCTGGTCTTGTGAAGGGACGTTGCGCCAGCCCGACGGGATCGAGGCCAGCGCGCCGCCGCGCGCGCGATGCGCGGCTTGCAACGCAAGCGTCGCAGCCAGCGCGTGGAGGCGCTCGCCCGCCGCATCGCACAGCGGCTCGCCCAGGACCTCAGGGGGGTGTCGCTGGAGGAAATGCGTGTCGGTTGCGCCCGCCAGGAACTCGGGATGGCGCAGGATGCGCACGAGGAGATCACGAATCGTGTGCGGGCCGTGAAGCTGCGCGCGCGCCAGAGTGTCGGCCAGCTTGGCCGCCGCCTCCGCGCGCGTCGGCGCCCACGCGATCACCTTGGCGAGCATCGGGTCGTAGTGGACGCTCACCTCCGAGCCGTCCTCGACGCCCGAGTCCAGGCGCAGCCCCGACGCCGGTGCGAAGGCGAAGCGGTGGAACGTGCCCGTCGATGGCGCGAAGCCGCACCGCGCGTCCTCGGCGTAGAGACGCGCCTCGATAGCGTGGCCGCGAAGCGGCGGCACCGCTTCCTGCGCCACAAGTGCGCCGCCGCGCGCCACTTCGATCTGGAGCCGCACGAGGTCGAGCCCCGTCACGCACTCGGTCACGGGGTGCTCGACCTGGAGGCGCGTGTTTACTTCCAGGAAAAAGAACTCTCCGGCCGGCGTCAGCAGGAATTCGACGGTTCCGGCGTTTCGGTAGCCAATCGCTTCGCCCGCGGCGACCGCGGCCGCACGGATCGTCGCGCTCAACGCAGGAGTCAACGCGACGCTCGGCGATTCCTCGATGATCTTCTGGTGTCGCCGCTGGATCGAGCATTCGCGCTCGTAGAGATGGATCACACGACCGTGTGCGTCGCCGAAGATCTGCACCTCGATGTGGCGCGCGGCCTCGAGGTAGCGCTCGAGATAAACGGTATCGTCGCCGAACGCCGAGAGCGCCTCGCGCCGGGCCGAGGCGACGGCCTCTGCGAGCTCCGCCGCGCTATGCACCACGCGCATTCCTCTGCCGCCGCCGCCGGCCGACGCCTTCACGACGACGGGCAGGCCGAGCTCGCCGGCCAGGCGCGCAAGCTCTGCCGGCGACGCGCCGTCGCGCAGCTCGCGGCTCGGGAGTTGCGGCACGCCGGCGCGCTGCATGCGCCGCTTCGCCTCGAGCTTCGAGCCCATCGCGGCGACCACCTCGGGCGGAGGTCCCACGAAGGTAAGCCCTGCGTCGCGGCAAGCAGCCGCGAAGGCCGCGTTCTCCGAGAGGAAGCCGTAGCCCGGGTGGATCGCATCGGCGCCCGTGCGGCGCGCCGCTTCAACGATTGCGTCGATGCGCAGGTATGAATCGGCCGGCGACGCACCGCCGAGCGCGAACGCCTCATCGGCCTCATGCACGAAGGGCGCGTCGCGATCGGGCTCCGAGAACACAGCCACCGTCGCGATGCCCATCTCGCGCGCGGTGCGCTGGATGCGCCGCGCGATCTCTCCCCGATTGGCGATCAACAACTTCCGCATGCCGCTCTCACATCCGGAAGACGCCGAACTCGCGCGCGCCCCGGATCTCGTTCGAATGCACGACGCAGAGCGCTATCCCGAGCACGGTCCGGCTGTCGCGCGGGTCGATGATTCCGTCGTCGAAAAGCCGGCCACTGGTGAAGGGTGCGAGTGACTCGCGCTCGATCTGGTCCTCGACGGCGCGCCGGCGCTGGGCGTCGGCCTCCTCGTCGAAGGGTTTTTTTGCTGCGGCCGCCGCTTCGCGCGCCACGATCGAGAGCGTTCCGGCGAGCTGCTCGGGGCCCATCACCGCGGTCTTCGCATTGGGCCAGAGGAAGAGGAATCGCGGTTCGTAGGCACGGCCGGACATGCCGTAGTTGCCCGCGCCGTAGGAGCCACCCACCTGGAGCGTCAGGTGGGGCACGCTGCTATTCGAGACCGCGTTCACCATCATCGACCCGTGCTTGATGATGCCGCGCTGCTCGTACTGTCGCCCGACCATGTAGCCCGTGACGTTCTGCACGAACAGGAGCGGCAGATCGATCTTGTTGGCGAGCTGGATGAACTGGGCCGCCTTCTGCGCTTCCTCCGAGAAGAGCACGCCCTGGTCGTTGGCGAGGATGCCGAGGTCGTAGCCGTGGATGCGCGCCCATCCGGTCACCAGGTTGGTGCCGTAGAGGGGCTTGAACTCGTCGAACTCCGAGTCGTCCGCTACGCGCGAGATCACTTCGCGGATCGGGAATGGCACTTTTATATCGGCTGAAGGGATACCGAGTAGCTCGTCGGTGTCGTAGCGCGGCTCACGGGGCGCCGCACTGGGGCCGGGGCCGAGCTTGCGCCATGCGAGGCGGGCGACGATGCGCCGGCCAAGCCGGATTGCGTCAGGCTCGTCGAGCGCCATGTAGTCAGCGAGGCCCGACAATGTGGCGTGCATTTCGGCGCCGCCGAGCTCCTCGTCATTGGCGTCCTCGCCCGTCGCCATCTTCACCAGCGGCGGGCCGCCGAGGAAGACCTTGGCGCGATTGCGCACCATGACCACGTAGTCGGAGAGGCCGGGCAGGTAGGCGCCGCCGGCCGTCGAGTTGCCAAACACGAGCGCGATCGTCGGCACGCGCCGCCCCGAAGATCGCGTCAAGTTGCGGAACATCGCGCCGCCGGGCACGAAGATCTCCGCCTGGCGCGGGAGGTCCGCGCCGCCTGATTCGACCAGGTAGATGAGCGGGAGCCGGTTCTCGATCGAGATTTGGTACGCGCGCAACATCTTGGCGAGCGAGTACGGGTTTATAGCGCCGCCGCGCACGGTCGGGTCGTTGGCGAGGATCAGGCACTGCGTCCCGGAGACGACACCGATCCCGGTCACGAGCGATGCGCCGACCTCGTACTCGGTCTCGGCCGCCGCGTAGGGTGACAGCTCGAGGAACGGCGAGTCACTGTCAACCAGCAGCTCGATGCGCTCGCGAGGCAAAAGCTTCCCGCGCCGGCGATGCCGCTCGACGTAGCGCTCTCCACCGCCGAGCAGCGCCTGGCGCTGCAACGCCGCGAGGCGCTCGAGCTTCTCAAGCATGGCCCGCCGATTGGCAATAAACGTTTCCGAGAGCGGGTCGATGCGGGTTGGCAAGATCGGCATTGGCTCAGTTCCTCGCGAAGCTCCTGACTGAGTGATGCTCACTTAACAGAGAACCGATGGTCGCGGAAGAGTTGTAGTTGATGAAGATGGACGACGACGAGTGGTGGCCAGAAGGACTCTTCCGTCGCCTCGGTTCGCAGCTGACTTACGCGACTCCGAAGCGCGAGCTTCTCTATTCCCCCGTTGACATGGGCATTATCCCCACAAGGAGAGCTTTGCGTAGGTACATATCCCCTTGACGGCGGTACCGCCTTTTGCTATATTATGTACATGAGCAAGGCTAATCGAAACAACCCGATGCGTTGGCCCTCTTCGGATAGCAGCTACTCCTTGATGGAATTTGAGCGGGATTTCCCGGACGATGCGGCCTGTCTGGATGCACTGGTAACGGCACTCCATTCGAACGGCATTTATTGTCCGACCTGCAAGACAATCACGAAGCATCATCGAGAGACAAAACGCCCATCATATTGCTGCCAGAACTGCGGACATCGCGAGCACCCGATGCGCGGGACGATCTTTCAGGATTCGGCGACTTCGCTGAAACTCTGGTTTTATGCAGCCTACATCATGTCTGCGACGCGATGCGGGATCAGTGCGAAGCAACTAGGCCGCGAAATCGGCGTTACGTACAAAACCGCATGGCGTATGTTCAATCTGATCCGCAAAATGCTCCACGAGGGGACCGACGGGATGAAACTGTCTGGCAAAGTGGAGATTGATGAAAGCTTCTATGGAGGCAAAGAGAAAAACAAGCATCAGAACAAGAAATTTTCCGATCACTCGAAGGGAACCGTGGGAAAGCAGCCGGTATGGGGAGCCGTTGAGCGTGGCGGAAGAGTGCTTGCTAGAGTAGTCGATGACACGAAGGCACTCACCGTGCTGCCCCATGTACGCGAGCACGTCATGCCCGCAAGCATGATCTTCACAGACGAAGCTTATATATACGAGCCGCTGACCGGATTGGGCTACGGTCACAAGCGCGTCCATCACGCGGCCAAGGTCTATGTTGAAGGTGACGCGCACGTGAACACACTTGAAGGATTTTGGAGCCTAACGAAAAATGGAATCCGGGGAGTCTACCGGAGCGTCAGCACGAAGCATTTGCAAATGTACTTGGACGAATATGCGTTTCGGTTCAATCGACGCGGACGACAGAGTCCAATGTTTAGTCACTTTCTGGGGCGGATCATGAGAAGGATTCCAGCGGCCGCGTAGATCAAGTTTCAAAGGATTGAAGCAGTAGATAGAATTATGGCATCGAGGGCTAAACTCGCAAATGGCCGAACCACGAAGACGCGAGCCGACGACGATCAGTTAAGGAAAGAACTGAGTGCGTGTGCACTGAAGCGGTATGAACAGATTGCGGAGGTTGCCGCCTCGCGTATCGCGATAGGATTGGGACAAACCTACCTGCAATTCCACACGAGCGGCGGTCATATCTGTGATTTCTGCCGCCAGCTCGACGGAATGACGCTGCCCATTGATTCTCCGATTTGGCGATTCTGTACGCCTTTGTGCCACGATCTTTGCAAATGTTATTTTACTTCGCTTACGAATCGCGAACTCAAAGCTTACAACGTGAAAGTATCGGAGCCGCGGGCGCTCCAGATTCATGAATATAGAGACGCACAGACGGGGCGTATCGTCCAGGTGGTCGCGGGTATTCAGCCCGGCTTTGGTCAGTGGGATTGGGAAGGCGCGATACATCGGTATCTCGACGCCTATCTACGAAAGAGAAAGAAGCGAGTGTAAATAACTAGGTTTCGGATTGCGGCGGCTTCCGCCGCATGACCTTCTTGAGATCGCCGAAGAACTGTTTTTCAGTCGGGATCGGAATGTCGATTCGATCGTGTTTATTCTTAGCACGCGTCTTTTGCGTCGGGTTGCCTACCGCCATATCCATTGTTGCGGTTTCCTGTTGGCTCTTTTCATCGAAGGCGGCTTTTCTCATCTTAACAAGCTCTGGACGCTGGAGCACTTCCAAAATTCGCTCGGCTGGCGTGACTTCCGCAATCCCCATATTAATTGTTTCGTTGGGTCTAGATTTGTTGTCTTGGTGTCCATGTATAAGTCCGAGCAAAAAGATTACACCCCCACCAGCGATCACTTTAGTTTCCCCACCGTAGGCTGGCCGATCAATATAGGCTGTCTCGCGGGCGAATACTGGCGAACCACTTAACCCACCCATTGAACGGGCCTCGACCAAATAGATGTACGCCTCTCCGAGTTCCGTTTTGTGCTTCTCATCTGGCAACATAGCGATGTTGCCAATACGAACAATGGGCCAATTGCGAAGTTTCCCGCGAAAGCGCGTGAACAATCCTGCGATCATCACTTCATCCCCCACGCCCAACCAGCCACCTTGCTTGATCGCATTGTCGGGCAAAATCATAGCGGCAGGGATTGGTTCGTGAGCGACTGGCTCGTCGGGAAACCACGGAATGACGGCAACATCCACAGATTTATCAGGATGAAACCACCATTCTCCAAGTTCCTCGCCGTCCACCTCGAAGGCGCTAAAGGCGAAGCCAGAATTTAGGCGAATACTAAATTTTCCGTCATATATGTTTTTTGCAACATGCGCGGCTGTGACAAAGTATCGAAACCGAGTGTCTGAATCGAATTCTGATCGCATTTCAAGGAAGAACCCCGTTGCTCGATATTCCAACTGAGTCTTGGTTGCGCCTTTCGGCACTCCAATAAAGGCAACGCATCGAAGAATGGAATCCGGTACCCTCATATCTGCGTCCCTTGGCCGACACATACACCAACGCGGATTATTTGCAATGCGGACATCAAGATACATTAGCACGTTTCCTTATACCGCCGTCAAGGGGATATATACCTTTGCGTAACCTGATCGCGGCTTTATTTTCCTCTCCCTGTTAGGGAGAGGATGAAGGCGCGGGTGAGGGGGATTCCAGCGCGCCATTCCCATCTTTATCTTAACAATGGGTGCAGGGGTCACCCCTGCCTCCCGTGCCAACGGGCGCGCTCGGGCGGTTTTGGCGTTGTCCTCCGGCATTTTTCCCTAACGCTTTGGTGAGTTTTTCCGCTCCCGGTCGGTCGGTCTCCCAATTACATAAGCGGTCGGGAAGACTTACTCTTAGTTCAGGACAACGAAGTGAGGTGACAGTGCAATGTTGAAAAAATACCAGGGTGGAGCGAACGTAAAAGGTGGCTTTTATTGGAATACCGCAGAATTGGAGGTGGTGCCGGTTGACGGGAAGAATGGAACGCTGCCCGGCGGTCCGACGCAGAATTACCTGAAGGTGCCGGCGCTGGCGTTGATCCCGCTTGCGATCGGGTTCAGTGCTCTCTACGTGATGTTCCTTCCCTTCATCGGGTTTGCGATGGTGCTGAGCCTGGTCGTGCGCAAGGTCCGCAAAGGAGGCGCGAAGCACCAGGGCGGAGCGAACGTAAAAGGTGGCTTCTATTGGCATACCGCGGGACATGAGTTTGTGACGGTCGACGGCAAGCATGGACCGCTGCCCGGTGATCCCACGCAGAAGTACATCAAGGTGCCGACGTTGGCGTTCATCCCGCTTGCGCTGGTGATGGGTGCTCTTTTCGTGATTCTCCTTCCCGTCATCGGGTTCGCGATGCTGCCGATCCTTCTGGTGCGCAAGAGCCTCGCCAGCAAGGGCTTGCTCAATGTCACACGTGCGTCACTGCGAAGGCTCGCGGCGCTGACCGCCCCGGAGTCATAAACGCGGACGGCGTAACTTGGCGCGGACTGGGTTACCGGCGGCAGGGTGAGCGGAGCTAAGCCTCCTGCCGCTTGTGCGCTTACGGTTAAACGCGAATTACTCCCTTCTTAATTGCGAACTTGATCAGGTCGGTGCGGTTGTGGAGGTTGAGCTTCTCCATCACCCGCTCGCGGTGTGACATCGCGGTCTTGACGCTGATCCCGAGGGTTTCTGCAACCTCCTTGTTGCTGTTCCCAAGCGCGACCAGCCTCAGTGCCTGCTTTTCACGGTCGGTCAACGTCTCGTAGAGGTCCTCGTCGCCTGCTCCGGTTTGCGCCGGGCCGAAGTCCTGCACCGCCTCCATAGCCACCCTCGGGTCGAGCAAGAGACCTCCCTGGGTGGCCGAACGGATGGCGCCGGCGAGTTCCGAGCCGAGCATGCGCTTGAGCACGTATCCTGCGACTCCGGCCTTAAGGAAACGCCGAACGTATTCCCGGTCCTCATACTGGGTTAGTACCAGGACCTTGGTCTTCGGGGCCTCGTGTTTGAGCGCCAGCGTCGCCTCGAGTCCGCTGAGCCCCGGCATTGCGATGTCCATCAGCACCACGTCGGGCTTGAGCCGTCGGCACTGTTCGACAGCTTCGCGACCGTCGACCGCTTCACCGACGACTTCGATGTCGTCGGCGAGTTTGAGCAGCGCCTTGATGCCGTCGCGCAAAAGGGCGTGATCGTCGGCAATGACTACCCGAATTTTAGCCATGTTCGCTCCCCAGCGGCACGGTCAGCACGACCCTGGTACCCTGACCGGGTGCGGATTCGATCCGTGCGCTGCCGCCCAGCAGTTCGACTCGCTCTTTGATTCCGGCAAGCCCAAGTCCTCTTCCGTCGCTGGTGATGCCGGAGAAGCTGGCCGGATCGAATCCCCGACCGTCATCCTCAATTTCTATTGTAATCGCTTTCGGTTCGAGCGTGCACTGGATCAGCAGGGTCTCGGCCTCGGCGTGCTTGGCGATGTTGGTGATGGCCTCTTGGGCGGCCCTGAACAGGGCAGTGTTGAGTTGCGCGGGCAGGCGGGACTCGGCCGTCTCATCGTATTCGCAGCGCACGGTGACCCCGAGCGGCTTGAGGGTGTGCTCGGCGTACCATTCGATCGCCGGGAAGAGCCCGAGGTCATCGAGCACCGAGGGACGCAGGTCGAAACTCAGGGAGCGGATCCCGTCGAGCGCCCTTAGTGCGAGCGCCTTGGCCTGCGCCAGGCGCTCGCGCGAAGCGCCCGGCGGCATCGTGGCCATCGCCGAGTCGAGCGCGAGCGCGAGCACGACCACGACTTGGCTGGTCTCGTCGTGCAACTCGCGCGCGATTCGTCTGCGCTCCTCTTCCTGGGCTGAGATGAGCTTTCGCAGCAGTTTGTGCCTCAGTTCGTCACGCAGGCTCAGCTCACGGTAGAGCTGTTCGATTTCGCGGGTTCGCTCCAGGACCCGCAATTCCAGTTTTTCGCGGGCCTGCGCCAGCTCGTCGAGCGACTGTGTGAGCGCGAACCGCATGGTCTCCAACGCTACCGCAAGCTGTCCGACTTCGTCGCTGCTGAGTTTGGGAATCGGCGTTTTGAGATCGCCCGCGGTAATGCGCGTGGCCACCTTGGTGAGCACCGAAAGCGGCGCTGTGATGCTGGCGGCGGCCCCGACTGCGAAAACCAATGCGAGCAGCGTCAGAGCGCTTGCCCACGCGAAGATCTTCCAGCGCAGAGCGAGCGCCGTGGCAAACGCGAGCTTCTCGGGCTGGCGGATGTCGATGCCCCATGGTACGCGCGGCGAGAGCGGCACAAAGGCCATTACCTCGTTGACCCGGCTCCGAATCTTCCCGCTCTCGTGGCATCCGTGGCATGTGCCGGCAGTCTCGGTTTGGTCGCGAATAAGCCCCCCGATAAAGTGGTGATGGTCGCTCTGCATGTACAACCGTTCGGCCATGGTGCTCGCGAGAACGAGTCCGTGCTCGTCGACCAGGTCAACGGCCTCGCCAGGGTCAAGCGGCACGAAGCTCAAGAGGGAGCGAAAGCGCTCGCTTCCCGGCACGATCGAGCCTCCGACCAAACCGATTATTCTGCCCTGCCAGTTCCTCAGCGGCACGAGAAGGTAGAGCTGGCGCGTGCCGCCAGGTCCAGCGCTCAAGTCGGAAACTGTGGGTACGCCATCGCCGAGCGCCTTGCGGACCGAGGGCAGCTCTTTAAATGGGGTGCTAAGGCCGCCGCCCGAAGCGGGTTCGGCCATCAGTAATTGCCCTTCGAGGTTGAGGAGAAAGACGCCCTCGAAGAAGCGCGAGCGCAGGTAGGCGTCCCTGAGTACAATGCGGTCGGCGGGCGGTGGGTTTTCCAGCGCGACCCCGGGCGCCACCGAAACTGCGTCGAGCAACTGCAACTCCGTCTTCACCAGGGAGTCGACGTAGGTGGCGACGCTTTTGGCCACGTACTCGCGTTCCGCCAGCACTTGGCGCTGGAGATCGCGGACACTTTGATAGCTGAGCCAGCCCAAGACCGCGCTGGGCGCGAGCGTGCCGACCAGCGTCAAAAGCACGATCCGGCCCTTTAGCCCGCGGCCTCCCCATCCCCGCCTAAATTGAGAGGGTTCCATCGCCCGCACCGGTTGCCCGCAGGCCCCGGCCTCCGAGACGGCTCGCTACATGCCCGCGAACAGCCATCCGGAGCGTTGGCCGCTGAGTCGGCGCGCCGCTATGGTCAAGGATCTTCGTGCGTTTGCGCCTCCTGCTTTTCTTCGCTCTGACCCATGATGCGCTCGTACTCGATTGGATGCTCCTTCTCCATATACTCGCGGGTCACTTTTCCGGTGAAAATGCTCGGGTCGAATGGAAATACTTCGGGCGACAAGTGGGCGTTGAAAATATGCCAAATGATCACGATCAGGAAGGCCAGCAATCCTTCGTTGCTGTGCGCGACCCTTGCCACCGGAATGAACTCGCCGGGCAAAAACCGCGTTACGATTACCGGATAAAGGAGCATGAACCCGGTTGCGATCATGAGCATCCCGCCGAGCACCATCCCCCAGTACTCGAACTTCTGCCGGTAGTCGAAGCGATCGAAGCGCGCATGCTTGTCGGAGATTCTGAGGTAGTAGCGCAGCTGGGTGATGGCGTCCTGGAAGTCCTTGCGGCTGGCAATCATCGAGGGTCTGGCCCGCCGGGTAAGCACCAGAAACAGCCCGATCGAAATGTGAAAAATCGCGAACACGGTGAACGCGATCCCCGCCGCACGGTGTATCCACCTCACCCGGTCGATCCCGCCGATCGCGTTGATTGTCCAGATTGCCCAAGGGGCGTCATAGAATTTCTGCGCAAACCCGGTCAGTCCGAGCACGAGAAACAGCATCATCACAGTGAAATGCTCAATCCGTTGCCGAACCGAAAAGCGTTGGATGTACTCCTTCATCATATGTTCACCACCACCCGCCAAAGATGCAGGAGGATCTGAATGACCAACCCGCCGACCACGAACGGAATGAAAATCATGTAAAAAAGCTTGGTTAGGTAAACCAGCGGCGCATGCCTCAGGCTCGGCTCGTAGTGCCCCATCCACGCCGAAGAAAAGTTCGGACCGGCGCCTTTGTGACAATGCTGGCATTTGATTAGCAGGTTGGCCTTAATCACGCTCGAGCCCGGACCCTTAACCCAGGTGATGTCGTGCACACCATGGCAGTCCGTGCAGGTGGCGGTGAGCGCGGCCGGCTTCAGGCCCTCGGAACGATACAGTGACGCGGTCAGCCCATGAAAATCGGCGAGGTAGGTGGTGAGCACGTCGGTGGAGATCCCATATTTCGCCATCAGTTTCTCGTTCGTATGACACCGTGCGCAAAGCTCGGAAATGCGCAGGTGCGAGGCGGTTGTCAGCGGGTTAGCATTGTCGTGCGCACGGTGACAGTTGGTGCATACCGGGACGTCGGGGTTGCCCTTGGCCAGGCCGGCGGCATGGGCGCTTCGTGCGTATGCGGCGCCGACGGCAGTGTGGCACTTCGCGCAGGTCGCGGAGATGTGCATGCGCGGTTTGCCGGGCGGTTCCATCGCGTGCGCGCCGTGGCAGTCGACGCAGGTCGGCGCTTTCTCCTTGCCTTTTTCCAAAGCCGCGTAATGAACGCCGTCAAGCAGCCTGGTGTACTCGGCGAAGTGGCATTGTTTGCACGACTCATAATAGGTCAGGTCCATCGCACGCCGGTCCTTGAACTGCCGCGCCGGGTGCGGCACCGCGGTGATGTTGGTGTGACAGTTGGTGCAAGCGAGCTTGCCGCCGTGAACCGAATGGGCGAAGCTCTCCCGATCGACGTACAGCGACAGCGTCTCGCCATCGGTAAACTTGGCCGAAGCGTCCGGCTTGCCGTGACACGTCAGACAATCATCGTTTGAGGGAGGGTCTGGCGCAGCGGGCGCCGCCTGCCCGGCACTGGTGATCATTAGAGTGACTAAAAGAACAAAATATTGAAGCAGCTTCCGGCTCATCTTCCTCCCCCGCTTTGGCGCATTCTCCGGGGATGTCTCTTCGGTTGTTGAAACGAAGGGGACTCGTTAGTTACTTAGGCGGATTTTCGTTCGTTTTCAAGCCAAATCGCGCGATCGAGCGGGCCGCGAAGAACGCTGCGGGGCCTTGCCTCGGACCGAGTCTGTGGTAATTGATAATCACATTCGAGCCCAGGAGGCCCTATGGCCCGCATCGCGCCTGCTCAAAACCCCTACGAATTGACCGAAGACCAGCGCCGCACGCTGGCGCTGGCCGACGAGTTCGCGCGCAAAGAGCTGGCGCCACTGGCGAAGAAGATGGACGACGACGAGTGGTGGCCGGAAGGACTCTTCCGTCGCCTCGGCGCGGCCGGCTACCTGGGCCTGACGATCCCGGAGTCGGAAGGCGGACCCGGACTCGATCTTTTTTCGTCGGCGCTGGTGGGCCAGGCCTTTGCGCGCTGGAACCAGGCCGTCGGCCTCTCGTGGCTTGCCCACGAGAATCTCTGCATGAACAACATCCAGCGCAATGCGAGTCCGGAACAGAAGAAACGCTACTTGCCGGGTCTCGCCGACGGGACGCTGGTCGGCGCGCTCGGCCTCACCGAGCCCGGCGCTGGCTCCGACGCACTCGGCGGCATGCGCACGACGGCGCGACGCGACGGGGATCATTACCTCCTGAACGGGCGCAAGCTATTCATCACAAACGGCTCGATCGCCGATGTGCTGCTCGTGTACGCGAAGACTTCGCCCGAGCTTGGCCCCAAGGGCATCAGCGCGTTCCTCGTCGAGAAGAGCGCGCCTGGCTTTTCGGTGGCGCAGAAGCTCATCAAGATGGGCTTCCGCGGCAGCCCGACGGCGGAGCTCGTGTTCGACGACTGCCGGGTTCCCGTCGCCAACCGCGTAGGTGAGGAAAACGCCGGCGTTGCAATCGTCATGAGCGGCCTCGACCTCGAGCGCGCGGTGGGCGCGACCTTGTCGATCGGGATCGCTGAACGCTGCTTGCAGCTTGCCCTCGATTATGCGCGGCAACGCAAACAGTTCGGCCGTCCGATCGGCGACTTCCAAATCATCCAGGCAAAGCTTGCCGACATGTACACCGCGATCGAGTCGATGAGGGTGCTTGCTTACCGGGCGCTCGCGGCCGTGAACGTGCTGGAAGTAGGCGGCGGCGGACGTGGCGGTGTCCATAAGCTCACCGCAGCGTCCATTCTCTACTGCGCGGAAGCGACCTCGCGCGTGGCAGCCGACGCCGTGCAGATTCACGGCGGCAGCGGCTACATGTGGGAGATGGAGGTGAACCGCCTCTATCGTGCGTGCAAGCTGATGGAGATTGGTGCGGGCACGAGCGAGGTGCGGCGCATCATCATCGCCGAGGAGCTGCTGCGCTCAGGCGTCGCGGGGTGAGGTCGAGGCAGCGCCGAAGCGAATTTGCCGGTTTAGCCCCTCGCGCTACCGCAGCATCAAAAGCTTCAGCATGGTATCGGCGAGTTTGCCGAAGGGCGGACGCAGCATCCACGCGCTGTTGAAGCGGCTCTGCAAAAAGACGCCCTTGCGGTGCGAGAAGGTCTGGAAGCCGAACTCGCCGTGATATGCGCCGATGCCGGAGGGGCCGATGCCGCCGAACGGCAAATCATCGACCACTATATGCATCAGCGTCTCGTTGACGCCCACGCCGCCTGAAATCGTCCTGTGCAGAACTTCATCGCGCTGCTTGGGGTCGAGGCCGAAATAGTAGAGCGCCAGCGGACGCGGCCGGCGATTGACGTACTCGATCGCTTCGTCGAGCCGGTCGTAGCTTTTGATCGGCAGGATCGGACCGAAAATCTCATCGCGCATCACGCCGAGTCCGTCTTCCGGATCGAGCACAAGCGATGGAATGAACTTGCGCGCGCCCGGCTCCAGCGTCTCGCCAGCCGGATTAATTTCGACGACCGCGACGCCTGCCGCCTTGGCCTCGTCGATATAGTTTGAGAGGCGGCGGTAATGGCGTTCGTTGACGATACTGGTGTAGTCGGGATTTGACTTGAGGCTTGGATAGAACTTACGGACCGCGGCCTCGGCCTGCCGGACGAATTCGTCCCGCCGCGCCTTGGGCACGAGAACGTAATCCGGTGCGATGCACGTCTGGCCGGCGTTCATCAATTTGCCGAAGATGATGCTTTCAACCGCGGCGGGCATCGATGCGTCGTCGCCGACAATGCACGGCGATTTGCCGCCAAGCTCCAGCGTGACCGGCGTCAGGTTCTCCGCGGCCGCGCGCATCACATTGCGGCCCACGGCGGTCGAGCCGGTATAGAAAAGATGATCGAACGGCAGCCGGGAAAACGCCTCGCCGACCTCCGGCCCGCCTTGCACCACCGCGACCTTATCGGCGGGAAAGAGACCGGAAAGAAGCTCGGCCAGGAATGCCGAGGTGCGCGGCGTCAATTCCGACGGCTTCAGCATCACGCAATCGCCGGCCGCGATCGCCGCCATCAGCGGTAAAATCGAAAGCTGAAACGGGTAATTCCACGGGCTGATGATGCCGACGACGCCGACCGGCTGATAGATGATGCGCGCCGTTCCCGGCATCAGTTCCAGGCTGACCGAAACCCGCTTCGGCTTCATCCACTTGCCGAGATGACTGCTGGTATGGCGGATTCCTGCCAGGGTAGTCCAGATCTCGGCAAACCGGCTCTCATGCGTCGAGCGATTGCCGAAATCCGACGAGATCACCTCGGCGATCCGTCCCGTATTTTCCTTAATCGCTTGTTTGAGCTTGGCGAGGTCTGCGCGCCGCGCTTCGAGCGAGGGCGCTCCGTTGCGAAGAAATGCCTCGCGCTGGCGAACAAGTATCGCGCCGAGATCGCCTGCGCCATCCGATTGCGGGAAGTGCTGTACAGCTGTGGCCGTCATGGTCGTGATTATCGATCTTTCCCGATTCGCAAGCGAGACCCGGACCTTACGAGATTGCGAAGGTCGATTTTCAGGGTTCGCGGCGGGTCTGGCGCGCCGAAGTCACAGGACAGCAGCCTCGACCAGACGCCGGTCACGTACAAGGTGGAATGGGGCGACGAATAACGCGCATCGCAAACGAGCATCTCGGCAAGGCTGCCCGAGATGCTGACGTGGCTCTTGCATAAGCCTGGTGAGTCCCGTCTCTCGCTAAAACCTTGCAGAGGAAGGCCGTTCGGTCTTTTGTTCAGCGTCCTATGGGCGATGTGGCACGTTCCCATGTTCTTCATCGATCACACCTATCAGCACGGCCTGTGGAATAGCAGCCCGATTTACGTCGCGAACTTCTTCGTGAGTATCATCCCCGCAGCCATTCTGATGAACTGGCTGTATTACAAAAACAATCGAAGCATCATGGCCGCGATCCTGTTCCATATGGCACTCGATGCAACGGCAGAGGCGTTCCAAACCGAACAATTTACCAAATGCATTTGGACGGGTGTATTGTTGTTCATTTCGATTCTGGTCATCGCGGGGGACAGAGCATTCTTCTTTGAAGAGCAAAAGAGCTTCATCCAAGGCTCTTCTGGAGCACCTGCAGAAACGGGCACTATGTGACGGACGACCAGCACTTAGGCGGCTGAACATGAATACTGAGCGCGCATTGAACGCGAGCTTGCGGGCAAAATGCGCGCGGATCAGCGATTTCTCCGGCACTCGCGCAGAAGCCGGCCGAGTGCCGGATCCAGCGGCAGTGATCCGATTGCGCGGGAGAGCGCGACCGACAGCGATTCGGCGGGGTCGGTCTCCAGCGGCAGAAATGATTCTCCCGGCCGGCTGGTCGGCGGCTCGTCTTCGCTGCCACTGATCGAGCCGGTGTACAGCGTTGTCCCGTTGCGGTCTCGGACACCGAAGCGCAGCCGCACACGCGATGTCATGGTGAAATACCGGTCGAGGATAGGTTTCACCGGCTGAGAATGACAGCGGACGCAATCTCCGACTACGAAGAAACTTCCAATTCTCTTCGTCACGCGAAACTCTTCGACCTCGGTGGTGAGGAGAAAATCGGCGCCAGCCATTTCGTCTTTGCCTGCCGCGATCGGCGTCGCCACAGCAAAGGCATCGAGCCCGCTGTCGCGCATTTGGGTCACGAGCGTTGCAAGTATAAGGCCTTCGAGGTTTGTTGCGTAAAGCTTCGTCTCAATCTTCTCATCGGCTCCATACACGACGCCGATCTCGCGCTCGGCGGCCGCTGCGAGCCCGCCAGGCGGAGTGATCGCTATCCTTGCGGGTTCAAAAGCGTTTCGCGTGCCGGGAACAAAACCGCGCAGATACCGAAGCTTGAGCGTCTGCCGTTGATCACACGCCGAAGTGAGAGCGACGACGCTCACGAATAGCACATAGAAGAGCCTGTTTCTGCGTGGCACGTTGATGCCGACCAGCGCAACTCGGGTCCGGCTTTCATCCCTGGCGCGCGACCTTCTCGAAGGCGACGTTGGTCTGCCGGTCGGACTGCGATGGAAGAACGCGAGCATTTCGGTTCACAAACGCGAGGTCAAGCCGAAGCACGCAAGGACCGCGGCGTCGCGAGGCCGCGGTCCTTAGTGAGAATCAGCCCTTGGGCGCAGGCGGTTGAGCCTCGGGGCCCGGGCCATTCCATTGGCGATAGTGCCAAACCTCGGGAGGCCCATAGTAGCCGCCGCCGGGACCATAACCCGAGTAAGGGGGCGGGGGTGGGCCATAGGGCATCATGCGCTGCCCTTCGCAGCCTCGCATTCCCGTCATCGGCGGCGGGTGATGATGTCGGTGATGGCCCGCTATCAAAATCGATAGCGCCACCAGGACGAGTGCCGCAATCAAGCCGCCTCGCCACCATCGATTTTCCCGCTGCGCCGCGAACTCGAGGCTTTCGATGCGTCGCTCGAGCCGGCCCAGCGCGTCGTCATTCTGACTCGGGGTACTGGTTGATTCTTCGGGCACGTACTTCATGCTCCTTGTCGAACAATAATGATAAGCGCAAGGCGCTCTCTATGTAAGACGCCAGGAGTTCACCGCGGTTTCGCCCCGGTTCACCCGCTGACGACGGTGATGCTTCCCGTTGAATGAGAAAAACTGGAAGTTCGAATCCACTTCCCCTCTCGAGGTAGTCTTGCGAAATGATCGCTCAATCGCGATAGTTTGCGGTCTCGGGCTTGGGTATCTGCCATAACTGGATGCATGAGAGCACCAGCGGCACCAATCGGGGGCTTCTATGAATGATGACTCCACTGAATCGCGCGAAGCGCACGCTCCCCAGCCGGCCACCGCGATCGCATCTCATCTGGTGCGCGCTGACAAGGCCGACGAATACTTCGACGCGCAGACTGCCATTACCGAAGCGGCTCGGAAGTTCGCTGGCTTCGTCGGCACGGAAGTACTTAGCCCGATTCCCGGTCTGCAGGCGGAGTGGGTGGCGATTTTCCGTCTCGAATCCAACCAGGCGATGAAGCGATGGCTCGACAGTCCGGAGCGCGCGCAACTTACGGCGCGAATCGAGGCCTGTCTCTCGGAGCCCTCGCACACGTTGCTGCTTGCCAGCGACGATGACGCTGAACCGCCGGTCGCGATGGTTTTTACGCATCGCGTCCCCAAGGACAAAGTGGAGGACTACCTGGCGTGGCGGCGCAAGGCGATCGATGCGCAGGCGCATTTCCCCGGCTATCTCGCGAGCGAGTTTTTCAAGCCGCACGGCACGTTTCAGAATGAGTGGGTGGACATCGTCCGTTACGATTCAGTTGACCATCTCACTCATTGGATGGAGTCGAAAGAGCGGCAAGCGCTGCTCAAGGAACTCGAGCCGATCGTCGAAAGCATGCATGCGCATCGGGTGACGGGCCTCGAAGGATGGTTTGCGCTCAATCGCGGGCGCGCCGCGACGGTCAGCGGACCGCCGTCATGGAAGCAGGCGCTGGCGGTATTGTTCGCGCTCTATCCCACGGTCATGGTGCTGAGCTTTCTTAATCCGCTGATGCATAACTTGTCGTTCGCGGTTCAGATGCTGATCGGCAATATTCTTTCCGTCGCATTGCTTACATGGCTGGTCATGCCGCGGGTGAGCCAATTTCTCAATTTCTGGCTCGCGCCCGTTCGCGATTGGAAGAACGAGGCGCTCGGGCTATTTACCGTCGCAGCCGGCCTCGTCTTGTTTGTCCTCATATTTCAGGCCGTGTGACCGATTGTTGAATTTTTCGGTGCGTGGCAGCTTTCATCCGGCGATTGGTTGAAGATTTGCCCGTTTCTAGGTATGAATGTTGATGCGCAAATCTAAATTTCGTCTTTCCGCCGCGTTCGCCGTAACACTGATTGTCAGCTTCGCAATCGGCTGCCGCGCCAACGCCCAAAGCGCGTCCGATCAAAGCTTGCCCGATTACATGAACGTGATCGTTGGCAACGGCGCGCCCGCGGCCAAATCCCAGGTCGCCGAACAGAATGTGCTCGCCCTCGACATCGCGATGTTTGGCCTGTACGACGACGCGCAGGCGAAGTTTCAGAAAAATTTTCTCGCACAGCATCCCGTGATCATGGCCCTGTTCAGCAATCAGGGCGGGAAGCTCACGCTCTACCGGCCCGGCAAGGCGCCGTTGGAGGCTCCGCAGGTCCCGATTCGCTATCAGGTTTACAAATCCGTGGGGCATTCGGCCCTGGCGGTGTTCGAGCTTGCCGCTTCTCAGCTCGGTACCGTTTCCGATCAATCGTGGATGGGGCAGATGCGCGCCTTTCGTGCTTCGAACCAGACCGCGCTCGACAGTCTTGACGCGATCGACTTAAGCGCCGACGCGCGCGAGAACCAGCGCAAAATCCTCAAGGGCAATCTCAAGTTCATGGACCTATGCCTCAGCAAAGGCAGCTACACTTTCGCCGACATCCAGCAGTACGCCCAGGAAGTGAAACCTTACCTCGCGAAGGATGTTTGGCTGGGGGCGACGACGCAGGTTGAGCATTGGATGAAGGTGGTCAAGGACTGGAAAGAGATGCTCGGCCCGGATTGGGATAAGACTTACGGGGTCAGCAATACACTCTATGTGGCGCGCCAGAACAACGTCCTATTCAGCGTGCTCGCCCAATTCTTCGGCAAGGACGCGATGAACACGCGCCTGTTTCTGTTCGAGACGTCGGCGTTCGTTACCACTCCCGAGCAAATGCTCGACGTGCTCATTCGCACCGTTGCCGATCGCTCGGTCGGCCAGGTGTTCTTCGGCAGCTACTATCTCATGGACTACGAGCTGATGGGCGGCGATGGCCGCAAAGCGATACAGGCCGAGGATAAGAAGTACGGCATTCCCGTGTTCCTGCCGCCAGCGGTGCCGTTCCATTCGACCGAATGGCCTTTCAGGATCGATCCGAGCCAGGGCGAAGGGCCCGCAACCATCGAAGATATCAAGTAGCCGTCGAGCCTAGAACAGGACCGTGAGCTGCGCCGTCATCGCGACCGCGCCCTGCGTGTGCGGACTCTCGCCAGGATTGGGAATGTAGCTGAGCACGGGCTCCAGGAAAGAGGCGCCTATCAGATGCATCTGGTAGTACGCCTGGAGGATGGCCTCGTTGCTGCGAAAGCCGTATCGCCGATTCAGCCACGACCAGGCCAGCCCCGTGCCGATTGAATCCACCGGCCGATGGGGTATCAGGCCGAAGCCGGTAAACCCAGTGCCGAAGAATTTGTTCGCGAGCATCGTGCGCGAGTCGTTGATGCCGAACTGGAAGAAGCCCGAGACACCGCTGTTGTCCACGCCGGCGTTTTGTCTCCACAGACGCTGCGAGCCAAACGTATATAACCCTTCGGCTCCGCTCTGCATGGTGTTGGGACCGTATAGCTCGCCTGTTTGAGCCCATCCACCCGCGGCCAAATTCCCAATTAGTTTTTGATCGGTGAGACTCCAGACGTAGCCAGCCTCGCCGATCGTGAAATAGTGTCCATCGAAGACCGGGTCCTCGCGCAGTCCTGTCTCTATGCGTCTAGCCAAAGCGCCGTCATAAAATGCGTAGGTGAGATAGAAATTTCTGGTCGGCGCGAGGTTCGCGGTTATTCCATACGCAGAATTGTAGTATCCCGGCGCCGCACCAATCAGCGTCGGGTTCTTGAAGATAGCCGTGTAGATGAGTCCCGTGACCGCCGGGATTTGGAGACTGGCATCTGCGGTGGGAACAGCGCGCGACACGTTGTTGAAGTCATAGGTCGGCACCGTCTTGCCGACTCGAATCACGATCTTGTCGGCGAACAGGCTCTGCCGCCACCAGAGTTCGTACAGTTGGGTGCGAACCAGCGGTTTCGGTCCCGTCAGCCCGTCGTATCCAGTGACGACGCCAGCTTTTTCGTTCGCGGCCTCGCCGTTGAACTGGAGCAATTCCGCGTCGAGCGAGCCGCCGGAAATGGCCGCCAGCTTCTCGGCGTCCACGTTCAGGTTCAGCAGCAGCAGGCTGTCGAAGCTCCACGTCCGCGGCTTCACTCCGCCGGTGAACAGATAGTCCGCGTTGCCGATCCACAAGCCGCCGACGCGAACTCCAGGAATATTGTCGAGTCCGATCAGCCGGCCCAGCAAACCCGTTCCGGGAATGATGTTGGCGGCGCCGGGGTTTGCGCTGATCGGCTGGACCGTATCGCTGGAGAGCGCCCCCGCGATCGACGATGACGGCGTACTTGATGCGGCCGGGCTCGATGACGAAACAGGCTGCGGGACAGCGTCGGCGCCGGATGCGTCACGCGGCAAAGAAGACAGGAAGCTGATCGCGCATAGCATCCCCGCCGTGGCGAGCACCTGCCGGCTGAGAGAGCGCTTCATCTGACGCTCATGCGCCTTTGTTCTGGCTGCTCTCGAAAATGCGCCGGTAAATCCGATCGGGCGTCAGCGACGAGTCGTGGAAGCGGATGCCGGTGGCGTCAGTCAGCGCGTTGGCCAGTGCCGGCGCGATCGGATAGATCGGCGCTTCGCTCATGGACTTGGCGCCGAGTGGACCGAACGCGTCGTGCGTGTCGGCGAAAAAGATCTCGGTACGTTCCAGGGCGTCGGCATAAGCCGGAATGCGGTAGTTGCGAAAGCTCGGATTGATCATGCGTCCGCTGTCATCGAAGACCATCTTTTCCTGGAGCGTCCAGCCAACCCCCTGTGCGACTGCCCCATCGATCTGCGCCCGACATTGCATCGGATTGATGATCACGCCGCCGTCGGCGCCGTGAACACTCTGCAGGATGACGATTTCGCCGGTGATGCGATTGACCGCGATGCGAAAACCCTGCACCTGGAATGTGACGCTGCGCGGAGTTCCGTAAGCCTTGCGGACAACTTCCAGCGGACGTCCAGCCTTGCGCGACGCCGCGAACAAATCCGTCAGCGCAACGCGCGTGTCGTTGTAGAAGATGGCGTCGTGCTCGAGGCGGCAGGCGTCACGGCCGACGGAATAATTTTTCGAGGCGAAGTTCAACATCCGGTCGCGCAGCGCTTCGGCCGCCATCCGCGCCGCGTTTCCAGCCACGACCGTGCCTGCGCTGGCGAACGCTCCCGTGTCGTAGCCGGTGCTATCGGTGTCGGATTGGATGACCCGCACGCGCGAGGCGGTGCTGTTGAGTACGCTGGACACGATTTGCCGATGAACCGTCGTGGTCCCATTGCCGAACTCGGCGGTGCCGATCGCGAGGTGATAATTGCCGTCTGCGCCAAGGCCGAGCCGCGCCTCCGAACGATGCTCCGTCGGCGGCACCGCGCCATGCATGGAAATCGCCATGCCACGGCCTTCGAGCCAGTCGGCGGCGGCCGGACGCTTGACGCCGTTGCCGCGCGTCATGGCGGCCTGCACGAGGTCGATACACTGGTCGAGGCCGTAGCTGCCAAACTCGGTGTCAGTCGCGGCATTGCTCTCGGCAATCATCGGGTCGTCGGGCTTGACCACGTTGAGGCGGCGAAATTCGTACGGGTCCATCTTCAGGCTGCGCGCCAGTTCGTCCATCGCGGACTCGACCGCGAAAATCGTCTGCGTCATTCCGTAGCCGCGGATCGCGCCGGCCGGCACCATGTTGGTGTAAACGGTGTAGCCATCGACTTTCTTGTTGGGGCAGCGGTACACGGCGACCGCTTCGCCGCAGGCGGCATACAGGGTTTCGCCGCCGTGATTGCCGTAGGCGCCGGTGTTGGAAACGACCCGCAACTCCATCGCCGTCAGAGTGCCGTCGCGTCGCGCCCCGACTTTCATCTTGACGCTCATCGGATGGCGCGTGGTCGCGGCGATAAATTCCTCTTCGCGGGTGAACTCGAGCATGACCGGACGGCCGGTCTTCAAAGTGGCGAACGCGCAGATGTCTTCGGTCAGCACTTCTTGCTTGCCGCCGAATCCGCCGCCCACGCGTTCGCAAAAGACGCGAACGCTGTCGGGCATGAGATTGAAAAGGTAGCAGAGCTTCTGCTTGGTGATGTGCGGCGTCTGGCTGCTGGTGCGGACGTTGAGCCGATCCTTGTCGAGCCACGTGATCGAGCCGTGCGTTTCAAGATGCGCGTGCTGGACGCGATGCGTGGTGTAAGTGCCCTCGTGGATCACGTCGGCCGCTTTGAATCCCGCCTCGACGTCGCCGACGTTGCCGTGAATTTCGAGCAGGATATTTTGCCCGGGGCGCCGGATGCGGGACTCCGCGCCCTTGTCGTGGATGACGGGCGCGCCCTTGCTCATCGCTTCTTCCGGATCGAAAACCGCGGGCAGCAGCTCGTAATCGATCTCGATCTTGCGGCATCCCTCTTCCGCCGCCGCCTCGCTTTCCGCTACGACGGCGGCGACCCGCTGGCCGACGAAACGCACCACGTTGTCGAGGATGTACGTGTCATTGGGATCGACGTGATAGTCGTCGTGAGTGGCGGAGGTGAACAGGAGCCGCGGCACGTCCTCCCACGTGTACACCCCGCGTACGCCCGCAATGGCCAGGGCGGCATCCTTGCGAATCGCCACAATGCGCGCGTGGGCGTGCGGCGACCTCAGCAGTTTCAGATGCAGCAGGCCGTCGATCGCGGTGTCGAGGGTGTAACGGACCTTGCCGGTGACGATCGCTTCCGCGGCTGGCGCCAGCAAGTCCGCGCCGCAAGACTTGCCGGGCTGGTCTTCCTCGACGGATTTGACGCCGTGGATCGCGTTTTCGATCGAGTGATAACCAGTGCATCGGCAAAGATTGCCCTTGAGCGAGCGCGGCAGGTCCTTGATGTCTTCTTCGCGCAGGCTCGCGGCAGTCATGATCATGCCGGCCGTGCAGAAACCGCACTGGAAACCCGCGGCTTGCATGAACGCCTGTTGCATCGGATGCAGTTCCCCGTTCTGCGCGAGGCCCTCGATAGTGGTCACCTGGTGGCTGTCGGCGCGAAAGGCCGGGATCAGGCAGCTATGAACGGGGACGCCGTCGAGCCACACCGTGCATGCGCCGCAGTCGCCGGCGTCGCAACCTTTTTTGACTCCGAACCATCCCATCTCACGCAGGAAAGTTCGCAGGCACTGGCCGGGCCGTGGCTCTTCGGAGAAAGTTTTGCCGTTGACGAGGTAACTCACGGCTGCACCTTGTTCGAGAGTTCGTGCCGAATCTCTTCCGCGAAATAAAAGGTCATGTGCTTCCGATATTCCGGCGTTCCATGAACGTCGTCAAAGAACTTTGGAATTTCACGCTCGAGCCGGGCGCGCAGACCGTCCGCGTCGGGAAGTTTCGGAAACTTGAGGCGATGCGGCCGCTCGGTCGAAGCGGAAACTGTCAGCATGAAGACCCCGTCCTGCGGGTCCAGCGTGCCGGCCAGCAACGCGGTCGATCGCCCCAAGTGAGTCAGCGATATTCGGCGGAAGCAGGTTCGCTTGCGCAGAGCGGAGGCGGGCAGGTCGATACTTCTGAGCAAATCGCCCGGCTGCAACACATTCTTATGGTTGCCGGTGACGAAATCCTCGACCGCCACGCGACGCTCGCCGCCATCGCGATTCAGGATTCTGCAAATGCCCTCGAGCGCGACCGTCAGCGAAATCATCGGACCCGCCGGCAACGACATGCAGACGTTGCCGCCAACGGTGGCTGTGTTCCAGATTTTGAAAGACGAAAGGAACGAGCGGCAGCATTCACCAATCAATGGCGCGGCGGTCCAATCCGCCGGTGCGGTCAAGGCGACGAGCTTGGCAATCTGGCAAGTGGCGGCTATCTCGAGGCCTTGTTCACTGATGGTCAACGGCTGCCAGCCGAGGCCATGCAGATCGATCAGACGGCGCAGATGCGGCTGCGGCTCGGAGAACAGCCAAGTGCCTCCCGCGAGCCATGCATCTCCCTCGCGCCAATCGATCGTTCCGTCCACAGGATTCGGACGCGCAATCTCCCCGATGGTGTTTAAGTCCACGCAATTTCCCCATACGGACGTGTCGAGCAGCGACTTCTTGTCGGGTTTTGACTGCCGGCGGTAAGTCGACGCCGGCCTTCAGTCGCGTGACGCGTAACCTCTAAGTACTGCACCGGCTCGTCACAATCAAGTTGGAGAGATTTGGAGCGATTGAGGATGCGCCGAGGAGTTGATGCGGCAGTGGATTCGCTCCAAGATCGAGACGATCATCGACGAGAAACATGGAGAGATAGCCACATGAGACGAGATCTACTTAAATCCGTCTGTATTTTGTCGCTTGCATTGCTGATTTGTTGCGCCGGGCCGGCGCAATCAACAAGTGCAATGGCCGCCGACTCGATCAAGCTCGGCGCGGTGCTGCCGTTCTCGGGAGGCGTAGAGCTTTACGGGATACAAGCAAAGCTCGGCCTTGATCTCGCCACGAAGGAAATAAACGCCGGCGGCGGCATCCTCGGCCGGCCGCTGGAGGTCATTTACGAAGACGACCAAACCGATCCGGCAGTAGCGGTGAAGGTGACGCGCAAGCTGATCGAGCGCGACGGCGTGCTCGCCGTGGTCGGGCCGATCACCTCAAGAAACTTAAATGCAATCAAGCCTACGATCGAGCGCACGAAAACGCCGCTGCTCTATGCCACCAACTACGAGGGAGGCGCATGCAGTCACTATATTTTCTCGTTCAGCAGCGTTCCCAATCAGGAGCTCGCCCAGCTGCTGCCCTATATGAACCAGACCTTCGGCAACACCTACTACATGCTTGGAGCCGACCATGCGTGGCCGCATAAGATGTTCGAGGATGCACAGCCGATCATCCTGGGGCTCGGCGGCCACATTCTTGGCAAGGAGTTCACCAATGGAAAGGAAACGGATTTCACCCCTCTGATCGGACGGATAGCCGCGACGAAGGCGAAGGTTCTGTTGTTCGCGCTCAAGGGCGATGGCTTAAGCTTCATCCCGCAAGCGCATGACCTGGGACTTCTGAATGACATCACTGTCGCCTTCCTCGGCTTGTCTGAGACCGACCTCCCCGCCTTCGGTGGCAAGGGTCAGAACATGTTCGTTGTCGTGCCGTTCGTCGCCTCGAGCGACATACCATCGGTCAAGGCGTTTGTCGCCAAGGTCAAGGCCGAAGCCGGCGCTGATGCTACGGTCTCGAACTACGTGATGACGCACTACGACGCCCTGATTGCGATGAAGGCGGCACTCGAGAAGGCCGGTAAAGTCGACAAAGAAGCAATGATCAACGCGCTGGAAGGGCTGGTGATCCAATCACCCACAGGGGTAGTAACGATCGGTAAGAACCACCACGTGACGATGAATATGTTCCTTGCCAAGACTGAGGGGCCCGGCCTCGTTACTGTCCGTGCGCTAGGCGAGATCGCGCCGGAGCCTGGCTGTAAGTCAGATGAATAAGCAAATAGCGCTACTCGCGTCGCTAATCTTTTGCGTGCTGATGGGAATCCCTGATCTCGCTTCTGCGAGAGCGTTGAGCTACGGGTGCTCGGAGCCGCAATTGGAGGTGACGTTCGCGGTGAAAGACCGCCACTATGCAGGAGCGGTGAGTTGCGGAAATCTCTTTCTCCAATCGGACATACCCACCGCTCCCGTGGTCCGATGGAACGGAGCCGATGCGACAAAATTCTATACCCTGATGATGCTCGACCTCGATGGGAATGCCAACGGATCCTGGCCAGACCCGGTTTTTCCGGGAGAGAATGCTCCCGTGCGGCATTGGATCGCGGGAAACATTCCCGGTGATCTGCTCCGCGGCACGGGCTACGTGGAGTCCGGGAGTGATTCGGGAATCAAACAGATACGTGTCCTGCAATCATATCGCGCTTCCCACATTCCATTGGTTTCGGACCGATACGGCATTTACTTGTTCGAGCAGACCAAAAGAATCGACTTCGCAGCGTTGTCCGGACCTATAACGAACTTCGCCTACTCAACCTTCCTGGACGCTTATCAATTAGGAGACCCCAAAGCTTCCAACTTCTTTGTGGCGATATACACATCTGAATCACCGTTTTCTGGAAAACCCTTCCATGGGAATGATGTTTCCAAAGTCTGGCGTCAAGGCTATGAGAAAGGGAAGCTTGCTCCGTCTCAGCAATGATTGTGGGCAGTGTTGATGCAGAGTCCTAGTCGCCCCACCATGCGCTCGACATGCTTCTAGATCTCTCGCGTCGCGCTGTCCTTCGATTCGTGCTTGCGTTTGAATGCCGGGTCAATTTTGCCGAGCCCGACCTTCGCGCCGGGCTTCAACTCATTGGACTTGGCAGCACTTGCTTTGGACCCGTTTTGTGCGGAGTCCTGTGAATCGTTTAAAGTCTTCGCAGCTTCTGGAGAACTCTTCTCAGTAGCCATCTGTTAACTTTTGCCAAATGCCTTCGATACAATGCCGACTGACCTTAATCGCGAGCTCAAAAGTTGATGAACAGGCGGTTGTGAAAGTCCAGGGCTTTGCTATTTCTCGACGGTGCCTGAAAGCGGCTGCTGCGGTTGACTGCGAGGCCACCACGCCAAGTCGCCCGTCATCACATAGGTAAGCAGCGCTACAAGCATCAAACTCACGGCGACCCACAGACGCCAATCATGATGTGCATGTTTCCAGTACGGACGATGGAAACCATGAGGAACACTTTCGCCATCCGGACTTTCGTGTAGGTGGTGACTATGCTTCAGTTTATTCATTAATATCCTGCCTTCGCGATCCTATGTCGTTGAGCCGCGGCTATTTCCACTTCCAGTTACGGATTTCCGGTAAGTCCTGGCCGTGCTTGCCGATGTACTGTTTGTGCTCGATGAGCTTGTCCTGCATCATCTGCTTCAGATACGCCCCCTTGGCGCCCAGATGCGGCAGGCGGTCCACCACGTCTTGCACTAAGTGAAATCGGTCAAGGTCATTTTGCACCCTTATGTCAAAGGCGGTCGTGATGGTGCCCTCTTCCTTGTAGCCCCTAACGTGTAAGTTGCGATTGGTGCGGCGGTAGGCCAGGCGGTGGACCAGCCAGGGGTATCCATGAAAGCCAAAGATGATGTGCTTGTCTGTGGTGAAGAGCGAGTCATAATCCTTATCGCTCAGCCCGTGCGGGTGCTCCGTGCTAGGCTGTAGCTTCATTAGATCGACGACATTGATAACGCGGAGTTTCAGCGCGGGCAAATGTTCGCGAAGGATGGAGACGGCGGCCAGAATCTCCAGCG
>PLDK01000014.1:0-1111 GCA_003135135.1 Deltaproteobacteria bacterium
CGACGGCGCGCTGACTTACGGCAGCGAGAAAGTTCTGGAAACCTATTATGATTTCCTAATCTGGAAAACTGTCCATGCGGCAGTGGATTACGAGTTCATCAGCAACCCCGGATTCAATCGCGATCGCGGGCCGGTGTCCGTCTTCGGCATAAGACTCCACTGGGAATTGTAATGAGTGAATTTGACTTAGTATAACACTCGAACGGCTTGCGTGGAGATAGACATGGCCACTTTCCCCAGCTCGGTTCTACCCAAGAACATCACCCCAGCCGCCAAGCGCGACAAGGGGTTGGCCGAGTTTTCGCCCAAACTGTTTAGAACGGCCTCGCTTCCAGCGGATCAGGCGCTTGCTGAGCTTCAGAGCGGCCCGGACGGGCTGTCCGAAGAGGAGGCTATCCACCGGATCGAGGTGTTCGGCCCGAACGTTGTAGCTCGTGAGCGCAGGTTCACGCGGCTAACACTGCTGTTAAGAGCTTGTCTGAATCCCCTGGTGATCCTGCTGGTAGTTCTTGCAGTGATCTCTTTCGCGACAGCCGAGAGCGCATCCGACCTGGTCGGCGGCGGCTTGATGGTTATTATGGTGGTGCTGGGGGTTTCTCTGCGGTTCATTCAGGAAGCGCGCGCGGACACGGCCGCCGCGAAGCTCAAGGCGATGATTCGGGTCACCGCAACCGTGGTGCGGGCGGGTAGCGCGCGGGAGATTCCGCTGGCGGAGCTGGTTCCCGGCGATGTCATAAGGCTTTCCGCGGGTGACATGATTCCGGCTGACATCCGCGTCCTGTCGTGCAAGGACCTCTTCCTCATTCAAGCCAGCTTGACCGGCGAATCGTTCCCGGTTGAGAAGTTCGATCTTCCCGAGGCATCCGATAAGAAGTCGCCACTGGAACTCAAGAACGTGTGTTTCCTGGGCACCAGCGTCGNNATGGCGGTGATGGTGCCGCTGGTCTTCCTGATCAATGGCTTAAGCAAGCATCGATGGGGCGAAGCTTTTCTGTTCGCGCTTGCCGTCGCGGTCGGCCTCACCCCTGAAATGCTCCCGATGATCGTCAGCGTGTGCCTGTCCAGAGGCGCGATGCTGATGTCGCGCAAAAAGGTGATCGTCAAGCGGCTC
>PLDK01000014.1:1150-1772 GCA_003135135.1 Deltaproteobacteria bacterium
GACGAACTCCCTTTCGACTTCAGCCGTAAAATGATGTCCGTGGTGGTGGCCAATCCCGCAGGAGCTCATCGTTTGATCTGCAAAGGAGCGCCGGAGTCGGTCTTCAGCCGTTGCACGCAGTTCGAGATCGAGGGTGAGACCTACCCAATGGATCCAGTCATTCTGGAAGATCTCAAGGAAGAATACGACCAGCTATCGGCTGACGGCTTCCGCGTACTGGCTATCGCCTATCGCGATTGTGAGCCCAAGCCCGTCTATAGCAAAGAGGACGAGGAAAGGATGATCCTGAAAGGGTACATCGCATTCCTCGATCCGCCCAAAGATACCGCGGCCCCGGCGATCGCGGCCCTGAAGAAACACGGCGTCACGATCAAAGTCCTAACCGGTGACAATGAACTGGTATCACGGAAGATATGCGGTGAAGTCGGGCTCCATATTGACCACGTGCTGACGGGCGCAGCGATTGAGAACATGAACGATGCTGAGTTGGCAGCGGCGGCGGAAAGAACCATCTTGTTTGTTCGCCTCTCGCCGTTCGATAAGCGGCGAATCATAAGGGCGCTGCAGAGCGTAGGACGGGTGGTCGGGTTTGTGGGCGATGGCATCAACGATGCGCCGGCGC
>PLDK01000014.1:1795-5037 GCA_003135135.1 Deltaproteobacteria bacterium
ATTTCTCACAAGTGCCGATCCCGACGGATGAGGTCGATCCCGAGCAAGTCGAGAAGCCGCGTCCTTGGTCGATGAGCGAGATCGCCAGATTCATTCTCTTCATAGGGCCATGCAGTTCGGTTTTCGACTATACGACCTATCTGATGATGTGGTTCATCTTTAAGTGCAACAATCTAGGACTCCTACCACCACCGGAGTTGGCCGCCCGTTTCGCCCACGCGAGCGTTGCCAATCCGGACTCAACTTATGCGGCGGCTTTGTTCCAGACAGGATGGTTCGTTGAGTCACTGCTAACTCAGACCCTGATTATCCATGTCATCCGAACCAATAAGGTGCCGTTCATCCAGAGCCGTGCCAGTTGGCAGCTGATCATGACTTCCGCGGCAATAATGTTAGTCGGGGTATGGCTACCGTCTTCGCCGATAGGGCCGTGGCTGGGCCTGGTGCCTCTTCCATTCCACTACTGGCCGCTGCTGCTGCTTACGCTGTTGTTATATGTCGTGCTGACTCAGCTGGTGAAGGTATGGCTGGTTCGCAAGAAATGGATTTGAACCATCGGGTCGAAACCAGGATGGCCGCTACCTATATCGAGGTCGCACTCTGAAGCCATGAGGGCGCTACCAGGCGCCATTCGGCTTTTGATGGCATGAATTAGCCGGAAGCTCTCAGCATGTTTGCGAGCTTGAGTGGCCATTGTCCCGGCGCTCCCACAGAAAAGCTTTATCAGTGCCTGGCGCGGCGAAAAGGCAACGCTTTCGAACCGCAGCTGGAACACTATCTTCACGAAGGGAACCCTGAATGTATAAGATGCTCGGCCAGGACTTCAGCAAACCAAGCGGGTTACTAAATGGATATGCGCTTTGCTCCACCAGTCAGCAGCAGGAGAAGCGCCTCACCGATTTGATCGCCATGATTGATAATCGAGAGTCCTGTGCCGACAGCGACCTAGCCCGAATCAGCGGCAGCGGAGGCAAGTGAGCGCAACCAGCAGGAACGGCTTCACTCGGAGCTTTTCGGCCGATAAAAAGTAGCGCAGTTCCGGGCGAAGTGCCGCGCAGCGGCGTAGGCAGGTATATGCAGCTCCCAGAGGGAGAACGATGAACAGATTCGACCGGTTGTTTTGGAGCAGGCTATGGCGGCTGGCCAAGCCCTACTGGGTATCCGACCAAAAATTTGTCGCGTACGGATTGTTAGCCCTCACCATTCTTTTGAGCGGTTCCATCAAGGTCGGCAACGTCGTGTTCAGCTACGTAAACCGCGACCTGATGACGGCGCTGGCGGAGAGAAACGCGCCAGTTTTTTCTCATAAGATACTGCTCGTAATCATCTACAACGTGGTGGCGGCGCCGATCGTCGCTCTCGACGCATACGTGGCCGCAAGATTGATGATCAACTGGCGGCAGTGGCTGACCGAGGAGTTCCTGGGGAAGAGCTTCCACGATCGCGCCTTTTACCGAATCAGCTCCGACCCGAGCATCGACAATCCCGACCAGAGAGTGAGTGAGGATCTCCTAACCTTCGCCAACTTCACGGTGGGGTTTGTGATGCAGGTTTTGCAGGGACTGGTTACCGCAGCGTCATTTCTGGTCGTGCTATGGCTGATCTCCCCGATGCTGGTCGGTGTGCTTGCAGTTTGCATAGGCGGGGGCTCGCTCCTGACCATCGTTATCGGCCGGCCGCTAATCGGAATTAATTTCGCACAGCGGCGGCGCGAGGCGGATTTTCGTTACGCCCTGGTGGGCTTGAGGGATAACGCGGAAGCGATCGCGCTTTACGGCGGCGAACGGCGCGAACAAGGCGAGTTGCTGGAGCGTCTGCACGCAGCGATAAAAAACTTCAATCTGCTTATCTCGTGGCAAAGGAACCTGGCGTTCTTCACTTATGCATACGATTTCCTACTGCCGCTACTGCCCTATTTCATTCTCGCGCCAGCTTTTTTCGCCGGCAAAATCGAGTTCGGAAAGATCACCCAGGCCAGCGGCGCATTCATCACGCTGCGCACCTCGTTGTCGATAATTATCGATCAATTCAATTCGTTGAGTAATTTTGCGGCGGTGGTCGAGCGGCTCGGCGGATACCTCGAGGTGGCCGAAAAAGGGCAGCTTGCGCAAGCGACGGCGGAGGTCGTTTCTGCCAAAGCGATCCATCCGGATATCGAGACGCAAATCGAAACCGTCGAGGCACCGCGCTTAGCAGTCGAGCAGCTTACGCTCAAAACTCCGGACAACCGCAAGACCCTGGCGCGCGCGATGTCATTCGAAGTCGCCGCCGGTGAGGGTCTGTTGATTGTCGGTGAAAGCGGGGTTGGCAAGACCTCGATGCTGCGGGCGGTGGCGGGACTGTGGCGCTCGGGTAGCGGGCGCATCATTCGGCCTGCGCTCTCCGCTATGATATTTCTGCCGCAGCGGCCTTACATGATTCTCGGCTCACTGCGCGACCAGCTCTGCTATCCGCACGCGGGCCAAGTGACCGACGATGAACTCCTGGCAATTCTCAAGCTCGTCAACCTCAAAGATTTGCCCGAGCGGCTTGGCGGCTTCGACGCGGAGGTCAAGTGGGACGACCTTCTCTCGCTCGGCGAACAGCAGCAAATCGCCTTTGCGCGGCTGCTATTCAATCACCCCGAGTACGCATTTCTGGATGAAGCTACCAGCGCCCTGGACGCGGGCAACGAAGAGTTCCTCTACGACTGTCTCGCGTCGGCTAAGATAAACGTGGTGAGCGTGGGCGACCGCCGGAGGTTGTCCCGATACCATCACAAGATGCTCGAACTGCTGGGTGACGGCGACTGGCGGATCAGTTCGCGATGACGGTCACCAGTCGCCACAATGCCGATCCCTGGCTTCTCGCCGAGGCTGCGCGGCGCGGTTCAACGCATCTGATCGATAGCACTTCTCGCTTTTCGCTAAGGTAGTGTCCTAATTTCACATTAGGACACTACCGATGAGAGGGTCCGGCTATCAAAGTCCGAAAAAGAGGGAGATGCCCTGGGGCGGCGGCGCGACGTACTGCGGCTCATCCCCATAGTAATACGGCTCGGGCGCCACGTAGTAATCCGGCGCNNGAGCCGGCCCGACCCCGAAGCTGCAGATCACGAGGGCAAACGCGACAGCCGTCGCGACCCTGCCTATCTTGGAGCGCAATTGAGTTTTTGGCTTGGACGATACTTGCATAGTAACACTACCTCGCGGAATCGGCTCCCGCTTCACTTGCTCGCTGCGGTCTGTTTTGCGGCTGCGGCC